>NZ_CP023701.1:0-681500 GCF_008704535.1 Streptomyces subrutilus
GATGTCCACGACTCGTGAATGACCGGGGCGTCACAGAACCCCAATTTCGCGCAGCGTAGGAGGAGTCGGAGTGTGGGTTCGGTGATCCACAGGTCCCCCGGCTCTTTCCGGGCACCCAGCGGGGACGGCAGGTCAGGCATCTCCCAGACGGCCGGGGTGACCCGGTGGACACCAGAGCGTTTCGGGTTGTGGTCGCCGCCCTCGGAGTGGACGAGCTTCCCGATCGGCAGCCACGTCTTGAGCGCGGCCAGGTAGGCGGCGTTCATGTCCAGGGCGGTGACGTCGAGGCGGACGTGGCCGGCGCGCGCGGCCCGGTGCAGGTCCTCGGACCGCCACTTCGGCCGGCCCTCCCAGATCTGGTCCGCGCCCTTCTGCGACGTCTTCTGGAGGATGCCGGCGGTGGGCGGGAACTGGGAGTGTTCGTACCGGCCACCGACCCGCGACGCGGAGAACAGGGCCATGACGTCGGGGACGGCCGACTTGATGAGGGCGGCCTTCGCGGCGTCCTGGTCGCCGCCGTGGGCGGCCAGCTCCTCCGCGACGCGGGCACGGATGCGGTCCGCGAGTGGACCGGCCGGCGCCGCGACGCGCTTCGGAACGGGCGGTGCGACAGCGGGCGGTGCGACAGCGGGCGGTGCGGCCGGGGCCGGCTCGGCGGCGGGCGCGCGCCGGGCCGGAGCGGTGCGTGCAGTCGCGGCGTCCGCAGGCGCCTGGGCGGGGGCGCTGCGGGTCGAGGTGCTGCGGGGGCTCGCGGCCGGGGCCGGCTCGACCGGGGCTGCAGCGGAAGCCGGGTCGGGGTCGGCGGCGCGGCGCGCCGGGGTACTGCGGGCGGTCACGGCGGGCGTGGGGCCGGGGGTGTCGAGTGACAGCAGAGTCTGCTGCCCGCCGGCCGCCAACCGGTCGGCGGGCAGCCGGGTCAGGGCGTGCGTCGGGCCGGCCAGCAGGTCGAGGACGGGCATGCCCCAATGCGCGGCCAGACGGTCGCAATCGGCCAGGGTCCAGGAGGCCAGACCCCGCTGCCTGCGGCTGATCTGACTCTGCGTCAACCCCAACGCGACCGCGACATCCGCCTGCTGCTCCCCGGTGCGGTGCGTGATCGCCGTCACCGTCACGCGCAGCGTCTCTTCGGTACTCATTGCCATGGGCCTCACCCTACCAATCTGCATGCGGATATTGCATGAGGAGTGTGAAAGTCGCATACGTGAGGGTGAGCGTCGGCCTCCGGGGCGCCGCCTCCACTCGATGTGGTGAGGTGGCAAGACCGCCCACCCCCGGCCGTGTCGTTCTGGGAGGATCGCGTCATCCCGAGATGCACGTGTACGACTGTCCCGGCACGCTCCCCGGTGGACGCGGCTGCGAGCTGTGTGAGGGGTGGGAGGGCGGGCGCTTCGAGGACATCCGGGCCGAACTCGCGGGTGCGTCCGCGGGGGTGCCCGGTCCGCGGCCGGCCGCCGGCGCACCGGAACCGCCCCGGGCCCCCGGCCATGACGACCACTGCGAGCGCCTCACCTACGAGGGCGGCATCTGCACATGCCACGGTGCGGACGACCACGACCGGGAGCCCGCGAACATGATCTATCTTGAGGACGGCATCAGCGCCGGGTGGTAGCCCCCTGCGCGGGCCTGCGCCCGCCCGGGCAGCGGCCGCAGGTCTGCCCTTCTGGGTGCTTCCGCTGAAGTGCGGGATGTGTTGCGGGCGCCCGCACCCGCTGATGGCGGGTGCGGGGTGCCGGCGGGTCACAGGGCGGCGATGACGCCCAGGCAGCCGACGATCACGCCTGCGGCGGCCAAGGCCACCGAGACCGGGGCGGTCAGTCGCGGGTAGCGGTGGACGAGCCACCCGAGGCCGAGCAGCACAGCGGCCACCGCGACGCCCAAGACGAAGAGCAGCAGCAGGAGCAGCTTCGTGGACATGTGGATCTTCCTTTCGTTGGGGGCGCGCGCCGAAGTCGGCGTGCGGAGTGGGGTGGAGCGTGGAGAGGCCTCGCCCCTGGCGTCGCGGACTGCCGGTTCGACAGGCGGGCTGGCCGTTGCTCCGGACTCTGGCGGCGGAGGGGGTTAGCCCCGCAAGCCCGGTCACCGTCGCGCAGCGAGAAGCCCCATTCAAGGTTCTGACCAGCGGTTTTGATGGCTAGTCAGGGGTTGAATGGGGCTTCGGTCGCTGCTACGGGACGGGGCTGGCGTCTCCTCGTACATGGGTTATGGGGGAAACGGAGGCAGATCCAGTACCGCGTTGCCGACTTTTTCAGGTGCTGTTGAGGCTCAGAAGGCTTGCCCAGGCCGTCGAGGCGGGGCTTGCCCAGCGTCCTGGCAGGCTTGCCCGCGGCGGGCTTGCCCACCCCCGCGGGAGGCTTGCCCGCCTTTCTGGACCGGCTTGTCGTCGGCGGCGGCGAGTGTGCGGTGGAGCTTGGCGGGCGTGCCACCGGCCGCGGCGCTGACCTGTGGTGGGGGGTGTCGGTGATGTTGTCCAGCCCCGGTGGGCTTGCCCGACCGCGCCGCGGGGCTTGCCCGCCGGGCCGGCTGTTTCCCGTTGGGAAACGGGCGGCGGCAGTTGCACCGGGAGGGGGTTGCAGAGGGGGCTGCACAGGTGCATCGGGAGGTGCATCGGAGGGAGGACCGTGAGTGGGACCCCCTGTTTGGTGATCATGGGTATCGCTGCTGGTCATACCTGGTGGGCAAGCCTGTCAACGCCGACGACACCTCTAATTCGACAGCAATCAGAGGTTCTGGATCTCTGACGGGCCTGGCGGACGCTGTCTGCCTGGGCAGGACGTGTGTGGTCCGGTCGGTGCCGTGGTGACCCCTACGACACCTCCGACCGATCAGGTCTGTGGAAAGACCGGTGGCGCCGTGGTGCCGGCCGGTCCTCGCACGTTCTGCCCCACGGGCCCGTCAGGTTCGAGATCCTCGACGGATGAGCTGCCGTACGGTGACGCGTTTTTCCTCACGAGCTTCGAGCTCTGGACATGGCGTGCGCCCGTGCGGTCCAACGGTGCCGCGCACGGCTGATGAGGTGGCGGGCCTTGGAGCCCTGGAATTAGTGCGCCGTGCGGCCCCGCGTGCTCGCCTTCGAGAACAGCACGGGAGAAGGGGCGGGATCCATGGACGTGTTCTGCGGGATCGACTGGGCGGAAGGGCACCACGACGTCGCGATTATCGACAACACCGGCAAGCTGCTGGTCAAGTGTCGAATCGACGATGACCTGGACGGCTACCAGCTGCTGCTGGACCTGATGGCCGAACACGGCGACAGCGCCGAGACGCCGATCCCGGTGGCCATCGAGACCAGTCGCGGCCTGCTGGTCGCCACCCTGCGGACTGGGGCCCGGCAGGTCTTCGCGATCAACCCGATGGCGGCCTCCCGCTACCGTGACCGGCACGGCGTCTCCCGCAAGAAGTCCGATCCCGGCGACGCCCTGGTCCTGGCGAACATCATCCGCACGGACATGCCTATGCACCGGCCCCTGCCCGCCGACAGCGACCTGGCCCAGGCCATCGCCGTCCTCGCCCGCGCCCACCAGGACGCCGTCTGGAACCGGCAGCAGATCGCCAACCAGCTCCGCTCTCTCCTGCGCGAGTACTACCCCGCTGCTCTGGAGGCATGGCGGCACAAGGCCGGCGGACTGACCCGGCCGGACGCGCGGAAGATCCTCGCCGCCGCACCCACCCCGACCATGGCCGCTGAGCTGCCGCTCTGGAAGCTCCGGGTGATGATGCACAACGCGGGCCGCCAACGCGGCATCAACGAGGACGCCGAGCGGATCCACACGCTGTTCCGGCAGCCGACCGCCCGCCAGCTGCCCGCGGTGGAGGAAGCCATGGGCATCCAGGCCAAGGCCCTGCTGGTCCAGCTGAACGCAGTCTGCAAGGCCGTCGACGAACTCGCCAAGGCGGTTGAGCGGACCTTCCGGAGTCACCCCGACGCGCCGATCATGCTCAGCTTCCCCGGCATCGGCCCCGGGGTCGGAGCACGTCTCCTGGCCGAGATCGGCGACGACCGCACCCGCTTCACCACCGCCGGCGGACTCAAGGCATACGCGGGAGCGGCCCCGATCACCCGGGCCTCGGGCAAACGCAAGTACGTCGGACGGCGCTTCGTGAAGAACAACCGGCTCAACCACGCCGGCTACCTATGGGCCTTCTCCACCCTCACCCACTCGAAGGGCGCCAACGCGCACTACCGGCGACGACCCGAGACAGGAGACTGGCATGCCCAGGCCCTGCGGCACCTGTTCAACCGCATGATCGGACAGCTCCACCACTGCCTCCAGACCCGCATCCCCTTCGACGAATCCATCGCGTTCCCACAGCCCGCTGGGACCTGATGGGGCACGTTGGAACTCTGATCACGGTGGCGTGAATCCTCAGGTCAGCGGCGGGCACCCCATACGCGCAGGATCCTGCTTGCTTCGTTGCTGACCGAGTCGTCGGCATCCGATACCAACACCGAGGACAGTTCTTCGAGCTGTGCGAGACCTTCCTCGGACTGACAGCAGACGTCATTGATTGCACCATCGAGGTAGTCACTGGTGCCGTCGTCCGCGCTGCTGAGCGCCACCAGGACCATGCGCAAACCGCAGATGTCCCCCCGCTCGAGCAGAGCCTCCGCCGTCTCGCGAGTGACAGCGGTGTCTTGGCCGTCCAGCAGCAGCTGATGCAGTACGTCAGCCACTCCGGCTTCCTCTGCCGAGCCTGCCAGACGCCGACCTGCTGCCGCTCTGACGGACCATGATGCCGAGCGAGCGTCCTGAAGGGCTGAACTCAACTCGTTGTCGATTTCGGAGAGGGTCATGGCCTCCATCCTGGCACGACAGCCCGGACACCTCGGCTCGCCTTCACGATGGCGGCCAGAGCCGCCTCCGGAGGCCCTCATTTCACCCGTTGTCTTGACCTCTTAGCCGCATGAGGTGTCTTTCCTGCGACAGCCAGGAAGAGGTTCGGCCCTCTCGTCCGGGGCGGCGGCCGGCCCTGGGCATCTCCTGGTCCAGGTCCCGTCTCTGGTCGCTCCGGCACCGTCGTGCGGACGGCGTCGGGGCGGGGGGCGAGAATCGGGCGGTGAGCACCGACCGCCGCCAGCTCGGCACCGGCCCCCGTCCCGCCGACCCACCCGCGCACCGGGTCACCGGTGCGGACCCCCGCACCGCCGCCGAGCGTCTCCCCGCCGCCCCCACCACCCCGAAGGCCGCCGACACGGGCGGTCGGCCGTGCGGGAGGCCATGCAAGTGACGGCCCCGCGGCAGCACGGGCGGGCGGCCGGGCAGCTGCCCGGGCGCGCGACGAGCAGCACCCTGATACGACCCAGCCCCGTACCGGCCCGGCACAGACACCAGAGCTGCGGCTGCCCGGCCGCAGCCGGGTAGATCCGGGCAGCACCACGTGCGGTCGGGCGGCACCGCAGGAGCCCGAGCTCCGGGCAGCCGAACGGCCGCAGCACCACCCTGGCCCGAACGCAGTCCGGCCCAGCGGGGCCAGCTCGGGCTGTCCGCGGGCGGGGGCGTCCGGGCCGCGCGGCCCGCAGCAGCACCGCTTGGACCCGGCAAAGGCTGGCGGGCGGGCGCGACATGCCACAGCAGCAGGCAGGTTCCACGCGGACGGTCACGGCACGGACGGCAACCCGGGGCGGCGCGGGACGCTCCCGGCGCGGAGGTGGGCGACAGCAGTGGAGCGGAGGGCCGCGGCGCGGACGGCCGAGCGGCTGCTGGTGGGCGATCGGCGGCGGGCGGCACCACAGCAGCCCGGACTCCCCGGCAACAGCGGCGCCAACTCCGACGCACGCGGCCCGCAGGCAGCGAACCGTCTACCGCAGGTACGAGCCGGCAGGCAGCCGGCGTCGCGCTCAACACACGGGCAGCCGGGGCATGTCCGGCCGAGCCGAGCCGGGCCGGACGGGGCACGGCACGAGCCCAGCCCAGCCGGCCGGCACGGACGCGGCCGGCACGGACGCGGCCGGCACGGACGCGGCGGCCGGGGGCCCGGCAGCCAGCGCGCAGCCGGGTGGACGCGGCCAGAACGGGCGCAGCACCGCCTGGGCCGGGTGAGCAGCCCGGGTGGTCGGGCAGGATCTCGCGGGCACAACACCGCCCCGGCGTGGCACCACCGGGGCGCGGCGCGACCGAACAGCTGCCAGGGCCTGGGCGGCAACTGCGGGTGACGGCGGACGGTGGGGGCGCGCGGCGTCGCAGCCGAGCAGGCGATGGTGCCCTACCGGGAAGCGGCAGGCCGGGGCCGCAGCCATACAAGCGGCCGACTGTCCGGACGGTGGGCGGGCTGGCACACGGGCAGGCGGAGCGCGGCCGGAACGGACGGGCGGCGGCCGGAACGGACGGGCGGCGGCCGGAACGGGCGCGTCATCACAAGCGGGCGGCGGCGCGGGTGGTTGGCGGTGCAGCCCGGGTGGGACCGCGGTCACTCAGTCGGCGGACGGCGGAGCAGTACAGGCTGGGCGGAACCCGGCCACGGCCGGCGGCACACGGGCAGGCAGGGCGCGGCCAGAGCGGACGGGTGTACGCGGACGGCCGCAGCGTCACCGGGCCCGGGCCCGGGCGCGACCGGGTGGCCGGCGCGCGGCCTGGGTAGCCGGGGCTGCCCAGGGGCAGCAACCAGGGGCGACGGACGGCCAGCACACGGCCGGCTGACGCGGGCGGCGGCGACACGGGCGACCACAGCAGCCCGAACCCCGGCAGCACCACCCGGCCGGGGCACAGGCAACCCACAGCAGCGCTGTCTGGACACGACACCGGCCGGCGACCACCGCGCGCGGTACGACGGGCAGGAGCAGGCAGGTCCCGCGTATACCGACACGGTATTGACGGCAGGCGGGCGGGCGCGTGATGACCTCGGCGGCAGGCGAGCCCAACACGGACCGCCGGACGGGCTTGGCCGAGCGGGGCTGACCTGGCAGCACGCGGGCAGCCGGGCGGGCAGTCGGGCCGGGCCTGCTCGGCAGCAGCACGACCAGGACGGCCACGGCGATGCGGCCGACGGACCGGACACGACAACAGCAGACCACGAGCGGGCAGCGGGCGACCGGAGCGCGGGAAGCCCGGCCGCGGGAAACCCGCGCATGACGGCGGCGGCCTGGGCGCCGTCGGTGGCGGCAGGTCCGGGCACCCGGCAACAGCCCGGCGGGCGAGCGGCGGAGAGGATGCGGGCAACGCGCGGCGCCGCAGCCAGACAGGCCCAGGCAGCGGCCGACGGTGGGCGGGGCGGAGCGGGGCGGGCACACGAACTCATGGCGGCGGCGCGACCGCCCTCGGGTGCCTGGCTCCCTTCTGTGTCCCGCCCGGCGGGAAACCCGGGGTCTCGCGGGGACCGCATGTCGAAAGTGCCAGAGGTGTGCCGCACACCAGACACCACAAACCCGAGACCACCCCCACCCCCACCCCCACCCCGGCGGCGGACGGCGGACGGGGTAGCGGGCGGCACCACAGCAGCCCGGGCTGCCGGTCGGGAGCAGTACAACCCCGCCCGGACGACACACGACCAGGACGGCACAACAACAGCCCGACGCGACACCGGTTGGGGCGCGGCACGGCCGGGCGGCCGGAGCCGGCAACGACCGCCTGAGCAGAAGCCGCAAGCATCGGACAGCGGGCGGCGGGCGAGCGGGACGCGGGCGCGGCCGGGCGGCCGCGCGTGCAGTCGGGCAGTCGGGCAAGCGAGCGGTCGGGCGACGGCGGTGCGGAAGGTCATGGACGGCGGCGGGAGCGGACGGCGGCCAGGGCACGGCCGGGCCAGCGGGCACAGTCCGGGCGTGCGGGCAGCGACCGCGCGGCGGACGGACGGCGGCCGGGTGGACGCGGCAGTGCGAACTCCGGGCAGCGGCGGCGGGCAGCACCTTGCGGGGACGAGCGGCCGGGTGAGACCGCGGCAGCCCGAACTCCGGACACCACGGCCGCCCACGGCAAACCGGCCGGAGCGGGAACGGACCGCGGGGGCCACGGGCACCGCGCGGGCGGCGGGGTTCGGCCGGGGAGGTCTGAAGCCGGCTCGGCAGTCGGGCGGCAGGCGCGGCTGGGTGGACCGCGGGCAGCCGGGGCCGAGCGGCGGGCGGCAGTCAGAGCGGCCGCAGCACCATCCGATCTGGGAGGACAGCCCAGGTGGCACAACCGCCGTGGGCACGGCAACACCCCGGCCCGGCACCGCCCGGGCGCGGAGCCACCGGACAACAGCCCCGGCCCGGACAACAGGCGGGCGGGCCGGCACCACAACGCCTTGGTCCCACACCGCGTGGCCCGGACGCGGCCGGGCGGGTAGCATCCGAGCTCGGGCGCGGCAACGCTCCGGCCCTGCACGGCCGGAGCGACGGGCCGACCGGGTTCGATCAGACCACCGGGGTCACCCGCGCGGGCTTGGGTGGCCTTGCAGGCTGAAGGGGTATGCCCGCTGCCCCGCACGCGGGGCCAGCCGGCCGACCAGCCCGGGCCTCCCCTCCGGCACATCAGCGTCGATATGACGCCCCAGGCCGGCATTCCCCACATGCCTCTCCCACCCGGGCCGGTCCGTACGCGCTGTGCCCGTTCGGGGCCGTCCGCCTAGCGCTCCGGACCCCGTCAACGCCCCGCACCGCGCGCCTCGCCGGTACGGGCTGCCGCGGGTGCGCGGGGACCGCGGCTTCGGCCGGAGCCGGCTGGCCGGGAGTCGCGGTGACAGGCGTGGTGGTGGAACGGGACCGGGCCGCAGCCGGGGACACGGGGGACGCGGATGCGGGCGCCGGTGGTGCGGCAGGCGGGGTCGTCAGGGAGCGCAGGGTCGCGTCCACGAGGCGGACCGTTCAAGCCGGCTGCGGTGGCAGCCTTCGAGGACGCTCGGCGAAGCGGATGCGGCGCTGGGGCAGTTCCTGGGGCAGAAGGCCCGTCAGAGTCTGCTGTCCCCGCAGGCGAGTCGCCTCGCCGGGCCCCTGAAACAGATCCGTCACGCGGACGGACCCGTGACCGCCGGAGCGTTCCGTAAGGCGCTGCACGTCCCTCAGCAGCACCAGGGCGGGGTCCACCTCGCTGGACGACGCCCGGGTGTTGGTGTGCCGTGCGGCGATGATCCGGTCGTAGGCGTCCGCCCAGCGCCGCACCAGGCGCGGGCCGATCCCGCAGGCGGTCAGGAAGGCGATGCACTGCTGGCGGCTGACGGGGAGTGCCTGTCGGCCCACGATCCGGGCGGCTGTGCTGACCGGCAGGAAGTACGCCTCGCCCGCCAGCTCCTGGAGCCGGCGCAGCGGCAGGCCGCCGGCCCACTCGTAGAAGTAGACCAGCGCCTCGCTCAGGGCTCCCGCGTTGGTGATCAGTTCGGGGGAGGCGGGGCGGGGCAGGTCCTTCAGGCGGCCCCGCTGGGCGACGCGGGCACGCTGCCACAGCTGCCCGACGTCACGGTGCAGGTCGCCGCATACCTCGGTGATCGCCGTGACGGTCTCCCAGGCCGGCACGTACCGGCCCGAAGCCGCACGCTTCAGTGTCGCCGCCGACAGACCGGTCCGGACGGCGAGCTCGTCGTAGGTCAGCCCTGCCGCGGCACGCAGCCCCCGCAGGGCCGCGGCCAGTTCGCCGCGGGCCGGGACGGTGTGGTCGACCGGGAGTTCAGGACGCCCCATGGCCCCGGCCCCCTACCGGCCGGCCTGGAGCGCGGCGCGGGCGGCCGCGGCGACCGCGCCCCGGCCGCCCGGGGTGACCGCCACCACCAGGACCATGCCGATGGCGCCCGCGCCGCCGAGCAGCCGCAGGATCTCCCCCGTCGGCATGCCCCGCAGGCTAAGGACCACGGCCAGGACGAACACCACCGGCATCAGGGCGCTGATCACGAGGGCCTGCGGCATCGTCAGGCCCGGGGGGCGGCCGTCCGCTCCCCGCTGCGCGACGCACGAGTCGGTGGTCTCCTGCTGTACTTCCATGACAGTTCCTGACCGGGGCAGCGGGATGGGGAGCCCCTGAAGTGAGTGCCGGGAGGGCACGGGACAGTGCCCTCCCGGATTGGTGACTCCGCGCCAAGTGGCGCTTTCCCAGGGGCGATTGGCGTCGCTTGTCCGGGAGGGCAAGCATGACAGACGGTCACGGGCCCGCGCGGCCCGGCCCTCCTGAACCACATCCCATACATTCGGAATGTCCGTTCATTCGTTCACTGGTGTCCCCGCTGTTCAACTTGCACACGCAGACTCCCTTGGAAGCTGCTGACCTGCACAAACGCCTTCCGGTCCACCGGGAAGTCGCGGCAACCCGGCCTGCTGGTCACCTGCGGGCGCCGTGCAGCGGCCGCCCAACCCGGACACCCGCACCCATTCGTCGAGTCCCGTCCAAGCAGAAGTTGCGTTTGTGTGCGCCGGCAGGACACCGTGGGGTGCAGACCGACCGGGCAACCGGCGGAACCCCTGAAGTAGGTGACTCCGCAGCAGGGACACACGCGGCACCGCGTTGGCGCGCGAGTGCCGCACACGGCAGGGCCGACCCCCACCAGGGCCGGCCCTGCCGCCGTTTTCCCACCGCCGCCCCCGAGCTCCGCACAACGTCCTGCGGACCCCCGCCAGGCCCGCGCCGAGCGGACGACACCACGCCCCCGAAGGCCGCGGCATCCGACCATCGGGCGGGCACAGCACGGCCGGCGTACAAGCGACACCGCGGGCCGGAACCGGGCCCGCACCGGCCGGCGGCCCAGAGCAGCGCGGTGGCCGCCGGCGGCCGGCCCGGGCTCGGGCTGGCTCCGTAAAATTCACGGAGCCCACCCTGCGAGTTCCCGCGTTCGGGCCACGGCGTCCGTGCAGGGCTGGTCGCTGCCCACGTACACGTACTGGTCCCATCCGACGTACACGGCGAAAGCGTCTCCCGCCTCCAGTCGGCACCGGGCGCCCTGCTCACGGAGCATGACGCGGATCAGCTCCAAGGCCACCGCCAGGGGAACCTCGGCCCCGTCGTGCTAGCCGGCGAGGTCGGCCGGGAAGAGCCCGCCAAGACCGTGCCCCTCGGCCGCCGACCGAGCACCGAGGTGGACGAGCCCGGCCGGAGGGCTCGCGGATCTCCAGCCGGTCGATACCCGCGGCTCCCGCGAACGCGGCGATCGCCTCCAGGTGCGCGGCCTCGTACGGCCCGTAATCGCTGACCGCCTCCTCCGCGCCCCGGTAACTGCCGTGTTTTCCGGCTCTGCTCCCGCCTCGCCTGACCGCCGGTGCGCGGCGCTCCCGGGGTCTGCGGCACGACCGGGCAGCCCCGGGGCCGCCGCGCGAGCGGCTACTGCGCGGGCTCGTAGACCACGGTCGTCGTCGGGCAGGCCTCGGCGAGGTCTATGAGGGCCTGGTACTCGGCTTCGTCGGCGGCCAAGTCCCAGCGGAGCTTGGCACCCACCCACGTCGCGGCGTAGGTGCAGTGGTAGGAGGGGTCGGAGGGCAGCCACTGGGCCGGGTCCTTGTCGGCCTTGGACCGGTTGGAGGCGGCGGACACCGCGATCAGCGTGTCCGGGCTGGCCTGGTCGTTCGCGTACACCTCCGGCCACGCCGGGCTCCAGGGCATCAACTCAGCCGGTGGAGCGTCATTCGAATCATGCGGTGCCCCTGCTTGGTCGGGTGGTTGAGGGATTTGAGATTGTGGCCCGCCAAGAGCGCGCGAGTGCCCCTGGTGTCGATGAGGGGTCAGGAGCTGGTACTGGCCGCGCTCCGCTCCATGTAGCCATCAGGAGGACACCCTGCGTCCGGGTCCTCTGTAGGACACATGCCGGGGTCCTCTGTATCTCCGAAGTACCCGTAGAGGTAGACCCAGACCGTGCACGTCGGGTCCTCGCTGAAGGACAACTGAAGATCATGGCCACGTGTGGCCGTCTCGTCCGGGACGATGAGGCCGTCGCCTTCGGGGCTGACGTAGAAGGCCCAGCGGCCATTGGACAGCCTCTCGGGATGGGCGCAGTCAGCCATCGCTTCGACCTTGTCGAATCCCGTTCCGGTGAAGGTGTGTTCCTTCGAGAAGGTCAGAGACGTCCCGGCTGGGCTGGTCCACGTCCCTATCAACTGCTCCTGCGGAATCTCCGCGGCGTGGACGGCTGCGCCGTACCCGCAAGACGCTGTGAGAACCACCCCAGATACCACGAGAACCATCGCCCGCCAGCCACGCATGTCCGTAGACCTCTCCCGAGAGATTCGCTGCCCGGCCCGTGGCCGTGCAACATATTTGAACATGCTCAAAAATTTTGACATCCCTCGGGGTAGCAGCAAGGGGCACCTCCCAGACCGACCGCAAAACTCGACTGCGACCGGCGGTCAGGTTGGCAGGGTGATGGCAGGCCAGACCGGGCCTCCAGCTGCGCCCCTCTTCAGTGCGTCGTGCTGCGGTGAAAGGGTGCGAGGCGTCTTCCTTCGCGCGGCCGGGCGTTCACGAGCCCCGACACATCGAAGCCCGTAGTGCACGGCGGTGCGAGGCGTCACACCCGACGACGCGCCCACACCGTCTCGTGGATTCGGCCGCCGGTGACCCCGGCCCTTGCCGAGTGCCGGGCGAGCCCACTTGGCCGGCTTCGCCGCGACTGGCCGCGACGCATACAGCAGGACCATCGCGGCGACCAGGCCGTCAACGAGCCCGACAGTCGCCCACCGGCTCCCGTCCCACTCCTCGATCACCCGGGGCAGCGCCCGGCTCGACGTGTACCCCGCGGTGCGGACCCGCCGTAAGCGGCACCGCCCGCAGCCTCCCCTTCGACCGGGCCCGGCGCTCCCCGCGCCGTCGCGCCCGCATTCCGCCATGACCTGACAGCGAAATCGCCCCGCCCACCCCATGGTCGACGATCATGAATGCCACGTCATCGCAACCGAGACGGCGAGGCTGACAGCCCGTCGGCCGACTGGGCGCCGGAAACCCCAGGGCCGCGATCACCCTCATGACCAGGCGCATCACCCGTCGGCAGTCCCGCCGGGCCAGCCAGCCGCCCTCTCGCGAACACACCCGGGACTGACACGGCCACCACCGCAACCGCCAACCGCACCGCCTCTCATGGATGGGGATCGGGATCAGGTGCTCGGGAAGACCTGGCCACCCCGGTTCAGGTCTCCGTTCGGGGAACCTGCTCGTTCACGCGGCCCTCCCACACCCCGACGCAGTGGGCAAGATCCCTCTGAAAGGTAGACGTGAAACCGGCGTGGCGGGTCGGTGACCATGGCCAGGTACACCCGTGCGGCTCCTGCATCGTGGAGCCTGTCTACGGCCTGAGCCAGGCTCTCCAGCCGGACCGGCTCAGATCCTCCCGTCTCCACCAACATGTCCAGCCGGTCGCACCAGATCGCCCACAAGGATTGGGACGAGGCCGACTTCGGATAGACATGCCACCGCGCGCCCGACAGCAGGGCAGCCAAGGCCGCGGGCGCTCTGATGGAGCCATTCCGGGCCAGAGCGGACCTCAACGCCTCGAACGTCGAATCCGCCCCCTCTGGGTTGTCCTTGCCTCTCAGAACCCGTCGCCCCATCCGAAAGTGACGTTGTACGCGCGCTGGAGTGCGTGTCGGCCGTGGTCCCCGTCGGCGTAGGCCCACGCAAGGGCCGCGGAGAACCAGAGCAGAAAGACTCCGCCGACGATACCCAGAGCGACCAGCTTCCCGTTCCAGCTGAGCAGGACCAGGGCGATGGTCACGATGGCCACGCCGAGGTGGGCTCCCCGCGAGTCGAGCGACGCAGCCTTGCGTGCCTCTCTGCATTCGGCCCGTTCTGCGGCGAAGCGCTCCTCTCGAACAGACTGCGGTTCGTTCTCGTCGAAGTCCATCTCATCCCCCTGGTCCTGAAGCTACATGGACCCGGTCCACGTCGGCAGAGGAGCACCACGGGGATATGGATCAGGTACCCAACACTGGACCCAGGCGCTCCAAGCGGGACTCAGATCTGGTGGTCGTCGCGGTGACGGCCGAGGCTGCGGCCGAAGCGTTCGGAGATGGACGGCATCAGGCTCTGGTCTTCGCCGGGCCGGTCCAGGCCGAAGACGTAGCCGGGGAAATCGAGCTCTTTCTGCACTTCCCAGATCCCGTTGTGGTCCTCCGGCGGGAGGATGCGCGCTGGGTCGCCGACGGCGATCCAGCCGATCGGCACCGTCGAGTCGGCGGGCAGGACCGTGCGCAGGTGCACGATGCCGTTGATCCGTACCTCGGAGCGGGTCCCGATCCGTGCTGCGTTGAAGACGCGGCTGCCGGTGGCCAGGAAGACCTCGTCCTCGACCCGGCAGCCGGTCAGATAGGAGGTGGGGCCCACCAGGACCTGTCGCCCCAGGACCAGCGGATCTCGTCGGGTGCCACGTAGGACCGCGTTCTCCATGACGATGCAGCCTTCGCCCAGCTCCACCGGCCCGCCCTCAGCGGTGAGCACCGCACCGAACAGCACCCGGCACCCGGCTCCCACGTGCACCTCCCCGCACAGCGTGGCGTTCGGAGCGACATGGGCCGTGGGGTGGACGGAGGGCGAACGGCCCTCATGAGTGAGAAGCATGGCCGCGATCAGCCGTCCTTTCGTATGCCTGCCGGTGTCTGCGGCGTACGGTTATGAGGGGCGGGCACTGGTCAGCGCGTCGACCAGCCGGGCGAACTCGGCACGCTGCCGGGCGGTCAGCGTGGAGTAGAGCGGCGCCTGCAGCTCGTCCGTGAGCCGCTCGGCGCCCTGCCATCGGGTAATCAGGGCCGCGGCGGCCGGACCCGGCTCGCGCCAGCCGTAGTGGGTCGCCTGCTCGACGCCGAGGTCGACGACCATTGCCTCCCGGGCGCTCAGCCCGGACAGGCGTACCGCGGCGAGATGGCAGGCGCCGCGGTGTTCCCGCAGGACGTGGATACGCTGCATCGCCGTTCCGGCCGGATCGTCGCCGGGCACGGGCTGGGCGCGCCAGCCGGCGAACAGGGGCAGCGCGCCGGCGTCGGCGGCGTCGATCAGCCGCTGCGCCAGGCAGTTGAAGTGCTCCACGTCGGCGTCGGCGGGAATATGGGCGCGCCCCCACGTCCGGACGGCCTCTGCGTAGCAGGCGGCGGCCTCCTCCGCCGGCATAACGGGCCGGCCGTCCCGCCAGCCGGTGGCGACGAGATCAGGGCCGAGGAACCCCTGCACCGCCTGGACCACCGGGGCCGGCGCCTCGCCGAGCACCCCGAACCGGCCGCGGCAGTAGAAGCCGCGCCCCGGGGGGAAGCCAGCGCGCAGGCCGATGGCGGCGGTCGCGTCGTCGGACATGAACTCGTCACCGAATTCGTGGACCGGCCGGGCCACGGCGGCGATGCAGTCGAGGATCTCCATGCGCAGAAGGTCGCTCACCCCAACCCAGCAGGTCAAGGGGATCATTTCTGATGGAACCCTTTAGGTAATCTATCGAGTCATGCTGGATATCCGCCGTCTGTACATGCTCAGGGCCGTCGCTGCCCGTGGCTCCATCACCGGGGCCGCCCAGTCCCTGGCGCTGTCCGCCGGTGCCGTGTCCCAGCAACTCGCCGCACTGAGACACGACGTCGGGGTTGATCTGCTGCGTCCCGACGGGCGAACCGTCGCGCTCACGGAGGCGGGCCGCGTCCTCCTCGAACACGCCGACCGGATCCTCGCCGCCATGGAGGAAGCCGAATGCGCCGTCGCGGCGGTCAAGGGTACGGTCGGCACCACCGCCACGCTCGCCGCGCTGCCGTCGACCGTCGCCGGAATCGTGGCCCCCGCGCTCATCACGCTGGGCGCGGACCATCCGCGGCTCGCCGTGACCTGTCTCGTCACCGACCAGGCACGACTGCGCGAACTCACACTCGGCACCGTCGACGTGGTGCTGGGGCAGCACTACCACCACCTGCCGGAGACCACGCCCAAGAGCATCGCGGTCTCGCGGCTGCTCGACGACCCACTGCTCGTCGTCACCGCCGCCGACGGAGCCGTCAGCGGATCCGACGGACGGCCCGTCGGCCTGCGTGAACTGGCCACGCACCACCTCGTCGTGCCGCCGCCGACCACGGACTGCGGACAGGCCATCCTGCAAGCCTGCCGGCAGGCCGGCTTCACCCCCACGCCCCGCTACGTCACCGCTGACATCGCCGCCCAGCTCACCCTCGCCCGGTCCGGCCTCGCCACCGCGCTCGTCCCCCGGACGGCCATCGACCCGGCCACGCCAGGAATCCGCGCGGCCCCCATCGACGACCACCCGATCCAGCGCCTCCTGTTCGCCGCGACCCGCCACACCGAAACGACCAACCCGACGACCGCAGCCGTCATCGCGGCGCTCCGCAAAGCAGCGCGGCAGGACCGCACCGCGCACCTCCCGTCCTGAAAGCAGGACTGGATGCAACGGGCGAACAGGGCCGGGACGCCCGCCTATCGCGTCCTTGGCGGCCGCCCTGATGACCACGGCTCCGGCGCGGCAACCGCGACGGTGCCAGCCTCGCGCAGAGTCACCCAACAGGCGAGGCACTCGCCCCGCGAATCTCAGATGGATGGCACACGTGCCAAAGCGGTGCCACTGCGGCTGAGACTGTGCCGCGAATCTTGAGAAGCTACACGGGTCGTGCTCAGGTCTCGCCCATCTCCACGAACCGCGAGGAGTGGAGCTGCGCGGCGACGGTCACGATGGCGGTGGGCCCGAACCGGTTCTTCTCGATCGCGAGGTCGACCTCGCCGGCTCGGGGCGATTTCCTTCTCGCCCGCGTCCGGCCGCTCGGCCTTGATCACGATGGAGGCGTCGTTCTTGATCGCCCGGGACTCGCGCATGATGGCGTCGTCGTTGAGCTGCGACAGGGCGATGACGTGGCAGCCGAGCTGGACCGACAGGTTCTTCAGGCCCCGGGACACCGACGCGACGGCCTGCTCCCGGGTGATGCTGCGGGACTGCTCGACCTCCACGAGCTGGAGGCAGTCCACGACCAGGAGGGCGAGGCCGCCGTCGCGGGCGCAGGCCCGCGCCACCGCGGCGATGTCACCCAGGCCCGCGCCGTCGGGCCGGGAGACCCGCAGCGGCAGCGACCGGAACAGTGCCGTGCCCAGGCGCCTGACGGTCTCCCAGGCCCCCGGCCGGGCCGGGCCGGGCACGACGGACAGCACACGGGCAGGCGAGGGTGGGCCGGTCGGAGGGGCCCACGCGGCGAAGGTGAGGCGGGGGGCCGTGGATGGTCCCCGGGGTGCGTCAGGTGCGCTTCTCCGACGCGGTTCGGAACTGCAGGGCGATCGAGGCGGCTTCGGAGAGGTTCTTCTCGTCCGCCAGCGCGACCTGTCCCGATGTGGCGGCGTCGGCCCATGCGCACACGATCCGGTCTCCGGCGGACGGCAGGAAGCCACAGCTCAACCGGCCGCCCCAGGGTCCGGCTTCGAAGTCGGTCACCTCGGTCGCACGCGCCCCGGCGAAGAGGCTGTTCAGTTCTTGGGTGATCGTGTTGGAGCGCTTCGACTCGGCCAGCCGAGCATCCCACTCGACGGCGTTGATCTGGAGTACGACGTCCACCGGACCTCCGGCGGGACCGTCGTAGTACCAGCGCTTGCCCGAGGTGCCCTTCCCGGCGGTCAGTTCGTCGTAGTTCGCGGCCGCCTCGCCGGTGAGCAATCGATACGCGCCGACCTCCGGCGCCGGGCCGATGGCCCGCTGGGGCTGCGGGGTTCCCGCTGCCTCGGCGGGGGTCTGGACCGTGGAGTCCTGAACGCCGGAGACGACCTCCGCGGCAGACGGCTCCCCCTGAAAGGTGAAAGCCCGCACCAGACCGGCGGCGGCGAAGACCAGCAGGAGGGCACGGACGACGTTGCCCCGGCGCAGGGCCACCGCGCTGGCCCGCTCGGCATCCATGGCCCCGGTCGGCACCGGTCCGCGGCGCCAGGCCCGGGTGGCGAACCAGAGGACGGCCATGACCGTGCCGGTCGCGAGGAGCGCGCCCAGCGTCTGGCCGGTGGCGAAACCCTCGGAGGTGGGGTCTAGGGACAACGTGATCATCCCGGAATCGTAGGCGGGCTCGCATGCGCGTTCGCATCCGGACGGGGTCACGATCACGCATCACATGAGCCCCGCCCCGCCGAAAGCGCCGACCTGTGATTCCCGCCTGGCGGGGAGCCCGGACAAGACCAACCTCGGGCGACGCCCCACGGCCCTGGCACGACCTGGGGCTACCGGAGCAAGGCAGCGGCCGGGCAAGCGGGCACGGCCCGAACGGAACCGGCCGGCGGTCGCGGTCCGGGCGGCCGCAGCACCACCCGGCCCGGGCGACAGCGGACCGCGGGGGCCGGCAAGCGGCGCGTGGGCGGCCGGGCCGGGTGGGGCGGCCCGGGGCCGGCCGGACGGCGGCCGCGGCCAGAGCAGGCGGGCGGACACAGCCCGGCGGCAGCAGCAAGACCCGGCCCGAGCACGACCCGGACGCTGCCCGGCGTGCGGGCACGGGGACCGGGAGCCGACTCGGCAGCAGCACAGCCTGGACACGGCCCGGGCGGGCCGCACCTCAACCCGAACCACCGGGCAGCACGAGCCGACCCGGCACTTCAGGACTCGACCATCGCCCTCATCGCGCATTCCCGGCGCCGAGGTGCTGGTCACCGGTGAACCTGCACACCTCGGCGACCAGCCGGTCAGCGTCGTCAAGCGCGGCCGCGAGCGTCTCCGGAGTGGTGCCGAGCGCGGAGAACACCCCGTGAGCCCGTCCCACGAAGTCCGCAGGGGCCGCAGGGAGTTCTCCCGCGGCCTGCACGGCGCCCTTCTCGTTGAGCACCCAGCACCTGGCATGGGCGTGGAGCGCATGCACGAGAAGTCCGACCGCGCGGAAGAGGCAACCGCCGACATAGAAGGCGTCACCGCGCGCCGCTCCCTTGCGAGCGCCGGCCAGGATGAACGGTGCCTCCCATTGCGCGTTGCCGACGAGGGCTTCGCGCAGAGGCTCCGGATAGAGACGCGTCTGCTCCTGCAGGGCCTGAAGCTCGCCGCCGAGGTCGGCGAGGACCCGGCCCACGGCAACCTCACCGGCATAGGCGTGGGAGTACACCCCCAGAGGATGGCCGGGCTGGGCGCCGACCTCGAACTGCCCGGCCTGGCACTGTCGCCAGACGCGGTGCACCCGGTCCATGTCGCGGTAGATCCAGTCGACGCGATGGCCGTCGATGCTCAGCCAGCCACCACCGTCCACCCACGGTCCCCAGCCACCCGGCTCAGTGACCTCCACCGGCCCACCGGTCAGCTCGGCCGCCAGCAGACGCAGAGCAGCGGTATCCAACGGTGGCCGGTAGTACAAGCCCAGGTCGTAGTCGGAATCGGGGTGGTGCATACCCCTCGCCCGACTACCTCCCAGACAGACACCGACGACACCGCTGACTGCTGCCAGCCGATCCGCGATCTCCACCAAACGATCCATGGGCCCCAGTCTGCCGACGCGGATCACCGGCCACGACCGAAATACCCGGCCCCCCACTCCGTGTATTCACCCTTGGGGGCGAGGTACAGAGAAGCACCACCGGACCCCAACACAGCCCGGGCAGACCGCGCGAGCAGGCAACGCAGCCACACTCGGCGCCCCACCGGGAGGCGGCAGCGCGGGCGGCGGCCGGGCAACCCAGAGGGGCGCCACCACAGCAACAGCCCGGGCGGGCGGGCGGCGGGCGGGACCGCAGCAGCCGACTGTCGTGCGACAGCCGGGGGCGAGTGGCACCATCGGCTGTGCGTGGATGGCCGTGCGGCCCGGCTCGGCAGCCGGGGTCGGACGCGGCGGCCGGGCGGCACAGCGGGCCGAACTCCCGGCAGTACAAGTGGCCGTAGCACCACCTGGCCCGAGCGCAGCCAGGGCGGGTAGGACAACGCCTGGCCCGGCACCGTCTGGAAAGCGGTGCCACGGGCAGCAGCGCGGGCCCGGGCAGCCGTGGGTGGGGCGCGGGGTCGCAGCCACACGGGCAACGGCGGCCCGCAGGGGCGCGGACGGGGCCGAGCCGGCGGGCCCGGGCGGACAAGCCGGCTCGGCCGGGGGGCGGCCCGGCAGCACCCCCACCTGACCTGGGAGGGGGGGAAGGCACGGGCCGCCGACGCGGGCGGGGCCGACGGGCGGGCGGCGGCGGTGCCGGGCCGGGGCCAGAGCGGCCGGAGCACCATCTGGCCCGAGCGGGCAGCCGGGGCGGGCGAGCCGGACAAGGGCCCCGGCCCGGCACCGCCGGAGCGCGGCACCACCGAACAACAGCCCGGGCAACGGGCGGCCGGGCAGCGGCCACCCGGGCAGCAACCGGACAACGCCGGCCACCGACGGGCGGGATGCAGGCGGCGGGCGCCCCACCGGGCTGCGGCCCCCACCGGGCTGCGGGGGCCGCAGCCACACAAGCGCCCGACAGCGCGGGCACCGGGCCACACCCGCACGCGCCATACCGACACGGGCGCCCCGACGCCAACCCCGCCCGGACACGAAGTGGGAAGGTACGGAGCCGGCACGTGGCGCCGGCCGCCGTACGCGGCGGGGACACTCGGCCGCGATCGCCGACGCCGACCACAGGCAGGGGCCCACGTCCGGGGGGCGGGACCCGTCCGGTGGTGACCGCCCACCGCCATGCCTCCACCGACACCCCGAGCTGCGCCGCCACCGCGAACTCGACCAACTCCGCCGCCACTTCACGCCTCACCACGAAACGCATTACGGTCGTACATGCGGCTCGATCGTCGAACCGTGCCGGAAAGCGCCCCACGGGCGCTTCACTCCGTGTGCAGCACCGTGGCGATGGTGGTGCGGGCCGCCGTCCGGGCGGGAACGAGGGCGCCGAGGACGGCGATCGTCACGCCTGCCACGAGCATGGCGGCCAGTTGCGGTGCGTGCCACACGTCCTTCATGTACGCGGGGAAGTCGATCACCCCGACGTGGTCCACGACGAAACGGTGGGCCGCGATGCCGAGGGGGATGCCGAGCAGTGCGCCGACCGCGCCGAGTCCGGCGACCGAGGTCACGGTCATGACCATCACCTGGCGGGGGGTCATGCCGATGGACTTGAGCATGCCCAGGTCTCGGCGGCGCTCGCGGACGTTGAGGAGGACGGTGTTGAAGACGCCGAGCGAGGCGACGAGGGTGAGCAGTGCGGTGAAGACGGTGGAGAAGGTGATGATGGTGGCGGTGCCGGCATTGCCCGGGTCCAGGACGGAGGCGTGCACGGCCGGGTCGAGTGCCCCTGCGGCCTCGGTGTAGGCCCGGGCATCGGCGCCGGGGGCGAGTCGTACGGTGTATTCGGTCGCGCGGGTGTCCGGTGCGAGTTGGGTCAGGGTCTCCCAGGTGGCTTCCAGTGCGCGGGCGTTGCCTTCGATGACTTGGCCGACGACGGTCGCGGTGATCTTCTTTCCGTTCAGTTCCAGGGTCGTCCGGTCGCCGATTCTCAGGCCGCGTTGGGTGAGGAAGGCGGGTCCGGCCACGATCTCGCCCGCGGCCTGGGGGGCACGTCCCTTGACGATGGTGCGCTCGTACGGGGAGTCGTCACCGCGGTAGAAGTCGGCGAAGACGGGCTGGTTCTGGCCGGTCATGTGCGCCTGGGACAGGGCGCGGGCCCGTACGCCCTTCGCGCCGGGCAGGGCCCGCAGCCGTTCCTCGACCTGCGCGTCGCTGAGACGGGGTGGTGTCGGGTTGTCGCCCGATCGTGTGGTCGTCACCTGGATGCGGGCACCGCCGTCCTCCTTGCCCAGGTTGCCGTAGGCGGCCAGGGTGCTGGTGAGTCCGGTCGTCAGGGTCACCGTGGTGACTCCGAGGACGATGGCGGCCAGGGTCAGCAGGGTACGGGCGGGGCGCGCGAAGGGCTGGCCCAGGCCCAGGCTGACGGAGCGCGGCAGGCGGGTGGCGCCGAGCGTCCGTTGGACGCGCAGCCCGCGCCCGGTCCTCGGTGTGCCGCCGGCGCTGATGGCCAGGGCGGCGGGCAGCCGGTGGGCCCGCAGGGCGGGTACCAGGGCGGCGAGCAGGACGAGGGCGGGCATGCCCACCAGGCAGGCCGCGGACGCCCACGGGCTGATGTCGCCGACCCTGGCCCGGCCCACGTCGATGCCGGTGAAGGCGAGCTTCATGATCGGGCGGGCCAGCGCGTTGCCGGCCAGCGTGCCCAGGACGCATCCCGCCGCGGCCGGTACGGAGATCATGGTCAGGTAGACGGTGACGACCTGGTTGGGGGTGAAGCCGAGGGCCTTGAGGACGCCGATGTGCCGGTAGCCGGAGACGACCGCCCCACTGACCACGTTGCCGACGATCAGGGCGGAGACCAGCAGGCCGAGGATGCCGAAGAGGGTCATGAAGGGGAGGTAGGAGTCGGCCATGGCGGAGAACGCCTGCTTGAGGGTCAGGTAGGTCTGCGCGCCGGTGAGTGCCTCCTCGGGCAGGCCGGCGGTGGCCCGGTCCAGCGAGCTGCTCAGCTGGGATTCGGTCGAGGAGCGCGTGAAGCGGTAGAGCATCTGGGCGGAGGTGGGGTGCAGCGCGGTCATCTGCGCGGGTGAGACCCAGGCGCTCGCCGATTTGCTCATGCTGGTGGCGAAGCCGACGACGGTCAATGTCGTGCCGCCGGGTGCGTTCAGTTTCGTGCCGAGGTACTCGGTGCCGGGGGAACCCTGGACGGGCCAGTTGACGACGATCTCGCCGGGGGCCGTGGCCCAGCGGCCCTCCAGCAGGTCGATCCGGTCCACGGGGCCCGCCGGGTCGGCCCGGCCCACGACGCTGAGGGTGCCGCCTGCCATCCACAGCCAGTCCTTGGGGATGTCGACGACGGCTTGGCCGAACGGGCCGGCGGTGGCTTCCACGCCGGGCTGCAGTGCGGTCCGTGCCAGTTCTTCCGGGGAGACCTTCGTGGTGTCGAAGGTCGCCGCGACGTGCGCGCCGCGCTGTTCGGCGTAGGCCTTGTCGAAGGGGCTGGAGGTGGCGGTCAGGAGGGCCAGTGCGAGCAGGACGGTCGTGGTGGAGCAGAGCACCACGAGTCCGATCACGAAGGTCTGTACCCGACGGCGCTTGACCGCCGCGCGTGAGGCTCTCCACACGGCCCTCATGCGGATGCCTCCAGGGCGCTCTCGCGGGCGACCCGGCCGTCGGCGACTTCCACGAGCCGGCTCGCGCAGCGGGTGGCCAGCTGCGGGTCGTGGGTGACGATCAGGAGGGTCTGGCCGATCTGGTTGAGGTCGATCAGGAGGTCCATGACCTGTTCGCCCGACCGGCTGTCCAGGGCGCCGGTCGGCTCGTCCGCGAGGAGCAGGGCCGGTCGGTTCATCAACGCCCTTGCCACGGCGACGCGTTGGCGTTCACCGCCGCTCAGGGTCACCGGGTAGTTGTTGCGGCGTTTGGCGACGCCCAGTTCGTCCAGGAGCTCCAGGGCGCGGCGGCGCGCCTGCCGGGCCGGAGTGCCGGTCAGCTGGGCGGCCAAGGCCACGTTGTCCAGGACGGGCAGGTCGTCGATGAGGTTGAAGAACTGGAAGACCATGCCGACGTGGTGCCGTCGGAACAGCGCCAGGCCCGTCTCGTTGAGCTTCCCGAGGTCGCGGCCCTGTACCTCGACCGTGCCCGATGTCGGCCGGTCCAGGCCGGCCACCATGTTGAGCAGGGTGGACTTGCCGCAGCCGGAGGGCCCCATCACCGCGACCGCGTCGCCCGCCCGTATCTCCAGCGACAGCCCGTCCAGGGCCTTCGCGTCGCCGTACTCCTTGTGTACGGCGTCGAGCCGCACCACTGTCTGCCGGGCGTCGTCGTGATCGTTTTCCATGCCCCGAACCTAGGACGGTGCCGATCGTGGTGCATCGGCCCTCGTATGTATCCGTCCGCGCGGGTCATCCCGGGGATGTACGAGGACGCGTCCGGGGGCCGATGCGGGTCCTGCCGCACACCTGCGAGGATGATCACATGGGGGACGTCTGGACGATCACGCTGATCATGGCCCTGGTGGCGGCGGTTGGCGCCGCCGGATGGCTGTCCGTGGCCGCGGCGCGGGCGCGGCGCCGATACCGGAAGGCCATCGAGGAACGCGGCTGGCTGCTGGAACGCGAGCGAGAGAGCGCGACGCGGGCCGCGGTCGAGGCCGAACGATCCCGGATCGCCGCCGAACTCCACGACATCGTCAGTCACAACGTGAGTGTCATGGTGGTCCAGGCCGGGGCCGCGCGCGAGGTGCTCACCACCCTTCCCGAAGAGGCGGCCGCGGCGATGAGCGCCGTGGAGAACGCCGGACGCAACACCATGACCGAGCTGCGGCACCTGCTCGGTCTCCTCGCCCCCGCGCAGGACGGCGAGGACGAACCGTACGACGTGGACCTGTCGCCGCAGCCCAGCCTGAGCGGGCTCACCCCGCTCATCGACAAGATCGCGTTCGCCGGTCTCCCCGTCGAGATGCGGATCTCCGGCGAACCGCGCCCGCTGCCGACCGGGATCGACGTCACCGCCTACCGGATCATCCAGGAGGCCCTGACCAACGCGCTCAAACACGGCGAGGGGTCGAAGGCCGAAGTGACGGTGCGCTACGCCGACAACTCCCTGCGCGTCGAGGTGCTCAACAGCGGACCGAGCGTCCTGTCGGGCACGGCTCCGGCCACGACGGGGCCGGTTCGGGAGCGGGCGGACGGAACGGGGCGGGGACTGGTCGGTCTGCGTGAGCGGGTCGCCGTCTACGGTGGCGACCTCGACGCCCGCCGTCGCCTCGGCGGCGGCTATCGCGTCCGCGCCCGCATCCCCCTGGACCAGCCATGACAGCCCGAGCACCCGCGACCACAGGACCGCCCATGACCACGCCCACCGGACCGGTCCCGCGCGTCGTGATCGCCGACGACCAGGAACTGCTGCGCACCGGTTTCCGTATGATCCTCACCGCCCGCGGCATCGACGTCGTGGGCGAAGCGGGCGACGGGGCCCGGGCCGTGGCCGCGGTACGGGAACTGCGGCCCGACGTCGTGCTGATGGACATCCGCATGCCCGTGATGGACGGCCTGGAGGCGACCCGGCGCATCCTGGCCGACGCCCCGGACTGCCGGGTCATCATGCTGACCACCTTCGACCTCGACAGGTACGTGTACGCCGCCCTCGCCGCCGGAGCCAGCGGCTTCCTCCTCAAGGACGTCACCCCCGCGCACCTGGCCGCCGCGGTACGCCTGGTCGACACCGGCGACGCCCTCCTCGCCCCCACGATCACCCGCCGCCTCGTGGAACGCTTCGCGTCCGACGTCCGGGCACCGGCTGAGGGCGCGGGCCGGGGCCCCGCGGCGCCGGCCGTCCACCGGGACCTGACGGCGCTGACGCCTCGCGAGCGGGAGGTCCTGACGCTGATGGGCCGTGGCCTTTCCAACTCCGAGCTGGCCGGGCGGCTGACCGTCAGCGAGGCCACCGTGAAGACCCACGTCGCCCGGATCTTCGCCAAGCTGACCCTGCGCGACCGCGCCCAGGCCGTCGTCCTCGCCTACGAGACGGGGCTCGTCGCACCGGGCGACACCGGCAACGCACCGTACCCGGCCTGAGGGGCGGGGCTGCGGAGGGTGCGGTGTACGGCTTCAGGCCGCGGCCGTGGGCTCCGGTGGTGTGGCGGTGTTCGGCGTTGATGCGTTGAGCTTCTTCGAGTTGGTCTTCGAGGGTGACGATGCGGCAGGCGGCCTCGATGAGGGCACCCTGGTAGACGGGCGGGCGCGGGCCGCGGAGGGCCGCGGTCAGGACGTCGGCAGAACACCCGGCGCCGCAACCAGACAGGCCCGGGCGGCGGGCGGGGCGCGGTGATGGTGGCGGCCGAGTCCGGGCGGGGCGGATCGGCTAGCGGCAGCACGCCGAGCAGCCGCCACCCGCCTTCGGGGTCGGTGCGGGCCACGGCCAGGGAGCGGTAGCCGAGGGCGGCGAACTCCTCGGTCACCGCGCCCACGTCCTGCGCGGCCGGATCGTTCGCGCACAGGGCCGCGATCACCTGCGGGGCGCCCTTGCTGACCTGGAACCGGTCCCCGTCGGCGGGTGCGAAGCTGGCCTGGGTGCGCTTGGCGACCGCGTCGAACGGGACGAACTGCATGACCTCGCCCGGCGGCAGCTGCCCGGCGGCGGCGAGGAAGGCCAGGTCGATCAGGTCGCGGTCCTCCGCACGGGAGGCCAGCGCCGCCGGGTCGAGCACCTGTGCCCGGTCGACTCCGGGGGCGGTCCACGGCTCGGCGACGGCGAGCCGGTTCTGGGTCAGGGTGCCGGTCTTGTCCGAGCACAGCACATCGATGCCGCCCAGTTCCTCCACCGCCGGCAGGTGGGAGACCACGGCATGCTGCCGGGCGAGATGGCGGGCGCCGACCGCCATGGTCACCGACAGCACCGCGGGCAGCGCCACCGGCACCGACAGCACCGGGTTGCCGTACACGTCGACGTCGGCTGACCTTCCGTCTGACGCGCATCCCTTGGGCGACGCTGTACGGGAGGTTGGTCGACCGGAAGCGGTGACAATGCGCCGACGATCCCGGCGCCAGCGCCAACAATTGCCGCGGTGATGACAATTCTCGTGCCTCGTGTTGCGGCCCGCCCGGTTCGGCTCGCCGAGCCGGGCGGACCACCGTACCCCTGCCTGGCCGCCATGACTGAATCACGGTCTGTTTCAGTGCGCTCGCATTCGGTAACGTTCCGCCGTCAGCAAGATCATTACTGAGGGAGTTCGATGAGCGAGACCACGGTGTCCCCTGTGCTGGGACAGCTACTGACGGCCCTGGCGGCCGCACCGGCAACGGCGGCCAAATTCAGGTCCTGGACCGGAGAAGGCTCCAACGAACCGCTGTCCGCGGAAGAAGTGGCCGCGGCCGCTCCCGCCGGCATGCTCAAGCAGCTGGCGGAGCTGGCGCAGGTGAGCGAGGCGGAAGCCGCTGCCTCTCTGGCTGTGGAGATTCCCGCTCTGCTGGACGCGATTCCGGCCGAGACCATCGAGGCGTTCCGCGCGGCTGCGAAGATCGCGGCCCTGACGCCGGAAGAGGAAGCGGCCGCCGAGCAGATCGCGGCCGAGGCCCGGACTCTTGCGGCCGCTCTGCCGCAGAGCGGTTCCTGGCTCGGCTCGGGCCCCAACGAATCCCTCACCGAGGAGCAGGTGGTCCAGGCCCTCGGCGAGGACAAGATCGCCGAAGCCGCCGCGGCGCGGGGCCAGGACAGGGCCGAGGTTATCGCGGAGCTGACGCGGACCCTGCCCGCGTTCATCGACGCGATCTCCCCGTACGCCTGGGTCGATGTCGATGTCCTGCGGTTCGTCCTGGCCCAGGACGACGTGAACGTGACGTCCGTATAGCGCTTCCCCCTTACCGACCACCGACCGGGACTGATCACATGCTGACGCTCAACACCAACATCATGTCGCTCACCACGCAGAACTACCTCAACATCACGGGTTCCACGATGGGGATCGCGGCCGAGCGGCTCGCCTCCGGCAAGCGCATCAACTCCTCGAAGGACGAAGCTGCGAGCCTGGGCATCGCCATCGCCGACCGGATGGCCACCCAGGTCAACGACTCCGGCCAGGCGTCGCGCAACGGCAACGACGCCATCTCCCTCGCGCAGACCACCGAGGGCGCACTGAAGGAGATCACCAACAACCTCCAGCGCATCCGCCTGCTGACCGTCCAGGCCGCGAACGGCATCCACGCCGTCACCGACCGCCGCGCCATCCAGCAGGAGGTCAGCCAGCGGCTCGAAGCCATCGACACGATCTCGCAGCAGACGCAGTTCAACGGAATCAAAGTGCTGGCGAAGAACACCAGCATGACCTTCCAGACCGGCACCAACGACGGCGACGTCATCGCCGTCGCGATGAAGACGGTGAACCTCCACACGCTCGCTCTGGAGGGCTACGACCTCACCAAGACAATCGCCTTCACCGATGAGGCCGACCCCACAAAGATCAACTACACCGACCCGGACGGCCACGCCGCGACGGCCGACACATTCGACGCGTCCCTGGCCGGAAGGTACCTCATCGATCCGCTCTCCCAGATCGATGCCGCGCTCGTCCATGTCACCAGCCTGCGAACGATCCTCGGCGCCGTTCAGAACCGCTTCGAGTCCAACATCCGCAGCCAGGACACCGACGTGGCCAACCTCAACGCCGCCCGCGAGCGCATCGAAGCCACCGACTACGCCCTGGAAACCGCGAACTACACCCAGGCCAGCATCCTCCAGCAGGCCGGCATCTCCGTCCTCGCCCAGGTCAACGCCCAGCCCAAGAACATTCTTCCCCTGCTCCAGCAGCTCGGCTGACCCCACCAGAACCTCAATGAGGGGGGCATCGGCTAATGCAAGCGCTGGAGGAGCCCCCAGCACTGCCGGGGTCCTTGTGCCGCGGGGCGCCTGTCAGCTCGTGCGTGCCGCCAGCTGCGACATGATGAGGTCGGTTCAGCAGTTCGGCCAACGGCCCCGCGCCGCGTTCCCGGATCCCGGAAGGGGGTCTGCCTCCCGCCGGGGAGAGCGGCGGTGTCGAGGGTGACGTCGGCGATCAGGTTGGCGATGTTGCGCTATGGGGGTGCGGG
The DNA here is from genome assembly GCF_008704535.1 of Streptomyces subrutilus. Taxonomy (NCBI): domain Bacteria; kingdom Bacillati; phylum Actinomycetota; class Actinomycetes; order Kitasatosporales; family Streptomycetaceae; genus Streptomyces; species Streptomyces subrutilus. The sequence goes on from NZ_CP023701.1 coordinate 28,348, forward strand.
ACGGCCCGCACGATCGACGGGGCCAGCGTTCTGTGGCGGGAGACGAGCGAGGAGAAGCACGAATTCAACTCTCTGAAGTAGGTGTGCTCGAGCAGCACTGAGCACCCACGCACGACCGCGGTGCGGCCTTATCGGCCCAGGGCGACAGCGGAAGGCCCCGGAGACTCCCTCAGGTTCTGGGAGTCGTTGCGACACGGGCCTTGACCCCGGATGTTGAACACGTCTATGCGGCTTGGGCCAGGGTAGTTGCTGCCGGTTGGGCATCGTTCTCGTAGGCGATCGGGGACCGCTGGCCGAGGCGGGAGTGCCGCCGGCGGGTGTTGTATCGGGTCAGCCAGCGGAAGACGTCGAGCCTGGCCTCACGTGCGCTCGACCATGCCTTCCGGCCTTTGAGCGTCTCCCTCTCGAAGGCGGCGTTGAAGCTCTCTGCAGCGGCGTTGTCCGCGCTGGAGCCGACCGCCCCCATGCCCTGCCGGACCCCTGCTGACCTGCAGATTTCAGCGAATGCCCTAATCGCATACTGCGAGCCGTGATCGGTGTGCATCACCGATCCGGCCAGGCCCCCGCGGGTCCGCTCGGCTGCCGCCAAGGCGTCGATGACGAGCTCGGTGCGCATGTGATCGGCGATCGCCCACCCCGCCAGCCGGCGTGAGCACAAGTCGATGACGGTCGCGAGACAGACCGGCTTCGCACCGCTGACCGGCAGGCGTGTGATGTCGCCGACGTACTTCGTGTTCACCGCGGCCGCGGTGAAGTCACGGCCGATCAGATCCGGTGCCTTCACAGCTGACTGGTCCGCGACGGTGGTGCGGTGCCGGCGGCGCAACCGGACTCCCTCCAGTCCGATGGTCCGCATGATCCTCGCGACGCGCTTGCGGTTGACCACCGAGCCGCCTTCGTCGCGGAGTTCGGCGGTGATCCTGGGGGCCCCGCAGGTGCCGTCGGAGTCCTGGTGGACCTTGCGTATCCGGGCAGCGAGCCCGTCCTCGACGACCTGGCGGGCAGTCCGCGCGGCCGCGGTGCGGCGCCAGTAGTGGAAGCTCGAGCAAGAGATCCCCAGCAGCGAGCACAGCCGCGTGACGCCGGAGCGCCGCTGATGATCGTCAACGAACTGGCAGCGGTTCACCAGCGCGTCTCCCCTGCGAAATACCCGGCCGCCTTGCGGAGGATGTCGCGTTCTTCCTCCAGCTCACGGATCCCCTTCCGTGCCGCGACCAACTCCGCCTGAACGCCGTCGCCGCCGGCTTGCTCAGCTACCGGCCCGGCGGAGTGAGCGCCGGGACGGCGCCCGTCGGCGGCCCGGATCCAGTCCCGCAGCGCCTCGGTGTCCGCCGCGAGACCGCCGGCGACCGACATGATCGTCGCTCCCGGCCTCGACCGGTACAACGCGACCGCGGCCGCCTTGAACTCGGCGGGACAGTGCTTCATCCCCACGGAAACTCCGTTCTCCTGGACCATCAAGATCCAAGTCTCTCCAGCGTCCAAAATCCGAGGTCAGGGCCCGGACTACGTCGAGGGTGACGGGCCGCTCTTGACGCCCCGGGCCACCCGAACCGCGTCCACGGCATGGCTGGCCAGCGGCCTATTCCGGCGGGTCGGGCTGAGGCGTATTGCGGGCGTCCCGCTGTCGACCACGTCGTGAGTGAATCCCGCCCGCTCCGGGGAGCAGTGGATCATCGACCACATCCACGAGCCCACCGCCGCAACGGTGCGCCACGGCACGTTCGTCCAGTTGCTGGCCGCCCCGGACTGGGGCTTGCCCTGAAGGAGGTTGACTGCTGGTGCCGCTGCCCGGCAGACCCATCAACCTCACCTCCACAGTCACCTCCAAAACCGCTCAAGGGGGCAGGCCAGCAACCCGAGGCCATGCATGAGAACGGCCTCCGAGGAGTCAAGTCCCGGAGGCCGTTCAGCTCCTGTCTGCTGGCAACTAGCTACTTCTCATCATTGCCTTGATCATTTCCGCACTCATCCGAAATGACAATAACGGAGACTACCTTCGGAGCGAACTCCCCGGTGATGTGCCGATTTTCCAGCTGGTCGGCCACTTCCTCCAGAATGGACAAACCTTCAGAAGGATTACCGATATCTAGAGATTCATGCTTCAGTGCATCTTCCCAGACAATTACCACCCGCGATGCTTCAATCTTAAGAAGCCCACCAAACAGAGAGTCAGAGAGCGCCTCCCAGCTGCGGGAACTATAGTTCGGCGGATCCATTGGCAGGCCCTCGCGGAAGCCTTCGAAGATCCTATCCCGATCATCTATCCCGCCTGTCAGGAGGGTTAGAATGGGAACGCCCTCTTGCGCGGCCTGAGCCCTTACCTGCTCCACCTCGCCTACAGACATCCAGGTGACACCTGAACTTATTTGCATTTCTCACCGAATTCTGACAAAGGCTGGCTTTCCTGCGTCTCCATAGTGAGTCCACGTGTAGTACGTCTCACCGGTTATTGTATTGCGTACGACGCGCAGCGGTCCTGCCGCGGGCACGGTTCCCGCGGGGGGAGCGACACGATACTCCAGGTACGGGGAGTGTTGCCCTACACCGCCAGGAAGGTCGACATCCCTGTTCTTGAACTTGGTTGCCCACTTCGTTGCGGTGGGGCCTGTCGGAACAGTACCGGCGTCGATGTGCGAAAGCGTGGCGTTGAGAGCAGATTCCTCTGCGGCGGGAAGCTGTCCGGTAATCCATGGGACCAGCGGGCAATTGACCGGGCCATTGGCGTTGTGAACCAGAACCGGTGTGCTACCGGCCAGCACGTAGTAGGTGTGCAGGTCCCTGACCGTCAGGTTGTACGCGGGCTGAAGGGTCTCCCAACGGTGCGTAGAGGTGACCCGCGCAGTTCCTCCATCTGCTGTTCTGAGGTCCTCACCATCAGCAAGGTCTGCCGCGTCCTTCCAGCTCTGATGTGTCTCGGACCAGAAGGGGTGATGCTCCGTGGCGGTCACGGACCCCTGGAAACCGTTCGACCAAATGGACAGGTCGGCGAAGACACGGTCGTCAGGCGTGAAGATCGCCGCTTCGACCTGACGAGGCCCGGTGACATGGGTGAGGGGATCAGTCGAAGTGACCTGGTCTCCTACCTGGACGTCCTCGATTGGCCGCGACGATCCGTCGCCCATGAGTACTCGCGTGCCCGCTGGGAAGCTGTTCGGACTTGGCTTGACCAGGCACTCGACAACACGGCTCGTCTTACGAGCATCCTTGACACCTTCGGCCACATCATCGATTTTTGTGATGAGTTTGAGTCGGCCCCAGGGCAGTGCGCCGGCTGCTGCCATGATGCAGTTCAGGCCGGTGGGGTTCTCGATGCAGCCCTTGATGTCGTTGGCGCCGGTGAGTTCCCAGACGATGGCGTTGAGTGTGGGGTCGATGGGGATGTTGATCATGGAGTTGCCCGGGTCTTGGGCACACGCCATGATCGGCGCCATCGTCTCGCGGGTGGGGTGGGGGACGCAGATCCGCTTGGGCTTGGCCTGCTGCTGTTGCTTTCGTGCTTCTTCGGCTTGGCGGCGGGCTTCGGCCTCCTCCTTCTCCCGCAGGACCAGGACGGCCTTCCAGGCAGTCTTGGCGTCGGCCTCTGCGGCCTCCTTGCTCTTGCCGGCCGCGATAGCCGAATCACGGGCCGCGTTCGCGGAGGTGTTGGCTTCGTCGGCGGACTGGCGGGCGTAGGAGGCGGAGAACTCGGCGTCGGCGGCCGAATCTTCGGCTGCCTGGGCGTCCTGTTCGGCGCGGTTGGCTGCGTTGCGTGCGGTGGTGGCGGACTTTGCCGCATTCGCCGCGGAGACACCAGCGGCGTCAGCGGCCTTCTTGGCGTCCTTCGCGAATCCGTCGGCGGCGTCGGCGGAGTCCTGGGCGTCCTTCGCGTACTTGTCGGCGTCGGTCGAGGCCTGCTGGGCCCTGGCGGATGCTGCTGCGGCGAGCCACCTGTTCTGCATGGCCTTGGCCGCGATCTGCTCGCCTTCGGCGAGAAGGCGTTCGATGAGGTTGATGTGGTTGGCGGCGAGGTCGTCCTTGCGCTGGGCCATGAACTGGCCCGTGGTGACGAACTCGTGCAACAGGTCAGGGGACCCGGCCAGGGCGATCTTGGCCGCGGAGTTGACCTCGGGGCCACCGGTGTTGGTCAGGGTGGCGGCGATGACCTTCTCATCGCTGACGCGCTCGCCGTACTGGGTGACGTTCAGGAACGTGGCCAGGGCCTTGGGGGTGCCGTCGGCCAGAGCCTTCTTCGCAGCCTCCTTCACCCCGGGCCCGCCCGTGCTGGTGAAGCGGGCGACGTCAACCTTCATGTCATCCAGGCCGGCCGTGTACTGACCGGTGGAGTAGAAGCCCTCGATCTGCTCCGGTGCGCCCTTCAAAACCGAGAGCGCCGCGGTGCGGACCGCCGCGTAGGGGCTCTGAGTGCTCAGGTTGACGACGCGCTCGCGGATGTCGTGGTGGGCGGCTTCCTTCCAACGGGTGCGCAGGTAGTCCAAAACATCCTGGTCGGTCCCGGCCAAGGCGCGGGCGGCGGCTTCCTTGTGCCAGGGGCCGAGGAGCTTCATGGCCTGCATGGCGAGCTGGCGGCCCTTGAGGGCGGTCGCCTTCACGTCCACGTCCGGCTTGGCGGCTTCCTGAGCCAGGGTGGCGGCGGTGGTGTTGAGGGCCAGGGCGTCGACCTGGGTGGAGGCCGAGGCCGAGATCTGCTTGTTCGACGCGTCCTTGATCGAGCGGGCGCGTTCGATGGCGGCGTCGGTGCGGGTTTTCAGGTCCTCAGCTTCGCCGTCGCGGGCGATCGCAAAGGTCTCCTTCGCCTTCGCCACCGCTGCCACTGCTGCTTCGGCTGCCAGCTTGGCGGCGTCCGCGTTCTTCTTGGCCTGCGCTGCGTAGGTGGCGGCGTTGCCTGCCTGCGTGGCGGCTTCCTCCGCGTATCCGGCGGCCTTGTTGGCGTGTGCCGCGGCGTTGTTGGCCGCGTCGCGCGCGCCGTAGGCGGCGGTCGCGGCCCGCTGCGCGAGAGCTGCGGAGCGGTCGGCGGCAGCGTCCGCGGCATTCGCGTGGCGTCGTGCTTCGGCTGCTGCCTGGCGTGCCTCGGCCGAGTGGCCGCCAGCCGCGTCCGCGTATCCGTTCGCCTCATCCGCCGCGTCAGCAGCGGCCCGCGCGTTGGTCGCAGCACCCTTGGCCGCGCTCGAGGCCAAACCGGCGGCGGCCGAGGCCTTGCCCGCCTCGTTCGCGGCCTTCGCCGACTCCGTCGCCGCCGTGGCTGCGGCACGCGCGTCAGCAGCCGACTGGCGTGCCTTGTCCGCGTCAGCCGCGTTGCCGGCAGCCGCGATCGCCGCGGTGTAGGCGTTGTTGGCCGCCCGCGCGGCAGCGGCAGCGGCCGACGCCGTCTGCGTCGCCGCCAGAGCGGCACGACGCGCCGCCCGGTTCGCCGCGTTCGCCGAACCGATCGCCTCCTGCGCAGCCGAAGCCGCCGCACGAGCAGCATCCGCCGCCTGCGCCGCCTTCACCGCGGCCCGTTGCGAGTCGTTCTTCGCCGCCTGGGTCTCCGCCGCGGCCTTCTTCGCGAGTTCCTTGGCCTTCTCCGAGGCATCGACAGCCTTCTTCGAGGCCTCATCGGCAAGCTTGGTGGCGTCCTGGGCCTGCTTGCCGGCCTCCTGCGCCTGCGCCAGCAACTCCTCGATCGTCGTGTACTCCACGTCCCGGTTCCGGGCGACGAACTGCCCGATCTCCAGGAACTCGACGATGTCTTCCGGGGTCCCCTTCAGCGCGACCTTCGCCGCCGCCTTCACATTCGGACCACCCGTACTCGTCAACCGGGCAACATCAACCCGATTATCATCCTTCCGCTCCTCGTACTGACCGGAATCGAGGAACTTTATGCGGTCCGCAGGCGTGCCTAGGAGGGCTGCCTTGCCCGCGTCGCGGACTCCAGGGCCACCTATGCCGACCATCCGAGCAATATCGACCTTGCGGTCCTCATCAAGCGGAGCTTTATAGCCCGATGCGAGGAAGTCGCGCATCTTGTCAGGCTGCGTCCAGACTTCCTTCGCAGCCTCCCGGACACCGGGCCCGCTCGTCGACATCAATCGGGCCGTGGCAACTCGGTTGTCGTCGTGCTGAATTACCTCCGCCCCATCCAGGAAATTTCGGATCGCGTCATCGCCACCAAGAAGCGCCTGCTCGGCCGCCTCCTTGATGCCAGATCCACCAGCCTCCCAAAGGATCACGATCCTGTCACGTATATCAACAGGGAGGGGTGCTGGATTTTCCGCAGCAACAGCGGAGGGCCCACCCGTCAGACCCGCTAGCAGACCAGTTGCCAACAACGCGTGCAACGCACGCCTGCGCACTCCCGAACCAAATGGCCGGGAAGATATATGCCGCCCCACGGTGCCCCCAATAAATTGAACGATCTGACCCCTCTGAGAAAAATCGCCAGTACCCGGCAACACCTGAGGGGCTGCTCCACTGCGGGCGATCAGCGAAGGCGACCGCCCTGGAGCCGAATGATCGTACAGCCAGCCAACTGCCACCCCCCGTCAGGGGCTCTCCGTTTACGGATGCACTTCGATGTTCACCCATAAATCCGATATGCACTTTTTGCGTACATGATTCATGCCAGGATTCGCCGCTTCACCGGATAGGTGACGGGTTGCGACAGGTTCGCAAATGAGATGTTGATCACGATCTACGGGCTCAGGGTGGTGATCGTCGGCGTGATTGAATCTGCTGAAACCTGAAGCGATCTTTGCGTATCGTTTCTCGTATTATGAAGAGGGTCATAATGGCTATACCCCGTGCGCGCAAGGCTCTGTTTGTGGGTCTCGCCTCGGTGTTCACGGCGACCACTGCGGCTATCGGTGTCGCCTATGCCGTGCCTGGAACCGTCGCTGCTGCGGCAGATGAAATGCCTTACGCCATCGAGGACTTCGGCTACCCGGATGCCGCGAAGATCGAGGCGGATAGGGCCATCGTCCTCAAGCGCGGCGACGGCAACGTTCTCCTGCAGGCCTGCGACGGCACCCAGGACGTCACCGTCAACACCCGGTCCGGGGAGAAGGACTACTGCTTCGACGTGAAGGCCAAGCCCGGCTATCTCACCCTGTCGGTCCCCAAGGCCTGGGGCATCTGGACCGGCGACGCCCCGGTGAAGAGCACCATCGAGGCGGGCGGCAAGACCACCGTCATCGACGCCCCCGCCAACGACTTCACCAGCTTCGGCGAAGCCACCGCCGAAGGCGTCAGCTCCGCGCTCATCGAACTCCGCGTCACCGGCTGACCTACGCATGAGGCGATCGGCGAGGAAACAGCGGGCCTTGACCTCGGATTCTGAACACGTCTATGCGGCTTGGGCCAGGGTAGTTGCAGCTGCCTGGAGGCCGTTTTCGTAGGCGACCGGGGACCGGTGGCCGAGGCGGGAGTGCCGGCGGCGGGTGTTGTATCGGGTCAGCCAGCGGAACGCGTCGAGCCTGGCCTCGTGCTCGCTCGGCCAGGCCTTCCGGCCTTTGAGCGTCTCCCTTTTGAAGGCGGCGTTGCGGCTTTCTGCGGCGGTGTTGTCGGCGCTGGATCCGACCGCGCCCATGCTCTGCCGGATTCCCGCTGACCTGCAGATTTCCGCGAAGGCCCTGCTCGTGTATTGGGATCCGTGGTCGGTGTGCATGATCGCGCCGCTCAAGTTTCCGCGGGTCCGCTCGGCGGCCGTGAGGGCGTCGATGACGAGTTCTGTCCGCATGTGGTCGGCGATCGCCCACCCGGCGAGTCGGCGTGAGGCGAGGGCGATGACGGTCGCGAGGTAGAGCGGCTTGGAGCCGCTGACTGGCAGGTATGTGATGTCGCCGACGTACTTTCTGTTTACCGCGGCCGCGGTGAAGTCACGGCCGATCAGGTCTGGCGCCTTCGCTGCGGCCTGGTCCGCGAGCGTGGTGCGGTGCCGGCGGCGCAGACGAACGCCCTCAAGTCCGATGGTCCGCATGATCCTGGCGACGCGCTTGTGGTTGACCGCGGGGCCACCCTCGTCGCGGAGTTCGGCGGTGATCCTGGGAGCTCCGTAGATGCCGTCGGAGTCCTGGTGGACCTTGCGTATCCGGGCTGCGAGCCCGGCTTCGATGGTCTGTCGAGCCGCTCTGGCGGCTGCGGTGCTGCGCCAGTAGGAGAAGCTCGAGCGGGGCAGGCCGAGGATGTCGCAGAGCCGCTTTACGCCGTGCCGGCGCTGGTGATCGTCGACGAACTGGTAGCGGGTCACCAGCGCATCTCCGTCGCGAAATACTGGGCCGCCTTGCCGAGAATATCCCGCTCTTCCTCGAGCTCACGGATCCTCTTCCGTGCGGCGGCCAGCTCCGCCTGGACGGCGTCCCCGCTAGGCGCTGTTTCCCGGATCATGTGCGGAGCCAGATGATGAGGGCTGCGAGGGTGACGGTGCCGAGGTAGATGTGGGCGCGTTTCTCGTAGCGGGTGGCGACGGCGCGGAAGCCCTTGAGGCGGTTGATGGTTCGTTCGACGGTGTTGCGTTTCTTGTATCGCTCGCTGTCGAAGCCGGTGGGCCGGCCGCCGCGTGAACCGCGGTTCTTGCGGTGTCTTTGCTGGTCGAGGCGTTCGGGGATGGTGTGGCGGATTCCGCGTCGTCGCAGGTAGCGGCGGTTCTTCCGGGATGTGTAGGCCTTGTCGGCCAGGACATGGTCGGGCCGGGTGCGGGGTCTTCCGACTCCGATACGGGGTACGGCGACATGCTCCAGGACACGCTCGAACTGTGGCCCGTCGCCGTAGTGTCCGGGTGTCAGGACGAGGGCGAGAGGCCTGCATCGCCCGTCCGCGGCGAGGTGGATCTTGGTGGGAATCCGCCGCGGGAGCGTCTCAGGCACTCGCCGATCTGACCACTTCCTCGAGCCGGACCACCAGTCTCCGCAACACCGGATCGACCGGGTTCGTCCCCCGAACGTGCCCCTTTTGAGGATCGGTGGCCGGCGGCGCCTTCCTCGCGCCGGCGGCGTGCTGGTGGGCCCGCACTGCTGTCGAGTCCACCGGCACGTCCCAGTCGATCCGGCCCGCAGCGTCCTCGGCGGCCTGGATCCGAGAAAGCAGCATCGTCCATGTTCCGTCAGCTGACCAGCGGTGATGGCGTTTGTAGACGGTTTCCCACGGCCCGAACCGCTCCGGCAGATCCCGCCACTGCACACCGGTCCGGACCCGGTAGAGCACCCCGTTGATGACCCGCCGGTGATCACTCCACCGGCCCCCACGAGCACCACCAGGAGGCAGGAACGACACCAGCCGGTCCCACTCCGCGTTCGTCAGATCCCCACGACCCATACGGCAAGCCTGACCCCAACACCCCACTCACGTCAGGAGATCCGAGAAACAGCGCCTAGTACTGCAACGGTGCCTGCTGTGACTGATGGCCAGGTCAGGGGCTGTGTCCGCGTCGCTTGTAGTGACTGGTGCGGGCTTGGTGTTGTCGTCGTCGGCGCCAGGTCGACCAGTGCAGGATGTGCTCGACGGGCGTGGGGCGGCGGTCGGTGAGGCGGGTGATCAGGCGTCGGATCTCGGCGAGGCTGAGGTGGATGAGCTGGGAGGATCCGTTTCTGCTTTCCCGGTATCCAGCTCGCGGGCTCGCAGGACGGTCAGGCAGGCGTGGGCGGCCATGGCGAGGGTCATGTGGCGGTGCCAGCCGGGATAGCGGCGGACCTGGTAGTCGTCCAGGCCGCATTCCTGCTTCGCGGTCTGAAAGCATTCCTCGATGGCCCACCGGCTGCCCGCGACACGTATCAGCTGGTCGAGGGTGGTTCCTGCGGGGCAGTAGGCGATGTGGTAGGAGATCTCGTCGGGCCGGTGGACGCTGCGGCGGGCGATCACCCAGTGCCGGCGATCCTCGCGGTGCCAGGGCCGCACCTCGACGCGAGCCCAGTCGTAGACCCGCTGGCCGTGGGCTCCCGCTCCGCAGGAACGACGCTTCCACTTCTGCCGGGCAAGGCCGGTGAACAGGTCGTGGACAGGGTGGTCGAGGGCCCAGCGGGTGACGACGGTGTCGTGCCGGGTGGTGGCCATGACGTGGAAGACGTCCGCCTGCTCGAGCTCGAACCGCCAGCCCTTGGAGAAGCCGTAGGCGGCATCCGCGGTCACCCAACCGAACGGGATCTTGTCCGCGATGGCTTTGCGGACCATCGCCTTGGCCATGGCCACCTTCGTCTCGAACGCCGCCTCGTCACTGATGCCGGCCCGACGACACCGCTCGCGGTCATCCGTCCAGGAAGTAGGCAGATACAGGCGGCGGTCGATCAACGTTCTATCTCGGTCGGTGGCATAGCCGAGGAACACGCCGACCTGGCAGTTCTCCGTCCGTCCGGCGGTGCCGGAGTACTGCCGCTGAACGCCGGCCGACCGCGTTCCCTTCTTCAGGAATCCGGTGTCGTCCACGATCAGGACCGCCTCGCGATCCCCGAGGTTCTCGATCACGTAGTCACGGACGTCGTCGAGGGCCTCGTCAGCGTCCCACTCGATGCGGTTCAGCATCCGCTGGATACGGTCCGGACCGTCATGACCGGCCTGTTCTGCCACGGTCCAGCCGTTCTTGCGTTGCAGCGGAGCAATCAGTCCTCGCATATAGGCCAGTGCCGACTCACGCGGCTCCGACCTGCTGAAACGGTGCACGAACCGCTCGTGCACCGCGTCCAGTTCACGTGCCCACAACCTGACACCAGCAAGGTCCCCACCCATACCCACACCAACGACCAACCTGGCCATCAGTCACAGCAGGCACCGTTGCAGTACTAGACTGCGCAGCGGCCGGCGGTGCGGAGTGGGCGCCGGGCCGGGCCGTCGGCGGCCCGGATCCAATTCCGCAGCGGTTGCGGTGTTCACCCCGAGATCGCCGGCGACCGACTTGATCGTCGCTCCCGGCCTCGACCGGTACAACGCGACCGCGTCCGCCTTAAACTCGGCGGGACAGTGCCTCATCCCCACCGGGACTCCGTTCCCCTGGACCATCAAGATCCAAGTCTCTCCGACGTCCAAAATCCGGGGCCAGGGCCCCGGGCTGCTTCCACCCGGTTGTCGTCATGCTGAATGACTTGCGCCTGGTCCAGGAACGTACGGATCGCCTCTTCGCCACCCAGCAGCGCCTGCTCGGCCGTCTCCGTGATGCCAGGCCCGCCGGTTTCCCAGTAGTCGACGATCTGCCGACGTACCTCTGCCGGGGCAGGCGGCACTTCGGCCGCGAACGCGGTGGGCGCGCCCAGTAGACCTGACAAGAGACCGGCGGACAATAGCGCGCTCAGTGCGCGCCGGTGGGCCGAAGCCCGCTGGGATACTCCCGTGATAGCTGTCCGGGAGTGCATTCGCCGTTTCACGGCAATCCCCAATGATTAGAATATCAAATGATGGCAGGGTCGAGTTATCGAGAACCTCGCGCTACAGCCGCCCCGGAGCCTCCGCGGGGAGGCCTGCTACACGGAGCCGCATGATCGTACAGTCGCCCAACCACTGGGTCACACCGGGGCGTACAAAAATTTGCTGACGCATCTCACGGGGCGACCGTTGATCCATTAAGTCCGTTTCATGGCGATATCTTCTACCTCGATTCCCCGTGCAGGCGAATGGTTGTACAGGCGCAGTGAATTAGCACCTGAGATGTTGATCACGTTCCCCGGCCCGGGGTCGCAATCTTCGATGTGATTCAATCTGCTGAAATCTGACGGGATCTTTATGTCTCGTCCCTGCATTTTCGAGAGGGCCACAATGGCTATATCCCGTGCGCGTAAGACCCTGTTCGTTGGTCTCGCTTCGGTGTTCACGGCGACCACCGCGGCCATCGGTGTCGCCTACGCCGTCCCCGCAACCGTCGCCGCGACGGCAGCCGATGAGATGCCTTACGCGATCGAGGACTTCGCCTACCCGGACGCCGCGAAGATCGAGGCCGAGAAGGCCATCGTCCTCAAGCGCGGCGACGGCAACATCGTCCTCCAGGCCTGCGACGGCACCGAGGACATCACCATCAACACGCGCTCTGGGCAGAAGGACTACTGCTTCGACCTCAAGGCCAAGAGCGGCTACCTCACTCTCTCGGTCCCCAAGGCATACGGCATCTGGACCAGCGACGCCCCGGTGAAGAGCACCATCGAGGCAGATGGCAAGACCACCGTCATCGACGCTCCCGCCAACGACTTCACCAGCTACGGCGAAGCAACTGCCGAACGCACACCCGCCACTCTTATCGAGCTGCGCGTCAACAGCTGACAGCTGTTCAATTTTTTCTTCTTCAAGGCACTTGGCATGTCTGAAGCCGCATTGCCGGCCGACCGCTGTACCAGCACCTCAGCCATGCTGCCGCCGGTGCCCGCCGACCCACCCCCATGAGAAAAGACGTTCGCATGTCTGCACCCCGTCCGCGCGCCGCGTGGATCACCACCACCGTCGCCACCACTCTCGCCGGCGGCCTCCTCGCCACCGGGGCCGCTTCCGCCGTCGTCGGCATCCCCGGGACCTCCGGCCAGCACGCCTACACGGCCCGCGTGAACGTCGGCGAGGGTGACACCGCCCGCGGTTGCTCAGGTGTTCTCGTCGGTGCCGATTGGGTCCTCAGCGCCGCCAGTTGCTTCGCCGACAAGCCCGGTGACGTCCTCCCGGCCGGCAAGCCTAAGCTGAAGGCCACCGCGACCCTCGGCACGACGGTCCTCGAAGTCACGGAGCTCGTGCCCCGCACCGACCGCGACGCGGTCCTGGCCAAGCTCGCGAAGCCGGTCACCGGCATAGTCCCGGCCAAGGTCGCCTCCGCGGCGCCCGCCCAGGGGGCGAACCTCATGCTCGCCGGATTCGGCCGCACCAAGACCGAGTGGGTACCGGGCAAGCTGCACACCGGTGCGTTCACCCTCGCCTCCACCGGCGCGGCCTCGTACGCGCTGAACAGCAAGGGCGGCACCACCGACACCGTCTGCCAGGGCGACGCCGGAGGCCCCGTCCTCAACGGCCAGGGCGAGATCACTGCGTTGGCCAGCCGGTCCTGGCAGGGCGGCTGCCTGGGCACCGCCGCCACGGAGACCCGCACCAACGCCATCGCCGCACGCGTCGACGACCTGCGGGACTGGATCGACACCAACCGGGCCCGTGCGTCCGGGTGGAAGACGCAGGCCTTCGTGCAGGCCGGGAGCAGCGTGTACCAGGCCGTCCGGCTGCCGGACGGCTCCTGGACCGGGTTCTCCGACCTTCAGGCCAAGGTCGCCAGCCTCGGCGGGGTGCGTTCCTCGGCCGTCGCAGGCGTCAACGGCGACACACACGTGCTGGCCATCAGCAACAGCGCCGGCCTCTACCACACGGTGCGCCGGGAGAACGGCTCCTGGGACGGCTTCGGGGACGTCTTCAGCGCCGCCGGCACCCTCGGCAAGCTCACACAGGTCTCGGCCGTGTCCATCGGCTACGAGCTGCACGTCGTGGCCGTCGCAGACGGCAAGGCCCTCCACACCGTCCGCAACGCCGCGGGCGAGTGGACCCCGTTCCGTGACGTCACCAGCGGATCCGTCGCCAACGTGACGGCCGCGGCGACCGCCAGCGTCCGGGGCGAGCTCCAGGTCGGCATCGTCAGCGGTGGCAAGGCATACCACAGCATTCGCCAGACCAACGGGAACTGGCTGGGCTGGGGCAACGTCGCCCAGGCTGCCGGCGCCACCGGCCCCATCACCTCGATCGGCATGGCCGGGAGCGGCGACGAGACCCACTTCGTCATCGCCGCCGACGCCGGGACCCGTCAGTACCACACCATCCGCAACTTCAACGGCACCTGGAGCGCCTTCGGCGAGCTGAAGGACGTCCTGGGCACGGTGACCGCCAAGTCCGTCTCCGCGGCCACCGTCAACGGAGAGATCCAGGTGACCGCCACCACCGCCGACGGCAAGCTCCTGCACACCACCCGCCACGCCAACCGGACCTGGGACGCGCCCGTGACGGTGCCGCTGCTGGGCCTGCCCGCAGCCCCCGGCAGCCTGGCGACCACCGCCACCTACACCGGCTGACCGTATCGCTCGTCGGGCCCCGCCCGTATCAGGACCTGATCTTGATACGGGCGGGGCCTTCGGCGTGTCGGACGGTGTCCGGCGCCCTCGATGCCGGACACAGTCGGCAGCGGCCGACGTGTGCCCGGGGGACGCACTGCATCGCACCCGACGCTCAGCACCGGCTTCCGGCTCGCGGTGCGGGTCCGGCTGCTCAACGCGGTTGGCTCGCTGGTCGTCCTCGCGCACCGGGTGCGCTACGGACGGGGCGTCGTCGCGGTCGGCTTACTTCTGCGTACTCGCTCCGGCTCCGTCTCCGCCCTTCGTGAAGGCGTCCTGCAGGTGGCGCAGTTGCTCGCTCACCGGCTCTGCAGATCGTGGCCCGGCCTGGCGGCGAGATCGGTGCAGCAGATCCCGCCACCGGGGTTCCGCTCCGGCAGCGGTCCCACCGTGGCGCCGTGCTCTTGGCGCTCGACGGCAACCTGGAACGCACCGAGACGGCCTTGGCCGTGCAGTTCTCCTTGCCGCCGAGGGCATCGGACTGGCGGGCTCCCTCATGGGTGGTCTGCCCATGACGACAGCGCCCGCCGAACTCCACCGGCTCTTCCGCATCCACGTGCCCGTGCTCGACGAGGACCGCCGGATGACGCCCGGAGGCGAAGCGGCCACAGACCCTCTTCGCCCGCGGCGAACTCCTGCCCACCGGATCCTGACGGGTCGACAGGCACTGCGGCGCAGCAGAACACCGAGGAGAGGAAAGTGGCAGGGCGAGGACGTTCGCGCTCATCGGGGCGGGGGTCGGCGGGCTGCAGCCGCTACGTGCCGGCCGGCCGCGGCTTGGTCGGGCGCAGGGCGGCGGCCAGGTGGCGGCGGGCTCCGCGGAGGGACAGCGCGGTGGGCGCGGCGACGGCGAGTGCGAGGAACGTCCAGCAGTACAGGACCGCGAGCTCGCCGTCGTTCTGCATCGGGAGGAGTCGGTCGGGCTGGTGCTCGGTGAAGTAGGCGTAGGCCATGACGCCGGAGCACAGCGGGGCCGCGGGCCGGATGAGGAGGGCGCCGCCGGTGAGTCCGATAAGTCCGGCCCACCAGTAGGGCCACAGGCCCGTCGGGACGGGGCCGTCGCCGATCACGCCGAAGAGCTTGGCGACGCCGTGGCAGGCGAAGAGGGAACCGGTGACGATGCGGAGGAGGCCCAGCAGGTGGCCGTCGCCGGGGCGGGGAGGGTGGGGCATGGTCGCATCCCGGGGTCAATGGATTGTGAGGGTGCCGGACATGAACTGGTGGATGGTGCAGATGTAGGAGTACGTGCCGCGGGTGCGGGGCGCCGTGAAGGTGGCGCTGCGGCCGGCCTTGATCGTTTTGGTGTCGAAGGCGGCGCGGCCGGTGCCGGTGCCGGTGCCGGTGTGCGGGGCAGTGTCCTGGTTGACGACCGTGACGACGGTGCCAGGGGCCACGCTGAGCGAGCCGGGGCCGAAGCCGAAGGCCTTGATCGTGATCCGTGCGGCCGGTGCGGACTGGGCGGGTGCGGACTGGGCGCCGGCGGGCGCAAGGCAGACACCGACCAGGGCGGCCGCGGCGCACGCGGCGCGGACGGCCACCGAGCGCAGCGGGTGGGAGGCGGGTTTGAGCAGCAGCATGGCGCATCGGCCCTTCGCGGGGCGGGGAGGCCGAGGGGGTCGGCCGTGTGGTGGAGGGAGCCGGGGCTCCTGGGGCCGGGTGGCGTGACGGCGGGCACGGTCGCGGCACCCGGCTCGGGGTCGGTGGGTCGGTCCGTGGGTCGGCAAGGTCAGACGGTGAAGAGGGTGAGCTTGGCGGCCTTGTCCGTCTGAAGGCGTCCGGTACGGGGTATTCGCCGAGGACGAAGTGCAGGATCGCGGCGTGCATGGCCTCGACGGGTGCGATGCTCGCGCCGGTCCTGATGCCGGCCGGGCCGGGGACGTTGCCGGCCGCGAACAGGTACGTCTACGCGGCCTGGTCCTCCAGGGCGAGCGCCAGGCGGGCGACGGCCCCGATGTCCTTCGCCTGGCCGAGAGCCTTGAGGGTGGCGGGTTGGTTGGACAGCGGCACTCCCGTGATCGCGGGCCGGCCCGCTCCCGTCAGCACCGCGTTCCATGCCTTGGCGTGTGCGGCGTGCTGGTCCATGGCCGTCTTCGCGAAGGTGCCGACGGCGGGCGGCACCTTGCCGAGCTTGCCGGCGCTGGCCGCCTTCAGCGCGGCGCCGTAGGCGCCCACGGCCTGGTTCTCCGGCGCAGCGGCCAGCGCTCGACCGGTTCTCCTTCGCCATGGTGGCAACCTTGGAAGAGTCGCTGATGGTCCTGCGTCCCCGCGCCGTACCTTCACCGGCCGACGAGGCGTCGACATGAGTGCCGGTTCGGCGGGGTGCCGTCCCGCCGGGCCCGACATGCCGCCTCCTGGGGCAGTGGAGTTGCCTTCGAGTCCGCTCGAAGGTGTTGGCTGGTGGGAGAGCACCGCGACGTGCCGACCGTACGGACGGCGAGTTTCCCTGAGGAGCACACCATGACGCAGAAGATCTGGTTCATCACCGGTGCCTCGCGCGGCTTCGGCCGGGAGTGGGCGATCGCCGCCCTCGAACGCGGCGATTCGGTGGCGGCGACCGCGCGCGACCTCTCCACGCTGGGCGACCTGCACGAGAAGTACGGGGAACGACTGCTGCCCCTGCGTCTGGACGTGACGGACCGTGACGCGGACTTCGCCGCCGTGCAGCAGGCGCACGAGCGGTTCGGGCGCCTCGACGTGGTGGTCAACAACGCCGGTTACGGCCACTTCGGCATGGTCGAGGAACTGACCGAGGCCGAGGCGCGCGCGCAGCTGGAGACCAATCTGTTCGGCGCTCTGTGGATCACGCAGGCGGCGCTGCCGTTCCTGCGTGAGCAGGGCGGCGGCCACATTCTCCAGGTCTCCTCCATCGGAGGCATCAGCGCCTTTCCGCTGGTCGGGATCTACCACGCGTCGAAGTGGGCGCTCGAAGGCATGAGCCAGGCGTTGGCCCAGGAGGTGGCGCCGTTCGGCATCAAGGTCACGCTGATCGAGCCCGGGGGGTTCGCCACCGACTGGGCGGGGTCGTCGTCGAGCACGTCCGAGCCGTTGCCGGCGTACGCCGACTTCCACAAGGAGGTGCAGGAGCAGCGCCGCAAGCGTGTCGGTACGCCGGGCGATCCGACCGCGTCCGCGGCCGCCGTGCTGAAGGTGGTCGACGCCGATGAGCCGCCGCTGCGCTGCTTCTTCGGTTCGGGGCCGTTGGGCATCGCCAAGGCCGACTACGAGCAGCGTCTCGCCGTGTGGGAGAAGTGGCAGCCCGTGGCAGAGCTGGCGCAGGGCTGAGTCGGGGCGGGAGGCCCGGCGTGCGGTCGCCCCCCCCTCCCGCTCTCTCCCCCTCTCCCCTTCTTCCCGGGGTGCTGCTTCGTCACCGGTCCGGCGGTGCGGCCGTGTTCCTCCTGCCAGGGGGGCCACGGCGGTGCCCGTTCCAGAAGGACGGGTACAACCCGTTTCAGTGGGAGACGCCCCGTCGGCCGGGCTTGCGGGGTGGAGCCGATCGGCGCGGTCGGCTTGAGCAGCCCGATGTGGTTCGGTACGCCGGCGGTGTGGGCAGTGGACACGGCCCGGGGCGAGGTGATCGGTGCGCCGGCGTTCGGCGTCCTTCGGCCGGGCCGCGCCGTGTGCGTAGACGGTCTGCCGTGGCGTGCGGTCGTGGGGATGGCGGTTTCCGGGGGATCGTGGTCCGGTTCGGGTGCAGGGCCGCGTCCGCGGTCCGGCGCCCGGGGAGGCGGCGAACCGGCCGGGTGCCGGGCTCGTCGATGGGTCCGGCACCCGGTCCCGTGGACGGAGGTCAGCAGGTGCCGGCGGGGCGGTTGCGGGCCACCAGGTCGGTACGGCCCGCGGTGGAGTCGAGCCAGACCACCCGGGTGCCCTGGTCGGCTGCCGCCATGACCTGGCTGCCGCGGTTGCAGGAGAGGCGCTCGGGGGTTCCGCCGGTGAGGGGGAGCTGCCAGAGCTTGGGCAGGACCGCGTTGGACCAGCCTCCGGCGGGGTTGGTGTCCCAGGTGGTGAAGGTGACCGACCGGTCGGAGGCGGTGAGTTCCATGTTCACCGGGGCGTGCGGCGTGTCCCTGCGCAGCACGTCGGTCGTCCCGGAGCCGTTCGGCGCCCCCGAACGGATCGAGCTGCGCTTCGTCCGGTCACCGGGGTTCTCGACCCAGAGCAGCCTGCCCCCCGCGAGGAGCGTGGAGGAGGTCCAGGTCCCGCTGGCGCCGTTCGGGTCGCCCGTCACGTACTGGGCGGTGGCCTTGCCGTCGGCGAGCGAGTAGACGGTGGGCGCGGAGACCTCGCCCGCGGCGGCCGTCCAGGTCTCGGTCCCGCCGAGCAGGCCGTCCTTCAGGGTGAGGCCGGTCATGTCGTGGCCGTCGGGGAGCGGGAGCTTCCCGGCCGGTGCGCCGTCGCGGAAGAGGAGCACCTGGCCGCGGCCGGTGGTGGGGTCGCCGACCCGGAAGGCCACGTCGGGGCCCGAGATCTGGACGTCGGCGGGCCACTGGGTCGGGGAGCGGAAGAGGCTGCGGATCGGACCGCCGGTCAGGGAGCGGGTCAGTACCTCGAACCCCCATACGCCCTGGTTGTCGGTGCCCTGTGCCACCCAGGCGGCGGACTTCCCGTCGGTGGCGGACCAGCCGTGTGCCCGCTGGTCCGGCGGGCTGAGCCTGGTGGGTGCGGTGGAGCCGGTGGTGGAGCCGGTGTACAGGGGGGTGCCCTGGCTCTTCTTGGCCGGGTCGGTGTTGCCCATCACCCAGCGGCCGTCGGCGACGGCCGGTTTGCCGGGGCTGGCGGCGCCCCGGAGCAGCAGGTGGCTGTCCACGCCGAGGTTCTGCTGCCAGCCGGCCCGGATCCCGTGTGCGTCGAATGCCGCTGTCACCGAGCGGAGCTGGGTGCGGGTGAGCTTCATGGCCTTGCCGGCGGCGAGGACGGCGTTGCGTCCGTCGACGAATTCGTCCAGCGGGGTGAGGTAGTCGGTGAGTGCCCGGTAGATCAGCCGGTCGGCGACGAGGGGGTCCAGTGTGCGCCGGATGTCCCAGAGTGCGCCGCCGAAGATGGTGGAGTTCGGGTGGACTCCGCCGCTGTCGACGTCGTTCCCGGCGCCGAGGTAGTCGTTCAGGGTGGTCCGGCGGTCGTCCAGGCGGCGTTGTGCGCAGGCTTCAAGGGTACCGGTGAGGCACAGGGTCTCGCCCAGCAGTGCGGCCTTCGGGTCGTTCATCGCCGTGCCCAGGGCGGTGACTTCGATGGCGTTGCCGAAGTAGTCGGCCAGTGCCTCGTTCATCGAGCCGGGCTGGCCGGTGCCCACCAGGTCGGCGGTGTTGTGGATGACGCCGTGGGTCATCTCGTGGCCCGCTATGTCGAGGGGGACGGAGAACGGCCGGTGGTTGCCGCCGCCGACGCCGTAGATCATCTTCTGGCCGTCCCAGAGCGCGTTGTTCATGGGCGTGCCGTCGTCGCTCGCGTTGGCCACGGAGATGATCGGGGAGCCCTTGCCGTCGAGGCCGTTCCGGCCGAGCCGGTCGCGGTAGAAGTCGTAGACGGCGGTGGCGCCCAGGTGGGCGTCGGTGGCGCCGCTGCTGCCGGTGGAGGCCGGGAAGTCGGGGCCCGGGGAGCCGGCCGGGAGGACGTCGGCGGGGATGCCGCCGCCGAAGTCGTAGTAGCTGCGGCCCGCGGCGTCGTAGGTGGTGATGGTGGCCGGCCGGGTGAGGTCGGTGAGCTGGTAACTGCCGTCCGGAAGGCGGCCGATGTTCACTTTGACGGTGCGGCCGAGGGCGTCCGGGGCGGTGCCGGTGGCAGGTTCGGCGTCGGGTGCGGTGTGGGCGCTGCCGGTGGGGGTGGGGGTGGTGGGGTCCGGGGTGCGGGCGTCGTAGGAGAGGGCGATCGTGCCGTCGGTGGCGTCCACGTAGACCTCACGGGCCCGTGGGCCGCCGGTGGCCGGGGTGGTGCGCAGGGTGAAGTGCCGGGCCAGCCGGCCGCCGCCGCCGGGCAGGATCAGCTGGCCGTGGTCCTCGGCTCTGGCTCTGGCTCCGGCGCGGGTGCGCGGGTCGCCGAGCGAACCGAGTGCCAGCTCGCGGAGCACGGCATCGGGGACGGTGGCGGTGGTCGGTGCGGTGAGGCCGGTGAAGTACTTGCCGGCGACCGACTCGACGCGTTGCCCGGTGCCGGCGCCGGTGAGGTGGACGAGGTACTGCGCGCCGAAGACGGGTATGCCGTGGTGGCGCTGTTGGAACCTGACGGTGTGCCGTCCGTCCGGGCCGCGCTCGGACGCGATCTCGGTCAGCTGCGCGGTATCGATCCGGTAGCGGTCCGGGTGGGCCGCGAGATGGGCCTTGGCGGCGTCGGCGGGGCTCCCCTGGGCCGGCTCGGCCAGGCCGGTGACGAGTTGCGGGGCGGCGGTGTCCGCGCCTGCCACCAGCGCCGGGACGGGGTCGGGTGCCGGGGCGGCGGCCTGGGCGGCGGGCGCTGCGGCCAGGGCCAGGGTCAGGGCGGCTGTGATGCCGAGTCCGAGCGCGGTGGGTGTGCGGGAATGGCGGGGCAACGGTCCTCCGGCGGTGTGCGGTTCGGTGGAAGCGTCACGCGGGATGCGTGACGAACAGCCAGATGCGCACCCGGCCGAGGGCGTTCCGGCCGTCCGGGACATTGGGTGCAAGGGGCACGGAGCGGGGGCTGTTCGCGCACGGTCGGCCTGTCCGCGAGGGCAGCGGAAGCGGTGTGGGGCGGGGCGGTGTGGGGCGGGCCCGCGCCGATCACCGCAGGGCCGCCGTGCAGCCGGGCCGCCACCCGCTGCTCGCCCCTGAAGGCGGCGACGAAGGGGCCGGTGGTCCGGCGGGAAGGGAGCGCCGCGGGCTGTGGGCGCCGCGGGCTGCGGCACGGGCGCCGCAGGCGCGGGCGCGGGTACTGGCCTGGGCGCGGGGCTGGGCGGGGACGCGGGCGTGGGCGCGGGTTCTGGCCTGGGCGCGGGCGCGGGGTTGGGCGCGGGTGACGGTGACGGGCGCGGGTGACGGTGACGGGCTTTGCCGGGCCGTGTCCTGTCGGCTGTTGCGTGCCCGGGCCGCCCGCCCTGCCGAGGGGGGCGGACTGCCGGTGGGTGGCCTTCGCCGTGCCTGAGGAGGAGGGCCCGAGGTGTTCCTGCGGCCTGGCGTCTGGGGCCATGGCCTGCCGGGCCGACCGGGCGGCCGCGCTCTGGTGGGCGGGGCCCCGTCCGCCGTGGCGGGGCGGCCTGGTGAGGCGCGGCGGGTCCGAGGCTGCGCCCGATGGGTGGGAGGGCCGGGACTGGCGGGGCGCGCCGGGACCGTTCTGCGCGGCCGGAACCGACCACTACTTCGCCGGGCGCCGATGCGCGTCCCGTCTTGTCGCGTACGAAGACGGGTGCGGCACCGGGTTCGTCCGACGTCAGCCGGTCCGGGCCTCCCCGGTGCGCGAGTTGACCTGTGCCTCGGGGCGCGACCCGCCGGCGTGGGCCTGCCTCGGGCATGGGGGCCGAGGCCTCGGGCGGTATCTGTGCGGGTACGCGTTCCGGTGGGCCGAGGGCGGTCCGGCCGGCTCCGGCGCGCGGCTGCCGGAGCCGGACGCGTAGGTGCGGCGGCCGCGCACCGCGCCGCATCGTGCGGGGAGGCCCTCGACCGGGCGTCGGTTGGGGCTGGGTGGGCGGGTTCGTGCCGGGGGGCCGGACAGAGTGCGTCTGTCCGGCCCCGTCGTGCGGGCGGCCGGCGGTGGGCGTGTCCGGGAAGCGGGTCGCCGGATGCGGGGCCGGGGTGCACGCCGCTGTGCCGTCGGTCCGGCGCTGCTCCGGAGGGTGCCGGTGCGGTCTACTGCTGCGAGAATTCGTTCTTGTTGTTGTAGACGACGGTCACGTCGGCGCTCCTGGAGAAGTCGACCTTGAAGGCGTTGCTCGACCCGGTGGCGCTGATGGCGTCTCCCTGGACCTGTGTCGTGGCGACGATCCAGTACTGCGGGTCCGGAGTGAAGACCCAGTTCCAGCTGGGCTCTGCCTGCACCACGAAGAACGGCGAGCCGTACATGGCCAGGCCGGCGGACACCTCGTAGTCCACGATGCTCTTGTCGCCGAGTACGGCAAGGCCCTTCGTGGAGAGGTCCTGGGGCTTGGCGACCTCCTGGAAGGTGTACGCGTTGCCGCTCTTGACGAGGTTCACCTGGTCGCCCGCCTTGGTCCTCGTCGACGAGGTCTTGACCGCGTCGGGGGCCGCGGGCCACTCGTCACTGGATTCGAAGCGGACCTGTTCGTTGAGCTTTCCCGTCTGGGACCAGACGAAGGAATACACCTCGTTCCACTGAAATGTGGAGGAGTCGTCCGCCTTCGCATTGTCGTGAATGGTCTTCACGAACCAAGCGAGCGCGAGGCCGTCCTTCGGTACGGCCGGATGCCTCTGAAAAACGGCGAAGTCCTTGGTCTTTCCCGATTCGTTCCTGAGACGCAGCGTGTGGTCGAATCCCATGGCGCTCCACCATTCTTTCCGTCGATTTCGATGCGAATTCGCCTGACCGGCACCATGCCGGCGTGATGCATTCTCGCGCGCGGCCGCGGCGAGAGAGCTGTCCGTGCCGGGATCGGTCAACGGCAAGCGAGGGGAAATGGCGGTCCGCCCGGGCATCGTTCTCGTCATCGGTGCCGAGGGCGAACCGATGCGGGTCAGATCACTTCCGGTCCCCCGGGCGGGGCTTTTCTTCCCACGATCGAGCCCTCTCGGTCGAGCCGCGCACCATTCGGCCTGCTCGGCAACTCTGTCGAGACGGCAGCGGAAACTCAAGATTCGGGGGGCGACGTTGGAACCATCGGAGTATTCGTATGACGAACCTCCCCCGCGGCCCGAAAGGATACGGTCTCCGCGAAACCCGAACAGCGCCCGGGGGGAATCGTTCATGCGGCTCGCAAAAGCGGGCGACAGTTTATTTCGAAATCAGTTCGCGGCAATATCCTTTCTGCTTGTTCGTCATTTTTTTCCGCCTCGCTTCACCCGTGATGCAGCTGCGACTGAAGGGGCTGCTGCGACGGCCGGCGCCGCGGGCGCGCGGCCGCCTGCTCAGCTCTGCGGGCTGATCCCCCGTACCGTCAGGGCGAGCAGCCGGTGTGCTTCGGCGGCAGGGTCGGGATGGTGCTCCGTGGCGAGTGCGAGGCCCGTGACCAGCGAGATCAGGTCGGCGGTGGTCACCCCTGACGCCATCGCGCCGGCCCGGGCGGCGCGGTGCAGCAGAGGATCGACCGCGCCGGCGAGCCGTGCCGAGCAGGCATTCACGTGGTCCGTGTCGTCCTTGTCGTCCCGGTCGTCCCGGAGGAGCGCATCGGCCATGCCGCGCGCGGAGGTCGCGTACGTGGTGAGGGCGCTCAGCCAGTCCAGCAGCGCGGCCCGGGGGTCGTCCGCGTCGGCGAGGGCCGCGGCGTGGGCGCACAGGGCGTCGATCCGGTTGCCGAACACCGCTTGCAGCAGGGCCCGGCGGCTGGGGAAGTGCCGGCGCACGGTGGCCGATCCGACTCCGGCGGTGCGGGCGATCTGCTCCAGGGAGGCGTCGGCGCCGTGCGCGGCGACCTCCGCCTCCGCCACGGCGAGGATCAGTGCGCGGTTGCGCCGTGCGTCCACGCGCTGGACGGCCATGGCGTCATCTCCGTACTTGCTAAGCGGCGGGGCCCTCCGTATCGTACCCGGCAACAAACGGCGGGCCCCGCCGTTTGTGTTGGGATGCCATCCGAGGAGCAGCATGAGCGCGGACTCCGCCCCGGTTCTGGTCGTCGGCGCCACCGGCCGGCAGGGGGGCGCCACGGCTCGCGCCCTGCTCGCGGCGGGGATTGGCGTTCGGGCGCTGGTCCGGGATCCCGCGACCGCCCGGGCGCGGGCCGTCGGGGCGCTGGGCGGCGAACTGGTCACCGGCGACCTCGACGACCCGGGCTCCGTGCGCCGGGCCGCCGCGGGGGTGCGCGCGGTCTTCTCGGTCCAGATGCCCGACCTGGACGGCCGCGGGTTCGAGGGCGAGGTCGCGCAGGCCGTCAACCTGATCGAGGGTGCGCGGGCCGCCGGGGTCCCGCAGTTCGTGCACACGTCGGTCTCCGGTGCCGGGCAGCACGTCGGCTGGGTGAAGGGCCGGTGGGCGTGGATGGAGCCGTACTACACCGCCAAGGCCGGGATCCAGGACCGGGTCCGCGAGGCGGGCTTCGCTCATTGGACGCTCGTCAAGCCGGGGTTCTTCATGGAGAACTTCCTCCCCTCCGCGCGGATCATGTTCCCTCGCGGGGTCGGGGGCGGGCTGGTGAGCCTGTTGAAGCCCGCGACCCGGTTGTCGCTGATCGCGGTCGACGACATCGGGACGGCGGCCGCCGCGGCTGTCGCCGAGCCGGAGCGGTTCGCCGGGGTCGAGCTGGAACTGGCGGGTGACTTCCTGACGATGACGGACATCGCCGCGATCCTCTCCCGGGCCCTGGGTACCGGGCTGACCGCGCCCGACATGACCGCGGAGGAGGCGACGGCGGCGGGGATGCCCGGCATGGGCTTCGCTCAGGCCCGCATCAACGAGGAGCCCCAGCCCGCCCGCCCCCGGTTCGCACGGGACCTGGGGCTGCCCCTCACGTCCTTCGAGGCCTGGGCGCGCGACCACCTCGGGGACACCGGGTGAACCGGGTCAGGCGGGGCGGGCGAGGGCGGGCAGGACGCGGTCGGGGGTGAGGGGCAGTTCGCGCAGGCGGTGTCCGGTGGCGTGGCTGACGGCGTTGCCGATCGCGGCCGCCGCTCCGACGATGCCGATCTCGCCGATTCCCTTGCTGCCCATGGGGTTGAGGTGGGTGTCGTGTTCGTCGATCCAGTGGGCTTCGATGGCGGGTACGTCGGCGTGCGCCGGTACGTGGTAGGCGGCGAGGTCGCTCTCGGTGAAGTCGCCGAACGCCGCGTCCATGGTGCTGTGTTCGGTGAGCGCCATGCCCAGCCCCATCACCATGGCGCCCTTGAACTGCGAGCGGGCGGTGCGCGGGTTGAGGATGCGGCCGGCCGCGAAGACGCCCAGCATGCGGCGGACGCGGACCTCTCCGGTGACCGTGTCGACGCGGACTTCGGCGAAGTGCGCGCCGAAGGCGTGCCGGGCGTAGGGGGATGTCTGCGGGGCGGACGGGGTGGTGTCGGCGGAGGCGGACAGTCCTTCGGCGGGGAGCGGTCCGTGGTGGTGTCGCAGGCGTGCGGTCAGGGCGGTGCAGGCGTCGTGGACGGCCCAGCCCCAGGAGGCGGTGCCGGAGGAGCCGCCGGCGAGGGGGGCGTCGGGCAGGCCGGTGTGGCCGAGGGCGACGGTCACGGTGTCGAGGGGGGTGTGCAGGGCGTCGGCGGCGATCTGGGCCAGGACGGTTCGGGCGCCGGTTCCGATGTCGGTGGCGTCGACTTCGACGAGGTAGTGGCCGTCGGGGCGGGCGTGGGCCCGGGCGGTGGAGGGGGAGACGAGGACGGGGTAGGTGGCGGCGGCCACTCCGGTGCCGATGAGGAAGGGGCCTTCGCGGGTCGGTCGGGGTCGGCCGGTCCAGCCGAAGCGCCGGGCGCCGTCGCGCAGGCAGTCCACGAGGTGGCGGCTGCTGAAGGGGCGGCCGCTGTCGGGTTCGGTGGGCGGTTCGTTGCGCACGCGCAGTTCGACGGGGTCGATGCCGAGCGCGTCGGCCAGTTCGTCCATCGCCGATTCCAGGGCGTACATGCCGGGTGCCTCGCCGGGGGCGCGCATCCAGGAGGGGGTGGGGACGTCGAGGGCGACGACGCGGTGGGTGGTGCGGACGTCCGGTACGGCGTACATGACGCGGGCGGGTACGGCCGCTTGTTCGACGAATTCGCGGATCCGTGAGGTGTGGGTGGTGACCTCGTGGGTGAGGGCGGTGAGGGTGCCGTCCGCGCGGGCGCCGAGCCGGACGCGGTGCAGGGTGGGTGCGCGGTGTCCGACGGTGGCGGGCAGGTGGGCGCGGGGCAGGGCGAGTTTGACGGGTCTGCGGTAGTGGAGTGCGGCCATCGCGGCGAGGACGACGTGCGGGCGGGGGGTGCCCTTCGAACCGAATCCGCCGCCGACGTGTTCGGAGACGACGGTGATGTCGTCTTCGGTGAGCTTGAGCAGGGCGGCCAGTGCGGCGCGGACGGGGTGCGCGCCCTGGCTGGAGTCGTGCACGGTCAGGTGGTGGTGTTCCTCGTCCCAGTCGGCGGTGGCGGCGTGCGGCTCCATGGGGTGGTTGTGCAGGGGGGCCACCGTGTAGGTGCAGTCGACCTGTACGGGTGCGGTGGTGAGCGCGGTGTCGGGGTCGCCGTGTTCGCGGTGGGCGGGGTGGCCTCCGTTGGCGTCCTGGGGGGTGTAGGCGTGGGGGTGGTCCGCGCGGAGGGTGACGTCGTGCGGACCGGTGTCGTAGGCGACGCGCACGGCGGCCGCGGCGGCCCGTGCGTCTTCGGGGGTGTGGGCGACGGCGAGGGCGACGTACCAGCCGCGGTGGGGGACGCGGAGGTCCTGGAGGAGGTGGAGGGTGGGGTCGTCCCAGGTGCCCAGGCGGGGTGCGTCGTACGGGGTCAGGACGCCGATCACGCCGGGGAGGGCGGTGGCGGCGGCGGTGTCGAGGGAGGTGACGCGGCCGCGGGCGGCGGTGGCGGGCACGGGCCAGGCGTAGGCGCAGCCGGGGGGTGTGTGCTCGGCGGCGTAGCGGGCGGTTCCCGTGACCTTTTCGCGGCCTTCCCGGCGGGGGGCGGGGCTGCCGAGGGCGGTGGGGCTGCCGGGGTCGGGGGGCATGGGCGGTCCCTTCCTGGTCGGGTGGGGTCACGGCCGGCGGGGGGTGGGGGGCGGGTCGCCGGTGGTGGTGCGGATCAGGGTGGTGAGCGCGTCGTGGGCGAGGTTGCGGGCGAGGTCGACCTTGAAGGCGTTGTCGCGCAGGGGGCGGGCCGCGGCGAGTTCGGCGTCGACGGCTTCGCGCAGGGCCCGCTCGGTGGGGCGGGCGCCGGTCAGTCGTGCTTCGGCGGTGGTGGCGCGCCAGGGGCGGTGGGCGAGGCCGCCGAAGGCGAGGGCGAGGTGGTGTACGCGGCCGTCGCGGAGTTCGAGTACGGCGGCGACGGAGGCCAGGGCGAAGGCGTACGAGGCGCGGTCGCGGGCCTTGCGGTAGAGGGAGGCGGCCGCGGGGGCGGCGGGGGGCAGGAGCACGGCGGTGAGGATTTCGCCCGGGCGGATGACGGTGTCCTGTTCGGGGTGGTCGCCGGGGAGGCGGTGGAAGGCGGTGGCGGCGACCTGGCGGGTGCCGTGCTCGGCGTCGTACAGCTCGATCGTGGCGTCCAGGGCGGCGAGGGCGACCGCCATGTCGGAGGGGTGGGTGGCGATGCAGTGGTCGGATTGGCCGAGGACGGCGTGGTCGCGGTGCACGCCGTCGCGGGCGCTGCAGCCGGTGCCCGGTTCGCGTTTGTTGCAGGGTTTGGAGGGGTCCTGGAAGTAGGGGCAGCGGGTGCGTTGGAGGAGGTTTCCGCCGGTGGTGGCGATGTTGCGGAGTTGTCCGGAGGCGCCGGCGAGGAGGGCCTGGGACAGGGCGGGGTAGCGGGTGCGGACGAGGGGGTGGGCGGCGAGGTCGGTGTTGGGTACCGCGGCTTGGACGCGCAGTGCGCCGGTGGGCAGTTCCTCGATGGCGTGCAGGGGCAGCCGGGTGAGGTCGATGAGGGTGTCCGGGGTTTCGACGTCGCGCTTCATGAGGTCGACGAGGTTGGTGCCGCCGCCGAGGTAGCGGGAGCCGGGGTGGCGGGCGTGGGCGGCGGCCGCTTCCCGGAGGCTGGTGGGCCGTACGTAGGTGAAGGGCTTCACGCGGCTGCCTCCCGGCTCGGGGCGGGGTCCGGGGCGGGGTCGTCTGTCGTGGGGTCGCCTGTCGTGGCGGCGGTGTTCGTGGCGGTGTCCACGGTCGTGACGGCGTCGACGATGGCGTTGTAGGCGCCGCAGCGGCAGAGGTTGCCGCTCATGCGTTCCCTGATTTCCTCGGGGGTCAGGACGGCCGGGCGGCCGGTGGCGGCCGCGGTGGTCGGGGTGGTGGCGTGGGAGGGGTGGCCGGCGGCGGCTTCCCGCAGGGCGCCGACGGCGGAGCAGAGCTGGCCGGGGGTGCAGTAGCCGCACTGGAAGGCGTCGTGGTCGAGGAAGGCCTGCTGGAGGGGGTGGAGGGCGCCGTCGGCGTCGGCCAGTCCCTCGACGGTGGTGATCTCGGCCCCGTCGTGGGCGACGGCGAGCAGCAGGCAGCTGTTGGCGCGCCGGCCGTCGACGAGGACGGTGCAGGCGCCGCACTGGCCGTGGTCGCAGCCCTTCTTGGATCCGGTCAGGTCGAGGCGTTCGCGCAGGGCGTCGAGGAGGGTGACGCGGTGGTCCAGGTCGAGGACGTGGTCGCGGCCGTTGATGCGCAGTGCGACGGGCGAGCGGTGCGGGCCGGGCGTGGGGCCGGGCGTGGGGGGTGGTGCGGCGGGGGCGCGGGGGCCGGCGTCTTGCCCGGGGTGCGGGGGGTTGGTTCGGTGTGCGGCCACGACTGCCCTCCATGTCCGTCTACGGGCGGTGGGCCTCGTCGGCTCCCCCGGCCCGGCCGTCCCGCTCGCCCCGGGGGGCGGTCTCGGAGCGGGGGTGGGTTCCCCGTCCGGTGTCACGGTCATGGTGCGCTTCCCTCCGGCGGGGCGCATCTCCCGGGGCGCGGTGCCGGGGGGGGCGGCGGCGGGTGGGGCGGGTGCGGCCCCGGTCGCTCTCGTGGGGCGGGGGGCACGGGCGGGCGAGCGGGGCGGCCTTGTCAGGCTTTCGCCGGGTGGGCGGCCGGGGACGGTCGCGGCGGTGCCGGCGGCGCGGTGGGCAGGTGGTCGGCGGCTTCGGCGGCGGTGTGGGAGGAGGCGAAGGTGAACGCGCGGGGGGAGGGTCCGTGTGCCCGCAGGTCCGCCAGTCGCTCCAGGGCCTCGTCGAGGGTCGGGAGGTGGCCGGCGGGGATCCACCAGAGCACCAGGTGGGCCTCGACGTGCCGTGCGAACCAGGCGCGGCGCTGCCGCATCGCCTCCAGGTGTCCGCTGCGGTAGGCGAAGTCCCAGAGGGAGTCCTGGTCCTGCCAGACCGACAGGTTGACGATGACGTGCTCGCCCGCCGGGCGCAGGCCGGTGGCGTCGGCCGCTCCTTCCTCCACCAGTCGCCACACGAAGCCGGGTGCGGTGTCGGCGGCGGCGTTGACCGGGTCGAGCAGGTCGACGAACGGTGCGGTGCGCGGGTCGTCGAGGGGGTGGAGGAGGGCGGCGACGTTGAGTTGGGCGAGTTGGGCGGCGGGCACGGGTGCGGGTGCGGGTGCGGGTGCGGGTGGGGGTGGGGTCATGGGCTCATCCCAGCACGGCCCGCTTTTCTATGTCAATGATCGTTGTTTTTAGAATCTTCCACGACGACGCAGCACTCCCCCGGCCGGGCGTCCATGCGGGCGCGGACGGCGCCGGCCGCACCGAGCAGCCCTTCCAGCAGTGCGAGGTTCATGCCGCAGACCAGGGGCGGGAAGCGTTCGGCCACGGCGTGGAAGGGGCAGTTGCGCATGCGGACGGCGCGCGCGGCCGTCCCGGACGTACCTTCGGGGCCTCCGGCAGGTCCGGCGCCCCCGGTGTCCTCCAGGTGCGGTTCGTAGCCGCGGGCGGCCAGCAGTTCCACGGCCTCTTCGAGGCTGGCGCAGGGCTCGGCGGGAGCGCGCAGGGCTTCACCGCGGCGGCGCGCGGCCGCGCAGAGCGCGGCGTCCAGCCCGGCCCGCTCGACGGTCTCGGCGAGGAGTTCGGCGGCGGTGCGGTAGTCGCGGGCGGGCAGTGACAGCGTCCGCTCGGTGCGCGAGCGGGTGTACACCTTGGCGGGGCGGCCCGCCCCCGGCCCCGAACGGCCCGTCAGGCGGCGGCTGCCGCTCTCCAGCAGGCCGGCCTCGGTCAGCCGGTCCAGGTGGTGCGCGGCGAGGGTCCGCGCCACCCCGGCCGCTTCGGCGGCCTCGTTGCGGCCGACTTCGCGGCCCTGCGCCGCCACGTACTCGTAGAGGCGGCGTCGTACCGGGTCCTGCAGCGCCGCGATCGCGTCGATGTCCTCCATCCGGCCATTCTAGGAACAACGCGGGTTGGAGATAGAAGGGGCGGCGGGATCGCGCGGGCGGTCCCCCGCCGGCGGGCGGGGCGGCGGAACTCGGCGTTGAAGACGGGCGGGAAGCGCGCGGCCTCCGGGACGACCTGGATCGACACGAGGAGCGCCCGGCCGACGTCGTCGTCGTACTCGGCGGCGCTGTGCGGCTGCCGCATCGAGCGGTACGTGCTCCCGGGGGTCAGGACCGGGTTCTCCCGGTCGTTGCCGCCCGGGAGGCCTGAGTGGCTGCCGGTGCGCGGCATGATGCGGGCGTCGCCGATGCCGAGGGCGTTCTGTAACTCCAGGGCCCGGTCTCCGGACACGAGGTGGGTGTCGGCGCCGGGGGGGGGAGGGTTCGGCCGCGCGGGTCGGTGGAAGGGACGGGTGCGGCGTACGGTCGGGTGACCGGCCGGCCTCACCGGGCGGGGACCGGTCCTCCTCGACGCCACGACCCCAACGGGAGCCCGACGATGCGTCTTTACGCCCAGACCCCGGCACGTCGGAACCGGCAGGTGCTCGGGGACCTGATCGCCGCGGCCCTGGTGGCCGCCGCGGTGTGGTTCGCCCTGGCCGTCCGCGAAACGATCATGCTGCTGGCCGAGCCGGGGCGGAAGGTCGAGAGCGCGGGCGACAGCCTCGCCGCCGGACTCGGCAACGCCGGGGACGCGGCCGGGGGCGTACCGCTCGTCGGCGGTCTGCTGGAGAAGCCGCTGCGCTCCGCCGCCGACGCCGGCAGCGGGTTCGCCGACGCCGGACAGTCGCTCCAGGACACCGTCGGCCGGGTCGCGGACCTGACCACGGTGGCGCTGATCGTCGTCCCGGTGGCCGCCGTGCTGCTGCTGTGGCTGCCCTGGCGCCTGCGCTGGATCCGGCGCGGCGTCACCGTCCGGCGCCTCCTCGACGCGCCCGGGGGCGCCGACCTGCTCGCCCTGCGCGCCCTGACCGGCCCGCCGGGCGACCTCGCCGCGGTCCCGGTGCCCGCGGGCGGTCTCGCCGACGCGTGGCGGCGGGGGGACCAGCGGGTCATCTCCGACCTCTCCCGGGTCGCCCTCGACCGGGCCGGTCTGCGCCCCTGACGGCCGCCGGGGCGGCGGGCCTTCGGAACGGGGCGGGAGCGGGGGCGCGCGGGCTTCCGGCCGACCGGTCCGAGGGCGGCCCGGCGCGGTGTGGTGCGCGGGTGGCGCGTGGCGCCGCTAGGTCGTCTCTTTCGGATCTTGTCGGCCGAGCCCGCGGCGTCTGGTGCCGTGCCTGGGCGTGCTGCCGGGGCGCTCGCGTACTGGACGTACGTGGTCGCCTCGGCAGTGCGGCCGGGCACGGTGCCAGGCGTCGCGGGCCCGGCAAGATCCGAAAGAGACGGCCTAGCGGGCGAGGAGGGCGCTGACGGTCTTGCCGCCGGCCGGCCGGCGGGTCACGGCGGTGGCGCGGGCGAGGCGGTTGACCATGGGCCAGCCGAAGCCGCCGGTGCCGCCGTGCAGGTCGGGGGTGCGCGTGTGCGGCTCGTGCGGGCTGCGGTCGTGCACGGCCACCTCGATGGTGTCGGGGTGGGCGGTCAGGTCCAGGGTGCAGGCGCCGCCGCCGTGGCGCAGGGCGTTGGTGACGAGTTCCGAGACGATCAGGACCAGGGCGTCGGCGACTTCGGCCGCGATCGGGCGGACGAGGCCTTCGAGGAAGGCGCGGGCGCCCTCGCGGGCGCCGGCGAGGGAGGCCGCGGGGCGGACCGTCGCGATGGCGAGGCTCATCGTGTCCATCGGGGTCACCCCGGTCTCTTCCTGGTTCGGTGCGCGGTTCCGGTTGGGTGCGCGGTGTGCGGTGCCGGCCGTGGGCTCTTGTGCCCTGCCCGTGGTCCGCCAATCGCGGGTGGGGGCCGCACCCTGCCGTGTCGTTGTTCGAGGTCGATTACCTGACCGTCGAACACGCGGAAATCTATGATGGCTGGAGTAGACATTGGGCGATGGCGTGGTTATGGTTTCTCTCGTAGCCCAGAGAGACAGCAGGGCCCGGCAGAGACGAACTGCCGGGCGGTGGTAGCGCAGTTGCAGTACGCAGGACGGTGCGGTGGTGGAGCGTCGAAGCCAGAGCGGTTGCAGGACGGCGACGGGGCTGACGACCGGACCGGGTGGCCCGAGGTGATCAGGGGCCGCCGTGGACGGTGTCGCGGGGCAGTACCCGCGGCACCCGGCAGCGAAGTGCAGCACCTCGGTGAAGGCGTCGGCTGCGGACGCGCGCACCGGGAGGTCCGGCAGTGGGGTTCCAAGCCAGAGCAGACGCACGACGGGCGACGGGGCTGGCTGCCGGAGCGTGGCGCCGGGACGGGCCGCGCAGTGGTTCGCGTCACCAGCAGTACGCAGTTCCCGTGGTAGGCAGTTGATCACCGAGGGAAGAACGGAGGAGCGGGCAGGCGCCATCAGGATCGCCCGGGCGGGTTGTTCGAGCCCGGGTACCGCAGGACATCGATAGTGAGGTGGTCTCCGGTCAGGCAACCGCGATCCCCGCTCCCCCGACGGCGTTTCGGTCGGGTGGGCGGAAACAGAGGGCCGGCGCAGGATCAGGGCCGGCAGATGGTGTAGCAGTTCCTTCGGGGCCCCGGTGCCGTACGGCACCGGGGCCCCTCCACGTGTTCCGGCCGGTGTCCGGGGTTTCGGGGCGGCGGCCGGCCCCGCCGGCCGGTCAGCGGGGCCCGTCGGAGGGTGGGGCGGCGGCCCGCAGGAGGCCCGAGAGGGAGATCACGAGGTCCGCCAGGGTGTCGGTCAGCTCCCGCTCCCGGGTGTGGAGGAGGGCGGCCAGCAGGGTCACCCGCAAGGGGACGGGGTGGGTCCGCAGGAGGGAGGGGGCCTCGGCGGCGGCGCGGGTCCGCCAGCCGGCCAGGACCGGGGGTGCGATGCCGGTGAACAGGTCCGGCGGCAGTCCGATCGAGCGGACCGCCAGGAGCCTGTCCGCCTCGGCGAGGATCGTCTGCAGGCTGGCCGCGCCCGGGGCCTCTTTGATCGTCTTCAGGAGTGGCGGATCGTTTTGGCTCGGCCCCGCCGGCCCGGCTCCGGGTGCGGCGGCGGCGTTGCGGCCGGCCCGGGCGGCCACCAGGGAAACGATTCGCTGGGTGCTTTCCGGGCTGAGCCGCGAGCAGACCTGCGCCGTGAGCGCCTCCTCGGCCGCGTGGAGCGCCGCGGCGACGATCCGGTCGCAGCGGCCGGGGGTGGGCGGTTCGACGCCCTCGGCGCGGCAGCGCCGCATCAGCTCCTCGCGGACCCGTTCGGGGGTGCGTTCCTCCCGGGCGACGGTGCCGGCCAGGTAGCCGGTGAGTTCCTTGGCGTCGGCGACGGTGCACTCCCTGAAGCGGCGGTGGCCGCGGATCTGCGCGCGGTGGTACTCGGCGGTCCGCCCCGTCCAGTTGTAGGAGTCCAGGTCGGACGCGGGAACGTGCAGCCGGCGGGCGACGCACGCGACGGCGCCGTCCGGCAGCTCCGACGGGCCGTGGGGGAAGCGGCCGTACAGGGTGTGGAACTTGAGCAGCACGGCGAATCCCAGCCGGGTCGCGCCGCGCTTGCCCGCGGCGAGTTCCCGCTCCTCCTCCGAGAGCGTCCAGCGCTCGGCGAGCTCATGAAGGTCCGACTTTCTACGCGTCACGATCGAAGATCGTCGCCGTGGGCCTCCGCCCCCCACAGTGGTACGGCCCCGGGCTCACCCGGACGAAGGACATTCGGCGGCTTCCGGCGCATGCGGCGCCGGTGACGTGCTGTCGACCCGCATCCCGCGCCGGCCCCGGGGCGTGGACCGGCCCGCACCGCTCCGGCGGGCCCGGCGGCCGGACACGCGTGAACGCCCGGCCGGGGTGCCCGGCCGGGCGTTCACGTGCGTCTGAGGTCCACCGGCGGTTTAGTACCAGTGGTTGTTCTGCCAGAACTTCCAGGCGCCGACGGGGCTGCCGTAGCGGGAGTTCATGTAGTCCAGGCCCCACTTGATCTGGGTGGCCGGGTTGGTCTTCCAGTCCGAGCCCGCCGAGGCCATCTTCGAGGCCGGCAGGGCCTGGACCAGGCCGTAGGCGCCCGAGGAGGCGTTGGTGGCGGTGTGGTTCCAGCCGCTCTCGCGGGACACGATGTTGTTGAACGCCGCGAACTGCGCCGGGTCCTTGATCATCTGCTGGGCGATCGCCTTGGCGCTCGTCGGAGCCGCCTGGGCGGGAACCGTGGCGAGCATGGAACCGGCGACACCGAGGGCGACGACGGCACCCGCGAGGGTCTTCTTCGAGGCGGCGATGCGGCGGATGACGGTGTGGGACACGGACGGACCTTCCGAAGGGGACGGGGACGGTCGCGGCATGTCGAAGACATGCGTGAGCCACTCACGCGAAGGAGAGGGGTTCGTCGGCGGCGGGTGAAGCACCCGTGCCGCCTGGCGACTCATCCAGTTCTACAGACGCCCCGACCCCCTGGCAACGACCGCTCCTACTAGGCGCCCTCGCAGCCGGGGGCCCGCGGCCCCGCGCCGGGGGCGGGGCGTTCCGTGCAGGTGGGAGCCGGTGCGGGGCCGCAGGATCGGCCCGTGCGGGCCTACTAGAGCGGCTCGTATGTGATCTGGGCCCTATGGGACGGCTCACCCTCCAGGCGCCCGTATCTCACCGAATGTCACCGTATGTACCCGTGGAGAGGACCCGTCCGGACCGGTCGGACCGACACCGGCGTTCGGGCCGGTCGGGGCGGTCGGGGCTCATGCGGTCTGCTCGTCGCCGGTGTCGGTGAACATGCGGACCAGGCCGTGGGGCGCGTCGTCGCCGTACATCCGCTCGTGGAGGCGGACGGCCTCGGCGGCTTCCGCGGCGCTGCGCGGGAAGAGGTCCCGCTCGTACGCGGTGAGCGCGGCCTCGACGTCGTCGGGGTGCGCGGCGAGGGCCAGGCCGAGCTCGGCGCCGTCGTACATGGCCAGGTTGGCTCCCTCGCCGGACGGGATCATGAGGTGGGCGGCGTCGCCGAGCAGGGTCACCCCGGGCACCCGGTGCCAGCGGTGCTCGCCGGGCAGGGTGTGGAGGGGGCGCAGGACGGGTGCGCTCTCGCCGTCGGTGATCAGCGCGGTGAGTTCCGGTGCCCAGCCGGCGAACTCCTCGGCGATGCGGGCGGTGGCCGCGGCGGGGTCGGTGAAGTCGATGCGGGTGAACCATTCCCGCGGCTTGGAGAGCGCCACGTAGGTGTGGAGGGTTCCGCCGGTCTCCCGGTGGGCCTGGATCCCCCGGCCGGGCGCGAGGGCGAGGAGCGATCCGCCGCCGACCGCCTTCGCGCTGGCCGGGTGCCGCGTGTCGCTGTCGAGCAGGTACGTCTCGACGAACGACGTGCCGACGTACTCGGGCGTGGCGGCGGAGAGCAGGGGGCGGACGCGTGACCACGCGCCGTCGGCGCCTACCAGCAGTCGCGTGGTGGCGGTGGCGCCGTTGGTGAAGGCCACCTCGTGGCGGCCTTCGCCGAGGGCGCGGACGGATCGGGCCTTGTGGCCCCAGCGGACGGTGCCGGCCGGGAGGGAGTCGAGGAGGATCCGGCGCAGTTCGCCGCGCTGCACCTCGGGGCGGCCGCCCTCGGCGTCGTCGGGTTCGTCGAGCAGGACGGTGGCGTCGCGGTCGAGGATGCGCAGGGCCTGGCGGCCCTCCAGGACCAGGGCGCGGAACTCGTCGGTCAGGCCGGCCGCGCGCAGGGCCGGCTGGCCGTTGTGGTCGTGGATGTCGAGCATCCCGCCCTGGGCGCGGGCGGTCGGGGAGGGTTCGGCCTCGTAGACCGTGGCCGGGATTCCGTGGACGTGCAGGACGCGGGCGAGGGTGAGGCCGCCGAGGCCGGCTCCGATGATCGTGACGTGCGTGGGCATCGTGGCTCCTTGGGTGGGGGCCGCCGCCGGTGCGCCGGGCCGCCGCTTTGGAATGTCGTTCCAGTCATGTTGGAACAACGCTCCAGTCATGTCAAAATGCGGGGGTGACATCACCACGCGCACGCAGGTCGCCACGGCGGACGGAGGCACTCAGCCGCGAGCGGATCGTCGAGGCGGCCGTCGGGCTGCTCGACGCGGCCGGCGAGGGCGGGCTGACGTTCCGGGCACTGACCGAACGCCTGGCGACGGGGCCCGGGGCGATCTACTGGCACGTGGCGAACAAGGGCGAGCTGCTCGGCGCGGCGACCGAGGCCGTCGTCGCGGCCGCCGTGGCCACCGGCCCGCAGCGCACCGGGCGTGCGGGCGGGACCGAAGGGGCCGAAGGGGCCGAAGAGAGCGGTGGGGCCGCGGAGGCGGCGCGGGAGGGGATCCGCTGCGTCGCGCTCGGCCTGTTCGACGCGATCGAGGAGCACCCGTGGCTCGCCCCGCAGCTCGCCGGCCAGCTCTCCCGCAACCCCGGGGGGCCGGTCGCCCCGCGGATCTTCGAGAACATCGGCCGGCAGGTCCGCGCGCTCGGCGTGCCCGGGGACAGCTGGTTCACGGCGACCTCGGCGCTGGTGCACTACGTGCTCGGCGCGGCCGGCCAGAACGCCGCGAACACCGCGAGCGGGCGCGCCCTGGGTCCCGACGCGGACCGCGCCGGGTTCCTGGACGCGGTGTCGACGGCGTGGGAGGGCCTCGACGCCGAGGACTATCCGTTCACCCGGGCCGTCGCGGACCAGGTGCGCGAGCACGACGACCGCGAGCAGTTCCTCGCCGGGATCGATCTCGTCCTGGCCGGCATCACCGCCCTCCACCTGCCCGCCGGGCGGCCGGGCGGCTCGCCGGAGGCCTGAGCGGCGCCTTCGGCGGCGCGCGCACGGGCGGTCCGGCCGTCGGGTGCGGCGCCTCTCCCCCGGCCACCTCCGGGAGGGCCCGGAGTGGAGGGGCGCCCGCGTACGGGACCTGCTCGGGCGCCCCGACGACGCGGGCGAGGCGCCGGGCCGGGCGGCCGGGGTCCGGCACGGTCCGGGGGAGGCGGTCTAGGCCGTCTCTCTCGGATCTTGTCGGCCGGGCCCGCGGCGTCTGGTGCCGTGCCTGGGCGTGCTGCCGGGGCGCTCGCGTACGTCCCGTACGCGAGCGCCTCGGCAGTGCGGCCAGGCACGGTGCCAGGCGTCGCGGGCCCGGCAAGATCCGAAAGAGACGGCCTAGCTCTGGCGTCTGCGGAGCAGGGGCGGGGCGGGGTTGGGCAGGGGGGTGGCCGCGGCGGGGGTCAGGCCGTCGAGGACCAGGGTCACGTAGCGCCGCCAGCCGCCCTCGGACGGGTCCATGGTCCACAGCACGCTGACGAGCATGCCCATGATGCGCTTCAGGTCGTCGGGGACGAGGTCCGTGCGGATCACCCCGGCCTGCTGGCCGCGGGTGACCAGGGGGTCGAGCGCGTCGAAGAAGCGGGCGCTGGTCTCCGTGGTGAAGATGCCGGCGGTGCGCGCGGCGGTCAGTACGTGGTGTTCGTCGGCGGCCGAGGTCAGGGCGGCCTCGATGACGGCGCCGAGGCCGCGGCGCGGGTCCTCGTCGGCGAGTGCGCGCTCGATGGCGGGCAGGACCTCGTGGGTGAACTGCTGCTCCAGGACCGCGCGCAGGAGGGCGGCCTTGTCCGGGAAGCGGCGGAAGAGCGTCGCGATGCCCACGCCGGCGCGTCGGGCGATCTCGTCGAGGCCGGCGTCGGGGCCCTGTTCGGCGTAGACGTGGCGTGCCGCCCTGACGATCTTCTCGACGTTGCGCACCGCGTCTGCGCGCAGCGGCCTGGGGGTTTGGGTGGGCACGTGTCCAGGATACCAACCGATAGTCGGCAATCAGTTCGAGTTGACACCCTGCGCGGCGTGAAGTGATAGTTGGCTACTGATTAAGGGGGGTCCCGCTCCGCCGTGCCCGCCCGCCGCTCCCGCTCCCCCGCCGCCCGGCGGGTGGCGTCCTCTCCTCGCTCCGCCCGCCCGTGCCGCCTGCCCGGCCGGGTGAATCAGCCCTACGCCCCTCAGCCCTACGCCCCGAGGAACCCCCATGCCACAGCCGCCCGCGGCTCCCCGTACCGGCAAAGTGATCGCGACCCTGGCCCTCGCGGGGGTCACCGCGGCCGTCATGCAGACCCTGGTCACTCCCCTGCTGGCCGACATGTCGACGATCCTGCACACCTCTTCCTCCAACGCCGCCTGGGTCGTCACCGCCACCCTCCTCGTCGCGGGGGTGTGCGTCCCCATCAGCGGGCGGCTGGGCGACATGCTCGGCAAGCGCCGCATGCTCCTGGCGTGTTCGATACCGCTGATCGGCGGATCCGTGGTGTGCGCGCTGTCGGGCAGCGTCGTCCCGATGATCGTCGGACGCGGCCTGCAGGGCATCGGCATGGGCATGATCCCCCTGGGCATCGCCCTGCTGCGCGACGTGGTCCCCGCCGAGAAGCTCAGCTCCTCCATCGCCCTGGTGAGCGCCTCCATGGGCATCGGCGGCGGCATCGGGCTCCCCGTCGCCGCGGCCGTCGCGCAGTACGCCGACTGGCGCTTCCTGTTCTGGGGGGCGGCCGCGCTGGCCGGCGTCGTCGCCGCCATGATCGTGGCGTTCGTCCCGGAGGTCCCGGCGGCCGCCAGGGGTCAGCGGTTCGACGCCGTCGGGGCGCTGGGGCTGGCCGTGGGCCTGGTGTGCCTGCTGCTCGGGGTGTCCAAGGGCGCGGACTGGGGCTGGGGTTCGCCCGTCGTCCTCGGCCTGCTCGCCGGCGCCGTCGTGGTGCTGGCCGCCTGGGGCTGGTACGAGTGGCGCACCACCGACCCGCTGGTCGACCTGCGCACCACCATCCGTCCGCGGGTCCTGCTGACCAACCTCGCGTCGGTGTTCATCGGCTTCGGCATGTACGCCAGCATGCTGGTGGTCCCGCAACTGCTCCAGTTCCCCGAGGCCACCGGCTACGGCCTGGGGCAGTCGATGCTGGCGGCGGGCCTGTGGATGCTCCCCGGCGGTCTGATGATGATGGTCGTCTCGCCCCTGGGGGGCAGGCTGACCAACGCGCGCGGTCCGAAGGTCACGCTGGTCTGCGGGGCGCTCGTGCTGGCCCTGGGCTACGGCACGGCGCTGCTGCTGTCGGGCACGGCCTTCGGGCTGATGTGCGCCGCGATGGTCATCAACAGCGGTGTCGCCCTCGCCTACGGCGCCATGCCCGCCCTGATCATGGGTGCGGTGCCGCTCGCGGAGACCGGTGCGGCCAACGGCTTCAACACGCTCATGCGGTCCCTGGGCACCTCGGTGGGCGCCGCCGTCGTCGGTGTGGTCCTGGCGCAGATGACCACCACGGTCGGCGGCCACACCTTCACCTCCGAGAACGGCTTCCGCACCGGACTGCTGCTGGGCGGCTGCCTCGCCCTGGTCTCCGCGGCCGTCGCGGCCGCCATCCCCGCCGCCCGGCCGGAGCGGCCGGCGCCGCGGGACCCGGCGGGGCCTGCGGCACAGAGCGCGCACGCGCCTGCGGCCACATAGCGGGCCGGCGGGCCGGGGCCGGCCGCGCCGCCGCGCGGGGCGGTGCGCCGCTCCCCCGCCCGCGGGGTGATCGAAGGCTCGCACCGCAGCGGACGCGGGCGGGCCTTCGGCCTGTGCGGGGCGGGGGTGGCGCGGGGTCAGGCGAGGCCGGCGATCCAGGCGTCGACGGTGGTGACGGCGGCCCGGCCGGGGAAGACCTTCTCGGTCAGGACCCGGTGGACCTCGGCGTCGGCGTCGGCGCAGCCGTCGGTGGATGGCCGCACCGGGGTCCTCCGCGGTGGAGGCCCCCCTCGGGCAGGGCGCCGAAGAGCGGGCCGGACCTGGTCTCGGGGTGGCCGGGGCGGAAGCCGGACGGGGGCTTCTCGGGGGCCGGGGGCGGCGGGACTCGGGGTCCGGTGTTCCTCAACCGCTGCCGGTTTCAAGGGAGATGGGGTTCGGGTACGAGGTACCCGGTTCGGTTCGAGCCGCTGCGGAAAGGGACGGGGGCCCGTTGCGGTGTCCTCGTTCCCTTCTCCGCGGGTGATCCCCGCCGGCGCACGGGAGTCCGCGCGCCGGCCACCCCCCTCCCGGAGGAATGCCATGCGTCGTCGCCTCGTCCCCGTCCTCGCCGCCGCCGCGGCCGCGGTCCTCGCCCTCGCCACGCCCGCGTCCGCCGTCCCCGCGGACAAGCCCCAGGTGCTCAGCGGCTGGACGCAGACCAGCGCGGCCAGCTACGGCTCCTGGGTGGCGGCGCGCGGGAGCCAGGGCAGCTGGTCGGCGTACGGCTTCGACTGGTCGACCGACTACTGCTCCAGCTCGCCCGACAACCCGTTCGGCTTCCCGTTCCAGACGTCCTGCGCCCGCCACGACTTCGGGTACCGCAACTACAAGGCCGCCGGGGCCTTCCCGGCCAACAAGTCCAGGCTGGACGACGCCTTCTACGCGGACCTCAAGCGGGTCTGCGCCCAGTACTCGGGGGCGAAGAAGGTCTCCTGCGACGGGACGGCGTGGACCTACTACCAGGCCGTGAAGGCCCTCGGCGTGTCCCCGGAGAGCTCCCTGGTCGGCTGAGCCGCCGCGGGCGGACGGGCGGCCGGGGTCAGCCCCGCTGCCCGTCCGCCGGCGAGGCCGCCGGCTGCCGCTTGCCGATGACGGCCGGCGCGATGAAGAAGCCGATCTGGCCGATCGCCAGGGTGGGGGTGGCCAGCGCCTTCTCGTCGTAGTGCCCGGCGATGCGCTCTTGCGACTCCCCCGCCTTGCGCGGGAAGGCGGTGCTCAGGACCGTCAGGTAGGTGGTGGCGACGATCTGCCCGGTCTGGCTGGTCGTCATGGCCGTGCTCCTTCGCGGCGGCCCGGTCGGCGTGTTCGGAGCACTGGCGGACGGGCCCGGCCGGATGTGACGGGAATCGGGAACGGGTTTCCCGCGGGGCCGCGGACGCGCGGGCCCGGGGCACGGTGGGGCTCAGCGGGGGCGGGGCGGCGGAGCGGGCAGGCGCAGGCGGGCGGCGGCGGAGGTGATCACCGCGCCGGCGAGGCCCGTGGCGGGGTCCAGGCCGGCCAGGACCGCGGCCCGGTGGGACGCGCCGCCGGCGGGCAGGCCGGGAAGGCCGTTGACCTCCAGCAGGTGCAGCGCGCCGTCGGGTGAGAGGCGGAAGTCGGCGCGGGCGAAGTCGCGCAGCCCCAGGGCGCGGACGGCGGTGCGGGTCAGGGCGCGGGCCCGGTCGGCCAGGGCGGCGGGGAGGGGGGCGGGGACGCGCAGGTGGCTCCAGCGCGCCGGGTCCTGTTTGAGGGTGTAGTCGAAGAGGCCGCCGGGGGCCCGGGTGGCGGGCATGGTGGTCTCGGCGGGGGTCAGGGCGCCGCCGGCGGCCGTGAAGTAGGGGACGGTGATGTCGCGGCCCGGGACGTACTCCTCCACCAGGACCCCGGCCGGGTAGTCCCGGAGCGTCTCCAGGAGGAGGGCGCGTGCGGTCCGGGCCGTGTCGGCGAGGGAGTGCGGGCCGATGCCCTTGGAGCAGGACTCGAAGTTCGGCTTCACGATGACCGGGTACCGCAGGTGCTCCAGCGGGGGGAGGTCCGTCGCGTCGTCGGCGAACACCCAGCCGGGGGTGGGTATGTGACGGGCGCTCAGGACGAGTTTGGTGAGGTGCTTGTCGAGTGCCAGGCCGAGCGCGGCGGGCCCCGACCCCGTGTAGGGCAGGCCCAGTCGCTCGTAGAGGGCCGGGTGGAAGGACTGGCGCCAGGGTCCGGCCCACCCCTCGGCCAGGTTGAACACCAGGTCCGGCCGGGCCGTGCGCAGCAGGTCGAGGGTCTCGTCGAGGGTGCCGCCGACCTCCACGGGCACCGGGTGATGGCCCAGCAGGCCCATGCTCTGCAGCAGTTCGTCCACCTCCGCGCCGGAGGTGAAGCCCCGCTGTCCCTCGTCGTCGCCGCGCCGCAGGTTGTGGGCCAGGGCAATGCGCACGGGAGCCTCCCCCGACCGGGGCCGGGCGTGCCCCGGCCGCCCGGGGACCCTACCCGCGTAACGGGCGCCGCCACCCTGCGCGGGGCGGTTGTCGCGGGGCGGCGGGGCGGGCCGTTCGGGGTCCGGTCAGTGGGTCGGGGTGATGTCGGGGGCGCCCAGGCGGGCCGCGTCCGCGGTGCGGTCGTCGGGTTGCTGCTGGGCTTCGCGTTCGGCGGCGACGCGTTTCGTGTAGTGGTCGACCTCGCGGTCCTGGCGGGCGCGGTCCCAGCCGAGGTGGGGGGCCATCAGTTCGGCGACGGTGCGGGCGGCGTCCACGCCGCGGTCCCAGGACTCGATGGAGATGCGGGTGCGGCGGGCCAGGACGTCCTCCAGGTGGCGGGCTCCCTCGTGGGTGACCGCGTAGACGGCCTCGACGCGCAGGTAGTCGTCGGAGCTGGGCAGCGGTTCGCCGAGCGCGGGGTCGGCCTCGACGAGGGCGAGGAGTTCGTGGACCAGGGAACCGTAGCGGTTGAGGAGGTGCTCGATGCGGGCCACGTGCAGGCCGGAGCGGCGGGCGAGGTGGTGGCGGGAGTTCCACAGGGCCGGGTAGCCGTCGGCGCCGAGCAGCGGGACGCGCTGGGTGGTGCAGTCGGGGACCTTCTCGTCCAGGGCGCGGGCGGCTTCGTCGACGGCGTCCTTGGCCATGACCCGGTAGGTCGTGTACTTGCCGCCGGCGACGACGACGAGGCCGGGGACGGGGTGGGCGACCAGGTGTTCGCGGGAGAGCTTGCTGGTCTCGGCGGCCTCGCCGGACAGCAGGGGGCGCAGGCCGGCGTAGACGCCTTCGACGTCCTCGGGGGCCAGGGGGGTGGCCAGGACGCTGTTGACGTGGTCCAGGAGGTAGCCGACGTCCTGGGAGCTGAGGGCGGGGTGGGCCTTGTCGAGGGTCCAGTCGGTGTCGGTGGTGCCGATGATCCAGTGGCGTCCCCAGGGGATGACGAACAGGACGCTCTTCTCGGTGCGCAGGATCAGTCCGGTGCGGGAGTTGATGCGGTCGCGGGGGACGAGGAGGTGGACGCCCTTGGAGGCGCGGACGTGGAACTGGCCGCGGGTGCCGGCGAGGGCCTGGGTGTCGTCGGTCCACACGCCGGTGGCGTTGATGACCTGCCGGGCGCGGACCCGGGTCTCCTCGCCGGTCTCCAGGTCGGTCAGGACGGCTCCGACGACGCGTTCGCCCTGGCGCAGGAAGCTGCCGA
Source organism: Streptomyces subrutilus (assembly GCF_008704535.1). NCBI lineage: Bacteria > Bacillati > Actinomycetota > Actinomycetes > Kitasatosporales > Streptomycetaceae > Streptomyces > Streptomyces subrutilus. Next base: position 71,505 of record NZ_CP023701.1, read on the forward strand.
CGCGGGTGCGGTTGGCGGCCAGGGCTCCGTACGCGGCGGCCGTGCGGGCCAGGAACATGGTGTGGCGGGCGTCGTCGACCTGGGCGTCCCAGTACTGGATGGCGCCGACCAGGGCGTCGGAGCGCAGGGCGGGGGCTTCGTGCAGGGCGCGGCGTTTGAGGAGGTGGCGGTGGTGGGGCAGGCCGCTGGAGGTGCCGGAGGCGGCGGCCATGGTGTCGTAGAGCAGGACGCCGGCGCCGACGTAGGGGCGTTCCCACAGGCGGTGTTGGAGGGGGTAGAGGAAGGGGACGGGGCGGACCAGGTGGGGGGCGAGGGTCTGGAGGAGGAGGCCGCGTTCCTTGAGGGCTTCGGCGACGAGGCGGAAGTCGAGCATTTCGAGGTAGCGCAGGCCGCCGTGGATGAGTTTGCTGGAGCGGCTGGAGGTGCCCGAGGCCCAGTCGCGGGCTTCGACGAGGCCGGTGCGCAGGCCGCGGGTGGCGGCGTCCAGGGCTGCTCCGGCGCCGACGACGCCGCCTCCGACGACGAGGACGTCGAGTTCGCCCTCGGCCATCCGGGCGAGGGCGCGGGTGCGTGCTTCGGGTGAGAGGGCGGCCGGGTCGGCCATGGTGGTCTCCTCCTCGTTCTCCTCGGTCCTCCCCCTCGGTCCTCCCCCTCGGTCCTTCCGGTTGTCCTCGCTGCCCTCCCCGGTCCTCCCCCTCGGTCCTTGCGGTCCTGCCCGGTCCTCCCGGTCCTCCCGGTTCTCCCGGTCCTCCCGGTCCTTCCGGTTCTCCCCGGTCCTTCCCCGGTCCGCTCGTTCTCCTCGGTGGCGTGTACGGGGTCGCGGGCCGCGGGCGGGCGGGGCCCGGGGCGGCCCGCGGGGGTCAGGCGACCTCGGTCCAGTCGAGGGTGCGTTCCACCGCCTTCTTCCAGCCGGCGTATCCCTCGGCGCGCTGTTCCTCGGACCACTGGGGTTCCCAGCGCTTGGACTCCTGCCAGTGGGTGCGCAGTTCGTCGGTGTCGCGCCAGAAGCCGGTGGCCAGGCCGGCGGCGTAGGCGGCGCCCAGGGCGGTGGTCTCGGCGACGACGGGGCGGCTGACGGGGACGCCCAGGACGTCGGCCTGGATCTGCATGCACAGGTCGTTGGCGGTGACGCCGCCGTCGACCTTGAGGACGTCGAGGTGGACGCCGGAGTCCTGTTCCATGGCCTCGACGACGTCGCGGCTCTGGTAGCAGATGGCTTCCAGCGCGGCTCGGGCCAGGTGGCCGCTGTCGTGGTAGCGGGCGAGGCCGACGATGGCGCCGCGGGCGTCGGAGCGCCAGTACGGGGCGAACAGGCCGGAGAAGGCGGGGACGAAGTAGATGCCGCCGCTGTCCTCGACGGTGCGGGCGAGGCGTTCGCTCTCGGCGGCCTGGCCGATGATCTTCAGCTGGTCGCGGAGCCACTGGATGGCGGAGCCGGTGACGGCGATGGAGCCTTCCAGGGCGTAGACGACGGGCTGGCCGGCGAACTGGTAGGCGACGGTGGTCAGCAGTCCGTGCTGGGAGCGGACCAGTTCGGTGCCGGTGTTCAGGACGAGGAAGTTGCCGGTGCCGTAGGTGTTCTTGGCTTCGCCGGGTGCGTAGCAGACCTGTCCGACGGTGGCGGCCTGCTGGTCGCCGAGGACGCCGGTGATGGGGATGGCGGCGCGCAGGGGGCGGGAGGTGCGGGTCTGGCCGTAGGCGTCGGGGTGGGAGGAGGGGTTGATGGTGGGCAGCATGGCCCGGGGGACGCCGAAGAAGCCGAGGAGTTCCTCGTCCCAGTCGAGGGTTTCGAGGTTCATCAGCATGGTGCGGCTGGCGTTGGTCACGTCGGTGGCGTGCATGCCGCCGTCGGGGCCGCCGGTGAGGTTCCACAGCACCCAGCAGTCGGTGTTGCCGAAGAGGGCGTGGCCCGCTTCGGCGGCTTCGCGGACGCCGTCGACGTTCTCCAGGATCCATTGGATCTTGCCGCCGGAGAAGTAGGTGGCGGGGGGCAGTCCGGCCTTGCGGCGGATGACGTCGCCTTGGCCCGAGCGGTCCAGGGCCGCGGCGATGGAGTCGGTGCGGGTGTCCTGCCAGACGATGGCGTTGTAGTAGGGGCGGCCGGTGCGCGGGTCCCAGACGACGGTGGTCTCGCGCTGGTTGGTGATGCCGATGGCCGCGAGGTCGGACGCGGAGAGGTTTCCGTGCCGGAGGGCGTTTTGCATCACGGAGTTGGTGCGTTCCCAGATCTCGACGGGGTCGTGCTCGACCCATCCGGAGCGGGGGAGGATCTGGGAGTGTTCCAGCTGGTGCTTCGCCACCTCGTTGCCGGCGTGGTCGAAGATCATGAAACGGGTGCTGGTGGTCCCCTGGTCCACTGCGCCGACGAAGTCAGCCATGGTGTGCTGCCTCTCTTGCGGCCCCTTCGGGTCCTGTGGGGGCTCCGGGGCTCCTCGGGCTTGCCGGGTGGGGGTGGAGCGGGCGCGCGGGCCCGCTCCACGGGTGGGGCGCGGTCAGCTCTTGTCCGGGGCCGGGATGCGTCCGGCGGGCTCCGGTTCGGCGGTCGGCAGGAACCGGCCGATGAAGAACTTGTACAGTCCCGCTCCCAGCAGGCCGCCGATCAGCGGGCCGATGATGGGGACCCAGAAGTAGAAGTTCCCGTACTGGTCGCGCCATGCCCCGCCGTAGCCGGTGAGGAAGCTGGCCAGTCGGGGGCCGAAGTCGCGGGCCGGGTTGATGGCGTAGCCGGCGTTGGTGCCCCAGGCCATGCCGATCGCGACGACGATGAGGCCCACGATGAACGGGGCCAGGTTGGCGCCGGGGGGCGTGTTGAGCAGGTCGGTGACCGCCATGATCAACAGGAGCAGGATGGCGGTGCCGATGATCTGGTCGCGCAGGGCTCCCCATTCGGTGACCGGCAGGTTGGGGTTGCCGTTGGCCGGGAGGGTGGAGAAGACGGTCTGCGTCTTGATGGTGTGTCCCGGGTCGGCCTTAGCCAGGGCTTCGGTGTAGTTCCAGCGGACGAGCAGGGCCGCCACGAAGGCGCCGGCCGTCTGGGCCAGCGCGTAGGGGGCCACCTTGCGCCACGGGAAGCCTCTGAACGCGGCCAGGGCGACGGTGACCGCGGGGTTGAGGTGGGCTCCGCTCAGCCTCGCCGCGACGTAGACGCCCAGGGTGACGCCCAGGCCCCAGGCCCAGGCGATGCTGTCGTGGTTTCCGAGGCCGCCCGCCGGGTCCGTGAGGGCTCCGCCGGCGGCCACTTGGGCCACCACGCCGCAACCGAAGAGGATGAGGATCATGGTGCCGGCGAATTCGGCCGAGAGTTCGCCGATCAGCCCCGACCTTTTGAGCCGCTCAGCCATGGATGCCCGCTTCCCGCCGGCCCGGAGACCAGCCGTCGAACTGCCCCGAGTGCTCCACGAAGCAGTTTAATCCCGCACATATCGACCGGCCAGCGTGGTGCGTACGGGGGGTCCGCGCCACGCGCCGGGTGGCGGGAACGGGCGGATCGTGCTGGGGCGGCGGGGGCGGGGCGGCCCGGCGGTGGGCGCGGGGCGCGGGGGGCATCCGTGGCGGATGTCCACGGCGGGGCGGCACACTTGGGCTGTACGGCAGGTCCGGGTCCGGCTGGTCCGGCGGGCGGCCACGGTCGCGGCCGCCGCCCGCCGGCCGCGCTCCCCCGGCCCGGTGGGCTCACCGGGCGCCGCTCCGTCCGCCGGTTCCCTCCGGGAGGTACCCCATGAAGATGCTGATCAACAGTCCGCAGAGCGTGGTCGCCGACGCCCTGCGCGGGATGGCCGCCGCCCACCCCGATCTGGAGGTGGACGTGGAGCAGCGGGTGGTCGTGCGGCGCGGCGCCCGGGAGGGCGGCCGGGTGGGCCTGGTGTCGGGCGGCGGCTCGGGGCACGAGCCGCTGCACGCGGGGTTCGTGGGGTACGGGATGCTGTCGGCCGCGTGTCCCGGGGAGGTGTTCACCTCGCCGGTGCCCGACCAGATGGTGCGGGCGGCCCGGGCCGTGGACTCGGGGCGCGGTGTGCTGTTCGTCGTCAAGAACTACACGGGCGACGTGCTGAACTTCGACATGGCGGCCGAGCTCGCCGAGGAGGACGGCATCCGGGTGGAGCGGGTGCTGGTCAACGACGACGTCGCGGTGACCGACAGCCTGTACACGGCGGGGCGGCGCGGTACGGGGGCCACGCTGTTCGTGGAGAAGGTGGCCGGGGCGGCGGCCGAGGCGGGCGCGTCGTTGGAGGAGGTCGCGGAGGTCGCGCGGCGGGTCAACGCCTCCTCGCGGAGCTTCGGTGTGGCGCTGAGCGCGTGCAGCACCCCCGCGAAGGGCAGTCCGACCTTCGACCTGCCGGACGGCGAGCTGGAGCTCGGGGTCGGGATCCACGGCGAGCCGGGCCGCGAGCGGCGGGCGATGATGCCGGCGCGGGAGATCGCGGAGTTCGCGGTGGGCGCGGTGCTGGAGGACCTGGCGCAGGTCGCTCCGGCCGACGGGCCGGTGCTGGCGCTGGTCAACGGGATGGGGGCGACGCCGCTGTTGGAGCTGTACGGGTTCCACGCGGAGGTGGCGCGGGTGCTGGCGGAGCGGGGCGTGCCGGTGGCGCGGACCCTGGTCGGCAACTACGTCACGTCGCTGGACATGGCGGGCTGTTCGGTGACGCTGTGCCGGGCCGACGAGGAGGTGCTGCGGCTGTGGGACGCGCCCGTGCAGACCAGCGCGCTGCGCTGGGGGCGCTGACCTAGGGTGGCGGGGGCGGGGGACGGCCAGGGTGGTGCGATGCGAGGGCGAGGAGATCCGGTGCGTGACGCAGACTTCTTCCGGCGCTGGATGGTGGCCGCGGCGGCTGCCGTGGAGCGCGAGGCGCAGTGGCTGACCGAGCTCGACTCCCCCATCGGGGACGCCGACCACGGCAGCAACCTGCTGCGCGGGTTCACCGCGGTCCGGGCCGCCCTGGATGCGCAGGATCCGGCCCCTGCCGGGCCGGGGGCGGTGCTGCAGTTGGCCGGGCGGACCCTGATCTCGACGGTCGGCGGTGCCTCGGGGCCGCTGTACGGGACGTTGCTGCGGCGTACGGGCAAGGAGCTCGGGGACGCCGCGGAGGTGTCCGACGAGGAGCTGCGCGCGGCCCTGGACGCGGGGGTGGCGGCCGTGGCCGGGCTGGGCGGGGCCGCGCCGGGCGACAAGACGATGCTGGACGCGCTGGTGCCGGGGGTCGCCGCGCTCGGCACCTCCTACCGGGCGGCCGCGGACGCGGCGGAGGCCGGGGCGCGGGCGACGGTGCCGCTGCAGGCGCGCAAGGGCCGGGCCAGCTATCTGGGCGAGCGGAGCGTGGGGCACCAGGATCCGGGCGCGACCTCGTCGGCGCTGTTGCTGGGGGCGCTGGCGGACGCGGCGGACGGCGCGCCGTGACCGGGCCGCGGCGGGCGGAGGCGGGTACGGGTGCGGGGCAGGTCGGCATCGTGCTGGTGTCGCACAGCGCGGCGGTGGCCGAGTCGGTGGCGGAGCTGGCACGGGGGCTGGCGGCGGGCGGTCCCGTGGTGCCGGTGGCCGCGGCGGGCGGTACCCCCGACGGCGGGCTGGGCACGAGTGCGGAGCGGATCGCGGCGGCGGCGCGGGAGGTGGACCGGGGCGCCGGGGTCGCCCTGCTGGTGGACCTGGGCAGCGCCGTCCTGACGGTCAGGGCGCTGCTGGAGGACGACGAACTGCCGTCCGGATCGCGGCTGGTGGACGCCCCGTTCGTGGAGGGCGCGGTGGCGGCGGTGGTCGCCGCTTCCGCGGGGGCGCCGCTGGCGGAGGTCGAATCGGCGGCCGCGGAGGCGTACGGGTACCGCAAGTCCTGACCCGCGACACCGCGACCCGCGGCACCGTGACACCGCGGTACGGGGGCTGGTGGCGCGAGCTCCGGCGGGCGGGCCGTGCGGGGGCCGATCCCGGCGGCCGCGGGCCCTGCGGTGTGGGCCTGGCGGCGTGAGTGCCGCCGGTGCGGTCCCCGGCGCGGGGGCCGGCGGTGCGGGTGTGCCGGGCCGGTCGCGGGACGGGGTGGCGGGGGGACGGGCCCCGCCGGTGAAGGGGGTGGCGGGGCCCGTCGGTGGAGGGGGCGGGGCCGTGTCAGCAGGCGCGGTAGCGGTAGCCGTCGGTGCCGGCGGCGGAGACGTCGAGGTCCCGCTGGACGATGGCGAGCTTGGAGCCCCAGGCGGAGCAGGCGCGGTCGTAGCCGCCGGACTCGTACTCGATGACGAACACGCGGTTCGCGTACGCCTTGGCGAAGTCCCCGCACTCGTCGTACCGGCCGCATTCCTCGGCCACGGCGAAGTCGAAGCCGATCTTCGTGCGGTCGGGCAGCATCTCGGCGGTGTTCTTCTGGCCGATGGCGAGGCCGGCGGCGTGTGCGCGGTCGGCCAGGAGTGTGGCGAAGGCGACGTTGTTCGCCTTGGTCAGGCGGCCCTTGGAGCGGCTGAAGGAGTCGAGGTTGTCGGGTTCGACGGCCTGGAAGCCGCTGCGGGCGCAGCCGCTGATCCAGTCTCCGACGACCTTGGCGAGGCGGGTGCGCTTGTCGGCCGTCGAGGTGTCCAGGAGGGCCTCGCCCCAGTTCTCGTCGACGACGGGCTGCTGCCTGCCGTCGCGGAGCACCAGGTCGGGGTGGTTCTTCTGCCACCAGCCGAGGGCGTCGGGCTGGGTCTGGAAGGCGTTGACGTAGCAGATGTTGTAGAGGCCCGCGGTGGGCTTGGCGGAGCGGTCGCGGGAGACCGTCTTGACGCCCTTGGGGGGTGTGTACGCCTGTCCGATCTGGTAGTCGAAGGGCGAGTTGGCCGCGGGGAGGCGGGGCGCGGCGCTCTGCCCGGCGGATGCCTGGAAGAACATCAGGCCCGCGCCGAGGGCGCCGGCGACGCCGACGGCGCCGGCCGCGAGGGTGCGCTTGCGGCGCAGGAAGGGGGTTGCTGAGTGTTTCGGCACACGTGCTCCAGTACGAGGGGCGGTCTGGTGTTCGCATCCTGCGTGAGGAGTCGTGAGGAATTCATGAGGGCGGGGCGGCGGGGGGCCGGGCGCGGCGGGCGCGGGCGCGGCGGGCCGGTCGCGGGCCGAGGGCGAGGCGGAAGACCGCGCCGCCGCCGGGGCGGGTGTCCGCGGTGAGGCGGCCGGCGTGGGCGGTGGCGATCTCCGCCACCAGCGACAGGCCGATGCCCGAGCCGCCGCCCGGGGAGCGGAACCGCGAGACCAGCTCGGGCAGGTCGGCCGCGGTGACGCCGGGGCCGCGGTCGGCGACGGCCACGGTGGCGCCGCGGACGGTGACGTGGACCTGGGCGCGGCCCGCGGGGTCGCCGGGGGTGCGGCCGTGGCGCAGGGCGTTGTCGAGGAGGTTGCGCACGGCGATCCGTACGAGGGCCGGGTCCGCGGTGGCGACCGAGGGTTCCAGGGAGGCGGTCAGGGTGTGGGCGCCGGCCGGCAGTTCCTCGCAGATCTGCTCGACGAGCTGGTCCAGGCGCAGCGGTACGGGGCGCAGGGTGTCGGCGGGGTCCTGGAGCCGGCCGCGGGTGAGGACGTTGTCGACGACGTCGGTGAGGCGTTCGGTGGCGCGGCGGATGCGCGGCAGGTGGGGGTCCAGGCCGCGCGGGTCCAGGCCGGCGACGTCCACCGAGCTGCGCATGACGGCGACCGGGGTGCGCAGTTCGTGCGCGGTGTCGGCGAGCATCCGCTCCTGTGCCTCCAGGGCCTGCCAGGCGGGGCGCAGGCTGCGGCCGGAGAGCAGGTGTCCGGTGGCCGCGGCCAGGCAGGTGAGCAGGCCGGAGCCGGTCAGGACGGCGGCGATGAGGCGGTCGTGTTCGGCCACGCGGTGGGCGGGGTCGCCGACGACCACGACCGCGCCTTCCACGGCCCCCGATTCGTCGTGGTGGAAGGGCCGGCCGAGGAGGTAGGCCGGGGCTCCGCGGGCGTCGGTCACCTCCGCCCGTACGGTGTCGTCGCGGGCCATGGCGGAGCGGGCGAGGGCGGTCAGCCGGGTCTCGGCGACCGGGGCGGCGGGGCCCCGGGAGGTGAAGATCCGCTGCAGGGTGCCGTCGGGGGCGGTGTGGACCACGGTGACCTGGGGGCCGTTCTCGGTGGCCTCGTCGTCGTAGAGGCCGTCCAGCTGGATGCCGGTGTCGGTGTAGTAGATCAGCGAGGTGCCGACGGCGGCCCGGCGGCCCATCTCGTCGTATGCGGCGGCGCGCCAGGAGCGTTCGTCGGTGCGGATCACCAACCAGGACAGTGCGCTGACCCCGGCGAGGGTGACGAGGGTGTAGGCGAGGGTGAGGCGCAGTTGGAGGCGGCGCAGCCGCAGGCGGGCGGGTGAGCGGCGGGCGCCGCGCCGGGCGGCGCGCTCGGCGCCGGCCGGGGCGCGGGGGCCGGGCGGGGCGTCGGGGGTGCGGGGGCCGCCGGCGGGGTCGCGGCGGGTGCGGCGGCGGTGGGAGGGCGGGCCGGGGGCGGTGTCCGTCACGGGTGGTCCGGTTCGGCGGAACCGAGGAGGAAGCCGTGGCCGCGTACGGTCCGGATCAGGGCGGGGGCGCCGAGTTTGCGGCGCAGGCCGGCCATGACGGCGTCGACCACGTTGGAGACGGGGTCGGCCATCTCGTCCCAGCAGTGCTCGACCAGTGCGGTGCGGGTGACCACGGTCTCGCGGTGGATGAGCAGGTGGCGCAGGACGGCGTATTCCTTGTGGGTGAGGGTGAGCAGGATGCCGGCGCGGCTGACCTCGCGGCGGGCGGTGTCCATGCGGAGGTCGGCGTGGGCGAGGTGGACGGGGAGCCGTCCGGCGGCCCGGCGGCCGAGGCTGGCGACCCGCATCACCAGTTCCTCCATGGCGAAGGGCTTGGGGAGGTAGTCGTCGGCGCCGGAGCGGAAGCCGTCGACCCGGTCGGGGAGGGTGTCCAGGGCGGTGAGGCAGAGCACGGGGGCGGCCCAGCCGGTGTGGCGGCGGCGTTCCAGGGGGCGCAGGGAGTCGCCGGAGGGCAGCATCCGGTCCAGGACGACGCAGTCGTACGCGGTGAGGTCGAGCAGGATCTCGGCGTCCGGCCAGTCGCCGGCGGAGTCCACCGCGTAGCCGGCGGCCTTGAGCCCGGCCGTGAGGAGGTCCCTGAGGTCCGGTTCGTCCTCGACGAGAAGTACGCGCATGTGCGGTTCGACCTTGGTTTTCGCGTCGGCTGCGGGCAGGCGGGAGGGGGTCGCGCCACGCCGCCACGCGGTGGGGGGCGCGGCCGGAAGCACATCCTAATCAGGCCGGAGAGGAAAGGTTTCTTCTGACCGAGGGGAATGGAGGGGTAAGTTCCGTTTTCCCTCTTCTTCCCTCTTCTTCCCCCTTCCCCCCTCGGAACCGGCGCCCGGCCGGGGCTCTGACGTGGGATCTCCCGGCCCGGGCCCGCGGGCCCGGCGCTCCCCCGGCGCCGGGACGGGCACTCCGGCGGGGGCCCGCGGGGCGCAGCGGGGTGCCTCGGGCGGGTCCGGGCGGGTCCGGGCGGGGTGGCGCGATACCACCGGATCGGGATGCAAACACCTTGTGGGACAAGATCACCGCATCGGGGTAATACCAACGGCTTACCGGATCAATCGGGTGGGGCCGCCACTAGTGTGCTGCTGGATCTGGGCGGATTGCCCGGTATTTCTCTGCCCTTTTCCGTTTTCACCGGTGACGCGGGCGCACGCCGGTCACCGCCCCGACGAAGGAGAGCGTGCCCGATGACCACGGACACCAGCCCGGAAGCCCAGCTGGAGCCGCCCCGGCAGAGCAGCCTGGGCACGGCGGCCGCCCGCAACCTGGCCACCACCACCAAGTCCGCTCCGCAGATGCAGGAGATCACCTCCCGCTGGCTGCTGCGGATGCTTCCCTGGGTGGAGACCAAGGGCGGCACCTACCGGGTGAACCGCCGGCTGACCTACACCGTCGGCGACGGGCGCGTCGAGTTCGTCCAGGACGGCGCCCGGGTCCGGGTGGTGCCGCGCGAGCTCGGCGAACTGGCGCTGCTGCGCGGCTTCGAGGACGAGGGGGTGCTGGCCGCGCTCGCCGGCCGGTGCGTCCAGCGCGACTTCCGCGCGGGCGAGGTGCTGGCGGAGCGCGGCGGGCCCGCCGAGCGGATCCACCTGATCGCCCACGGCCGGGTCGGCCAGACCTCGGTCGGCAAGTACGGCGACGAGATCGCCGTCGCCGTCCTCGCGGACGGCGAGCACTTCGGCGAGCACGCCCTGCTGGACGAGGAGGCGCGCTGGGAGCACACCGCGACCGCCGAGACCGCCGGCACCCTGCTGAGCCTCTCCCGCGCCGACTTCGCCGCCGTGCTGTCGACCGCGCCGCAGCTCCAGGACCACGTACGGCGGTTCGCCGCGCTGCCGCTGCAGCGGCAGAACCGGCACGGCGAGGCCGAGATCGCGATGTCGGCCGGGCACACCGGCGAGCCCGCGCTGCCGGGCACCTTCGTCGACTACGACCTCCACCCGCGCGCGTACGAACTGTCCATCGCGCAGACCGTGCTGCGGGTCCACACGCGGGTCGCCGACCTCTACAACGAGCCGATGAACCAGACCGAGGAGCAACTGCGGCTCACCATCGAGGCGCTGCGCGAGCGCCAGGAGTACGAGCTGATCAACAACCGCGAGTTCGGCCTGCTCCACAACGCCGCCTTCAAGCAGCGGATCCAGACGCACTCGGGTCCCCCCACCCCGGACGACCTCGACGAGCTGCTCTGCCGGCGCCGCGGTTCGAAGTTCTTCCTCGCCCACCCCCGGACCATCGCGGCCGTCGGGCGCGAGTTCAACGCCCGCGGCCTCTACCCGGACCACGTCGACCTCGGCGGGCAGCTGGTCCCGGCCTGGCGCGGGGTCCCCATCCTGCCGTGCAGCAAGATCCCCATCAGCAAGGAGAACACCAGCTCGATCCTGGTGATGCGCACCGGCGAGGACAAGCAGGGCGTCATCGGCCTGCACCAGACCGGCCTGGCCGAGGAGTACGAACCGGGCCTGTCGGTGCGGTTCATGGGCATCGACGAGCAGTCGATCATCTCCTACCTGGTCAGCACCTACTACTCCGCCGCCGTCCTGGTGCCCGACGCGCTCGGCGTGCTGGAGAACGTGCAGATCGCCCGCCGGCACGGCTAGGGCGTCCCTTCCGGATCGTGCCTGACCCGCGCCGCCCGGCACCGCACCTCGCCGCCTTGGCCGAACACCACGTACGTCCAGTACTCCGGCGTCCCGCCGAGGCGCCGATGCACGGCACCGGACGACGCGGGCTCAACCGGCACGATCCGAAAGAGACGACCCAGGCCGCCCGGACCCTCCCCGCCCGGCCGCGCGCCCGGACGGCCCGCCGCCCTCCCGGGGCCCGCCCCCGGCCCGGCGGGTGCGCCCGGGTGCGGGCGGCCCGGCCACTTCCACCAAGGAGCCACGGATGCCCGTTCCCGGGCCTTCCCCCCGGCAGCCGAGCCTGCCCTCCCCCGCGGCCCGTCCCGGGGACCGCGTCCCCGGCCCGGCCGCCGCCCCCGGAGCCCTCGCCGGTGCCTGCGGCAGCGGGACGCCCGTACCGACCGCGGCCTCCGCGCCGCCGCTCGTTCCGGGGCCGCCCGTTCAGGGGGCTGGCGCGGCGCTGGCGCGGCTGCTGCGCGGGCCCAGCGGGCTGGGCACGGCCGGGCTGTCGCTGGTCCGGCGCGCGGAGCCGGCCGCCCCCGCGGAGCCTGCCGCGGCGGGCACCGCGATCCCCGGCCTCTACCACCACCCGGTGCCCGAACCGGACCCCGTACGGGTGGAGGAGGTCAGCCGCAGGATCAAGGCCTGGGCGGTGGAGGAGGTCGAGCTGTACCCGCCGGACTGGGAGGACCAGTTCGACGGGTTCTCCCTGGGCCGCTACATGGTCGCCTGCCATCCGGACGCCCCCGGCGTCGACCACCTGATGATCGCCACCCGGCTGATGGCGGCCGAGAACGCCCTCGACGACTGCTACTGCGAGGACCACGGGGGCTCCCCCGTCGGCCTCGGCGGACGCCTCCTGCTCGCCCACACCGCGCTCGACCCGCTCCACACCACGGCGGAGTACCAGCCGCAGTGGGAGCGCTCGCTGCACGCGGACGCCCCCCGGCGCGCCTACCGCTCGGCCATGGGGTACTTCGTACGGGAGGCCACCCCCGCCCAGGCCGACCGGTACCGGCACGACATGGCCCGGCTGCACCTGGGGTACCTCGCCGAGGCCGCCTGGTCCGAGACCGACCACGTGCCGGAGGTGTGGGAGTACCTGGCGATGCGGCAGTTCAACAACTTCCGTCCCTGCCCCACCATCACCGACACCGTGGGCGGCTACGAGCTGCCGGCGGACCTCCAGGCCCGGCCCGAGGTGCAGCGGGTCATCGCGCTCGCCGGGAACGCCACCACCATCGTCAACGACCTCTACTCGTACACCAAGGAACTCGCCGGCCCCGGCCTGCACCTCAACCTGCCCGTGGTGATCGCCGAACGCGAGGGCCTCCCCGTCCGCGACGCCTACCTGAAGGCGGTCGAGGTCCACAACGACCTCATGCACGCCTTCGAGACCGAGGCCGCCGGGGCTGCGGCCGCCCTGCCCGTGCCGAGCCTGCTGCGCTTCCTGCGGGGCGTGGCCGCGTGGGTCGACGGCAACCACTACTGGCACCAGACCAACACCTACCGCTACAGCCTGCCCGACTTCTGGTAAGAAATGGACCGATCTGTGACCGACACCGAGCTCACCCTGGCCCCCGCCTCCGCGTTCGTGCCCGCCCCGGCGACGCCCTACCAGGGGGACATCGCCCGCTACTGGGACCACGAGGCCAGGCCGGTGAACCTGCGCCTCGGCGACGTCGACGGCCTCTACCACCACCACTACGGCATCGGCGACGTCGACCACGCCGCTCTCGGGGACCCCGGCGACGAGGCGTACGAGAAGAGGCTGATCGCCGAGCTCCACCGGCTGGAGTCCGCCCAGACCGACGTCCTCCTGGACCACCTCGGCCCCATCGGGCCCGGGGACACCCTCGTCGACGCCGGCTGCGGCCGCGGCGGCTCGATGGTCATGGCCCACCAGCGGTTCGGCTGCACGGTCGAGGGCGTCACCCTGTCGGCCAAGCAGGCCGAGTTCGCCAACCGGCGGGCCCGCGAGCTGGACATCGACGGCTCCGTCCGCGCCCGCGTGTGCAACATGCTCGGCACGCCCTTCGAGACGGGACGGGCGGCGGCCTCGTGGAACAACGAGTCGAGCATGTACGTCGACCTGCACGACCTCTTCGCGGAACACTCCCGCGTCCTGGCCGTCGGCGGCCGCTACGTGACCATCACGGGCTGCTGGAACCCCCGGTACGGCCAGCCCTCGAAGTGGGTCTCCCAGATCAACGCGCACTTCGAGTGCAACATCCACTCCCGCCGGGAGTACATGCGGGCCATGGCCGACAACCGGCTCGTCCCGCAGACCGTCGTCGACCTGACGGCCGCGACCCTGCCCTACTGGGAGGCCCGCGCCACGTCCTCGCTGGTCACCGGGATCGAGGAGGCGTTCATCAACTCCTACAAGGACGGCTCGTTCCAGTACCTGCTGATCGCCGCCGACCGCGTCTGACCCCGCACCGCACCGTCCGGGCGGCCACCTCGACGGCCGGCCGCCCGGACGGGAATGCCCGGGGGCTGGCTTCCGTTGCAGAAGTCAGCTGACATGCGCGCGTCACCCGCCGGGGAGCGCGCGGTGTCACCGGAAGGAGCAGCTCGTGGCCCGCAGCACCACCCGTCCCGTCGTCCGGCTGACGTCGACGGCCGGGACCGGCACCACCTACACGACGCGCAAGAACCCCCGCAACGACCCCGACCGGCTCGTGCTGCGCAAGTACGACCCGCTGGCCGGCCGGCACGTCGCGTTCCGGGAGGAGCGCTGAGGGGCGCCGAACCGCCCCGGGCGGCGCCCGGCACGGGCGCACCGCCCACCCGTACACGTGTGACCAGGGAGGAAAGCACATGAGGAAGCACATCCACCCCGTATCGCGCCCCGTCGTCTTCCGTGACCGGGCGGCCGGCACCGCGTTCCTGACGCGGTCGACCGTGGACACGGCCCGGACGGTCGTCTGGGAGGACGGCGCGCTCTACCCGCTGGTCGACGTCGAGGTCTCGGCGGCGAGCCACCCCTTCTTCACGGGCGGCACGCGGGTCGTGGACACCGCCGGCCGCGTGGAGCGCTTCGAGCGCCGCTACGGCCGCCGGGGCCCGTCCCGGGGCTGACGGAGAGGGCCGGCCGGGGGCCGGGGACGGGCAGGGGCCGGCAGGGCCGGCACAGGCGGCAGGACAGGCAGACAGGACGGACAGGACGGGAAGAGGGCAGAGCCGTGAAGGTACGCGCATCCGTGCGCTCGCTGAAGTCCAGGCCCGGAGCGCAGGTGGTCCGCCGGCGGGGCGTGGTCTTCGTCGTCAACCGGAAGAACCCGCGCTTCAAGGCCCGCCAGGGCTGACGGGCACCGCGACACCGCCCCGCCCCCCGACCCGCCGCGGGTCGGGGGGCGGGGCGCGATACTGGGGTTCCGGTGGGCAATGACGTCGAGGGGAGCCGTTCATGACCACGGCGAAGGACCTGTTCATCATCGCGATGGCCCCGCGGCCGGACCGCTCCGTGGGCCAGGGCGACCTGTCGCTGGCGCTCGCGGGAGCCGAGCTGATCGACCTCCTGGGCGCGGGGGCGCTCACCCTGGACGGCGAGCGCATCGTGCCGGGCCCCGGGCCGGCCACCGGCGACCGGCTCCTGGACGGGGCGGCGCGGGCGCTCGACCGGCAGGCCCCGTACGAGCGGATCGAGGACTGGCTGTGGCGCAGGGGCCGCGACCTCGCGGCGCTCTACCAGACGGCCCTGGAGGAGGAGGGGCAGCTGACGCGGGAACGGCACGGCCGCTCGCCCTTCGGCGCCGAGCGCCTGCAGCTGGCCGACTCGCCCGCGCGCGGGCGGGCCCTGGAGCGGTGGGCGGACGGCGATCCCGTGCTGGTGGCCCTCGCCGCGGTCGTGGGGGTCGGCGGCGGGCCGGACGGGGACGCGCCGGTTCCCGAGGACGAGGCGGTGACGGCGGTACTGGCGCTGGTCAACGACGCGGTGATGGAGCTGGAGGCCGTGCGCCAGCGCCGGTCCATCGAGAAGGCGGCGTTCGCCAACCTCTGGCGGGGCCCCTGACGGACGCGGGCGCCCCCGCCCCGCCGTCGCGGCCCCGGCGCTGCCGTGCGGGAGGCGGCCTAGGCCGTCTCTTTCGGATCTTGCCGGGCCCGCGACGCCTGGCACCGTGCCTGGCCGCACTGCCGAGGCGACCACGTACGTCCAGTACGCGAGCGCCCCGGCAGCACGCCCAGGCACGGCACCAGACGCCGCGGGCTCGGCCGACAAGATCCGAAAGAGACGACCTAGGGTGGAGGTGTGAGCGAACGCCACGTGCCGACCTGGGAAGTGACGGCCAGCGGCGGCCTGGAGACCGCCTGGGTGGAGATCGGCCGGGGCCCCGCGGGGCCGGCCGGGCTGCGCGCCCGGGGCAGGGCCGTGGGCACCGACCCGGAGCCGTACTGGCTCTCGTACGCGCTGGAGACCGGCGAGGACCTCGCCACCCGGCGCCTGACGGTGCGGGTCGAGGACGCCTGCCGGGTCCGGGAGCTGGACCTGCGGCGCTCCCCGTCCGGCCGGTGGACGGTCGACGGCCGTCCCCGGCCCGACCTGGAGGGCGCGCTCGACTGCGACCTCGGCCTGTGCCCGCTGACCAACACCATGCCGGTGCTGCGCCACGCCCTGCACCGCCGGCCCGGCGAGCACCGGTTCCTGATGGCCTGGGTGTCCGTCCCCGACCTGACCGTGCGGCCGTCCCGCCAGACGTACACGCACCTGTCCCGCACCCCGTCCGGCGGCGCCCTGGTCCGCTACGCCTCCGGGGACTTCGCCGCCGACGTGGAGTTCGACGCGTACGGCCTGGTCGCCGACTACCCGGAGCTGGCCCGGCGCGGCGACGGCGGGCGGCGCCCGCCGGTCAGGCCGCCACGGCGCTGACGCGGCCGGCGGCGATGGCGGCGGTCAGCGCGCGGTGGTCGCGTTCGTTGCGGTCGGCGTAGGTTTCCGCGAACCGCTGCACCGCCCGGTCGAAGACGTCGCCGCGGCCGAGGTAGGCGGCGATGGCGATGCGGTCCCCGGAGCGGGCGTGGGCCCGGGCCAGGGTGAGCCCGCACAGGTCGGCGAAGACCCGCATGCCGCGCGGTTCCATCTGCGAGGGGTCCAGCACTCCCTTCCAGTCGCGCAACTGGCGTACGTAGAAGTCGCGTTCGCGGCCGTCGATGCCGCGCAGCCGCTGCCAGCCGAGGAAGATGTCCCCGGCCGCCTGCATCAGGCGCTGTCCGGCGACGACCCGTTCGCCCTGCGTGGGGTAGGCGCTCGCGCCGGCGTGCGGGGCGAGGACCGACTCGCCCGCCTCCTTCGCCTGCAGGAGCAGCGGGTCCGCGTCGTCGCGGCCCGTCAGCAGGACGACCCAGCAGCGCATGCCGACGCTGCCGACGCCCACCACCTTGCGGGCCATGTCGATCACGGTGAACTGTTCGAGGAGGTGGCGGCGGTCCGTGGAGAGGCTGTGCCGGTACTGCCGCAGCAGGTCGCCGATCTCCTCCTTGAGCGCGGCGCGCTCCCGGTCGGGCAGCAGGTGGGAGAGCGGCGTGATCAGGCGCGGTACGGCGGCGAACCGGCGTTCCCCGTCGACGACCTCGGTGAGCTTCCCGGCGGCCTGGAGGCTGTCGCGGCCGCGGGCCTTGCGCAGCTCGGTGGAGACGCGCGCGCGGCCGCGGGTGTGCAGGGCTCCGGCGGCCAGGGCGCGCAGCTGGTCCTCGTCGAT
Organism: Streptomyces subrutilus; assembly: GCF_008704535.1. Lineage (NCBI taxonomy): Bacteria > Bacillati > Actinomycetota > Actinomycetes > Kitasatosporales > Streptomycetaceae > Streptomyces > Streptomyces subrutilus. The sequence continues at coordinate 88,338 of NZ_CP023701.1, forward strand.
CCTGGCGTACCAGACGTCGAGGTGGCGCTGGGCGGCGAAGCGGTGCATCTGCTCGCGGTAGGAGCGCACCGCGGACCGTACGATCGCGGCGCGTTCGGAGTCGGTGAAGGAGTTCTCGCGGCCGGCGACGACCAGACTCACGGCGAGCCGTTTGACGTCCCACTCCCAGGGGCCGGGCAGGGTCTCGTCGAAGTCGTTGATGTCGAACAGGAGGTTGCGTTCCGGGGAGCCCAGCAGGCGGAAGTTCATCAGGTGGGCGTCGCCGCACAGTTGGACGCGCAGTCCGGAGTCGGGGGTGCCGGCGAGGTCGCCGGCCATGATCGCGGCGGCGCCGCGGTAGAACCGGAAGGGCGACTGGGCCATCCGTCCGTAGCGGATCGGTACGAGTTCCGGGACCCGGGTCGCCGACTGCTCCTCGATGACGTCGACCGGGTCCGGGCGGGCGGGGGACGGTCCGAACTCCGCGTGGGCGGAGCGCGGCGTCCGCTTGCGGGCGGCCCGGCCGCGGTCGGCGCGTTCCCGGGCCGAGGGCCGGGGCCCGTCGGCGCGGTCCGTCTCGGGTGCCTCGCGCTTCGTCATCGCTGTGAACCCTTCCGGCTGCGGGGCCCCCGCCCTTCAGCATGGCATCCCGGCGGCGGCGCTGCGCTGTGAGCGGGGGCGGGCGGGTGTGGGCGGGCCGCCCGGGGGCAGGGGGTCGGTATATCCGCCCCCGGGGACGAGACCCCGGCGCAGGCGGCGAGCGACGGAGGAGACGCGGTGTCGGACCGGACCACGCACGAACACCTTGAGGCCCTGCGCGAGGAGCTGAGGACGTCGGGCTCCCGCCTCTCCCCGCAGGACCGCGCCCATCTGGAGGCCCTGCTGGAGGACGCGGCCGCGGACGACGCGGCGGCCGATCCCGGGGTCACGCAGTCGCTGAACCACGCCGCGGAACGCTTCGAGGTGGACCATCCGTCCCTGTCGGCCGCGCTGCGCAACATCGGCGTGAGCCTGGCCAACATCGGCATCTGAGACCGCGGCCGCGGCTCGCGCGTGCGGGCGTGCGGGCGTGCGGGCGGTGCACCGGTGCGTACGGGTGGGGGTGCTGCGGCCGCGGGGTGCGGGCCGCGGCCTGAGGACCGCCCGGTGACGCCGTTCCACGGGGGAACGGCGTCGCCGGGGGCCGGGCGGCGCCTGAGTAGCGGGCGCCGGGCGGCTGAGTACGGCGGCGGGTACGGCGGGGGCGGGCGGGGCTGTTCACTGGGGGCATGGACGAGACGAGGGGTCCGGCGGGTCCGGGGGGCGGGGTGCGGCGTACGAGGCCGTGCCGGTGGTGCGGGCGGCCGGTGGCGCAGCCCTGGCCGGTGGTGCGCCGGCTGCACTGTTCGGCCGGGCACTGGTTGCGGGACGTGCGGGCCCATCTGTGGCGCGATCTGTGGAAGGGTCTGTGAGCGCCTGCCCCGGCTGCCCGCCCGGGGCCGGGGCGGCGGGGCGTGTCAGACTGCCCGGATGAGCGTGCTCCCCTCCCCCGCCGGGCCCCCGGTCGCCGTCCGCGCGATGACCGGGGCCGACATCGACGCCGTGGCCGCGGTGCGCGTCGGCGGCTGGCGCCGCGCGTACGCGGGGCTGATGCCGCAGGAGCGTCTCGACGCGCTCGATGCCGCCGCCGACGCGGCGCGGCACCGTGCGCGTCTCGCCGACGCGTCCTCGCAGTCCACCGACCTGGTGGCCCGGGACGCGGACGGCGACGTCGTCGGCTGGGCCTGCTTCGGGCCGGTCCGGGATGCCGGACTCGCGCGCGGCGAGGCCGAGTTGTACGCGCTGTACGTCCGCCCCGATCTCATCGGTACCGGGGTCGGTCGGGCCCTGATGGCGGAGGTGCTGCGGCGGTGCGCGGACCGGCCGGCGCTGCGCCTGTGGGTCGTGGAGGGCAACGTGCTCGGCCGGCGGTTCTACGAGCGTGCCGGTTTCGTCCCCGACGGCGCGGTGTCGTGCGAGGAGATGGCGGGCGCGGTGGTCCGCGAGGTGCGCTACCGGCGTGCCGGTGGGCGGGGGGCGGGGGCGTGAGCCGTCCTTCGCTGCCCACCACGGAGTCGGCGGTGCGCGCCGTGCGCGCGGTGGCGGCGGAGTACGGGCGGGCGGTGGCGGTCGAGGAGGACATCGGCGCGGACCTGACCTCGCGCCGTACGTCGGCGGCCCTGTTCACGGTTCTGGACCCGAACGGTTCGCTGCCGCACGAGGCGTACGTGGAGCTGGGCGGGGTTCCGTCGGTGGGCGTGCGGTTCTTCCCCGAGGACGACGCGCACGTCACGGTCGAGGGGATCGAGTTCCTCGACGTCCCCCGGGAGTCCGTGCCGGCGTTCCTGCGGTCGGTCTACGGCGGACTGGCGTGGGTGCGGGGGCGGTTCTTTCCGCCGGGGCAGTGGCTCGTCGTGCCGCTGCCCGGTGACGAGACCTACCGGGAGCGGGTGGGTGTCGCCCTCACGCCCTGGCTCGCCCGGATCGTGCGCGGCTGACGCGGGCCGCCGGAGGAGTGTCGGGCGGCGCGGGGGGCGGGCGCCTGGTTGAACTCGACGCCGACCCGGCAGGGGACCAGGGCAGGGGCGTGCGGCGGGGCGTCCAGGAGGGTGCGGGCGGGGGCCGGGGCGCATGCGGAGACCGGTGGGGTCGGGGCGGTGGGGTCGGGGCGGTGGGGCGGGGGGTGCCGGGGACGGGGTGTTCGCCGCGGCGGAGGCGGTCGCGCACGTCGGTGACGGTGGCCGGGGCGAGGCCGACTTCGGCGACGATCTGGCGCAGGGAGGCGCCGGGGTTGCCGCGCAGGAGTTCTCCGGCGCGTTCGCGACTGCGCGAGGAGTCGACGGGGCGGGCGCGTCCGTCGCGTCCGACGCGGTGGCCGGCGGCGTCGGCGGAGGTCTCGATGAACTCGACCGAGACGGGTCTGCTGAGGGGGGTGCAGGCGGTGGGCGGCATCGCGGGCGGGGCGCTGGTCGGCACGCTGGCCCGGCGGACCGATCCGAGCCGGCTGCTGGGCTGGGCTGGGCGCTGCTGGTGTTCTCCGCGACGACGGCCGTGACGTGGAACAGCGTCTACCTGACCACGTCGATGGGGTTCTTCGTGGCCTTGTTCGTGGTGCTGGGGGCGCCGGGCATCGGGGTGTTCGCGGGGCGGATGTCGATCGTGCAGATGTACACCTCGGATGCCACCCGGGGCCGGGTGCCGGCCAGTTTCCAGAGTGTGTTCGACGGGTTCCAGGCGCTGGGGATGGCGTTGGCGGGGGTGCTGGTCGCGCACATCGGGCTGCCGCTGGCCCTGGACGTGCAGGCGGCGCTGCTCGGTACGGCGGGGCTGCTGGCCCTGTGGCACTCGAACCCGCCCCGGCCGGCACCCGGTCCGCTCGCTCCGCACCCGCCACGACCGCCGCCGGCCGGAACAGTGAGCGGTGTGGGGCGGGGGCGGGCGCGGGGGCGGGGGCGGGCGGGGTGCCGGAGAGGTGCTGGAGAGGTGCTGGAAGATCGCTCGAAGTCACCGTGGTGCGGCGCCCACCGGCCGTATAGTCGCCATGACTTGACGATTTGATGACCCGTTCCCGAAGAATCGATGACCCAGAGGCTCCGAGGACGGACGATCGGGGGGACCCACGATGGAGACCGCACGCCTTGCCTCACTCATCGCCGCGACGGTCACGATGGGCCTGGTGAGCGGCCTGTTCTACGGGTTCTCGGTCTCGGTGATGCCGGGTCTCAAACGGACCGACGACCGGACGGTCATCGAGGTGATGCAGCGCATCAACGTGGCCATTCTCAACGGCTGGTTCGTGCTGGGCTACATCGGGGCGTTCCTCTTCACGGCCCTGGCGCTGGCCCTGCACATCCCCGAGGACGGGCGCGGGGTGCTGCCGCCGCTGATCGCGGCGCTGGTCTGTTACGTCGTGGCGATGGGTGTGACGAACAAGGTGAACATCCCGCTGAACAACGTGCTGGAGAAGGCGGGTCCGGTCGGTCGGATCGGTGACCCGGCGGCCGTCCGGCGGGCCTTCGAGGGGCCCTGGGCGCGCGCCAACGTGTGGCGGACGCTGCTGTGCACGGCGGCGGTCGGGTTCCTGGCGTGGGCGCTGTACCTGAACGGGCAGGGTGCCTGAGCCGCGTCCGAGCCGGGCGCGGTACGCGCGAAGTCCCCCGGTCGGGTGGTCCGGGGGACTTCGCGGTGGTGCGTGTGGGGGCGGGTGGGCCGTGGTGGGCGGCGGTCAGCGGGTGGCGCGGCCGTAGAGGACCAGGGCGCGGGACAGACCGGTGAGGGCCACCGTGCACAGCAGGGTGCGCAGGATGTTGGTGGTGACCCAGGTGCCCTTGAACTTGTCCACGATGGAGAAGTCCTTGAGCTGGGCGGCGTCGCCGACGGCGGCGAGTTCGTTGTTGAGGGGGATGTTCACGGAGAAGGTGATCATCAGGACGACGAAGTAGGCCACGGCGGCGGCCGCGACCCAGACGGCGACGTTGCGGCGGCCCTTGCGGAACTCGACGATCGCGGAGGCTCCGGAGACCAGCAGGGCGAGGATGAACGCCATGCCGAAGAGGCCGTTGCCGTCGATGGCCTTGTTGAAGGCCTGCATGGCGGTGACGTAGGTGCGCTCGTCGCCCGCGGCGAGACCCGGCATGACCGAGACGTCGAAGGCGAAGAAGAGGCCCGCCATCAGGCCCACGAGGACCGTGGAGGCCACGAGCAGGGCGGTGGCGACCTTGCTGTGCCCGGCGGTTGCCGGGGTGTGCTGGGGGTGCTGCTGCTGGGCGTGGTAGCCGGGAGGGGCCGTGTACGGACTCGGGCCGCCGGCAGGGTACTGCTGGTGACTACCGGCCGGATTGGTGTTCATGGGTGATCCTCATCTGGGGTGGTGGGAGTGGTGCTCGCCCTCGGCGCGGACATTCGATCGTGGCATCCCCGGGGTCACCGGGCCACGGGGTTCCACCGGCTCTCGAGCGGAGTTCGAGAGCCGGTGGAACCCCGGTCCGTGCGCGGGCCTGTCGGGTCAGTAGCGGTAGTGGTCGGGCTTGTACGGGCCGGCGACGTCGACGCCGATGTACGCGGCCTGCTCCGGGCGCAGGGTGGTCAGCCGGACGCCCAGCGCGTCGAGGTGGAGACGGGCGACCTTCTCGTCGAGGTGCTTGGGCAGCACGTAGACACCGGTCGGGTACTCGGCGGGCTTGGTGAACAGCTCGATCTGCGCCAGGGTCTGGTCCGCGAAGGAGTTCGACATCACGAACGACGGGTGCCCGGTCGCGTTGCCCAGGTTCAGCAGCCGGCCCTCCGACAGCACGATCAGGACCTTCCCGTCGGGGAACTTCCACGTGTGGACCTGCGGCTTGACCTCGTCCTTGACGATCCCCTCGATCTTCGCGAGACCCGCCATGTCGATCTCGTTGTCGAAGTGACCGATGTTCCCCACGATCGCCTGGTGCTTCATCTTGGCCATGTCCGCGGCCATGATGATGTCCTTGTTACCCGTCGTCGTGATGAAGATGTCCGCACTCGACACCACATCGTCCAACGTCGCGACCTGGTACCCGTCCATCGCCGCCTGCAACGCGCAGATCGGGTCGATCTCCGTGACGATCACCCGCGCACCCTGACCGCGCAGCGACTCCGCACACCCCTTGCCGACGTCCCCGTACCCGAAGACCACCGCCGTCTTCCCACCGATCAACACATCGGTGGCACGGTTGATGCCGTCGATCAACGAATGCCGGCACCCGTACTTGTTGTCGAACTTCGACTTCGTCACCGCATCGTTCACATTGATCGCCGGGAACAACAGCGTGCCCTCGGACATCATCTCGTACAGACGGTGCACACCCGTGGTCGTCTCCTCCGTCACACCGCGGATCTCGGCGGCCAGCGCCGACCAGTCGATGGACGTCCTCGCCAGCAGGCCCAGCACCAGGGCCATCTCCTCGTTGTCGGCGGTCGACGGGTCCGGGACCGCGCCCGCCTTCGCGTACTCGACGCCCTTGTGGACCAGGAGGGTGGCGTCGCCGCCGTCGTCGAGGATCATGTTCGGACCGGTGTGACCGGGCCAGACCAGTGCCTGCTCCGTGCACCACCAGTACTCCTCCAGCGTCTCGCCCTTCCAGGCGAAGACGGGGACGCCCTGCGGGTCCTCGGGGGTGCCGTTCGGGCCGACGGCGACGGCCGCGGCGGCGTGGTCCTGGGTGGAGTAGATGTTGCACGACACCCAGCGGACGTCGGCGCCGAGCGCGACGAGCGTCTCGATGAGCACGGCCGTCTGCACGGTCATGTGCAGCGAGCCGGTGATCCGGGCCCCGGCCAGCGGCTGCGCGTCCGCGTATTCCGCGCGGATCGACATCAGACCCGGCATCTCGTGCTCGGCCAGGGTGATCTCCTTGCGGCCGAAGGCGGCGAGGGAGAGGTCGGCGACCTTGAAGTCCATGGGTTCTACTCCGTGGTGGTGGTGGCTGGGGTCTGGCTGACGTTCAGGTTCTGATGGATCTCTAGAGTCGCGGTGGACTTGTTGAGGGTGATGTAGTGCAGTCCGGGGGCCCCCTCGGCGAGCAGGCGCTCGGACATGGCGGTGGCGTAGGCGACGCCGATGCGGTGTCCGTCGGCCGGGTTGTCCTTGGCCGCTTCGAGGCGGCGGGCGAGGGCGTCGGGGAAGCGGGCGTCGCTGAGTTCGGCGAAGCGGCTGATCTGGCGGAAGTCGGTGGCCGGCATGATCTCGGGGATGACGGGGGTCAGGCAGCCCACGGAGGCGAGCCGGTCGCGCAGGCGCAGGTAGTCCTCGGCGTGGAAGAACATCTGGGTGATGGCGTAGTCGGCGCCGGCCCGGCACTTGGCCGCGAAGTGGGTGATGTCCTCGCACCAGGACGGTGAGCGGGGGTGGCGTTCGGGGAACGCGGCGACGCCCACCGTGAAGTCGCCCAACTGTCTTATGAGAGTGACCAGTTCGGCGGCGTGGGTGAGGCCGTGGGGGTGGGGTGTCCACTCCCCCTTGGGGTCGCCGGGCGGGTCGCCGCGCAGGGCGAGGACGTCGCGGATGCCGGCGTCGGCGTACTGGCCGATGATGTGGCGCAGTTCGGTGACGGAGTGGCCGACGGCGGTGAGGTGGGCGACGGGGCGCAGGGTGGTCTCGGCGGCGATGCGCTTGGTGACCTCGACGGTGCGGTCGCGGGAGGAGCCGCCGGCGCCGTAGGTGACCGAGACGAAGGAGGGGGCGAAGGGTTCGATGCGGCGGATGGCCGCCCACAGGGTCCGTTCGCCCGCGTCGGTCTTGGGCGGGAAGAACTCGAAGGAGAAGGTCCGCCGGCCCTGGGCCAGCAGCTCGCGGACGCCGAGGGGGGTGGGGGCGGACGTGCGGGGGCGGGGTGCGGTGACGGCGGTGGCTGCCGGCATGTCGGGCTCCTTTCCGGCTTGGGGAGCGGGGGTCAGCGTGCGTTGAAGTACTTCGCTTCGGGGTGGTGGATGACGATGGCGTCGGTGGACTGTTCGGGGTGGAGCTGGAACTCCTCGGAGAGGTGGACGCCGATCCGCTCGGGCTGGAGGAGGTCGGCGATCTTGGCGCGGTCCTCCAGGTCGGGGCAGGCTCCGTAGCCGAGGGAGAAGCGGGCGCCGCGGTACTTGAGGTCGAACATGTCCTCGACCTGGGCGGGGTCCTCGCCGGCGAAGCCGAGCTCGGAGCGGACGCGGGCGTGCCAGTACTCGGCCATGGCCTCGGCGAGCTGGACGGAGAGGCCGTGGAGCTCCAGGTACTCGCGGTAGGCGTCGGCCTCGAAGAGTCTGGCGGTGGCTTCGCCGATCTTCGAGCCGACGGTGACGACCTGGAGGCCGACGACATCGGTTTCGCCGGATTCCTCGGGGCGGAAGAAGTCGGCGAGGCACAGGCGGCGGCCGCGGCGCTGGCGGGGGAAGGTGAAGCGCGTCCGCTCGTTGCCCTGCTCGTCGAGGATGATCAGGTCCTCGTCCTTGGACACGCACGGGAAGTAGCCGTAGACCACGGCCGCCTCCAGCAGGTTCTCCGTGTGCAGCTTGTCCAGGAGACCGCGCAGGCGCGGACGGCCCTCGCTCTCGACGAGCTCCTCGTACGTCGCCCCGCCCGCACGGGCCTGCTTGAGGCCCCACTGGCCCTTGAAGAGGGCGCCTTCGTCGAGCCAGGAGGCGTAGTCCTTGAGCGGGATGCCCTTGACGACGCGGGTGCCCCAGAACGGCGGAGTGGGCACCGGGTTGTCGACGGCGGTGTCGGAGCGGACCGAGCCGAGTTCGGGGACGTCCTCGACCTCGGGGACGGGGGCCTCGCGCTTGGCGACGCGGCGTTGTTTGAGAGGGGGCAGGGTGACGCCGGGGGTGCCGCGTTTGACTCCCATCAGGGCGTCCATGAGGCGCAGGCCTTCGAAGGCGTCGCGGGCGTAGCGGACTTCGCCTTCGTAGATTTCGTGGAGGTCCTGTTCGACGTAGGCGCGGGTGAGGGCGGCGCCGCCGAGGATGACGGGGTAGTCGGCGGCCAGCTTGCGCTGGTTGAGCTCCTGGAGGTTCTCCTTCATGATCACGGTCGACTTGACCAGGAGGCCGGACATGCCGATCACGTCCGCCCGGTGCTCCTGCGCCGCTTCCAGGATCGCCGAGACCGGCTGCTTGATGCCGATGTTGACCACGTTGTAGCCGTTGTTCGTCAGGATGATGTCGACGAGGTTCTTGCCGATGTCATGGACGTCGCCGCGGACCGTGGCCAGCACGATCGTGCCCTTCCCGTCCGCGTCCGTCTTCTCCATGTGCGGCTCCAGATAGGCCACCGCGGTCTTCATCACCTCGGCGGACTGCAGCACGAACGGCAACTGCATCTGACCCGAACCGAACAGCTCACCGACGACCTTCATCCCCTCCAGCAGGGTGTCGTTGACGATGTCCAGCGCCGGACGCGTCTCCAACGCCTCCGCCAGGTCCGCGTCCAGACCGTTCTTCTCCCCGTCGATGATCCGCCGCCGCAACCGCTCCTCCAGGGGCAGGGCGAGGAGTTCCTCGGCCCGGCCGGCCTTCAACGACTTCGTGTTCACACCCTCGAACAGGGCCATCAGCTTCTGCAGCGGGTCGTAGCCCTCCGCACGCCGGTCGTAGATCAGATCCAGGGCCGTGGTCACCTGCTCCTCGTCGAAACGGGCGATCGGCAGGATCTTGCTCGCATGGACGATCGCCGAATCCAGACCCGCCTTCACACACTCGTCGAGGAAGACGGAGTTCAGGAGGATGCGGGCGGCGGGGTTCAGACCGAACGAGATGTTCGACAGGCCCAGGGTCGTCTGCACGTCCGGGTGACGCCGCTTCAGTTCACGGATCGCCTCGATCGTCGCGATGCCGTCCTTGCGGGACTCCTCCTGCCCCGTGCAGATCGTGAACGTCAACGTGTCGATGAGAATGTCCGACTCGCGGATCCCCCAGTTCCCCGTCAGATCCGCGATCAACCGCTGCGCGATCGCCACCTTGTGCTCGACACTCCGCGCCTGCCCCTCCTCGTCGATCGTCAACGCGATCAACGCGGCACCGTGCTCCCGCGCCAGCGACGTCACCTTCGCGAAACGCGACTCCGGACCGTCCCCGTCCTCATAGTTCACCGAGTTGATGACCGCCCGGCCGCCCAACTTCTCCAGACCCGCCTGGATGACCGGGACCTCGGTGGAGTCCAGCACGATGGGCAGGGTGGAGGCGGTCGCGAACCGGCCGGCGAGTTCGGTCATGTCCGCGACACCGTCACGGCCCACGTAGTCCACGCACAGGTCGAGCATGTGCGCGCCCTCGCGGATCTGGTCGCGGACCATCTCCACGCAGTCGTCCCAGCGGGCCTCCAACATCGCCTCGCGGAACTTCTTCGACCCGTTCGCGTTCGTCCGCTCACCGATCGCCATGTACGAGGTGTCCTGCCGGAACGGCACCGTCTGGTACAGGGACGCCGCACCCGCCTCGGGCTGCGGGGTGCGGGCGGCGGGGGCCGCTCCGCGGACCCGCTCCACGACCTGCCGCAGGTGCTCGGGCGTCGTACCGCAGCAGCCGCCGACCAGCGACAGTCCGTAGTCGCGGACGAAGCCCTCCTGCGCATCGGCCATCTCGGCCGCCGACAACGGGTAGTAGGCCCCGTCCTTCGTCAGGACCGGCAGGCCGGCATTGGGCATGCACGAGAGCGGGATGCGGGCATTGCGCGCCAGATAGCGCAGGTGCTCGCTCATCTCCGCCGGACCCGTCGCACAGTTCAAACCGATCATGTCGATGCCCAACGGCTCCAACGCCGTCAACGCCGCACCGATCTCCGACCCCAACAACATCGTGCCCGTCGTCTCCACCGTCACCGAGCAGATCAACGGCACCGACACACCCAACGCCGCCATCGCCCGATGCGCACCGACGATCGACGACTTCGTCTGCAACAGGTCCTGCGTCGTCTCCACCAGCAGCGCATCCGCACCACCCGCGATCAGACCCTCCGCATTGACCTGATAGGCATCACGGATCCTCGCGTAGCCGATATGGCCCAACGTCGGCAGCTTCGTCCCCGGACCCATCGACCCCAGCACCCACCGCTGCCGCCCCGTCGACACCGTGAACTCGTCCGCGACCTCCCGCGCGATCCGCGCACCCGCCTGCGACAGCTCGAAATTCCGCTCCGGAATGTCATACTCCGCCAACGCCGCGAAATTCGCACCGAACGTGTTCGTCTCCACACAGTCCACACCCACCGAGAAATACGCCTCGTGGACCGTGCGCACGATGTCCGGCCGCGTCACGTTCAACACCTCGTTGCAGCCCTCCAACTGCTGGAAGTCCTCCAACGTCGGATCCTGCTCCTGCAACATCGTCCCCATCGCCCCGTCGGCGACCACCACCCGAGTGGCCAGCGCCTCCCGAAGGGCATCGGCCCGGGTCTGGGTGGTGTCCGTCATGTCAGCTGCCCCAGCTTCTCTTCGAGCAGCCCGGCCGCCTGCGCGCCGTACACGGTGCGGACGGTGTCCAGGAGCCGTTCGGGGTGGACCTCGTAGGCCTGTGAGCCGACGGCCGCCAGGGCCAGCGCGGACATCGCGCAGCCGAGCTGGGCGGCGCTGCGCAGCGGCAGGCCCCAGCTGACGGCGGCGAGGAACCCGGAGCGGAAGGCGTCGCCGACGCCGGTGGGATCCTGGACGGGCACGTCGGGGACGGCGGGGACGGTGAGGGTCTCCTCGCCCTTGCGGTCGATGCGGACGCCCTGTGCGCCCAGGGTGGTGATCCAGGTGCCGACGCGGTCGAGGACGTCGGCGGGGCTCCAGCCGGCGCGTTCGCGCAGCAGCGCGGACTCGTACTCGTTGGTGAACAGCCAGCGGGCTCCGGTGACCAGGGCGCGGACCTCCTCGGCGTTCAGGCGGGCGAGCTGCTGGGAGGGGTCGGCGGCGAAGTCGATGCCCAGTTCGCGGGCCTGTTCGGTGTGGCGGATCATCGCGCCGGGGTCGTTGGGCGAGACCAGGACCAGGTCGAGGGGGGTGCGGGCGTGCAGGGCGCGCAGGTCGATGCGGCCCGATTCGGCCATGGCGCCGGCGTAGAAGGAGGCGATCTGGTTGGTGTCCTGGTCGGTCATGCACATGAAGCGGGCGGTCTGGTGCTCGGTGGAGACGTGCACCGAGCCGGTGTCGACGCCGTGTTCCTTGAGCCAGACCTCGTACTCGGCGAAGTCGGGGCCCACGGCGCCCGCGAGGAGCGGGTCCAGGCGCAGGCCGCCGAGGCCGTAGGCGATGTTGGCAGCCACTCCGCCGCGCCGCACCTCTAGGGTGTCGACGAGGAACGACAGCGAGACGTGTTCCAGCTGGTCGGGAAGCAGCTGGTCGACGAACCGGCCGGGGAAGGCCATGAGGTGATCTGTGGCGATGGATCCGGTCACCGCGATACGCACGTGGACTCCTGTGTGCTGGTCTGAGGTCGGCGGGGCGGAGTGGGGCGGGGCTGATGGTGCGGGTGGTGCGGGTGGTGGCTGCTGGCGGGGAGCGGGCCGGCCGTGCGGGCCGGCCGCTCCGGGGCCGGGGAGGCTGCGGCTCAGGCGCCGGCGGCGGCCGCGGCGGCCGCCTTCAGGCGCTCGGCGCGGTCGGTGCGCTCCCAGGTGAAGTCGGGCAGCTCACGGCCGAAGTGGCCGTAGGCGGCGGTCTGGGCGTAGATCGGGCGCAGCAGGTCCAGATCGCGGATGATCGCGGCGGGGCGGAGGTCGAAGACCTCGCCGATGGCCCGCTCGATGCGGTCGGTGGGCACGGTGTGGGTGCCGAAGGTCTCGACGAACAGGCCCACCGGCTCGGCCTTGCCGATGGCGTAGGCGACCTGGACCTCACAGCGCGAGGCCAGCCCGGCGGCCACGACGTTCTTGGCGACCCAGCGCATCGCGTACGCGGCGGAGCGGTCCACCTTGGACGGGTCCTTGCCCGAGAACGCGCCGCCGCCGTGGCGGGCCATGCCGCCGTACGTGTCGATGATGATCTTGCGGCCGGTGAGGCCGGCGTCGCCCATCGGGCCGCCGATCTCGAAACGCCCGGTCGGGTTGACCAGCAGCCGGTAGCCCTCGGTCTGGAGCTTGATGCCGTCCTCGGCGAGCTGGCGCAGGACGTACTCGACGACGATCTCGCGGATGTCGGGGGTCAGCAGCGCTTCGAGGTCGATGTCGGCGGCGTGCTGGGTGGAGACGACGACGGTGTCCAGGCGGACCGGCTGCTCGCCGTCGTACTCGATGGTGACCTGGGTCTTGCCGTCGGGGCGCAGGTAGGGGACGGTGCCGTCCTTGCGGACCTCGGACAGGCGGCGGGAGAGCCGGTGGGCGAGGTGGATGGGGAGCGGCATCAGTTCGGGGGTCTCGTCGCAGGCGTAGCCGAACATCAGGCCCTGGTCGCCGGCGCCCTGCTTGTCGAGCTCGTCCTCGTCACCCTCGACGCGGGACTCGTAGGCGGTGTCGACGCCCTGCGCGATGTCCGGGGACTGTGCGCCGATGGACACCGACACGCCGCAGGAGGCGCCGTCGAAGCCCTTGGTGGAGGAGTCGTAGCCGATGTCGAGGATCTTCTGGCGGACGAGCTGGGCGATGGGGGCGTAGGCCTTCGTCGTCACCTCTCCCGCGATGTGCACGAGACCGGTGGTGATGAGGGTCTCCACGGCCACCCGCGAGGTCGGGTCCTCGGCGAGGAGCGCGTCGAGGATGGTGTCGCTGATCTGGTCGGCGATCTTGTCGGGGTGGCCCTCGGTGACGGACTCCGAGGTGAACAGACGGCGGGACATGTCACTCCTGGTGGTTCGGGGACGGGATGTCGGAACGTCGGGTGGTCGGGTGTCGGGTGGTCGGGTGGTCAGGGCCGGGTGGCGCGGGCCGCGGCCGCCGTCAGGGTCCGGGCGAGGGCAGCGGCCCGACCGGTGGCGGTGGCCGGTGCGGCGGCGATCGCGACGCGGGGCGGGTGCCAGCCGTGCGCGGCGATGCGTTCGGCGACCTCGCAGGCCAGGTCGCCGGCGCCGGTGAACCCGGCCAGCAGCAGCGGCTCGTCGCGGGCGAGGGCGGGCCGCAGCGCGGCCAGGACGGTGCGCGCGTCGGCGGGCGGGCGCAGCGTGGTCAGTTCCTGCGGGCCGGGGTAGGCGGCGGCGAGCGTGTCGTAGCAGCCGGGGGGTGCGCCGGGCGGCGGGATCAGGCAGATGGTGCCGGCGCCGGTGCGCGCCGCCGCGCGCAGGACGCTCAGGGTGCGGGCGGTGTGGCCGGGTGCGGGGTGCGGTGGGGGTGCCGGTTGCGGGTGCGCGGTGAGCAGCGCCAGGGCATGGGCGACGGTGGCGGTGACGGGCTGCTCGGCGGTGTCGGGCAGGGTGCGCAGCAGTCGGGCGGTACGGGCGAGTGCCCGGGCGGCGTCGGCGTCGGTGAGGTGTGTGCGGTGGTGGACGGCGGTGAGGACGAGGCCGCCCCCGGTGTCGTGGTGGGCGGTGATCGTCAGCGGGAGGGCGGTGGCGGCGGTGATGGTTTCGGCGGCACCGGTACGGACGCCTTCGGCGGCGAGTTCGGTGGGGACGGGGTCGTCGGCGGGCCCGTCGGGGGCGTGGGCCTCGAAGTCGATGAGGGCCCCGGGAAGCCGGAGGCCGTGGTCACCGTGGTCGCCGGGGCCGTCGCGGTGGCCGGGGGTCCAGGCGGCGGCCTGGGCGGGGGCGACCCATTCGTAGGACGACGCGTCCAGGACCTGGCCCGCCAGGGTGGCCAGCAGGCTGGTCAGCGGGACGGCCGGGTCGATGCGCGCGTGCAGGGGGACGGCGCTGCGCAGCGGGCCGGGGAGGCGGTCGGCGCCGGGCAGGGGGATGCCGCGGCCGGAGACCGCCGCGGCGAAGCCGATCGGGCCCGGGGCGGGGTGGGTGTGGTGGGCCTGGAGGGCCCAGGCGGCGTGCAGGGCGGTGCTCTCCGAGGCGCCCTGGTCGGCGGCCCAGCGGCGCAGGCGCCGTGCCTCGTACGGGGTGAGCCGCTCGCGGGTGCGGCCGTGTCCGCGGGCGTGTCCGCGCGGGGGTGGGCCGACCGGTGTCGGGTCCGCGGGCGGGGCGGCGGGGTGTGCGGGGGCGGGCCGGGGGGTGGCCGGTGCGGGGTGCGGGGTGGGGCGGGACCAGAACCGGCGGGCTTCGTGGAGGTCTTGGGCGGCGGTCCAGCGCAGGTGGTCGCGGATGTCGGGGCGGCGTTCGCGGCCGGCGGGCCGGCCGTCGGCGAGGTAGGCCCGGTGCAGGGCGCGGCGCAGGAGGCGTGCGCTCCAGTTGTCGAGGAGGGCCTGGTGGTAGGTGAGGAGCACCCTGGAGGCGGGTTCGGGGTGCGGCTGTTCTTCCAGGACGGTGATCCTGAGGGCGGCGGGCCGGTGGAGGTCGAACTCCCGCGTGCGTTCGGCCCGTAGCAGCGTCTGCCAGTCGGTGCCGGAGCGGGTGTGGCGGTGGAGTTCGGGGGTGGCGTGCGGGTGGACGGTGAAGCGGGGGCCGTCGCCGGGTGCGGCGGGGCGGGCCAGGGCGGTGCGCAGGACGGCCTCGGTGTCGTGGAGGTGCTGCCAGGCGGTGGTGAAGCGGTGGTGGTCGAGCGGTCCGTGCCAGCGCCAGTGGAGCTGTTCGACGTGCAGGCCGGATCCGGGGTGGGTCAGGGCGTCGAGGAGTACCGCGCGCTGGAGGGCGGTGGCGGGCAGGGCGGTGTCCGGCCGGTGCGGGGGCCGGCCGGTGTCGGGGAGGGGGTGCGGGTGCGGGTGGCGGGGGGCGGGGGCGGCGGGGGCTCCGGTCAGGAGGTCGCCGAGGCGTCCGGCGGGGTAGGGCGGTGGGGGCAGCGTGAGGGTGTGGTGGTGGTCGGTGTGGCGGTGCAGGGTCGGGGTGCAGGGCGGCAGGGCCGCCAGGGCGGCGGTGAGCGCCGCGGGGGTGAGCTCGCCGTGGAGGTCGAGGGAGGGCGGGGGTCCGGGGGTGACGACCACGGTCATGGCCACGGTGGCGGCCATCGCTTCCCTCCTCTTCCCTTTCGGCCTCGGCGGCCCCGGCTCGGTCGGCCGTGGGTCTCCGGTGTGCGCTGTGCGGTGTCTGGTGTGCGGTCGCTGGTGTGCGGTGTCGTGCTGTCGTCGGTGGTGGGGGCGGGCGCGGGCGGGTGCGCGTGTGCCGCGCGCCGGCGGCTGCCTGCGGGTACGGATGCGTCCGTGTCTGCGTGTGCGGGTGCGCGGCCTCGTGTGGGCTGGTGGTGTGGATCGTGCGGGACTCATGCGGGTCTCGTGGGGGACACGGCCGGACATGGTCTGTTGTCGAGGATTCTTGCCGCCGGTCCTCGGTTCGTCCTTGAGAGCGCGTCGAGCGGGGAGGGGCCGCTCCCCCGGTCCCCGCTCGACCCCGTGTGTCGGGGTCCGCGCCCGGTGTGCGGACTCGGCTACCGGATGCGGAAGTTGGCCATCATGCCCATCGCGGAGTGGTCCAGGAGGTGGCAGTGGTAGACGTAGGTGCCCTTGTAGGTGTCGAAGGTGGCGTGCAGTTTGACGCTCTCGCCGGGGAAGAGGCGCACGGTGTCCTTCAGGCCGGCCTCGGCGGGGCCGGCCGGGGCGCCGTTGCGTTCCAGGACCCGGAACTGGACCAGGTGCATGTGGAAGTTGTGCGGGACGACCTTGTTGGTGTTGGTGACGGTCCAGATCTCCGAGGTGCCGTGGGCGACGGTCTGGTCGATGCGCTGGGGGTCCCAGACCTGGCCGTCCATGAACCCCCGCGGTTCCTGGCGGCCGTCCTCGTCCATGCTCAGGACGATGCTGCGCTGGACGGTGGCCCTGCGCAGGGCGGGCAGGGTGCGCAGGACGTCCGGGACGCGGCTGGGGTCGGGGGCGGTGCGCACGACGTCGAAGCGGAGCACCTTGCCGACCTGGTCGGGGGTGCCGGGGCCCAGGGTGTTCTCCAGGACGATCCTGGTGCCGACGGGGTAGCGGGAGAAGTCGATGACGACGTCGGCGCGTTCGGCCGGGGACAGTCCCACGGTGTCGGTGGTGAAGGGGCGTTCCAGCAGGCCGCCGTCGGAGCCGATCTGGATCATCTGGCCGCCGTCGGACAGGCGCAGTTGGAAGAAGCGCATGTTGGAGGAGTTCAGGAGGCGGAAGCGGTACTTGCGGGCGGCGACCTCGAAGTAGGGGCTGGGGCGGCCGTTGGCGAGGATGGTGGTCCGGCCGAAGACGTCGTCCATGACGTAGACGAGCTGGCCGCTCTCGTCGAAGTGGGCGTCGCGCAGGGCGATGGGGACCTCGTACTGGCCGGCGGGCAGCGGCAGGGACCGTTCGGTGTCGTCGGAGAGGAGGTAGGTCGCGGACAGGCCGCGGTAGACGTGTTCGGATTCCATGTGGTGGGCGTGGTCGTGGAACCAGAGGCCGGCGGCGAGCTGCTGGTTGGGGTAGGTGTAGGTGCGCGAGGTGCCCGGTCCGAAGGTGTCCATGGGGCCGCCGTCGTTCTCCGGTGAGACGTTGCCGCCGTGGAGGTGGACGGAGACGGGCATGGTGAGGGTGTTGCGGTGGCGGATGACGACCTTGCGGCCGCTGCGGGCGCGCAGCACGGGGCCCGGGAACTGGCCGTCGTAGGTGAGGACCTTCGTCTGGACGCCGGGGATGATCTCCCGGCTCACTTCCTTGAGGGTGAGCGCGTAGGTGTCCTGGCCGCCGAGCTGGGATATCGGGGCGAGCACCGGGAGGGTGGGCATGCGCACGGTGAAGGCCGGTGGGACGGTGACCGGTTTCACGGGGGCGCCGGCCGCGGTGGCGGCGTCGGCCTGGGCGGTCCGGGCGTTGAGCAGCGGGGCGAGGCCGCCGGTGGTGAGCAGGCCCGCTCCGGTCGCGGCGAGGGCTCCGCCGAGCACGCTGCGTCTGGTGACCATGGGTTTTCCTCCTGGGAAGGGTGGGTGCGCGCGGGTGTCCGTGGGCGGGGCCGGGCAGGGTGCGGGGCCGGTGGGCGGTGCGTCTCGCGCGGGTGTGGCGCCGCGAGTGCACCAGATGCGCCTTGCGGGTCGGTGGAGCCGGGATGGTGTGCGGGGGTGCGGCGTTGCGCGGGCCTTGCGGGGGCTGGGCAAGGCTCCTCGTGCGTACGTACGACCGCGTACGCGCGACTTGGGCCGCTGTCCGGGCGGTCCGCTGGGGGAGGCTCCCGTGGATCTGCACGACCTGCACGACTTACGCGACTGGCTGCCGCGTGCGCTGGGGGTGGCGGAGCGGTGGGGCGGGCAGTTCGGCCCGTACGAGACCCATGACGCGCACCGGGTCCGGCCCGAGGCGTTCGCCGAGGCCTTCGACCGGCTGGCGAAGCGGATGGACCACAACTATCCGTTCTTCCACCCGCGTTACGCCGGACAGATGGTCAAGCCGCCGCATCCGGCGGCCGTGACGGGCTATCTGACCGCGATGCTGTTCAACCCGAACAACCATGCCGCCGAGGGCGGTCCGGCGACCACGGAGATGGAGCGCGAGGCGGTCGCGGAGCTGGCCGGGATGTTCGGGCTCGCCGCGCACGTGGGGCACCTGACGACCAGCGGCACGATGGCCAACCTGGAGGCGCTGTACGTCGCCCGGCAGCTGCATCCGGACCGCGGTGTCGCCTACAGCTCGGAGTGCCACTACACCCACGAGCGGATGTGCCACGTCCTGGGCGTGGAGGGCCACCGGGTACCCGCCGACGCGCACGGGCGGATCGATCTGGGCGCGTTGGAGGAGGTGCTGCGCGGCGGTCGGGTCGGCACGGTCGTCGTCACCACGGGCACCACCGGGCTGGGCGCGGTCGACCCGGTCCACGAGGTGGTGGTGCTGGCGCGGCGGTACGGGGTGCGGGTGCACGTCGACGCGGCGTACGGCGGGTTCTACGCGATCCTGGGCCGGGCGGGTGCGGGCGGCGTCGACGCGGCGCCGTGGCGGGCGATCGCCGAGTGCGACTCGGTGGTGGTCGATCCGCACAAGCAGGGGCTCCAGCCGTACGGGTGCGGGGCGGTGCTGTTCCCCGATCCGCGGGCCGGCCGGCACTTCGCGCACGATTCGCCGTACACGTACTTCACCGACGCGGAGCTGCACCTGGGCGAGATCAGCCTGGAGTGCTCGCGGGCGGGTGCGGCGGCGGCCGGGCTGTGGCTGACGCTGCAGCTGCTGCCGCTGACCGTGGACGGCTTCGGGCGGATCCTGGCCGCGAACCGGCGGGCCGCGCTGCGCTGGGCCGAGCTGCTGGAGGGCTCGGCGGAGCTGGAGCTGTACCAGCGTCCGGACCTGGACATCGTGACGTACTTCCCGGCGACCGCCGACGGCCGGCTGTCCTCGATCGACGCGGCGTCCGAGCGGCTGCTGCGCGACGGGATGACGGCGGAGGCGGACCCGGTGTTCCTGAGCGTGCTGCGCGCGGACGCGGAGGCGTTCGTGGCGCGCCATCCGGGGTTGGTGGCGGACGCGGACGCGGCGCGGGTGATGCGCAGCGTGCTGATCAAGCCGGAGTCCGAGCACTACCTGCCGGTGCTGCACGGGCGGGTGGCGGAACTCGCCGCGCGCGGCCGCGTCGCGCCCTGACCGCCGCGCGCCGGGGCGTCCCGCCCTGGTGTGCCCGTTCGTGCGGCCTGCCGGGAGTGCCCCGCGCTCCCCCGGTGTGCCGCTTCCCGCCGTCCCTCCCCCGCGCCGGTCCGGTTCCGGCGCGGCCCGTCTCGTCCCGCCGCTCGTCCCGTCCGAACCGCTCGTCCGGCTCGACCCGTCCGAACCGCTCGACCCGTCCGAACCGCTCGTCCACCTCGTACCACTCGTACCGCTCGTCCAGCTCGTCCTGTCCGTCCGGCTTTTCGTCCCGTCCGTCCTGCTCGTGCGTTCGTTCTTCCGTCTCCCGTGACCGGAGGTCCCCGTCGTGTCCCCGACCCTGTCCCCCTCCCCCAGCCGGCTGAGCCGATCGGCCGTCGCCCATTTGTCCTCGCTCCTGGCGTCCTCCTTCCACGAGGACGCCCTGACCCGCTGGATGATCCCCGACGACCGGCTGCGCGCCGAGCTGCTGCCGGGGTTCTTCCGTGTGTTCGTGGAACTGTCCGCCGCCTACGACGGGGTGCTGACCAGCCCCGACGGCGAGGCGGTCCTGCTGTTCCTGCCGCCCGGCGCCGAGCCCGACGGCCAGGCCCTGGACGCGGCCTTCACCGAGGCGCTGGGCGGGTACGCCGGTGCGCTGCGCACCATCGCCGAGCTCCAGGCCACCGCCCACCCGGTGGACCGGCCGCACTACTACGTCTCGTTCGGGGCGGTGCGCCCCGGCCGCCAGCAGGGCGGCCTGATGTCCGGGCTGCTGGGCGAGGTCGGGGCCCGGGCGGACGCCGCGGGCGTCGGCTCGTACGGGGAGGCCAGCTCGCCGGGCGGCGAGGCCGTGACCCGGCGCAGCGGTTTCGTGCCGCTGGGCCCGGACCTCGTGCTGCCCGGGAACGGACCGTCACTGCGACCGATGTGGAGGGATGCCCGATGAGGGGCGACGACCTGATCCAGTCGTGGACCACCGGACAGGTGTCCCGCGGGGAGGTCCCGGCCGAGGCGCTGGGGCCGCTGTTGCAAGTGCTCGACTGGAGCCGTGACTTCCTCGTCTCCAGCCATCCCGAGCTGGGGCGCACCGGCCCGGTGTGCCCGTACACGCAGCCCTCGCTGCGCAAGGAGCTCTTCCATCTGGCGCTGCCGTCCGCGGACTGCGACAACCTGGCGCTGGCCGTGGACTCGCTGCGGACCCGGCACGCGGTGCTGTCGCAGCCGTTGTCGCCGGAGGACCGTGAGCTGCTGACGATCCTGCTGGTGCTGCCGGGCTTCGATCCGACGGATTCGGTGGAGCTGGACGAGTTGCAGCGCAAGGCGAAGGACGAGTTCGTCGCGGAGGGGCTGATGATCGGCCAGTTCCATCCGGTGTGCGAGGAGCCGGGGCTGTACAACGAGTCGTTCCGGCCGCTGCGTGCTCCGCTGCCGCTGCTGGCGGTCCGCAAGCTCCTGGTGTTCGACCTGCCGTTCCTGGTGGGCGACGACGCGCACATGGACCACTACCTGCAGCGGTTCGCGCCGGGGATACCGGCGCGGATCCGGGACCAGTTGGTCGGCAAGGTCGTGGCCTGAGGGCCGGCGGGTCGAGGGGCGGCGGGTTCGGGGCACGGTCCCCGGGCCCGCCGCCTTCGTGCGTACGGGTGCGGGGCGGGGGTCGGTGCGGTCCGCCGGCGGGTGGGGGCATGCCGAGGGGCCGTACCCGCGGTGGGGGTACGGCCCGTCGGTGGGTGGTGCGCGGTGGGCGGTGGGGTTCAGGGGGCGCCGGCGGAGCGGAGGCAGTCCTCCAGGAAGGCCAGGGCGCGCAGGTGGTAGGGGGTGGCGGCGTGGCCGAGGCTGACGTTGTGGCCGGCGGCTGCGAGGTGGTCGACGGTGACCGAGGGGGACGCGGTCAGGCGGGCGGCCATCGCGGAGAGGGTGGGGGTGTCCAGGTGCCACCAGGCCTCGTGTTCGGCGAAGGTGAGGCGGACGGGGATGCGGACGTCGGGGGCGAGGGCTTCGAACTGGAGGGGCCAGTGGATGGTTTCGGCTGATTCGCGGGGCGGGGTGGGGGCCAGGAGGGCCCGGCTGGCCTGGAAGGTGCCGCGGGGGTAGAGGCCCAGGGGGCCCCAGTTGAGTTTGGTGGCGCCGCCGCCGAGGGTCGAGGGGAAGTGCAGGGCCTCGGGGTTGTAGTGGTAGCCGGTGCCGGAGGTGTCGAGGCCGAGGAGGGGTACGGAGCCGGTGGTGGCGGCGGTGTGCAGGGCGACCTTGCCGCCGTCGGAGTGGCCCAGGAGGAAGACGCCGGCGCCGGTGTCGTGGGTGCGGGCGTGTTCCTTGAGGCCGGCGTGGAGGGTCTGGGCCTGTTCGGCGAGGGTCTGGCCGTCGGGCAGGAGGTCGGCGGAGTCGCCGTAGCCGGGGCGGTCCACGGCCAGGACGGTGTGGCCCAGGGCGGTGGCGAGGGGGATGAAGGAGTTCCAGTAGGCGGCGCGCATGCCGCGGCCGTGGATCGCCAGGATGGTGGAGCGGGGCGGGCCGGGGGTGGCCGGCCGGGCCAGGAGCGCGGAGAGCGGGACGCCGCCGGCGTCCAGTACGTGGCGCTCGCACCGGTGGCCGGGCCCGGCCGCGGCGGCTGGGGCCGCGGCCGGGATCGGGGTGGTGGTCGGGGTGGTGGTCGGGGCCGTCGCCGTGGGGGCGGGTGCGGTGCGGGTGGGTGTGGTGGTGGTCATCGCAGGGCCAGCCCCTTGCGGGTGGCGGCGACCTCGTCGACCCACTGGGCGGGCGAGCCGGTGCGCAGCAGGGAGGTGCCGACGAGGAGGCCGCCGAAGCCGGCGTCGAGGAGGGCGGCGGCGGTGGCGGGGGTGTCGATGCCGCTGGCGCTGACCGGGCAGGCGGCGCCGGCGGCGCGGACGGCGGGGAGCAGGTCCAGGGAGCGGCCCAGGTCGCCGGCGCCGCGTTCGCGGGTCTTGATGTCCTTGTTGTTGACGGCGATGACGCAGGCCTCGGGGTGGTGGACGGAGGCGAGTTCGGCTTCCGTGGTGATCTCGACGAAGGGGGTCAGCCCGGTGAGCAGGCATTCGGTGACCAGGGTGCGCATGCTGGAGGCGGGCAGCAGGGCGGCGGTCAGCAGGACGGCGGAGGCGCCGAGTTCGCGGGCGGTGCGGATCTGGTCCTTGCGGGTGATGAAGTCCTTCTGCAGGATCGGCAGTCCGGTCAGGGCGGCGACGTCGCGCAGCAGGGCGGGCGAGCCGCCGAACCAGCGGCCGGTGACCACCGAGATGCAGGGGGCGCCGGCCGTTTCGTAGGCCTCCACGATGGCGGCGGGGGTGCGGCCGCCGAGCATGTCGTAGCCGTGGGCGTCGCGGCGTTTGACCTCCATCACCACGGGCGTCGGGGAGGCGAGGAGGGCCTCGAGAAAAGGGAGGCCGGTCCGGTTGGGGTCGGTCATCGTGACAGCTCCAGCGGGGGGTGGTCGGGGACGGTGGGGCGGGTGCGCCAGGCGCGGGCCAGGGCGGTGATCTGGGGGACGCCGAAGCGTCCGGTGGTCCGGTCGCGGGCGGCGGTGTCGACGTCGATGCCGCGGAATCCGGGGTGGTCGGCGACGTCGCGGTAGGCGGGGCGGTTGTCGGGGGTGAGGCCGCCGGCGAGGAGGAAGGGGCGGGTCAGTCGGGGCAGCAGGGCGGTGATGTGGTCGGGGTCCAGGGTGTGGCCGGTGCTGCCGATGCGGCCGTCGCCGGTGGCGGTGTCGAGGAGGAACAGGTCGGTGCCGGCGCGTCCGTAGGCGCCGATCAGGGGGCGTTCCACGCAGCCGCCGTCCTCTTGGACGTGGAGGACCTTGACGATGCCGGTGTGCTCGGGCAGGGCCTGGCGCAGGGTCCGGACGAGGGCGGGGGGCTGGTAGGCGTGGAGCTGGACCCAGCCGACGCCGGTGTGCCGCACGAGGTCGGCGAGGGCACCGGCGTCGGACAGGAAGGTCACCAGGACCGGGAGGAGGCCGGCCGAACGGGCCGCCGCCGCGAGGGCGGCGAGCCCGTTCGGGTCCAGTTCGGACGGGCCGCCGGGTACGCCGTGCCAGAGGCCGACGCAGTCCGCCCCGGCGGCCGCGGCCGCCTCGATGTCCTGCGGGGTGGTGGCCCCGCAGACCTTCAGGAGGGTCTGGGACGGGGGGTGGGTGGTGGTCACTTGCCCAGGCCCAGCATCGAGGCGATGCGGTTGTACTGGATCTCGTTGGTGCCGGAGTAGATGGTGCCGCCCAGGGCGTTGCGCACGTCCTGTTCGAGGCCGTACTCCGTCATGTAGCCGTGGCCGCCGAAGATCTGTACGGCGGTGAGGCTGGTGGCGAGGTTGCTCTCGCTGGTGACGAGTTTGGCGATGGCGAGGTCGGTGGTGACGTTCTCGCCGGCCTGGAGCTTCTCGCCGGTGTCGTAGAGCCACTTGCGGGCGGTTTCCAGCTGGATCTTCGTGTCGACGATCTTGTTGGCGATCGTCTGGTACGAACCGATCGCCTTTCCGAAGGACTTGCGGGTCCTCGCGTAGTCGACGCAGCGTTGCAGCCGGTGTTGCATCTCGCCCACGTTGACGATGAAGGAGAAGAGGATCTCCCGTTTCATCACGTGGTCCAGGACCAGGAAGCCGCCGCCGACCCGGCCGAGGACCGCGCTTCGGGGGACGCGTACGTCGTCGAAGAACAGTTCGCTGATCGGGGAGGTGCGCAGGCCCATCTTCTTGATGGGTTTGCCGACGGTCAGTCCGGGGGTGTTGCGGTCCACGAGGAAGGCGGTGGTTCCCAGCGGGCCGCCGTCGGGGTGGGTGCGGGCGTAGACGACGATGACGTCGGCGACGGGGCCGTTGCTGACGAAGACCTTGCTGCCGTTGATGACGTAGTCGTCGCCGTCGCGCAGGGCGCGGGTGGTCATCGCCATGGCGTCGGATCCGCCCTCGGCCTCGGTGATGGCGTGGGCGCCGATCGCCTCTCCGGAGCAGATCTGGGGCAGGTAGCGCTCTTTCTGCTCGATGGTGCCGAACTGCTGCAGCGGGATTCCGGTGGAGCAGATGGAGGTGGTGACGGAGAAGCTCAGGCCCGCGTCGCGGTTGTACTCTCCGAGGCCTTCCAGGACGTACATGGTGGTCAGGAGGGACTGTCCGAGGCCTCCGTAGTCCTCGTCGAAGGGCAGTGAGAGGATTCCGGTCTTCTGGACGAGCTTCCACTTGTCCTCGGAGAAGGCGGACTGCTCGTCGAGTTCGATGTGGTCTGCGCTGAGTGCGTCTCCCCACCGCTCCAGGCCGTCGCGCAGATCGGCCTGGTCGGCGTTCCAACGGATCACGAGGACCCCTTTGATTCGGTCGGTGTTCGGGACGGTGGCGCCGCGGGGGCGTCTCAGTAGGCGGAGGAGCTGTGGGCGTCGAGGCTGTGGACCTCGTCGCCGCGCAGGGCCGGCGAGAAGACGCAGACCAGGCGCAGGTCCTCGTGCGGGCTGGCGACGAGGTAGTGGGCGTCGTGCTGGTCGAGGGCGTACATGCGGCCCGGGACGATCTCGTGGGAGGTGCCGTCGAGTTCGATGACCTCGCCGGAGCCGCCGATGCAGTAGCAGGCCTCCAGGTGGTTGACGTACTCCAGGCGGGACTTGGTGCCGGCCAGGACGGTGGTGTCGGTGAGCGAGTAGCCCAGGCCGTCCTGGGCGAGGAGGAAGCGGCGGCTGAGGCCGTTGCCCCACTCGACGGTCTTCACGGACTCGATGTCGCGAACGATCATGGCGGTCTCCCGGTGTGTGGGTGGTGCGTGGACGGTTCGGATGAGGGGTGGAGCGGTGGGTGGTGCGGTCAGGCGGTCGGTGCGGGCAGGACGGAGCGGACGAAGTCGCGGAAGGCCTCGGTGACGTCGAGGCCGGCGTCCTGTGCCCGTTCCACGGCCGCCACCGCGGCGGAGCCGATGATCGCCGCGTCGGCGCCGGAGGCTCCGACGGCCTGGACGTCCTGCCGTGTGCTGACCCCGAAGCCGACGGCGATCGGGGAGTCGGTGTGGGCCCGCAGGTCGGTGACCGTCTGGGCCAGGGCGGCGTGTCCGGCGCCCGGTGCGGTGCCGCTGCGCCCGTAGTGGGCCACCAGGTAGAGGTAGGCGGAGGCGTGTGCGGCGGCCTGCGCCTGGGTGGCGGGCGGGCTCTTGGTGTAGCAGGTGGTGACGACGGGCAGGCCGGCCGCGGCGGCCGTTTCCAGGTGCGCGGCGCGCAGTCGGGGGGGCAGCGCGTGGATGAGGAGTCCGTCGGCGCCGGCGGCGGCGATGTCGCGGGTGGCGTCGGCCAAGTCGCGGTGTTTGAGGGAGTGGCTCCAGTCGGCGAGCAGGGCGATCCGCAGGTGGGCGAGGCGGGGGCGGACGTCGGCGATGAAGGCGAGTACGTCGTCGAGGTCGGCGCCGCCCCGGTCCAGGGCGCGGCGGGCGGAGCGCCGGATGACGGGTCCGTCGGTGACCGAGTCGGGGAAGGGGACGGCCAGTTCGAGGCAGTCGACTCCTTCCTCGTCGAGCATGAGGACGAGGTCCTTCAGGACGGGCAGGGGCGGGTCGCCGGCGTTGAGGAAGAGGGCGAGGCCGGGCGGGCCGCCGGGGGTGCGGCGGGTGAAGAAGGGGGCGGGGGCCCGGGTGGCGGCGGGGGTGGCGAGGTCAGGCATGGGCCACCGCCAGGGGGCGGGGTGCGGCGGGGGCGGCGAGGCGCAGGGCCAGGTCGTGGGCGGCGCCGGAGCGTACGGCGGCTTCGGCGACGGCGACGGCGGAGGGCCAGTCGCGGCGGGTGCCGGAGGCGACGAGGAGGGCGGCGGCGCCGAGGCAGACGGTGCGGGTGGCGACCCGGCCGGCGGTGCCGGACAGGACGGAGCGGAAGTGGGCGGGGGCGTCGGCGGGGTCGGCGGGCCGCAGGTCGCCGAAGGAGCCGTCGCCGGGGGTGAGTTCGCCGGGGCGGATGGTACGGGTGCGGGTGGTGTCCTCGTGGACGGTGTTGGTGGCGAAGGGCAGCAGTTCGTCGGCTCCGGTGTCGTTGGAGACGAGCCAGATGCGGCGGGTGGTGGTGGTCGCGGCGAGGGCGCGCAGGGTGTCGAGGGGGGCGGTGGCCGAGACGCCGGTGACCTGGGCGGTGACGGGCAGGTCGGCGAGGAAGGGGCCCAGGGCGTTGAGGAACCGGCCGAAGGGTTTCATGCCGTGGGGGGCCGCGGTGCGGGCGAGGCGGGTGAGTTGCGGCGGGTAGACGTAGGGGCCGGCGAAGGCGATGCCGTGGGCGGCGAGGGTGTCCTCGGTGTGGGCGTGGGAGGAGGTGAGGCGGATGCCGAGGCGTTCGAGGAGGTCGACGGAGCCGAGCGAGCTGGTGTAGGCGCGTGATCCGGTCTTGACGACCTTGACTCCGGCGGCGGCGGCGACGAACGCGGAGGCGGTGGAGATGTTGAAGGTCCTGGGTCCGCCGCCGGTGCCGACGACGTTGACGGTGCCTTCCCAGGGGGTGGTGGCCGCCGGGGCCGGCCGGCGCTCGGTGAGCGAGTCCAGCAGGTGGCGCAGGGTCTGGTGGTCGGGGAGCCGGCTGGTCAGGGAGGCCAGCAGGGCGAGGACCTGGGCCTGGTCGATCTGGCGGTCGGCGAGCTGGTCCCACCAGGACCGCCAGGTGGCGAGGCCGACCGGGGCTTGGCTCTCCAGCAGGCCGGTGAGTGCGTCGTGCACGCTCGGGCTCCGTCTCGTCTGCGTCGGGATGTCGGGCTGTGGTGGCGTGGTGCGGGGGCGGGGCGGGTCAGGGGTGTGGGGGGCGGGGCCCGCGGCGTCCGGCGGGTGCGGTCGCCAGGCGGAACATCGCGGCTCGTACGTGGGCGATGTGGCAGCGCAGGGGGCGTGCGTGCCAGGCGCCGCGGGCCCGGTGGGTGCCTCCCCGCCACAGTGGGGGGAGGGAGGAGGCGGCCACGGTGCTAGGCGGCGGCGGTGCGCCGGGCGTGGGTGATGAAGGTGTCGATGGCCTCGACGCTGCGGAAGTTGTTGGGGTCCAGGTCCTCGTCGCCGATGGCGAGCTCGAAGCGGTCCTCGACCCAGGCGATGAGCTTGAGGACGCCCAGGCTGTCGATGACCCCGTCGTTGAGGAGGTCGTGCTCGACGGCGAGTTCGGCGGCGGGGGTGCCCGGGAGGAACTCGGTGATGACGAAGTTCTTGATGGTGTCGATGTTGCTCATGACGGGATTCCTTCGGCGATCGGTGTGGCGACGGGTGTGGTGGGGCTGAGCTGGTCGATCCGGTCGAGCTGGTCGAGCTGTCTGCGGTCGACCTTTCCGGTGGCCGTCTTGGGCAACGGCTCGTCGGTGAGGGTGAGTTGGTGGGGTATGGCGGCCCTGGGCAGGTGGCGGGCGCAGTGGGTGCGCAGTTGCAGGCCGGTCAGGGTGGAGCCGGGGGCGCGCTGGACGGCGGCGACGAGGCGTTTGCCGGCGAGGGCGTCGGGCAGGGCGGCGACGCCGGCTTCCAGGACGTCGGGGTGTTCCTGCAGGACGCGTTCGATCTCGGCGGTGTTGACGGCGACGCCGCGGACCTTGACCTGGAAGTCGGTGCGTCCGGTCAGGTGCAGGGTGCCGGTGGCGTCGCGGCGCACGAGGTCGCCGGTGCGGAACCAGCGGTGGTCGTCCAGGCCCAGGGGGTGGGCGGTGAACTTGTCGGCGTGGCGGGTGCGGTCGAGGTAGCCGCGGGCCTGGAAGGGGGTGGAGACGAAGAGCTCTCCGCTGCCGGGGCCCTCGACGGGGGTGTGGGTGTCGGGGTCGAGGATCAGGGCCCGTACGCCGGGCAGCGGGCGGCCGATGGGGACGGGCGGGAAGGTGGTGGCGGTGGTGTCGAGCTCGTGGACGAAGCTGTCGTTGGTCTCGGTGCAGCCGTAGATGTTGTGGATGCGGGCCCGGGGGAAGAGGGCGGGCAGGGCGGCCAGGGTGCGGTCGGGGATGGCGTCGCCGGTGAACATGACGTGGTCGACGCCGGGGAAGGTGTCGCCGGTCTTGGCTGCGGCGTCCTGGAGCAGTCCGAAGGCCATGGGGACGGCCTGGACGATGTGGACGCGGTGGCGCAGGACCAGGTCGCGCAGGTGGCGGCCGTGGGCGGCGAGGGCGGGGTCGACCAGGACGACGCGGCCGCCGCGGGCCAGGGTGGTCCACACGTCGAGGAGGCAGAGGTCGAAGTTGAGGGGGGCGTAGTTCAGGACGGTGCGGCCGGGTCCGATGTCGAAGGCGGCGGCGGCCCAGCGGGTGAAGCGGTCCACGGCGCCCAGCGACAGCGGGACGATCTTGGGGAGGCTGGTGGAGCCGGAGGTGGTGAGCATGAGGGCCACGTCGGCGGCCTCGTCGGCCGGCAGCGGCTGGGCGGTGGTGGCGGGGTTGGGGGCGAGCCGGGCGGGGGCTCCGCCGGGGGCCAGGACGAGGGCGCAGCCGGCCTGGGCGAAGAGGTCCGCCAGGAGGGTGTCGGCGAGGGCGGGCGAGGGCAGCAGCAGGGGGCGGTGGGCGAGGAGGCAGCCCAGGACGAGGGCGACGGTGGCGGGTGACTTGTCGGCGAGTACGCCGACCGGGACGCCGGGGGCGAGGCGGAGGCGGGCGAGGCGGTCGCGTTCGCGGCCGGCCTGCTCGTAGAGCTCGCGGTAGGTGGTCTCCTCGCCGTTGAAGACGAGGGCGGTGGCGTGGGGGCGGTCGCGGACCTGGGTGAGGAAGCCGCCCAGGAGGCCGAGTTCGACGCTTTCGGGTCGGGTCACGGGCGGTCGCCTCCGGGCTGGTCGAGCTCGATCCAGCCGCTCTTGACGGCCGCTCCCTTGGGGGTCTTGCAGGTGAAGCGGACGACGCGGGCGTCGGCGTCGGGCTGGAGGGTGATCTCCAGGGGGATGCCGGGGGGTACGGGGCCGGAGAAGCGGCAGCCCAGGCCGCGGACGGCGGTGGTGTCGCCGCCGGCGAAGCGGTCGACGGCCTC
Source organism: Streptomyces subrutilus (assembly GCF_008704535.1). Lineage (NCBI taxonomy): Bacteria > Bacillati > Actinomycetota > Actinomycetes > Kitasatosporales > Streptomycetaceae > Streptomyces > Streptomyces subrutilus. The sequence goes on from NZ_CP023701.1 coordinate 117,252, forward strand.
CTCGACGGCGAGGGCGACGACGCTCATGCCGTGGGCGATGACGGTGTCGAAGCCGGCGGCGCGGGCGGCCTGTTCGTCGAGGTGGATGGGGTTGAGGTCGCCGGAGGCCTGGGCGTAGGTGCTGATCCAGTCGGTGGTGAGCTGGTGTACGGCGCTGTGCGGGGTGCCGGCGCCCCGGGGGGCGGGGGCGGCGGGGCCGCCGGCGATGTCGCCGTAGGCCTCCAGCAGGGTGGCGCCGACCAGGAGGGCGGAGATGGTGAGTTCGGCGAAGGGGTCGGGGCCGTCCTCGCCGGTGAGGCGGACGCGCAGGGCGATGCGGGCGCCGCGGGCCTCCTTGCGGATGCCCCGGACGTCGAGGGCGGCGGTGACCTGTTCGCCGGGGCGCACGGGCCGGGTGGTGCGGATGTCCTGGCCGAGGTGGACGACGGAGACCGGGCCGGGTTCGGGTGCGGTCAGGGCGGCGACGGTCTGTTCGGCGAGGGTGTGGGCCAGGACGAAGGTGTGGACGGGCGAGGCCTGGCCGGGCCGGGCGGCGGGCAGCGAGGCGCGGGCGGCGTCGCGGTAGTCGGTGATCTCCGGCTCGGTGACGGTGAGGGTGCGTACCGGTGCGGGCAGGGTCAGGAGCGTCATACCGGCGCCACCACCAGCGAGGAGTTGTGGCCGCCGAACCCGAAGGAGTTCGTGAGGGCGGGTCCGGGGCGTACGGTGCGCGGTGCGCCGTGGACGACGTCGATGTCCATTCCTGGCTCCTGCTGTTCGTGGTTGGCGGTGGGCGGGACCTCGCAGTGCCGCATGGCCTGCACGGTGGCGATGAGTTCGACGGCTCCGGCGGCGCCGATGAGGTGGCCGATGACCGACTTGGGTGCGGTGACGGGGGGTTGGGCGGTGCCGAAGACCTTGGTGAGGGCGGCGGCTTCGGAGCGGTCGTTGTAGGGGGTGGAGGTGCCGTGGGCGTTGACGTGGACGATGTCGGAGGGGTCCAGGCCGGCGTCGGCGATGGCTCCGGCCATGGCGGCCGCGGCTCCCGCGCCGTCGGGCAGGGGCATCGCGAGGTGGTGGGCGTCGGCGGTGGCGGCGTAGCCGGCGATCAGGCCGTACGTCGTGGCGCCGCGGGCGCGGGCGTCCTCCAGGCGTTCCAGGACGACGAATCCGGCGCCCTCCCCCATCACGAAGCCGTCGCGGTCCTTGTCGAAGGGGCGGGAGGCGTGTTCGGGGTCGTCGTTGCGCAGGGAGACGGCGTTGAGGTTGCCGAATCCGGCGAGGGTGACGGGGGTGAGGGTGTGTTCGGCGCCGCCGGCGATGACGAGGTCGGCGCGGTGTGTCTGCAGGAGCATCAGGGCGTGGCCGATGGCGTCGGCGCCGCTGGCGCAGGTGTTGGCGACGGTGAGGGCGGGGCCGGTCCAGCCGAGGCGGATGGCGATGTGGGCGGCGGCCGCGTTGGGCATCGTCATCAGCGGCATCAGCGGGTTGACGCGGGCGGGGCCGCCCTCGGTGTAGTGGGCGGACTCCAGGTCGCTGGTGGCGCGGCCGCCGACGGCGTTGCCGACGACGATGGCGGTGCGGCCGGGTTGGGCGGTCGGCGAGCCGGCGTCGCGGTGGGCGGCGAGGGCCGCGGCGGTGCCGTAGTGGGCGAAGGGGTCCATGCGGCGGGCTTCCTTGGCCGGGACGAGTCCGGCCAGCCCTTCCAGGCCGCGGACGGTGCAGCCGATGCGCACCCGGTGGCGGCTGAGGTCGGTGTGGGTGAGGGCGGCGGCGGTGGAGCGGCCGGCGCGCAGCGTGTCCCACAGTGCGTCCGGGGTGCACCCGCCGGGGGTGACCACGCCCATACCGGTGATGGCTACGGGCGGCTGCGCCGAACTGCCCCTGGACGGTGAAGACATGTCTGCTCCCTTGGGCGTGCTTCGCGTCGTTGGGCGGTCAGATGATGCGGCACTCGCGGGCCGACTTGATGAAGGCCTCGGCCGCGAATTCGAGGTCGGCCTTGGTGTGGGCGGCGGTGATGGCGATGCGCAGCCGGGCCAGGTCGTTGGGGACGGCCGGGGTGACGACGGGGAGGCCGATGACGCCGTTCTTGCGGCAGACGGTGGCGTAGTCGTAGGCGGCGGTGTCGGATCCGGCGATGACGGGGACGACGGCGGTCTCGCTGTCGACGGTGGACATGCCGGCCTCGTGGAGGGTGGTGCGGAAGCGCTCGGACTCCTGCTGGATGAACTCCACGCGCTCCGGTTCGCGCTGCAGGATGCGCAGGGACTCCAGGGCGGCGGCGGACTGGGCGGGGCCCAGGGCGGCGGAGAAGAGGAAGGGGCGGGCGGCGTACTTGAGGTGGTGGATGAGTTCGGCGGAGCCGGCGACCCAGCCGCCCATGGAGGGGATGGCCTTGGAGAGGGTGCCGAGCTTGACGTCGACCTTCACCTCGTAGTCGAAGTGCTCCTCGATGCCCTTGCCGGTGGCGCCGATGACGCCGAGGGCGTGGGCCTCGTCGACCATGAGGAGGGCGTTGTGGGCGTCGCAGACCTTGCGCAGATCGACGAGGGGGGCGATGTCGCCGTCCATGGAGTAGACGCTGTCGACGATGACCAGGCGGACGCCGGTGTCGGGGGCGGCGGCCAGGCGGCGCTCCAGGTGGGCGACGTCGTTGTGGCGGAAGCGGGTGACGGTGGCGCCGGAGAGCTTGCAGCCGTCGACGATGCTGGCGTGGTCGTACTTGTCGATGAAGACGGTGTCGCCGGGGCCGACGATCGCGCCGACGGTGCCGACGTTCGCCGCGTAGCCGGAGCCGAAGACGAGGGCCTGCTCGCGGCCGGCGAACTTGGCGACCTCGGCTTCGAGTTCCTCGTGCAGCGGGGTGGATCCGGCCAGGGCGCGCACCCCGTGGTTGCCGGTGCCGTAGCGGTCGACGGCGGCCTTGGCGGCCGAGACGACGCGCTCGTCGCCGGCGAGTCCGAGGTAGCTGTAGCCGGACATCATCAGCAGGCGCTGGCCGTCCTGGTCCGCGTAGGCGGAGTCCCGCTCGACGGTGTAGGCGACGAAGCTGTTCTTGCGGTTGGGCTCGTACTCCAGGGACCGGACGCGGTCGCGGAAGTAGGCCAGCTTCGGTTCGAGTCGGCTCCAGGCAGCGGATGCGTTCACGTGCTTCTCCTCGTGGCGATCGTCCGGCGGACCCGGAACTCCATCTGCGCTCCGCCGTTGTTCCGGCGGGGCTCTAGTGGAATTCCATTAAGACTCGGGGGGCGCAATAGCGGCGCAAGAGCGGGACACCGGCCGGAGTGGAGCGGGACCACAGTGGGGCTTGACGCGACGAGGAAATGCGCCGGGACCTGGGGTTTTATTCGCGGGGGAATGTTGGCGGCCGCTGTTGACATGCGGAGACGGCCCGCCGGTATCCTCTGAATCGCACGAGCTAGGGGGACACGGCCGGAAGCCGACCGTTTCGGAGAGTGCATAGTGCTGATCAGACTGATAGGTCTTGTCACGATCGAGCCGGACGGAGCACCGCCTCAACACCTCTCGAGCGCCCAGGCGCAGGTCGCGTTCGCCCGGCTGTTGCTGGAGCGGGCCGGGGGCACGGACCGTGACCAGTTGGCCGAGACGGTGTGGCCCGAGGGCCTGCCGGACACGTGGGCGTCGGCGCTGCGCAGCATCGTCAGCCGGGTGCGTACCTTCGTCACGACGCCGCAGGACAAGCCGGGGGCTCCTCCCCTGGTGGCGCAGGGCGGCCGGTACCTGTTGCGGGTGCCGCGCGACGCGGCGGTGGACGTGGAGGTCGCGGAGACCGCGGTGGGCGAGGCGGGCGAGGCGTACGCGGAGGGCGCCTTCGCGGTGGCCCAGCAGCTGGCGGCCGGTGCGGTGTCGAACCTGCGGGGTTCGTTCCTGCCCTCGCACGAGGGCGAGTGGGTGAACGCGATGCGCGAGCAGTTGGAGGAGCTGCGGCTGAAGGCGCTGGAGACGGCGAGCCTGGCGTCCTCGGCGCTGGGCGACGAGCACCACGCGCTGCGGTACGCGGAGGAGGCGGTGCGCCGGGCGCCGTTCCGGGAGAGTGCCTACCGCTGCCGGATGGCGGCGCACACGCGGGCCGGCAACCGGGCGGAGGCGTTGCGCAGTTACCAGCAGTTGCGGGAGGTGCTGGCGGAGGAGCTGGGCATCGATCCGGCGCCGGAGACGGAGGCGGCGTACCTGGAGCTGCTGCGGACGCCGGAGCCGCGGCCGCGGGTGCGGTCCGCGACCTGCCTGGACCCGGTGCTGATGGGGGTGTTCGAGGTGGACCTGCGGGCGCCGGCGCCGCGGCCGTGCTCGCTGGCCGACCACGGGTGCGTGACGCATCCGACGGTCTCCTCCCCCGCCGCCTGACCCCGTCCGCGGCCCGTACGCCGAAGGCCGCCCCCGCGATCCGATCGCGGGGGCGGCCTTCGGCGTGCGCGCGGGTGCGCCGTACCGCGTCCGGGCGGTTCCGCGGGCCGGGCGGCGGGCGGGCGGGCGGCGGGGGCGGGACGGGGACGGCGGAGCGGCCCCGGCCTCCCTGGGGGGGGTGGGAGGCCGGGGCCGGGCGGGGCAGCGGGGGTCAGGTGATGGAGACCCCGCTGTCGATGCTGATGACCTGGCCGGTCATGCAGTCCTGGTCGAGGAAGAGGGCCGCGCTGCGGGCGACCTCCTCGACGGTGACGAACCGCGGGATGGGGGCCTTGTCCTCCATGCCCTCGATGACCCGGTCGGGAAGGGTGTTGGTCATTCCCGTGATCATGAAGCCGGGTGACAGCGCGTTGACGGTGACCCCGCGCCGGCCGCACTCCGAGGCGAGGGTGCGGGTGAAGCCGATCAGGCCCGCCTTGGAGGCCGAGTACGCCGTCTGGCCGGCGGTCGCGATGATGCCCGAGGGGGACACGATGTTGATCACGCGGCCCCAGCGCTGGCGCAGCATGTGCGGCACCGAGACGCGGGCGGTGTGGAAGGAGCCGATCAGGTTGGTCTGGATGACCTGGGCCCAGTCGGCCGGGTTCTGCATGGCCATCAGGCTGTCCTTGCGGATGGCGCCGTTGTTGACCAGGACGTCCACGGGGCCGAGTTCGGCGGTGATGTGGGCGTGGAGGGCCTGGGTGGCCTCCCACGATCCGACGTCGCCGGTGACCAGCACCGAGGGGTTGGTCAGCTTCTCGCGGACGGCCTCGGCGGCCTCCTTGGAGCTGTTGTAGTGGACGGCGACCCGGCAGCCCAGGGCGTCGAGTTCCAGCGCCAGGGCCTGGCCGAGGCCGCCCGAGGCGCCGGTCACGAGCGCGACCGGGGAGTCCGGGCGCTTGCCCGCTCCGTTCTTGCTCATGCCGCGACACCGCCCCATTCCATCAGGATCGATCCCCAGGTCATGCCGGCTCCGAAGCCGGCCAGCAGGACCTTGTCGCCGGCCTTGATGCGGCCCTCTTCGAGGGCCTCGGTCAGCGCGATGGGGATCGACGCCGAGGCCGTGTTGCCGTACTTCTGCAGGTTGGTGATCAGTGCTTCGGGCCGCAGCCCGGTGTGCGAGAGGATCGAGTTGATGATCCTGATGTTGGCCTGGTGCGGGACGACGTGGTCGATGTCGGCCGCGTCGACCTTGGCGCTCTCCAGCGTCTCGCGGACCGTGCGCACGGTGTAGCGGACGGCGTTGAGGTAGATCTCGTTGCCGTTGATCTGCGCGTAGTGCAGGCCCGCGTCCAGGGTCTCCTGGGTGGTGGGCATCCGGCTGCCGCCGGCGAGGACCTTGAGGGAGCCGGTGCAGGCGCCGTCGGCGCCCAGGTTCCAGGCCTTGACCCGGTTCTCGGCGCCCGGTTGCAGGACGACGGCGCCGGCGCCGTCCCCGACGAGGATGGACAGGTCCCGGTCGGCCGGGTTGGCCGTCAGGGTGTGGGTGTCGGAGCCGATGAGCAGGATCGGGCGGGGGTCGATGGCGATGAGTGCCATCGCCGACACCAGCCCGTAGACGAAGCCCGCGCACTCGGAGTTGACGTCGTGCGCGCTCCCGGAGATGCCCAGTTCGTGGTGGACGAACGCGGACGTCGCCGGGGAGGGCTGCTCGGGCGTGGCGGTCGCCACGATGAGGTGGGCGATGTCGGCGCCGGTCAGACCCGCTTTGTCCAGCGCGCGCCGGCCGGCCTCGACGGCCAGGGAGGCGGTGGTCTGCCCCGGGTTGACCGCCCGCCGCTCGCGGATCCCGCAGCGGCTGACGACCCAGTGCTCGTCGACACCGAACCGTTCGGCGAGCTCGGCACTGGTGACGATGCGTTCGGGTACGGACATGCCCCACCCGGTGATGTCGAAGCCGGTCACGTCACCCCCCGCTACGCCTGAGCCGGGGCGAGGTCGACGATCTTCGCGTACACGTCACGCAGGGTGGTCGTGTCGTCGAGGTCGGCGAAGAGCGACTCGTCGGCCGGGATGTGCGGGTACTGGTTCTGGAATCCGTACAGCCACTCCATCAGGTCCAGCGAGTCGACGTCCGCGATGTGCTGGAGCGGGGCGTCGGGGCTGACCTCTGCGGCACCAGAAACGGCCTCGAGCTGGCTCGCCAGTTCTTCGATGGTGGGCAGCGACATGGGGTCGGTCCTCTCTCGGCAATGCAACTCGGCAGTGCGTGTCTGTTTTCGAGAGTGATGAAATCCCCGCCCCCGCAAGGAAGCCGCAACACGGGACGTTGGCGTGAATGCGGTCCGTCTTGCGCCCGCCTTGCGGGGCATCGGGTTTCCTCGGACGCGAATTAGGAAATACGGCCCGCCGGACACGCAGGAAAGAGGATCAGGATGACAACGGTCGCCCCCAAGTCGGTGGACCCCGAGGTCGATGCGATCAGGCACCACTACGAGGTCAGCAACGATTTCTACCGGCTCCTGCTGGGCCCCTCGATGATGTACTCCGGCGGTTACTGGGAGGCCGGCGAGGACCTCAACGCCGCGCTCGACGAGGCGCAGTACCGCAAGCTCGACAAGTTCGCGGAGCTCGCGAACGTCACCCCGGCCACCGGGCGCGTCCTGGACATCGGCTGCGGCTGGGGCACGATGCTCAACCGCCTCACCACCGTGCACGGCGCGGAGCGGGCCGTGGGCCTGACCCTGTCGCGTACGCAGGAGGCCTTCATCGACGGCCTCGGCAACCCGAAGATCACCACGCTGGTGCAGAGCTGGGCCGACTACAAGGTCGCCGACGACAGCGAGAAGTACGACGCGGCGTTCTGCATCAACGCGCTGGAGCACTTCGTGTCCTCCAACCTGCCGCCCAAGGAGCGCACCAAGCGCTACCGGTACTTCTTCCAGCAGGTCGCGAACGCCCTGAACCCGGGTGCGAAGTTCGTGCTGCACACGATGACGGCCGAGGCGCTGCCGATGAACCGGGCGCTGCTGGACGACCTGAAGTTCCTGCAGCGCTCCGAGTTCGAGGGTTGCCACATCCCGCACCTGAGCGAGCTGAGCGCGGCGGCCGAGGGCCTCTTCGAGATCGACGAGGTCGTCAACGAGCGCGAGTCGTTCGCGATGGCGTGCCGGGCGTGGCTGGTGCTGCTGGCGGAGCGCCGGGACGAGGCCGTGGCCCTGGAGGGCGAGGAGGTCGTCTCGCGCTTCGAGCGCTACCTGGACATCTTCGCGTACACCCTCGAGGACAAGTTCTTCAACAACTTCCGCGTCACCATCACGCGCCGCTAAGGGAGCCAGACGTGACGAGCATTCTCGAACCGGCCAAGGACGGCGGTGCCCGGACGGGCACCGAGCCGGCTCCCGGTGGCCGCGGCCCGACCCGGCACCTGCGGGTCGCGGTCATCGGTACCGGGTTCTCGGGCCTGGGCACCGCCGTCCGGCTGCTGCAGTCGGGCATCGACGACTTCCTGGTGTTCGAGCGGGCTGACGAGGTCGGCGGCACCTGGCGCGACAACAGCTATCCGGGTTGTGCGTGCGACGTCATGTCCCACCTCTACTCGTTCTCCTTCGCCCGGAACCCGAACTGGAAGTCGACGTTCGCCTCGCGGGACGAGCTGTACGCCTACCTGCGCGATACGGCCGACCGTTTCGGGGTGCGCCCGCACATCCGGTTCGGGCACGAGCTGGAGGCCGCCCGCTGGGACGAGGGCGAGCGGCACTGGAGGATCGAGACCTCCCAGGGCGAGTACACCGCCCAGTTCCTGGTGACGGGTACCGGCTACCTCAGCGAGGCGGCGGTGCCGGACATCAAGGGCCTGGACGGGTTCGAGGGGAAGGTCTTCCACTCCTCCGACTGGGACCACGACCACGACCTGGCCGGCCGGCGCGTCGCCGTCATCGGCACCGGCGCCTCGGCGATCCAGTTCGTGCCGGCGATCCAGCCGGAGGTCGGGCAGCTGGACCTCTACCAGCGCACTCCCCCGTGGATCGGTCCCAAGCCCGACAAGGCCAACAGCGAGCTGCACACCAAGCTGCTGCGTTCGCTGCCGGGTTACCAGAAGTTCCGGCGGGGCTTCAACATGTGGGGCCGGGAGATCCTGGCGTTCTTCTGGAAGCGCCCCAAGCTCGCCGAGAAGGTCCAGAAGATGGCGAGCGACCACCTGAAGAAGTCGGTGGCCGACGAGGCGCTGCGCGCCCGGCTGACGCCCGACTACCTGGTGGCGTGCAAGCGCCTGCTGTTCTCCAACACCTGGTACCCGGCGATCCAGCAGCCCAACGTGGAGATCGTCAGCGACGGGATCGCGGAGGTCCGGGCGCGGTCGATCGTCGGGTCGGACGGGGTGGAGCGCGAGGTCGACACCATCATCCTGGGCACCGGGTTCCAGGCCACCGACCGTCCGGTCGCGCGGCGGATCTGGGGCCGGGGCGGGGTGAGCCTGCGCGAGACGTGGAAGGACGGCATGTCCGCGCACCGGGGGACCACGATCGCCGGGTTCCCGAACCTGTTCATGCTGCTGGGTCCCAACACGGCGCTGGGGCACTCCTCGCAGACCGTGATGATCGAGGCGCAGGTCCAGTACGTCGTGGACTCGCTGCAGCAGGCCGCCAAGCGGGGTCTGGCCAGCATCGAGGTCCGCCAGGAGGCGCAGGACGCCTACAACCGCAAGCTCGACGGGCACCTTGAGGGCACGGTGTGGATGTCGGGCGGCTGCAAGAGCTGGTACCTCGACGCGAACGGCCGCAACACCTCGATCTTCCCGACGTACACGTGGCGGTTCCGCCGCGGTACCAAGCGCCTCGACCTGAGCGAGTACCAGCTCGCTTCCCAGGTACGCAGCACCAAGCCGGTACCTCACCAGTAGGAGACGCAGAAAGATGAGCAGCACCCCTAGAACCGATGCCGGCGTGAGCGCCGAGCCTTCCCGCCGCCGGGTCCTCGGCTCCATCGCGGCGACGGCCGTGGCCGTGGTCGGCTGGAACGCGGTGGACCAGACGTGGGCGACGGCCGCCGAGGCCGCCCGCAATCCCGATGTCGTGCCGGTGCCGGGACTGGTCGGCACGCTGGAGACGACGCCCGCGACGGTCGAGGCGTTCGCCAACGACTTCGGGCACCTCTTCGACGGTGACCCGAGCAAGCCGTGGGCGGTGCTCCGTCCGGGCCACATCGACGACATCGTCAAGATCGTCAACTATGCCCGGGCCAACGGCATCAAGGTCGCCGTGAACGGTCAGGGCGGTACGGGCGACGACATCGAGTCGCACTCGGTGTACGGCCAGGCGCGGGTGCCGGGCGGCATCTCCATCGATGCCAAGGGCATGTCGAAGATCGTGTCGATCGGCGGCGACCAGGCCGTGGTCGAGGCGGGGGTGACCTGGGGCCAGCTGACGGACGCCGCGCTGGCGGTGGGCAAGACCCCGCCGGCCCTCCCGGACTACCTGTACATCTCGGTCGGCGGGACGATCAGCATCGGCGGTATCGGCGGGACCGTGCAGAAGTACGGTCTGCTGTGCGACACGGTGAAGTCGATCGACATCATCACCGGTGACGGCAAGCTGGTGACGGCGACGGCGAGCCAGCGGTCGGACCTGTTCAACGCGGCGCTGTCGGGCGGCGGCCAGGTCGGCATCATCGTGCGGGCGACGGTCAAGCTGGTGCCGGCGCCGAAGCGGGCGGTCATCTTCAGCCTGTTCTACAGCTCGGTGGAGCAGTACCTGGCCGACTCGGAGAAGGTGCTGGCCGACAGCCGGTTCCAGGTCCACGCCGGTGAGATGCTGCGCACCCCGGACAACTCGGGGTGGCGCTACAAGCTGGAGGTCGGGGCGACGTACAGCACGACGCCGCCGAACCGGACGCGGCTGCTGTGCGACCTGAAGGACGTGCGGGCGGACGCGGTCATCGAGGACGTGTCGTTCCGGGACTACATGTTCCGTCTGGACGCCTACGAGGCGTACCTGAAGGAGGGCGGCCACTGGTACACGCCCAAGCCGTGGCTGAGCATGTTCCTGCCGGCGTCGAAGACCAAGACGTTCATGAAGCAGGTCGAGCAGGAGCTGGACGCGAGTTCGCTGGGCGGCGGGTTCCTGCTCTTCTACCCGTTCCACACCTCGAAGATCAAGCGGCCGCTGGCGATGATGCCCAACGAGTCGGTGGTCTACCTGTTCGACCTGCTGCGCTTCCCCAACCCGGGTGAGCCCAACATCCAGGGCATGATCGACCAGAACCGGCGGTTGTACGACGTGGCCGTGGCGCTGGGTGCCAAGCGGTACCTGGTGGGGTCGATCCCGATGACGGGCGCGGACTGGAAGAAGCACTTCGGCAACCGCTGGAGCGGCTTCGTCAACGCCAAGCGGAAGTTCGACCCGAACAACATCTTCACGCCCGGCCAGGGCTTCTTCGCCTGACGGCGGAGTCCGGGCCGGCTGTGGGGTCCCGGCGGCGGGGGTGGGGTGAGGGTCCCCGCCCCCGCCGCCCTTTTCTGTTTCCGTACCGAGTGGAGGCTTGGAGATGACGACGTACGACCTGATCGACGAGGCGGTGATCGACGCCCCGGCGGATGCCGTCTGGGACGCGCTCGTCGCGGAGTTCCGCGGCGCGAAGAAGTGGTGGGTGCCGCACAACACGTTCACGGCCGTGTCGGGTGCGCCGGACGCGGTGGGCGGGAAGGTGGGCGTGACGGTCCACACCAAGGGCGAGGGCAACGGCGGGCTGAAGCTGCGGTTCACCTCTCGGACGGTGGCGGTGGAGCCGGGCCGGCGGCTGGACATCGAGTACGTGGAGGGTGTCTTCCGCGGGCCGAGCACGTTCCTGCTGGAGCCGCTGGAGGGCGGGCGTACCCGGATCTCGATGCACTTCACGGGCAGCCCGCACGGCTGGCTGAAGGTGCTGGCGAAGGTCGCCGACCTGGGTGTGGAGCACTCGAAGGCGACGCTGGCGGCGTTCGAGTCGCTGGACCGGCAGCTGTCGGCGGTGAAGCGGTGACGACGGCTCCGGAGGTCACCTGCGAGCTGACGGTGCGCACGGACGACGGCGCCGATCTGGCGGTGACGGTCCTGGCGCCGCTGGCCGGGACGGTGCCGGCCGGTGACGTGGTGCTGGTGCACGGGTGGGCGCACGCCCGCCGGGTGTGGGGCACGGTCGCCGACCGGCTGATCCGGGCGGGGCACCGGGTGGTGCTCTACGACCAGCGCGGTCACGGTGCGTCCACGCTGGGCCGCACCGCGGTGTCGGTGGAGCGGCTGGGCGCGGACCTGGCGGCGGTGCTGGGTGAGACCGGTGCGCGGGAGGCGGTGGTCGTGGGTCATTCGGGGGGCGGGTTCGCCGCCCTGTCGTACGCCTCGACGTCGCCGTCGGCGGGCCGGTTGCGCGGTCTGGTGCTGCTGGGGACGGCGGCGCACGGCCAGGACACCCCGGACAGCGAGGTGAAGATGATGGGCAGTGCCGTCTTCTCGTGGGCGCTGCGCCGCGGGTGGCTGGGCGGCAGGCTGCTGGGGTCCACGATGGGCAAGGGTGTGGATCCGGTGGTGCTGGATGTGAACCGTCAGCTGTTCGCGGGGACGGTGCCGCGGGTGCGGGCGGACTTCTTCCGCTGTACGCGGGGCTGGGACGTGCGCGAGGCGCTGGCGTCGGTGACGATTCCGGCGGTGGTGGTGCACGGGGAGGGTGACAAGGTGATCGCGGTCGAGTTGGCGCGGACGCTGGCCGGGGTGCTGCCGCGGGCGCGGTTCGAGTCGGTGGCGGGTGCGGGTCACATGCTGCCGCTGGAGCGTCCGCTGCTGGTGGTCGCGGCTGTCGGGGAGCTCGCCTCGCGATGATCGAGGTGCTGCTGCCTGCGGGCGTCTCGTCGTCGGAGGCCTTCGACGACGAGGCGCCCGTCGTGTTGTTCGAGGCCGAGGCCGTGTTGATGGAGGGCCGTCGGGCGCGCCGGCGGCGGCAGTTCGCGACGGTGCGGGGGTGTGCGCGGGCCGCTCTGGCGGAGTTGGGTCGTCCGCCGGTGGCGTTGTTGCCGGGTCGGGGCGGGGCGCCGCAGTGGCCGGTGGGGGTGGTGGGTTCGCTGACGCACTGTGACGGGTATCGGGGGGCGGTGGTGGCCGAGGCGGGGGCGGTGGCGGCGTTGGGCATCGACGCGGAGCCGGCCGGTCCGCTGCCGCGGGGGGTGCTGGGTCTGATCACTTCGGAGGCGGAGCGGGCGGAGCTGGCGGCGTTGGCGGCGGTGGACGCGTCGGTGCCGTGGGAGCGGGTGCTGTTCTCGGCGAAGGAGGCCCTGTACAAGGCGTGGTATCCGGCGACGGGCCTGTGGCTGGGGTTTCGGGACGCGACGGTGTCGCTGTCGGCGGCCGGGACGTTCACCGCGACGGTGTGTCCGCCGGCGGGGGTGCCGGCGGGGGGTGTGGACCCGGTGTACGGGGGCCGGTGGCTGGCCGGTTCGGGGCTGGTGCTGACGGCGGTGGTGCGGGGGGCCGGCTGAGGGTGCCGGGTGTGCGGGCCCGGTGTGCGGGCCGGGTGTCCGCCCGCCGTGCGGCCCGTGTGGGGGCCGGGCGGCGGGCGGCGGGCTGTCAGGGGGCGGGCAGGACGACGGTGCGCGGGGGTGGGGGTGGCGGTGGTGGCGTCGTCGGGCTGGGTGTGGGTGCGGTATTCCTGGGGGCTGATGCCGCGTACTCGTTTGAAGGCGGTGGACAGGGCGAAGGCGGAGCTGTAGCCGACGCGGCGGGCGACGGTGGCGATGGTGGCGTCGGGTTCGCGCAGGAGGTCGGCGGCGAGGGCCAGGCGCCAGCCGGTGAGGTAGGCGACGGGGGGTTCGCCGACGATGTCGGTGAAGCGGCGGGCCATGGAGGCGCGGGAGACGCCGACTTTCAGGGCGAGTTCGGCGACGGTCCAGCCGTGGGCGGGGTTCTCGTGCAGGAGGCGCAGGGCGGGTCCGACGACGGGGTCGCCCTGGGCGCGGTACCAGGAGGGGGCGCCGCTGGCGGGGGCGGCGAGCCAGGTCCGCAGGACGCCGATGAGGAGGAGGTCCAGGAGGCGGTCGAGGACGATTTCCTGGCCGGGTTCGTCTTTGGAGATCTCGGCGGTGAGGAGGGTGACCAGGGTGTGGTCGGCGGTGGGGGTGGCGGGGCGGACCAGGAGGGTGGGCAGGGCGCTCAGGAGGCGGCGGCCGATTTCGCTGGGGGCCTGGTAGGTGCCGCTGAGCATGACGGCGGAGCCGGCGTCCTGGAAGTCGTCGCCCCAGGTGCGGACGCCGAGGGCGAGGACGTCGGTGACGTCCTGGCCTTCCTGGGTGGTGCAGCGCTGTTCGGGGCCGACGGTGATCTGGACGGGGGTGTCGGGGGTGTCGGCGACGGTGTAGGGCTCGGGGCCGCGGACGACGGCGACGTCGCCGGGGCGGATGAGGACGGGGGCGCCGTGGTCGGGCAGGAGCCAGGCGTCGCCGTGGACCATGGTGACGACGGAGAGCGGGGCGCGGTCCTGGACGCGCAGGGACCAGGGCGGGTTGAAGACGGATTTCAGGAGGAAGGCTCCGCGGGCTTTGGGGCCTTCCAGGAGGCCGGTCAGCGCGTCCATGGGGTGTCCTTGTCTGGGGGCGCGGCGAAGCGCCCGCTCTCCCGCGGGGGACGGAAGTAAGAGAGCGGGCGCCGTTCGTGGGGTGGTGCCGTGGTGCGGGTGGGGGTGGATCGGGGGCCGGCCCGGGTGGAGGTGCCGGGGCCGGTGTGGTCCGCGGGGGCGGCCTGGGTCGTCTCTTTCGGATCGTGCGGGTTGAGCCGGCGTCGTCCGGTGCCGTGCATCGGCGCCTTGGTGGGACGCCGGAGTACTGGACGTACGTGGTGTTCCGCCAAGGCGGCGAGGTGCGGTGCCGGGCGGCGCGGGTCAGGCAGGATCCGGAAGAGACGCCCTAGGCGGAGGCGCGGCCGTGGAGGGTGAGGGCGCGGCCGAGGGCGGCGAGGGCGGCGGTGCAGGCCAGGGTGCGGACGGCGTTGCCGGTGGTCCAGCGGCCGCCGAAGCGGGTGCGGGCGGCGGTGGCGTCGGCGCCGGCGCGGGCGAGTTGGTTGTTGAGGGGGATGTTGACGATCGCGGTGACGATCAGGGAGAGGCCGTAGAGGGCGAAGGCGAGCCAGCCCCAGCGGGCGGCGTCGGGGCGGCCGCGGCGCTGCTGCTGGGTGGCGGCGACGCCGGTGGCGAGGAACGCGCCGAGGAAGAGCAGGCCGAACAGGCCGTTGTCGATGGCCTCGTTGATGTTGCGCATGGCGGTGACGTAGGTGTGGTCGTCGCCGCGGGCGAGGCCGGGCATGACGGAGATGTCGAAGGCGAAGTAGAGGCCTGCCATCAGTCCGGTGCCGACGGTGGCCGCCACGAGGGTCACGGATTGGGTGGTGGTGCTGGTCACTTCAGGATTCCCTTCAGCGTGCGTTCGTAGCGCCGTTGCAGCAGGGTCGCGCCGATCAGCCGGACGGGCGGCGGGATGGTGGCGGAGACGTGGGCGACGGACTGGCGGGGGGCGCCGTCGAACATCCACGGCTGGAGGTGGGTCATGACGCGCATCGGGGCGCTGGAGACGACCTTGCGTTCTTCGGCGAGGTAGGCGCGTTCGCCGAGTCGGTCGAAGACGGGGAAGACGATGCGTTCTTCGTCGCGCAGGTGGTCGTGGAGGACGGCTTCGAAGGTCCGGGCGGCGTGCGGGAGGCCGTCGCCGCGGCGGGCGATGGCGGTGGAGACGGCGTGCATCGCGGCGTCGAGTTCTTCGTGGTCGTCGTGGAGTTCGCGGGCCTGGGCGTCGAAGTCGGCGTCCTTGCGGCGCAGTCCGGGCCACAGGACGTCGTCTTCGCTGGTGTGGTGCCATTCGATGACCTCGCGCAGCCGCTGCCACCAGTCGCCGCCGGCGCCGTTCCACGTGGGGGCGGCGGCGCGCAGCCGGGCCGCGTCGCGTCGCATCGCGATGTGCATGAGGGCGAAGCCGTGGAAGTAGGGGGGCAGCGAGTGGAGTCCGTGTTCGCTGGAGAACGGCTGGGGAGTGGGCATGGCGGCCTCCTGCCGGTCGGTCGGTGCGCGGTGCCTGGCACGGGGTGCCCGTGCGTGGTGCCTGTACGTGGTGCGGTGGTGCGTGGTGCCTGTACGTGGTGCGGGGTGCCGGTGTGTCCCTGCCCGGTGCCGGGTCCCGAGCACCGGGCGGCGGCCGTACCAGAGTCGCCGCCCGGGTCAAGGGGCTTGGGTGGGAGGGGGTGGCGGCGGTGTCGTCAGACGTTCCAGACGCCGGTCGCTGCGGCTTCGCGGGCGAAGTCGGCGAAGTCCTTGGGCTTGCGGCCCAGGGCTTCCTCGACGCCGTGCACCAGGTGGGCGTTGCGGCCGTCGAGGATCATGGTGAAGAGGTCGGCGAACTCCTCGGGGAGGTTGTTCTCGCGCAGGACGGCGCGGTACTCCTCGTTGGTGACGGAGATGTACTGGATCTCGCGTCCGGTGGCCTTGGTCAGTTCGGCGGCGACGTCGCTGTAGCTGAGCAGGCGCGGGCCGGACAGGGCGTAGGTCTTGCCGATGTGCTTGTCGTCGGTGAGGGCGGCGACGACGACGTCGGCGATGTCGTCGGCGTCGACGAACGCCTCGACGGCGTCACCGGTGGGCAGGGCGATCTCGCCGGCCAGGACGGGCTCCAGGAAGAAGCTCTCGGAGAAGTTCTGGTTGAACCAGCTGGAGCGGACGATGGTCCAGTCGGCGCCGGATGCCTTGAGGTTGTCCTCGGAGACCTCGGCGGCCTCTTCGCCGCGGCCGGACAGCAGGACCAGGCGGCGGGCGCCGGCGGCGACGGCGACCTTGGAGAATTCGCCGACCTGCTCGGCGGCGCCGGGGAAGGCGAGGTCGGGGTAGTAGGTGACGTAGACGCGGTCGACGCCCGCGAGGGCCGGCTCCCAGGTCTTGGGGTCGTGCCAGTCGAAGGCGGGCTCGGCGCTGCGCGATCCGATGCGGACCTCGCGGCCCTGCGCGGTGAGCTTCTCGGCTACGCGGCGGCCGGTCTTGCCGGTGCCGCCGATGATGAGGGTGATCTGCGTGTTCTGAGTCATGAGTACAGTCAAATCCAGTCTCGCGAGACGGGCCATAGCCACAAAGCTCAGTTCCATGTGCGTGCGTCCACGAGTGGTCGTCTCGGAGCGCGGCGGGCAGCGTGTGGCTTCGGCGTGAGCCCGGGAATCGTAGGCATGGGCGGTGGGGGTGGGCCAGGGCCCTTGGAGCTGTTCTCGACCTGGTGTGGGCGGGGGTTCGAGGGGGTCTCCAGCCGGTGTCGAGCGGTCGTGTACGGCGAGACTTGAGCGGTCCTCCGGTCGGGCGGGACACCATCGGCGCCGGAGTACCGATCCGTTCGCCGGGAGGCCGTATGAACGCCAGTGGGGACCATCAGGAGCTCGACCGGTTGTCGGCCGATCTGGCGGGGGTGCTGGGCCGGATCGGGCTGGACCCGGCGGCCGGGCGGTCCGAGCGCCGGGAGCGCATCGACACGCGGTTCGCGGCGGCGGCCGCCCGTCATGCGGGGCGGGTGGCCGCTCAGGACGGGGAGGGGGCCTCGACCTATCTGGAGTTGGACTGGCTGGCGGACGACGTCGCCCGGCGGTTGTCGGGGCGGGCGGGGCCCGGTGCGGCGGTGGCGGTGCGGGTGCGGCGTTCGCACGTGTCGGCGGCGGCGGTGGTCGGGGTGATGCGGGCGGGGGCGGCGGTGCTGCCGTTGGAGTCGGGGCACCGTGCGGGCCTGCAGGAGTTCATGATGCGCGAGGCCGGTGTGGAGATGGTGGTCTCCGACGGGGTGCTGCTGCGCGACGAGGTGCCGGTGGCCAAGACGGGCCGGTTCGTGATCGCGGTGCGGCCGCGGGTGCGGGCGGTGTGCGAGATCGGTCCGGGGGCCGCGTTCGTGGCGCTGCCGGCGGGCGGTGAGCCGGGGCGGGCGGCGGGTGTGCGGGTGGTGAGCCACCTGGACGTGCTGGCGTGGGTGGATGCCGTGGTGCCGTTGTTGGAGGCGGGCCCGTACGACGTGTGGGCGTCGTTCCATTCGATGAGCCTGGAGGTGGGCATGCGCGAGCCGTGGGGTCCGCTGCTGTCGGGCGGGCGGATGGTGGTGGCGGGCCGGGAGGCGGCCGGGGACGCGGGGGCTTTCGTGCGGCTGTTGGCGGGGCACGGGGTGACGGTGCTGACGCAGCTGCCGTCGGCGTTCGCCCGGCTGACGCAGGCGGCGCTGGGGAGCACGCTTCCCTCGCTGCGGCACGTGCTGCTGGCCGGGGAGCCGGTGGAGGGTGGGGTGGTGGCCCGGTGGCGGGAGTCGGGGATCGCTCCGGCGGCCGTGGTGCGGGACGTGTCGGGGTCGCCGGCGGTGTTGTGAGCGGCGGCCCGGGCGGGTACGGCGTGAGGGGCCCGGGACGGGTGGACCGTCCGGGGCCCCTTTTTTCGGTGCGGGCGGGGTGGGGTGGCGGGTGGGGTGGTCAGGCGTTGCCGAGTCCGCCGCACACGTTGAGGGCCTGGGCGGTGATGGACGCGGCGAGGTCGGTGGTCAGGTAGCCGACGAGGCCGGCGACTTCTTCGGGGGTGGAGTAGCGGCCGAGGGGGATCTTGGCCTCGAACTGTTCCTGGACGTACTCCTCGGTGGTGTCCCACACCTGGGCGTATCCGGTGCGGACGCGGGCGGCCATGGGGGTTTCCACGTAGCCGGGGCAGACGGCGTTGACGGTGGTGCCGGTGGGGGCGAGTTCCTTGCCGAGGGCTTTGGTGAAGCCGATGACGGCGTGTTTGGAGGCGGAGTAGGGGGCGCCGAGCAGGACGCCCTGTTTGCCGGCGGTGGAGGCGATGTTGATGATGCGGCCCCAGGGTGCGGTGGACAGGCCGCCGGCGTTGAGGACTTCGCGGGTGAGGAGGAAGACGCTGTTGAGGTTGGTGTCGATGACGTCGTGCCACAGTTCGTCGGTGATGCCGGCGGTGGCGCCGCCGCCGCTGCGGCCGGCGTTGTTGACCAGGATGCTGACGGGCGCCCGGTAGGTGGTGGTGGCGGCGGCGACCAGGGCCCGGACGGCGGTGCGGTCGCGTACGTCGGCGGCGGTGCCCTCCACGGTGAGGCCTTCGGCCTGGAGGTCGGCGACGGTCTGTTTGACGGCGGTCTCGGTGCGGGCGCACAGGAACACGCGGTGGCCGCGGGTGGCCAGGTCGCGGGCGACGGCCAGGCCGATGCCGCTGGTGGCTCCGGTGACCAGGGCCACGGGCCGGTCGGGGGCCTTGTCTCTCGCCTTCGGCGTCATTGCTATCCCTCCGTCGCTGTCCTGGACGCCGTCAGGGTGGCGCAGGGCGCTCGGGGCGCGGCGGAAGGCGGATGGAGGCGGCCCGGCCCCGGACCGGACCGGCCCGCTCCGTCACGGCGTACGGGGTGCGGGCCGGGGTGCGGGGTGCGGGCCGGTGGGCGGGGTCAGTGCGGGCGCCAGGTTCCGGCGCGGGGCAGCGGGCGGGCCGGGGGGCGGTCCCAGGCGGCGCGGGCGGGGGGCGGGGGCGGTGCGGGGGCGGGGGCCCGGGTGCGGCCGAGCCAGGCGGTCAGGACGGCCAGGACGGCGGCGGTCTCGGCCCGGTCGGGCCGGCCGCGGGTGATGGTCCAGGCGGGTGGCGGGTCGGGCACCGGGCCGGCGCCGGATTCCGGGTCGGGGGCGGGTGGCGGGGAGGGTGCGGGGTGGGTGCTCATACCGGGGGGTTTCCGTGCTTGCGGGAGGGCAGGCCGGCGTATTTGGTGCGGAGCATGGCCAGGGCTGCGACGAGGGTGGTGCGGGTCTCCCCCGGGTCGATGACGTCGTCGACCAGGCCGCGTTCGGCGGCGTAGTAGGGGTGCATGAGTTCGGCCTGGTACTCCTTGATCTTCTGGGCGCGCATCTGGTCGGGGTCGGCGGCGGCGGCGATCTCGCGGCGGAAGATGACGTTGGCGGCGCCTTCGGCGCCCATGACGGCGATCTCGTTGCTGGGCCAGGCCAGGGCGAGGTCGGCGCCGATGGAGCGGGAGTCCATGACGATGTACGCGCCGCCGTAGGCCTTGCGCAGGACCAGGGAGATCCGCGGGACGGTGGCGTTGCAGTAGGCGTAGAGCAGTTTGGCGCCGTGGCGGATGATGCCGCCGTGTTCCTGGTCGACGCCGGGCAGGAAGCCGGGGACGTCGACGAGGGTGACCAGGGGGATGTTGAAGGCGTCGCAGAACTGTACGAAGCGGGCGGCCTTCTCGCTGGCGTGGATGTCGAGGACGCCGGCGAGGTGGGCGGGCTGGTTGGCGACGAAGCCGGTGACGTGGCCGTCGAGGCGGGCGAGGGCGCAGACCACGTTGGCGGCCCAGGCGGGCTGGATCTCGAAGTACTCGCCGTCGTCGGCGATCTCCTCGACGACCTTGCGGATGTCGTAGGCCTGTTGCGGGTTGGCGGGGACGATCCGGGTCAGGGCGTCGGTGCGCCGGTCGGCGGGGTCCTCGCCCGGTTCGTGGGGGGCGGTCTCGCGGTTGTTGGCGGGGAGCAGGGACAGCAGGTGGCGTACGTCCTGCAGGCAGCTGTCCTCGTCGTCGTAGGCGAAGGCGGCCACGCCGGAGACGGCGGCGTGGACGTCGGCGCCGCCGAGGCCGTTGTGGGAGATCTCCTCGCCGGTGACGGCGCGGACGACGTCGGGGCCGGTGATGAACATCTGGGAGGTGCCGCGGACCATGAACACGAAGTCGGTCAGGGCCGGGGAGTAGGCGGCGCCGCCGGCGCAGGGTCCCACGATCACGCTGATCTGGGGGATGACGCCGGAGGCGCGGGTGTTGCGCTGGAAGATGCCGCCGTAGCCGGCGAGCGCGGAGACGCCTTCCTGGATGCGGGCGCCGGCGCCGTCGTTGAGGGAGACGAGCGGGGCGCCGGCGGACTCGGCGAGGTCCATCACCTTGTGGATCTTCTCGGCGTGGGCTTCGCCCAGGGCGCCGCCGAAGATCCGGAAGTCGTGCGCGTAGACGAAGACGGTGCGGCCCTCGACGGTGCCCCAGCCGGTGACGACTCCGTCGGTGTAGGGGCGTTTGTCCTCCAGGCCGAGGCCGGTGGCGCGGTGGCGGCGCAGGGCCTCGATCTCGTGGAAGGAGTCGGGGTCCAGGAGGCGTTCGATGCGTTCGCGGGCGGTGAGTTTGCCCTTGTCGTGCTGGCGCTGGGTGGCGCGTTCGTCGGGGCCGGCGAGGGCGGTGGCCTTGATGCCGGCCAGTTCGGCCGTGCGGTCCAGGGCCGGCAGGGGTGGCGCGTCGCTGATGGTCATGGAGCTCCTCCAGGTCTGGGGCCGGATTCCAGCCACCGTCGCGCGCGGGGCTCAAGAGGTCGTGGAAGTCGGCTCGAATGTCCGTACAGGGCGCGGTGGTGGCTCCGGCGCGGCGGGTGCGGCGGCGGGTCGGGCGGCGGGTCGGGGCGGGGTGGCCGGTTCGTGTCGGGCGGGTGGCGGTTCGGGGCGGGTGGCGAAGGCGGCGGGCGGGCGGGGGCGGGTCAGGGGGTGAGGTGCAGGGTGAGGTGGCCGCGGCGCGGCGGCGGGGTGGTGTGGGCGGGGCGGGGGGTGCTGTGGCCGGCCGCGGCGCGCACGGGGGCGGCGGTCTGCCGGGGCGGGTGGACGGCGGCGGTGTTGGTGGTGGTGTGGTGTTCCTCGCGCAGGATCTGTTCGAGGGCGTGGGTGAGGCGGTCGAGGTCGCGGGGGGTGGTGTCGGCGGTGACGGAGACGCGGACGGCGGTGGCGCCGCCCCGGCCGGCGGGGTGGAGGGGGGTTTCCTGGGCGACGGTCTTGGCGACGGCGACGCCCAGGCGGGCGAGTCGGCGGCGCAGGAGGGCGGCGGGGACCTGCGGGTGGCGGAAGGCGAGGATGCCGGCCTGGGCGGTGCCGGCGGGCAGGAGTTCGGTGCCGGGGATCTGCCGCAGGGCGGCCCGCAGCCGGGGCAGCAGGTCGGGGGCGGCGGGGGCGGGGTGGGCCAGGGCGCAGGCCAGGGCGGCCGCGGCGGCGGGGGTGGGGGCGGGTGCCTGGGGGTGGGTGTCCTCGCGGCCGGGGCGCAGGTAGGCGAAGCCGGTGTCCTGGGGGCCGCGCAGGAAGCGGAAGCCGTCGGCCGTCAGGAGGTCGCAGCCGATGCGGGCGGCGTCCAGGGGGAGTTGGCCGGCGGAGTGGGAGGCGTCGAGGAGGTAGCGGGCCCGGTGGGGTGCCAGGAGCCGGCCGATGTCCTCGGCGGGGTTGAGGGTGCCGCAGGCGGCGGAGACGTGGACGACGGAGACCAGGGCGACGTCGTCGTCGAGGTGCTCGCGCATCCAGTCCAGGTCGAGGTCGCCGTCCGTGCGCAGCGGGACGGTCTCCAGGCGGGCGCGGGTGCGGTCGCGCAGGGCGTGCAGGGCGGTCAGCTGGGCGACGCCTTCGTGGGGGGTGGTCCAGATCCGGTCGCCGGGGCGGAGGTCGAGGCGGGCGGTGTAGGCGTCGAAGACCTGGGCCGCGCCGGTGGCCAGGACGGTGTCGTCGGCGGCCACGCCCAGCAGGCGGCCGAGGAGTTCGTGGAGGGCCCTCTCGCGGGGGGCGGGCCGTCCGGGGGGTGCGGGGGCGGTGTGGCGGTCGTCGTGGGCGGTGCGCCCGGCGAGGACGGCGCGCACGGCCCGCGGCATCCGGCCGGCGTAGGCGGTGTTCAGGTGGGCCGTGTGCCGGGCGTGGTGCGTCGGCGTGTTCATTTTCAGGGGCCTCCCCCCGCTGCGGGGGCCGCGGCACGTTTCGCCCGGCCCTGGTTTTCCCTGTGTTGCCAAAACGCTTGGCAATACCTTGCCCAGCGGTCGGGACTTTTGGCAATGTCCGCTCCGGCGATACTCAAGTCCGGGGAATGCGGCAAAAATTGGCAAGATGCGGGCCGGTTTCTGTCACATCCCCTGCGGTGCAGGTCACAGGGGTAGCAGGGGTGGTCTGGTGGGGGTGCGGGGGCGGGTTGGGGGGGGTTTACGGGTGGGGGGTCCAGTGGTTCTCCAGCGGGTTTTGAGCGAATTCCGAGCGGGTGTTGCCAATCTTCTTGGCAGAGGAGTTGCCACGCCGGATCGGCTTGTTGCCACAGAGGAGTCACCATGAGGAGCATCGCCCGCATCGCCGCCGCCGCCGCGCTGGCAGGAGCGGCCGTACTGGCCGCCGCGGGGGCCGCCGGGGCCGACGAGGGCGGCGGCCGGATCGACTGGCCCGTCGCCCCGGCCGCCGGGCCCGCCGCGCCGGGCGCGGCCCCGGGGGCGCCGGCCGGCCCGCAGCGCATCGACTGGCCGTAACCGGCCGTCGGGAACCGGTCTGCGCCGCCCCGGCCGCCCGTGCGGCCGACGCCCCGACGCGCGCCCCCGCACCCGCTCGACGTGCCGTGATGGAAGGCGGCTAGAGAGCGGCTACAGGAAGGGGATGGAAAACCTCCACCCCGGCTAGCGTGCCCGCATCGGGGGCAGTTCCCTGGCCAACTGTCGAAAACGGCCGGGGGACTCGACGAGTACGGAGGAGACCATGAGGATTCAGGTTCTGGGTCCGTTGAGCGCCGAGGTCAACGGCGGCTCGATCGTTCCGACCGCGGGCAAGCCGAGACAGGTCCTGTCGCTGCTCGCGCTGTATCCCGGGCGCGTGATGCCGGTGCCCACCCTCATGGAGGAGATCTGGGGGACCCAGCCGCCGCAGAGCGCACTGACCACCCTGCAGACGTACATCCTGCAGCTGCGCCGCCGCCTGGGGACCGCGATGGGACCCGACGCGCCGGGCGGCGCCAAGGAGGTCCTGGCCACCCGGCACGGCGGCTACCTGCTGCAGATACCCGAGGACAGCGTCGACGTCCACGACTGGGAACGGCTGATCCGCGAGGGCCAGGGCGCCTACGAGGCGGGCGACAGCCAGCTGGCCGCCGACCGGCTGCGGGCCGCGCTGGACCTGTGGCGGGGGCCGGCGCTGGTCGACGTACGGGTCGGGCCGATCCTCGACATCGAGGTGATGCGCCTGGAGGAGAGCCGCCTGGTCACCGTGGAGCGGCGCATCGACGCCGACCTGCGCCTGGGACGCCACAGCGAACTGATCGCCGAACTCACCGACCTGACCGCCCGTCACCCCCAGCACGAGGGGCTGCACTCGCAGGTCATGGTCGCGCTCTACCGCTCCGGCCGCCAGGCGACCGCCCTGGACGTCTACCGGCGGCTGCGCGGACGCCTCGTCGAGGACCTGGGCGTGGAGCCCTCACCGCAGCTGCAGCGCCTGCACCAGGCCATGCTCGCCGTCGACCCCGCCTTGGAGGTCCTCGCCGGACCCCGGCGCACCTCGACGTTCGACCTCTTCGCCGCCTGAGCCGCCCCTCCCCCGCTCCGACCGGCCGGGCCCGCACCCCGGCCCGGCACCGGACCGCACGGCCGCACCGGGCCCCACCGCAGCGCCCCGCACCGCGCTGCGCCCGACGCCCCCGCCGCACCGCGCCGGCCGGCCGCACGGGACCGCCCCCGTGGCGCCGCACCCCACCGCAGCCACGCCGCACGAGGCGCCGCCACGCCACCCCGCCCGACAACACCCGCCCAACTCAAGGGACTTCGATCCCGGGCTTCGTCGACTCAGACCTCGACTTCGGGCTCAAGGCCTCGCCTTCGGGCTCAGGGGCTTCGGGCTTCGGGCGGGCGGTCCGTGCAGTGCGTACGGTCCGGGGCGCTTACCGCTCCCGTACGCCACCCGCCCCGCCGGGCCCCCGCCGGCCCCGCGCCGGTCCCCCGCCGGGCCGCCGCGGGCAGCCCGCGCCCCGCTCCCCCACCGCACGGCCACACGGCCACACCCTGCCCGCCCTGCCGTGGTGTTCGGGCGCGGGTGTCCCGTACGGGCGCGAGCGGGCGGCCGGCGGGGGCCTTGGGGGTGCGGGGCGCGGGCTGCCCGCGCCCCGCTCCCCCACCGCACGGCCACACGGCCACACCCTGCCCGCCCTGCCGTGGTGTTCGGGCGCGGGTGTCCCGTACGGGCGCGAGCGGGCGGCCGGCGGGGGCCTTGGGGGTGCGGGGCGCGGGCTGCCCGCGCCCCGCTCCCCCACCGCACGGCCACACGGCCACACCCTGCCCGCCCTGCCGTGGTGTTCGGGCGCGGGTGTCCCGTACGGGCGCGAGCGGGCGGCCGGCGGGGGCCTTGGGGGTGCGGGGCCGGGTCAGGGGCGTACGGAGGTCGAGGCGGCCAGGCCCCGGGCGAGGGCGCGGGCGCTGTCGCCGGGGCCGGCCAGGCCGGTCAGGACCACTCCCACCGCGCCGCCCCCGCTCCCGGGGGCGCGGTGGGCGCCGGCGAGCGCCCGCGCGAGGGCGTACGCGGCGCCCGCGGCGGGGCCGTGCCCGCACAGCAGCAGCCGTCCCGGGCCGTGCGGGCCGCCGCCGGCACCGGCACCGGCTGCGGCTCGGACGGCGGCTGCGGCGGCCGCGTCGGGCGGGCCGTCGAGTTCCAGGGCCAGGACCGTCTCGGGGCCCCGGTGGCCGCGGACGAACAGCTCCGGCACCCCGGCCGCCGCCCCGGGCACCCGGAGCAGGCAGATCACGTCCGCGGCGGGCTCTCCGCGGCGCAGGGTCCGCAGGGCGGGGCGGCGGGCCGGTGCGGGGCCGGTGCGGGGGCGGGCGGCGGGCACGGGGGCGGCGGCCAGGGTGTCCAGGAGCCGGCCGACGGCGGGATCGGCTCCGCCGCGGGGGCGTCGGCCGGGTGCGGACCCGGCACCGGTTCCGGCGTCGGGGCCGGGGTCGGATTCAGGGCCGGGGTCGGATTCGGGGTCGGGGTCGGGTAGTTCGGTCAGGGCCTCCAGCAGGGCCAGGCACTGGCCCAGGACGGTGCGGGCGTCCGTGTCGGTCCACACCGCGCGGTCGTAGACGGCGTCCAGGACCAGGGCTCCGGTGTCGTCGTGGCGGGCGGTGAGGGCCAGGGGCGGGGTGGGCGCGGCGTCTTCGGCGGCGGTGCGCGGTTCGTCCACGGTGATGCCCCGGGCCCGCAGTTCGCCGCGCAGGGCGGCCGGGAGGGTGTCGGGGGTCTCGAAGGCGACGACGGACTCGCTCAGTTCCTCCGGGCCGGTGCGGCCGCTCCACGCGCGGATCTGGTCCTGGGACACCCACGGGTACGCGGACAGGTCCAGCAGGGCGTCGCGGACCTGCCGCAGCAGCGCGGACAGCGGCTGTGCCCGGTCGACCCGCACGGTCAGCGGCAGCGGGCCGCCGAGCAGCCCGGGGATGCCCGCGCCGGAGGGTGCGGTGCTGTCGCGGCCGGAGAGGCGCACCGCGAAGCTCACCCGCAGCGGTTGCCCGGCGCCGCCGGCTGCCGCCCGGTAGAGCAGCAGGGCCCACACCGTGTGCAGGGCGCTGCTCTCCCCGGCGCCGCGGGCCGCGGCCCAGGACCGCAGTCGGGAGCTGTGGGGTTCCTCCAGCCGTCGGCGCAGCCGCCCGCTGCCGGGGTCGCCGTCCGGTCCGGGGGCCGGTGGGGGTCCGGGGGCGGGGTGGGGGTGGCGGCCGGGGGTGGTCGCGGCGTGGCGCGGGGGTGCGGTGCGCGTCCACAGTTCGCGGGCGCCGTCGCTGCCCTGGCGGGCCAGCCAGCGGGCGTGGTCGCGCAGGTCGGGGCGGCGTTCGCCGCCGGGCAGGACGCCGTCGGCGAGGTAGGCGCGGTAGAACTCGCGCAGCAGCAGGCGCACGCCGCGTTCGTCGAGGAGGGCGCGGTGGCAGGTCAGGAGCAGCCGTGCGGGGGCGTGCGGGGTGTGGGCGTGCGGGGTGTGGGGGTGGGGGGCGGGGTGCAGGACGGTCAGGCGCAGCAGGGGCGGGCGGTGCAGGGGGAAGGGGCGTCGGCGGTCCTGGGAGAGGAGGTCCGGCCAGTGGGGGCCGGTGTGGTGGGCGATGTCCACTTCGGCGTGCGGGTGCAGGACCAGGCGGGGTTGCGCGGTCCAGTCCAGGGCGGCCCGCAGGATCGATTCCCGTTCGCACACCGACTGCCAGGCCGCGTCGAAGCGGGCGCGGTCCAGTGGTCCGGTCCAGGTCCAGTGGAGTTGGCGCAGGGAGAGGCCGGGGCCGCCGGGGGTGGTGACGGCCTCGCGCAGCAGGTCGTGCTGGTGGCCGGTGAGGGCGAGGGGGTGGCCGTCGGCGGGCCGGGGGCCGAGGAGGTCGGCCAGCAGGGTGGCGTCCAGCAGCCCGTCGCGGCAGGGGGGTTGGTGGGGTCCGGGGGCGGGGTGCAGGCGCAGGGTGTGCCGGCCGGGGCCGTGGGGCTGGAGGGCGACGTGGTAGCGGCGGTGGCCTTCGGCGATCCGCGCGGTGAACCGTTCGGCGTCCGCGTCGTCGGACAGGCCGAGTACGTCCAGGACCAGGCCGCGTCCGCCCGCCGCGGCCGCGGGTTCGGTGCGGGGGGTGGCGGCGGGGTGGAGGTGGTGGACCACGGTCAGGGGCGCGGCCGGGTCGGCGGTGGCGGGCCGGCCGGTCACCGGCTGGCCCGGGCGGGGGCTGCGGGCGGGCGGGCACGGCGGGCGGGGTGGGGGGCCTGGGCCCGGGGCGCGGGCACGGTTCAGGCGGCACGGCGGGTCGGGCGGGGCGCGGACGGCGTCCGGGGCGGTCGCCTCGTGTGCACGGCTGCGTTCACGGCGTCCGCCTTCCCTCGCCCCGGCCGGAGGTGACCGGTCGCAGGAAGCGTAGTTCGCCGCCGGGCCGCGGGGCGGTTTCCTTGAGCGGCCCTGCAGTGCTCCGCGATGCGGTGTCGAGAGCGCGGGCGGCGCCGCCCGCGCCCGCGGGGCCGGCGGGGCCGGCGGGGGCGGGGTGGGGGCGGTGGGCGGCGGCGAGCAGGTAGCGGTCCTGGACGAGGTGGGCGGCCACCTCCCACGGCCCGGACGGCCGCCCGGCACCGGCACCGGCACCGGGGCCGGTGTCGGGGCGGGGGTCGTGGCCGGGGTCGGTGTCGGGGCCGGTCGGGGTGTGCAGGAAGGGCCGGCCGAGGGTGTCGTGGCCGAGGGCGGGGGCCGGCATGCGGTGGCGGGCGCCGTGGCCCAGGGCCTGGGCGTGGGCCTCGCGCAGGGTCCACAGCGACAGCAGCCGGGTGCGGCGTTCGCCGGCGGGCAGGGCGTCGAGGGCGGCGGCTTCCCGTGGGGTGCACAGCTGGTCGCGCAGGGTCGCGTAGGGCAGGTCGCGGGCGGCCGGTTCGGCGTGCACGCCGATGGGGCCGGTGCGGCTGACGCCGACGGCGATGAGTTCGCCGGTGTGGGCGACGCCGAGCTCGATGCGGGCGCCGGCTTCGGCGCCGCGCAGGACGGGCCGGCCGCCGGGGCGGTGGGCCAGGTCCAGGGTGTGCGGGGGGACGTCCAGGGCGGTGGCGGCGGTGTACTTGAGGACCACGCGCGAGACGGCGAACCGCATCCGGGCGGCCGCGGCCGGCGTCTGCCGGTAGCGCGGCCAGTCCCCGGCGAGCAGCGGGCGCAGTGCGGGGTCCAGGAGGACGGCGGTCAGCCACTGGCCCCAGGTCGTGCAGAGCAGGGCCCGTCCGGTGTCCTCCAGCCGGTCGGCGAGTTCCTCCCAGGGGCCTTCCGGTCCGGCGATGTGGACGGGCGCCTGCAGACCGGCGGGGGCGGGCGGGCCGGCGGGGGCGGGGGGCCCGGCGTGGTGGGTCGTCCGGTGCATCGGGGGCTCCTCCTGTCGGTGCTCGTCGCGCGCGGCTCGCTGCTCATCGCAGTCGGCGTACCGTGTTCTGCGCGTGCCAGGCGGCCAGGCGCAGCGTGTCGGTGGCGGCCCGGCCCAGCCAGGTGCGGACCTGGGCGCGGACGTCGGCCGCTCCCCCGTCCGGGTGTCCGCGGGCGGCGTCCGGGTCCGTGTCGGGGGCGGGTGGTGCGGTGGCGTCGGGGCGGAGCATCACCTGCTGGGCGCAGACGGCCAGGACGCCGTCGCGGTGGGGCTCCAGGGACCATTCGCCGCTGTGGGCGGCGATGGGGTGGGGGGTGGCCAGTTCCTTGTAGACGATGCGTGCGGCGGCGGGGAAGCACAGGCGTACCGAGCGGGTGGCCAGGGTGCGGCCGTCGGGGGTGGCGCAGGTGTCCAGGGAGGCGAGCTGGATGCCGGGGGTGTCCTCGGTGACGTGGGCGGCGTCGATGTGGGGGACGCGGTCGGGCCAGTGCTCGACGTGGTAGAGGAAGTCGTAGACGAGTTCGGCGGGGCCGGTGACCTGCAGGGTGTCCTGGAAGGACAGCAGGAGTTCGTCGAGTTGCTCCCAGCGTTCGGCGAGTTGGGCGACGTGGGCGAGGAGGGCGGCCGGTTCGGCCTGCCAGTGGTCGCGGCTGTGTCCGGTGGCGGCGGCGGGCGGCCCGTCCAGGGTGCGGTCCTGGGCCAGGGTGAGCCGGCAGCGGGCGGGGCCGTGGGCGTGGACGGTCCAGGTGCCGGTGGTGGGTGCGCCGGGGCGGGCGGTGTCCTCCTGTTCGAACCGCACGGTGCGGGTGTGCGGGTCGAGGGTGCGGTGGAGGTGGAAGGAGCGGACGCGGCCGTCCTGCAGGTCCCACAGTCGCAGGCGTTCGCGGACGCCGTCGAAGTCGATGCGTTCGACGTGGACGGGGCCGGGCAGCAGCAGGGGCCAGCGCACGGCGTCGGCCAGCAGCCCGTACACCACGTCGGCGGGGGCGGCAACGGATGCCGTCTGCTCGCTGGTGTGCACGCGCTGCGAGGGCATCGCTCGCCTCCCCTGGTCGTCCGTGCGGGTGCGCCCCACGCTGCACCACCCCGCTAGAGGCTCCCTCGACCCCCGCACGGACCCGGGAGACCGGCGGGAAAGCGGGGGGGGACGGGCCGGGGGGACGGGTCGAGGGGCGGACGGGTCGGGGGCGGTGGCCCGGGCGGGCCGGGGGCCGGGGGGCGCCGTGGGCCTGCCCGGCACGGTCCGGGCGGGGTGTTCTAGGAGGTCGGGGCGGGGTGGGGCGTGTGCAGGGGGGCGGGCGGGGGTGTGGGGGCGGCGGCCGGCAGGGGGCCGGGAGGCGGGGCGGGGTGCCGGGTGGGGGCGGTGGGGGTGAGGGCGTCGGCCAGGACCCGCCAGATCTCGGCGGCGAGGTCGATGTTGGCGTCCCGCTGGGCTTGTTGGGCGAGGTCGCGCAGGCCCTGGATGCCCTGCGGGTCACCGTCGAGGATCAGCAGTTGGTGGCGCAGGATCTCCAGCCGTACCTGGCCTCGGTAGGTCATCCGGGGCTGGTCCGCGGCGAGGGCGGCGAGCAGGGCGCGGGCCTGGTCGTAGTGGCCGGTGGCGTAGGCGAGGTCGGCTTTGAGGGCGGTGAGGTCCTGGCGCAGGGCGGGGGTGGCGACGAACGCGAGGGCGGCTTCGGCCTCGGCGGCCCGGTGTTCGGCGCGGGCGGGTTCGGCGGGGAGCTTCTCCAGGTGCAGGCGGGCGGTGGCCAGGCGCAGCCGGGTCCACAGGACGAGGTCCTCCTGGCTGCCGAAGCGTTCCAGTGCCTCGTCCAGGCAGGCCTGGGCGCCGGTGTGGTCGCCTTGGCGGACGCGGACCGCGGCTGCCGTCCACATCGCCTCGGCCCACAGGGTGTCCGAGCGGCCCCGCAGCAGGGCGGTCAGCTCGTCGGCGTGGACCCGGGCGTCGGCGACCCGGCCCGCCTCGGCCGTCACCGAGACCAGGGCGAGCAGGGCGGCGGCGCGGTCTTCCACTCCCAGGTCCTCGCCGAGCGCGATGCGGTGGGCCTCGACGGCCGCGTCGAGGGCGGGGGTGATCTCGCCGAGGGAGCGCAGGCAGCGGGCCAGGCGGGTGAGGCCGCGGACGCGCAGTTCGCCGACGTCCGTCTCCTCGCCGAGTTCCACCAGCCGTGCGAGGTGGTCGCGTTCGGCCGGGTGGTCGCCCTGGAGGCGTGCGGCGCGGGCGAGTTGCCACAGGGCCTGCCAGCGCAGCAGGGCGCTTTCGTGGCCTTCGGCGGCCAGTGCCCGGCGCAGTGCCTCGATGGCGTCGGGGGACCCGGTGGACGCCGCCAGGGTCAGGGCCTGGGTGAGGGAGCCGCCGGCCTGTTCCTGGAAGTCGTGGGCTTCCAGTCCGAGTCGGCCGGCCAGGTATCCCACGGCCCGGTCGGTGGGTTGGCGGGCGCCGGACTCCAGGCGGGAGAGGTAGCTGGTGGACATGCCCTCGCCGGCCAGGGCCGTCTGCGACAGGCCCTGGGCCATCCGAAGCTTCCTCAGGCGGTGTCCGAACGCGGGCTGTCGCAGCATGAGCATCCCTGGGTCGCGGGGCAACAATTCTGTCGGGAACCGGCGCCGAGCGTAGGGCGCCCGGCAACGGGCGGGCAAACCTTTGCCAGCGCCGGCGGACCGGTCTCATGCGCACGTCATGCGGCTCTCCGGCGGGTGTCGTGCGGTCTTCGAGCGGTCCTCGACCCCTTCGAGGCAGACTCTCCAGGACCGGCCGCGGCACCCGCCGGTGACCTGCACTTCCGCCAATCCAGCGCCTTGGAGTCGACGATGGGGCCATCGGTGTGCGCAACCCGCGTGTCCTGGACGCCCGCAGCACACCGCGCCCCGGCCTCCCCCGGCCCAGGGACCCGCGCCCGCGCCCGGCCCGCGCATGCGGGCCGGCTCCTGCGCACGGCCCTCACCGCGGGCCGCGCCCTGCGCCCGGACGAGGACATCGGCTGGCCCCGGGCCCGGGCCGAGGCGCGGGCCGGGGGCGGGGACTGCGTCCGGGCGTGAATCCGCACCGGACCGCCGCACCCCACCGCCACTGCCGCGCCGTCTCGGGACACGCGGGCCGGGCCCGGGGTCGGGGCCGGCAGGGGGCGGACGCGGGCGGAGCGCTCCAGGGGACCGGAGCGGTACGGATCCCGGACCACGCACTGCGGCGACACCGGGCGGCAGCACCCGGACCGAGCAAGGGCGCGGGCGCGCGAACAGGCGTGTGTACGGGCGCGCGCGGGCGCTGGACACGGGCGCCGGCGGGGAGCGGCGTACGGCGGCGGTAGGACACGAGCGCGCGGACCGAGCTCGCGGACGCGCGGGGCAGCGTACGGCGGCACCGCGCCCCGGCCGGAGCGGGGCCGGGCGGGCGGGCGGGCGGGCGGAGCGAGTGGGGCGTTGGCCCGTCGCAGAGTGCGTGCGGCAGGCGGGAGCGTGCGCGTCGGCGCGCGGCCGTGCCCCGACCGCTCGCGGAAGGGCGGCGCGACCGCTCACGTGCCGGCAGCCCGACCCTTCACGGGCGGACGGACGGGCGGACGGGTGGGCGGGCGGGCGGGTGGGCGGGCTGCGCGGCTTCGTGGAGCGGGGTGGCCGGGGCCCGCTACAGGCCCGGGCGGGGTGGGTCAGACGGCGTAGAGGTCGAAGGTGGTGCCCCGCCGGGGGCCGGCCGGTACGTCGAGGGCGGGGTCGACGGCGAGCATGGCCTGGTGCAGGCGCTGCAGCTGCGGTGAGGGCTCCACGCCCAGGTCCTCGACGAGGCGTCCGCGCAGTCGGCGGTAGACGTCCAGGGCCCGGGCCTGGCGGCCGGAGCGGTAGAGCGCGACCATCGCCTGCGCGTGCAGTCCCTCGTGTTGCGGATGGCGGGCGGTCAGGTCGGTGAGTTCGGCGATCAGTTCGGTGTGGCGTCCCAGGCGCAGGTCGGCGTCGATGCGGCGTTCGACCGTGGCCAGGCGGCTCTCTTCCAGGCGCATCACCTCGATCTCCAGGACCGGGCCCAGCCGTACGTCGACCAGGGCCGGGCCCTGCCACAGGGCGAGGGCCGCCCGCAGGGAGGCTGCGGCGCCCGCGTCGTCACCGTGCTCGTGGCGGTCGTGGCCGCTCGCGACGAGGGACTCGTAGGCGTGGACGTCGACCGCCTGGGGCGGTATCCGCAGCAGGTAGCCGCCGTGCCGGGTGGCCAGGACGTCCTTAGCGCCGGCCGGGCCGCCCGGTGCGGCCGGGCCCATGGCGGTGCCCAGGCGGCGGCGCAGCTGGAGGATGTACGTCTGCAGGGTCGTCAGCGCGCTCTGGGGCGGTTCGGTGCCCCAGATCTCCTCCATGAGGGTGGGGACCGGCATCACCCGCCCCGGGTAGAGCGCGAGGAGGGTGAGGATCTGCCGCGGTTTGCGGGCCGTCGGCACGATCGAAGCGCCGTTGACCTCGGCACTCAACGGACCCAGCACCTGAATTTTCACGGTCTCCTCCGCACGTCGTCGTGTTCCTCTCGTCGTCCGGTCCTCGACCCGGGGCACGGTAGCGGGCTCCGCGGGTGGTCACCGGTTCCTCCAGCGCCCTTCGAGGCCGCCTCCAACAGGACGTGCACGTAAGGTCGTTCAGTGCCGTCGGCGGAGCGCCCGCACGCTCGCGGGCCTCCCGTTCCGGGCGCGTCGGCCACACCCGGCCGGGCCGGGGCAGGGGGCGGGGCCGCACGGCCGGCGGAGCTGGAACGGGCCCGGCCCGGCCCGGCGGTGGCCGGGGGCGCCGTACGTCCGTGCGGGCGGAGCGGCCCGGGGCGGGTTCACGGCGGGCCGGCGGGTGCGCCGCCCGTCCGGCGGAACAGCCCACGGCCGAGAACACGACACCAGCACCAGCAGCGGCAGCGGCAGCGGCAGCGGCAGCGGCAGCGGCAGCGCCGACAGAGCCGGCAGGGACGGCGGGGACGACGGTGTGCCGAACACGGGCGTGTCGAGGGGTGGTTGCCGTCCCGGGGGTCGGCGACCCGTTGGGGGTCACCCCCTCCCGGCCGTGGGTCCTGCCGCCGTCGCCGGGGCCGTACTCCCGGCCGCCGTCGGACCGAGCGGACCGGGCGGACCGGGCGGACCGGACGGGTCTGGCGGGTCGGACGGGTCTGGCGGACCGGACGGGTCGGACGGGTCTGGCGGGTCGGGCGGGTCTGGCGGGTCGGACGGGTCTGGCGGGTCGGGCAGGTCGGGCAGGTCGGGCTGGTCGGGCTGGTCGGGCTGGTCGGGCTGGTCGGGCTGGTCGGGCTGGTCGGGCGGAAAGGTGGCGGGGGCCGGCGGGTCCAGGGGTGCGGCCCACAGCGGTACCACGTGTACCGGGCTCACGGCCCGCTGTAGGCGCCGCGTACCGCCCGCGCGCCCGCCCCCGCCCCGGGCCGGTGGGGGTGTCGGCGGTGTGGCGGCGGGGCCGGTGGCCGGCGTCGTGGTCCCAGGCGTCGGCGGTGGCCTGGGTGCGGTACTCCCCCGCCCTGGCCTCCCCGACCAGTGCGGGCAGCAGCAGGGCCCACAGGGCGGCGACCTTCCGCTGGAGTTCCCCGTAGGGCATGCCGGTCCCGGACAGGACCTCGATCCCGCAGGCCGCGGCCACCACCAGGGCCTGCGCGCTCTCCCAGTCGCGGCCCGCCGCGGGTACCTCGCCGGACTCCCGTGCCATGCGCAGCAGGGTGGAGACGGCCGAGATCCACGCCCCGTGGAAGTCGACGACCGCCGGGCGGGTTCCGCCCGGCCCGCGGGGGCGGCGCCGCATTCCTTGGTGATCCTGAAGCTCGCCGCGACCGCCGGGTCCTCGTGCAGGGTCCACGCGAGCCAGTGCGTGGTGTCGATCAGGGCCTGCAACGGGGGGACGCCGGCCTCGCGCAGGGCGCGGACCGAGTCGTGGAGCAGGGCGCAGCCGCGCTGTTGGACGGCCTCGGCGAGTTCGTCCTTGGAGGCGAAGTGGAAGTACAGCGCCCCCTTCGTCACTCCGGCCGCGCTCGCGATGTCGCCGAGCGTGGCGTTGGCGTATCCGTTCTGGTGGAACATCTCGGCCCCGGCATAGACCAGCCGCCTTCGGGTCCGTTCCGACCTCTCCTGCACCGAGCCGTCTCCTCTCACCGCCGACACCGCCCCTGACGGGCGTCCACGGGTGTCCGCGGGCGTCTGCCGCTTCTGCGGGCGGGCCTTCACCTGTGCCCCGCCCGGCATCCCACTCCTGACCCGGATCCGGCCCCGTACGGCCGTTGCCGTATGGGGGCCGGCCCGGTACGAACCGCACCGCACGGCCCCTCGCCCCCACCCCGGGCCCCGGCCCGAACCCGGACCCGGGCCCCGGGTGGTCCTGGACCCGGGCGGCCCCGGGCCCGGTAGGGGGTGGGGACCGTGAACCTCACACGGGCCGCGACCCCGCGCGGACCGCGACTTCCCCCGGACCGCGACTTCCCCCGGACTGCACCCCATACGGGTCGCGACCTCGTGCGGAGCGGCCCCCGGTTGGGGGCCGGTGTCCGGCGGAGGGGGGCTCAGACCCGTACGAGTCGTTCTCCGCCGGGTTCCGCGCCCGTCTCGGCCGGGTTCTCGGGGCCGGCCATGAGGATCGAGCGCTGCAGGCGGCGCAGGGCCGCGGAGGGTTCGAGTCCCAGTTCGCGCACGAGGGTCTGGCGCAGCCGCTGGTAGACGTCCAGGGCCTCGCCGCGGCGGCCCGAGCGGTGCAGGGCGAGCATGAACTGCCCGTGCAGGTTCTCGTGGGTGCGGTAGCGGGTGGCCAGGACGGTGAGTTCGGCGAGGAGTTCGCGGTGGCGGCCCAGGCGCAGGTCGGCCTCGATCCGCTGGTCGAGGGCGCACAGGCGCGTCTCCTCCAGCCGGCGGGTCTCCATGTCGAGCTGGACGCCGCCGTGTACGTCGGCGAACGCGGGCCCGGACCACAGGGCCAGTGCCTCGCGGAGCAGTCGGGCCGCTCCGGCGAAGTCCCCGGCGTCCATGGCCCGGTAGCCGGTCCCGGCGAGCCGGTCGAACTCCCTGACGTCCAGGGTGCCGCCGCCGCTGCTGAGCAGGTAGCCGCCGGGCAGTGTCACCAGGACGTCCTTCGCGGTCCGCACCGCGGCTCCCCCTCCCGGAGCCGGGTACGCGGCGGCCGGGTCGGCCGCCGGTGCCTGTCCGGGTCTCGCGCCCTGTTCGAGGGCGGTCGCGATGAGGGCGCGTAACTGCAGGACGTAGGTCTGCAGTGTGGTGCGCGCGCTGCGCGGCGGTTCTCCCGCCCACAGCTCCTCGATCAGTGCCGACACGGGCACCACCTGATCGGCATGGAGGGCCAGGAGGGCCAGGACCTGCCGGGGCTTGGGGGCGGTCGGTGTGATGGAGATCCCGTTCTCCCGCACGGCCAACGCGCCCAGTACATCGATGTCCACGCCGTACTCCCCTGTCCTTGGATGAGTCGCAACGCCAGTAGAAAACAGGACCGACGGTTTGTCAATATCAAACCGGTCGTGCTGTTTTACGGACCAGCGGGACCCGACCATGACTCAAGTACCGGCTCTGAACTGCCAGTTCACAACGATCAACCAGGCCGGGCGGTAGGCTCCCACCCCTCGACGGCCCCTCGACCCGCGCCCTGCGACCGGCTCCGAACCCACTGGAAAGAGACCGCACAGTCTCCTCTGCGACGTCATCCCCGGCCCTCACACCACCCCGGGGCCGCACCCCCACCAGCGCAGCCACCCGCCCGGCCCGGCC
Organism: Streptomyces subrutilus; assembly: GCF_008704535.1. Taxonomy (NCBI): domain Bacteria; kingdom Bacillati; phylum Actinomycetota; class Actinomycetes; order Kitasatosporales; family Streptomycetaceae; genus Streptomyces; species Streptomyces subrutilus. Next base: position 152,953 of record NZ_CP023701.1, read on the forward strand.
CGCACGGCCAGCCCGGCCCGCACGGTCCGGTCCGCACGGCACGCCTGGTACGGCACGCCTGGTACGGCGCGCCCGGCCCGCACGGTCCGGTCCGCCCCGGGCACCCCCGTCCCTCCGCCCGGCCACCGGCCACCGGCCACCGGCCACCGGCCGCAGCAGGCAGCCCGGCCCGCACGCGCCCGTCCCGGGGGGCCACGGCCCGGCTCACGACCCCACCCGCCGGAAGACCCCGCACCCCCGCACTCCGCGCCCCCGGCCGCCCGTACGTGCGGCGGCAGGACCACCGGGCCCGCGGCAGGGGCAGGGGGCAGGGGGGCACGGGCGGGCCGGAGCCGGCCGGGCGCACCCAGGCCGCAACGGCGCCACCGCGGACGGGAGAACACGTGCCCGGAGGGGCTTGCAGGCCCGACACCCCCCGCTCCGCTCCCGGCGCCGAAAGCCCCGGGCCCGTCCGTCGACCGCCCGCCCGGCACAACCCCCACGCACCCGGCGCCTCCCACCACCCCGGTGTCCCGGTGTCCCGGTGTCCCGGTGTCCCGGTGTCCCGCCGCGAACGGCCGGCCACCCGGCATCCCCGCGGGCCCGACCGGTGGACGGGCCGGTGCGCGTCTGCGGCCGGGGCCGCGTTCGCGGTACCGGGGTGTTCCGGCGCCGGCGGATACCGCGTGACACGGCGCGCGGACGGCGCGAGCCCCTCGCCCGGTCCCACGACGACCGGCCGCCGGCCCCGACAACAGACCCCGGGCCGGTCCGAGACGACCGGCGGCCCCGCCACCACCGCGCCCGGCCCGGAACCCGACGGCCCACCCCGATCGCCCCGCCGACCCGCACCCGTTCACTCCCCCACCATGGAACCCGCCCGGGCAGGCCCGCAGCCCCCGCCGCCCGGGACGCACCGCCGTACGGAACGCGCCCCGGGAGCGAAGAGCCCTTACGGGACCACTCCGCCGGCCCACGACTCCCCCACGGGAAAAAGGGGCGCCCACCCCCCTGCGGCACATCGCCTCACGCCTTCCCCCTCACCCGGCGCGACCCCGGCAGGCCGCCACCCACCCAGGCCACGCCCGAAACGGAACACGCCGACCTCACCCAGCCCTGCCCGACCTCCAGGCCCACACCCCGCCCCGGCCCTGCCCACGACCACGACTGCCGGCTGCGGCCACACGTGCCGGGGGGCCCGCCCAGGCCCCGTCGGCAGACGCAGGCAGCCACCGGCCCCGGCGGCGCGCCGCGTCCCCGCCCGGACAGGCCGCACAGACCGTACCCGCACCGCCCGCCCGCGGACCCGCGCCCCGAGGCCCCCGAAGCAGACGTCCGAACATCGGCACACCACCGCGACAGCCACCGACACCGGACCCGCCCGACCCGGCCCCTCCCCCGACCACCACCAGGAAAGACAGCCCGCACCAGAACGCTCCCACCCCCGGCACCTCTGCCCCCCACGCCCCACGCCCCACGCCCCAAGGGCGCACCTGCGCGCCCTGCCCGGTCCCGGCGCGGGAGAGTCCACGGCAAGGCCGCGGGCGACGGACGGCGGGCGGCAGGCGGCGGGCGGCGGATGCGCAAGTGCCGCCCGCCGTGGACATGCCCGCAGTCCCCGGCACGGGGGGCGATTGCCGGTGGCACGTCCGACTGCCGCCACCGTGTGCAGGCGGCCATGGGCGGCTGTGCGCGTCACCGCGTTCCCTGGTGTGGGGCCGTCACCGCCGGGTGAGGTCGCGGCCGGGGTCCACGGTCCAGTGGTTGGTCCGCAGGACCCGGTCCGCGAAGGTCACCGGGCACTTACCGACGAAGCGGAAGCCGAGGGAGCGGCAGATGGCGTTCGAGGGGCCGTTGCCGGTCGCCGGGAACGCGTGCACCACACCCCAACGGCCGTCGTCCCGGGCCTGTTCGAGCAGAGTGCGAACGGCAAGGCCGCCCAGTCCTCGTCCCTGGAACTCGGGCAGGACCATCCATCCGATCTCCGTCACGGCCCCGCCGCCGCCCCCGTCATCGTGGGACCACAAGGTCACGGTTCCCGCCACGACGTCAGGCGCCGCAGCATCGGGGACGATCATCTTGATCCAGTCGACGTCGGCCGCCGCCCTCCGGACGTCCCGCCGGACCTTGTCGTCGATGCCTTCGCGTGGCAGCGGTCCGCCGAGGTCGCCCATCATGACCGGATCGCACCGCATCCTGACGTAGGCGTCGACGTCGTCGCCCCTGACATCACGCAACCGCACCGGCTCCCCCTCAAATCCCCGGACCGCCGAATGATCCGCCACGACACCCACCGGCGGCAACACACCCCATCCCGTCCCGGCGCCCCGTCCACCCACACCACCCCTCGCCCGGCCCGGCCCGACTCCGGGCCTCCGCAGGTACCCCACGCACCCCGGCCGGCCACCTCACCCGCCCTCCGACCCACAGCCGCACCACAGCCGCACCACACCCCGACACCGGCACCGGCACCGGGCCCACGGGCACCGACACCGCTCCCCCGCAACCGGCCGGACACGCCCCGGCGCCCCCGCGCCCGGGGAATCCGGACACCACGGCGAGCACCGTCCCGCCCGCCACACCCGCCCGCGGCGCGACCCCCACCCGCGCGCCAACGACCGCCGGGCACCGGTGGACGAGGCACGACAACCAGCGCCCGAGAGCAGCCTCCGAGCGGCACCACCCCCACCGACACACCCCCGGCCACGGCCACGGCACCCAACCGCACAAGGGCAAGACAGAACAGGGCAGGTGGCACACGGCCCGCCGCACACCACCGCCAACGACTCCCGCTCCCCGCCCCAGACCCCGCGCGAGACGCCAGCAGGACGCCCGGCACCAGGAGCGAAAGGCAACGCACCCACCCGACCGCAGAAGACAGCCGGCACGGGGCCCGGCCGGACCCCCGATGCCCCGTCAACAACCCCACGGCACCCCCTACGGCGCGGACGACTCAGGCACCCCCGCCTCCCCGGCCGACCAAGGAAGCCCCGACGGCACGGACGCCCCCGTGAGCACCCGCCAGGCCGCCCGCTCCGGCCCGCCCGACGAGGCCGGCGGGGCCGACAGGGACGAAGGCATCCGAACGCCCGGCACTCCGCGAACCCCAGGAGCTACGGGTTCGGAGAATCCGGGGACTCCGGGGACTCCGGGGACTCCGGGGACTCCGGGGACTCCGGGGACTCCGGGGACTGCGGGGACTGCGCAGCCCTCGCGGGCGCGGCGGCCGTCGAGGACCCCCCAGTCGTCGACGAACCGTCGGTCGTCGGGGAACTGGCGGCCGTCGTCGAACCGACGGTCGTCGCAGACCCCTCAGTCATCGGGGAATCAGCGGGCATCGGGGAATCGGCAGCCGTCGGCGAACCGGCGGTCGTCGAAGGCCCGGCCGCCGTCGAGGGCCCGGCCGCCGTCGAGGGCCCGGCCGCCGTCGAGGGCCCGGCGGTGGTCGGGGGCCGTGATCCCTGGGGCAGCAGGTCGTCCAGGATGCCGGCCGCCGCGAGGCAGGGCAGGGTCAGCGACCAGAACCGGGTGAGGGCGTTCGGGGCGATCAACTCCCGCTCCCGGGACCCCAGAACCTCCAGCCCCACCGTCCACGCCACCACCGCACGCGCCGCGTCCCGCGGCGCGACCCCCTCGGCCAGCGTCCCCTCCCGCGCGGCGGCCCGTACCGCCTCCTCGACCCACCGCGCCCACTGCCGGCGCAGGTCCACCCCGCTCGCCCGCGAGGCATCCGCGCACAGCCCGTACCCGGCCCGCACCACCACATCCCCGGCCAGCAACGCCATCAACGCGTGCGTCGCGTCCACCAACACCTGCAACGCCCCGCCACCCGGCCCCCGCCCCGCCGCCCCCGACGCGTCCCGCTCCCCCACCGGCCGTCCACGCGAGGAAGCCCGGAAACCGGCGGCCGTGACCTGCCGCAGGGCACCGGCCGCACGTTCCTCGACCGCCTCCGCCAACGCCGTCTTGCTCTCGAAATGAAAATGCAGACCGCCCGCGCTCACCCCGGCCCGACGGCTGATCACCGCGATCGACGCCGTCACGAACCCCTGCTCGGCGAACACCTCCGCGGCCGCACGCACCAGCGATTCCCGAGTGCGGGCCGCACGCTCCTGCTTGACCATGGAAATGTCTCCACAAACCGCCAACGCGGTTTGCCTCAGGGGGTAAAAGATCTTCGCGTCACAGTCGGCCGCCCCACCGGAGCCACACTCGCATCCCACTGGAGCGCCCCCCGGCCACCCCCGCAACCACCACACCCGCCCCACCACCCACACCCGCCCCACACACCGGACACCAGGGACCGGGCACCAGGCGCCGGGCACCGCGCCACCGGCACGGGCCTCGGCCGCCGACAGCCCCACCGGGCCCCCAACCCGCGCCACAGGCCCGCCGCCACGGCAGCCAGCCCCCGCCCACGGCCCACCCGGCCCCGACCCGGAGACCTCCCCGAACCCAAGCCCCGGACCCGGCCCACGGAGCCGCACACGCCAGGGCTCGCCCCCGCCCGGGGGCTCGCGCGCCGGCCGGGCCTGCCGCGCCCCCACCCGGCACCCCCCTTTTTTCAGGAGAACGCCGGGTCCGCCTCGCGCACCGGGCCCCGACCCGACTCCAGTTCCGCGGCCACCCGCTGCCCGCGGTCCGGCGCCATGTCCAGCCGGGCCAGCATCGCCGGCGTCGCGATGCTCGGACAGATGTGCTGGTAGACCGCGGCCACCCGCTCCTCGACGTCCGTACGGTCGTTCAACGCCTGCGAGTAGATCTGCGCACCCGTCCAGCAGGCCGACAGGATCCAGGCCGTCTCCGCCGGATCCACATGAACCAGCAGCTCACCCTGCTCCTTCGCCCGCACCAGCAAGGTCCGCGTGAACTCGATCCACCCCGGCACCGAACCCCCGCCGAAGATCTCCCGCATCCCCGGCCCCAACGACAGCCGCGCCCCCGCGCTCAACATCGGCTCCCGCTTCATCCGGTACGCCAACAGCATCGCCACGTCCACGAGCTCCTGCAGCTTGCTCTCCCGCTGCGGCACCCCGCCCTCACCGAACTGCTCGTCCAGCACCCCCTGCGCCAACTCCTGCTTCGACGCGAAATGGAAGTACAACGCCCCCTTGGTGACCCCCGCCCGGGAGAGGATGTCGGCGATGGTGGCCGCGTCATAGCCCCGCTCGTCGAAGACCGCCGCAGCCGCCTCCAAGATCACGCGACGCGTACGTACCGCACGCTCCTGCCGTGCCACGGTGCCTCCGTTGTCCAAGGGCCACTCCGGCCGGACCCGCATACACGAATCCACCACCCTCAGTAAAACCAACCAGAAGGTCCGTATTTTATCAAGCGGGCACACCCCGCCCCGCCCTCACACACCCCCAACCCACCACCCCCAACCCACCCTCCCCACAACCCCCTTCACCCCCACCCGCCTCACACACCCCGCACCGGACACCGCCCCCCGCCCGAACCCCGAACCGACCCGCCGTCCACCACGACACCACCCCCGACCACGTCCCCGGCATCCACACCGACACCGACACCGGCCCCGGCATCCACACCGTCCCCGACCCCGGCCTCGACCACGGCCTCGACGCCGACACCGGCCCCGGCATCGACGCCGACGACCCCGGGACCGGATACGGGACCGGCACCAGAACCGGACGCCGCGCCCGGCCCCGCGCCCGAACCCGTGTCGGGCACCTGCACCGAGACCGGCACCGGAGCCCGCACGTGCACCACCCCCGGCACCCGCTCCCCGACCGGCCCGGCAACCACACCCGCACCCCGCACCTCGACCCGCACCACAGAACCCCCCGCACCCCCGGCCACACCCACCCCGGCACCCGCACCGGCCCCTGCCCGCACACCCGCACCGACGCCAAAACCGACGTCACCCTCCACACCGCCTCCCGAACCGAAGCCGGAACCGGAACCGCCCCCCACGCCGGAGCCCGAGCCGGATCCGCCCCCCACCCGGTATCCGGAGCCGGAGCCGGAGCCGCCCTCCACCCCGTATTCGGGGCCGGGGCCGCCCTCCACCCCGTATCCGGGGCCGGAGCCGCCCTCCACCCCGTATCCGGGGCCGGGGCCGGGGTCGGAGCCGGGGTCGGGATGCGGGGCGGCCTGGCGGCCCAGGACCACCGGCAGTTCACGCAGCCCGTTGGAGATGAACGACTCCACCCGCGCCGGCCCGCGCCCCTCGCCCCCCACCCCCGGCGCCAGAGCCGCCTCGGGGAACCGGGTGAAGAACCGGCGCAACGCCACCACGCACTCCAGACGGGCCAGCGTCGCCCCGGGGCAGTGGTGGGTCCCGTGACCGAACGACAGGTGCTGCGCCCGGGTGGAACGGGTGACGTCGAAACGGGCGGCGTCCGGGCCGTGGACGGCCGGATCACGACCGGCCGACGCGAAGGACACCAGAATCGGGTCACCCTGCGCGATCACCACACCCTCACCCATGTCGATGTCCTCGACCGCGAACCGCAACAGCCCGTACGCGGCCGGCGCCTCCACCCGCAACGACTCCTCCACCGCGTCCTGCCACGACGCCACCCCCGCCCGGACCAGCGCCAACTGATCCGGAGCACGCAGCAGCTCATACAGAGCGGTGCTGATGAGATTGGCGGAGGTCTCATAACCCGCGGTGAACAGCAGAATCAGGTTGTCCAGGAGCTCCTTCTCACTGAACGGCGCCTCACCCCGCGCACCATCACGAGCCGTGATCAACGCACTCGTCAGATCAGGCCCCGGACTACGCCGGCGATGCGCCACCAGATCGGCCATCGTCGCATTGAGATCGGCAGTGTTGCGACGAGCGTCCTCGGCAGAGATCGCCGTGTCGAAGAACCCCTTGATGATCTTGTGGAGAGGCGCCCAGGACCGCTCCGGAATCCCGAACAGCTCGAACACGATCCGAGTCGGCAGCTCATGCGCCAGCGCCGCCCGCAGATCCACCGCGCGACCCTCCCCGCCCACCCGGGCCAACCCGTCCAACAACTCCCCCACGACAGCCTCCACCCGCGGCCGCAGATCACTCACCCGCCGGGTCGTGAACGCGGCCGCCAACGGCCGCCGCAACCGCGTGTGCTCCTCCCCGTACGCGGTGTGCATGTTCTGCACCGACACCCAGATCGCCAACGGCCAACGATCGTCCACCTCCCCACCCGCCCACGCCGGCCAATGCCGGTAGGCATCCTTCGACACCCGCGGATCCACCAGCAGACGCCGGATGTCCGCCTGCCGATTCACCGCCCAACCCCGCACCCCACCCGGCAACACCACCGGCACCGCCGGACCCCGCCCACGGATCCACTCCGCCTCGGCATGCATCCGGACACCGGACACATCGATCTCCACAGGACACTGACGGTTCATCACACAGCACTCCCCCACGGACGGCGACACGGCATGCCCCGGAACGGACACCCGCCCAATCAAACCGCCCATCCGGTTCTCGACTCACCGGCGGCGGCCCCGAGTCTGGCATCCGCCCCACCCCCTTGCCAATGGCCCACCAGGCCCACAACTCCCCCGCCCCACACGGCCACAGCCCAACCCCCACCCACCCCACACCCACCACCGCCCCCGTCTGAACACCACATGCCGCCACCCTGTCCGACCGGCACACACGACCGGAAGACCACTTGCCACTTTGACCCCCCTCCCACCCGCCACCCCCACCCACCCCCCACCCCGATATCCGCTGGTCGCCCCCTCCCCACACCCCCACGACACCCACCCCCACCCCCACACGACACCCCCGCCCACCACACACCCCCGTCAAGACCTTGCAAACAAAACCGGAGAGTCCGTATCTTGCGGAACGCGTGAGGAACCCCGACCCATCCGTCCAACGGCTCTGCGGGAGACGTCCATGACCATGCTCACGATCCGCGAGAACACCCCCCTGCTCCCCCCACCCGGAGCACCCCTGACCCGATGCAACCCCCTCCCCACCCCCACCCCCGCCCTGACCACCACCGTCCCCCGCGAATACGTCCACCGCAGCTCACTCGCCGAGGTCTTCCTCACCGGCTGCCACCGCACCGGCGAACACACCTTCCACCTCACCGGACAATGGCCCCGCGCCCACACCTTCTTCACCACCCCCGACCACACCCGCCACGACCCCGTCCAAGCCGGCGAAACCATCAGACAAACCGGCCTCTACCTCTGCCACGCCCTCTACCACGTCCCCCTCACCCACAACGTCCTCCTCCACACCCTCGACTTCACCACCCACCCCCACCACATGCACATCGGCACCACCCCCACCGACCTCCACATCACCGCCCACTGCACCAACACCACCCAAAAAGGCAACCGCTTCTCCGGCACCCTCCACACCACCATCCACCGCAACAACCACCCCATCGCCACCGGCACCGCCCGCTTCACCTGCATCCCCCCACCACCTACCAACGCCTCCGCACCCCCCACCACACCACCCCCACCCACCCCTCCCCCGCCTCACCCCCATCCCCCCCACACCGCCGGACGCCACCACCCCCACGACGTCGTCCTCGCCCCCACCAACCACCCCCACCACTGGCAACTCAACCCCGACCTCAACCACCCCATCCTCTTCGAACACACAAACGACCACCACCCAGGCATGGTCCTCATCGAAGCCGCCCGCCAAGCCGCCCACGCCCTCCACCACCCCACCAACCCCACCTACACCCCCACCACCCTCACCACCCAATTCCACCAATACGCCGAACTCCACACCCCCTGCTACATCACCGCCACCACCCCCACCCCCCACCACACCCACATCACCGCCCACCAAAACAACAACCCCATCTTCACCACCACCCTCACCCACACCACCCCATAAACCCCACCCACCCCAACACCCCAACCCTCGAACAAACCCTCCCCAAGGAACACCACACCACCAACACCACCACCCTCCACCCACCCCCACAGACCACCACCCCCACACGCGCCACAGCCAGCCACAACACCCACGACACCCCCAGCACCCGCACAGCACCCCGCACGAACACAGCACGAAACACGACCGCCACAGAGCCCGAGAGGTGAAGACAAACACCGGGACAACACCCCCACAGCCCGCACCCGGGGCCGGGGGCCGAAGACCGGGGGCACAGCTCCGCACCACCTCTCCGGCAACCCCTCACCCGACGAGCCAGTTCCACACCACCGAACCGGCGCAAGGGACCAGGTACCAGGTACCAGGTACCAGGGCCAGCGATCACCCACAAACGATCACAGACCCAAACCGCCAAGACCTCACTCGGTCAATCGGTCACACGACACCCGAAACAAACACCTCACCCCAACTCACGCCCCTGGCCCGATCCCACCCCCGACGCGGCCCGACCTCACACCGCAAACCCACCCACAACTCTCCTAACCGCCACTCCCAACCGACCGACCCACACCCCACCCCGACACCACCCCCACACCCCCAACACAACTAGTCACAGCACGTGTTACCTTCACGCGATGACCACGCCGGAACCCGGCCACCTCCTCCTGGCCAACAAAACAGCACTCATCACCGGGGCAAGCAGCGGCATCGGCGCAGCCACGGCACGCGTCTTCTGCCGCGAGGGCGCCAAAGTCACCCTCATCGCCCGCCGCGAACCTCAACTCGCCGCTCTCACCGAAGAACTCAACAACGCCGGCCACCAAGCTCAATACGTCATCGCCGACGTCACCAACCCCCACGACGTCAACCGCGCCGTCGCCGTCCACCTCGACGCCTACGGCCGCCTCGACACCGCCTTCAACAACGCCGGCACAGGCGCCACCCCCCAACCCATGCACCTCCTCGACGAGCACACCTACGACACCATCATGGACACCAACGTCCGCGGCATCTGGAACTGCATGCGCGCCGAAATACGCACCATGCTCACCACCGGCGGCGGCACCATCATCAACAACAGCAGCACCGCAGGCCTCGTCGCCACCCCCGTCACCGCCCCCTACATCGCCTCCAAACACGCCGTCATCGGCTTCACCAAAGCCGCCGCCAACGAATACGCCCAACACAACATCCGCATCAATGCGATTGCCCCCGGCACTACCCGCACCGAGATGATCGACGACTGGCTCAACACCGACCCCACCCTCGAACAAGCCCTCATCAACACCACCCCCCTCCCCCGCATCGCGACTCCCCAAGAGATCGCCGAAGCCACCGCCTTCCTCGCCAGCAACCGCGCCACCTTCATCCACGGCGCCACCCTCAGCATCGACGGAGGATGGACCACCCGATAGCACCCACAGCCAACCGTGGGCAGTCGGCAGCAGCAGGCAGACAGGCAGCAAACAGCGGGCAGGTCGGACGGATCGGACGACAGGCAGCACGACGACGGGGAACGCAGCGGGTCGGGCGGCGCCACAGCGCGGCGGCACGGTGCGGTAGGCACGCGTGGTGCGGCGCAGCGGCAGACGTGCGGAACAGCGACGCCGTGCGATGTATGGAACCGCACGGTGCAGCAGCACCGTGCGACAGCCAAGGCGGACAGCATCGGCCGGATGACGGCGGGCGCAGCCGCGGTGCGGTACGCGCGGACGAGCAACGGACGGACGTTCAGCCAGGGCCGTGGAGTACGGCAGCCACACGCCACAAACGAACAGGCAGGACGCACAGGACCACGACCGCGCCGGCAACATCGAAGATCAGCAGGACGAGGGACAGCCCGGCCACGGTCCCGGCGTCAGGGCCGTCACCACCAGTGACCACCACCAGTGACGCGGACACCCCCACCGTCACAGGACACACACCGCATACCAGGAGCATCAAGCACGCGAAGCGGCGCGCGACACTGACCGCGAGAGCGCCAATGGCACCACACCGCGCCGAGCAACACCGCGCGAGCATCCCCGCGCAGGAAGCAGGGCAGCGGGCCACAGAACCAACGCGACATGGCCGGCCGCCCCACCACTACCAGCACCTCACCCACAGGTGCAGCCGACAGGCATGAACCCCTCTGACAGGGGCCACGGCCGCCGACCGTCGGCGTCACACGCCGCTGTCGATGCCCGTCACCGCGGGCGGCCCCAGCGGAGCGTCGCGCTCCGAAAAGCCCGAGCCCTCCAGCGCAGCGGCCGCCAAACTGAGCGCAGTGCCCTCCGCCGTCTTCTGGTTCGCCGCCTCCACCTCCAGCCGCAAGCAGAAGGTCCCGTCGTCGTTCACCTTCAGGAGGTCCAGGTCCTCCGCCTCGCCCAAGTCGGAGCGCGACGCGTCCACCGGACGCAGCCGGCGCACCAGCTCCGCGCGATCCGTGCTGCTGGCCTCCCTGATGAACGTGCCGGGAACGGTGATCACGTAAGCAGTCACTGGTGACTCCTCCTCCTGTCGACGGACAGCCCGAAGGCCCTGTCCCTCCCCCGCGCATGCCCCGCCCGCCGTTCCCGAATCGCGCCGCCGGCCGATCACCCGATGGGACGATACGACGCCCCGACGCCCGGACACCGCTCTCGCGGAATTTTCTCCGCTGCCCGGTTTGCTCGCCCCGGAGACGGCCATACGCGAGGTACGGGCGGCCTCGAGGTGAGCGGCGCGGTCCCCGTAGCCGATGCGAGCCGCGTAACGACATCCCCCCGTCGTCACGCGACTCGCATCGGCGTTTCTCTCAGCGTCTCCGTCACCGTTTCCCGAGAGCCTCATCAGGGCCGGGGCCGGGAAGGGGGCCAACACCAGGGCCGGGACTGGGGAGAAGAACCAGGTCTCCCTCCAACTTTCCGCGCGTGGCCACCACTGCGTCCGCTCCACCCGGTCCCCGGCCCGTCGTCCACCCATCGTGGTAGCCCTCGAAACCGACGCGGACGTGGTTGCCGCGGCACTGCTTGGGATCACACTTCTCGTCGCGCCCGATGCCGACGTACCGCCGTGCACGCCGCCGTCCCCGAGGCCGCGGGCACCAAGGCTCCGCTGCCAGCGGCAACCGGCGCCTGTAGGCCTGCAGGGGCGTTCCTCGCACCACGGCAGCACGCCCCGTTCCTCGGCGTGTACCCGGGTGGCTTATCGGCGGGCGTACCTGGTCCTGTGACCAGCGTGGCACGGTCCTACGGGCCGCGCACGTCGCTGCCGGGGCCCGCCCGCCCCCTCGGCCGCGGGGGCGTCGCACGGCCACGGGCAGGCCACGACACCCGACCGTGTGCGCCTTGCCCGAAGGTTCTTCGACGGGGGTGCGAGGGGTGGGCGATGGGAATGGGGTGGAGGTGGGGCCGTACGCCTGCCCCGGGGGGGGTGGGGCATGCGTACGGCGCTCCACTGAGCGGGCCCTACCGACAGGGGGGGGCGTCGTGCGGCCCGCTGGATACGCGAGTGTCCCGCTTCTGCCCGACTAAACGAGGCTCGGACGAAAACTTTTCGCGGACCCCGTGCAGGAGGGTCGGGCCAGGCGCCGGGGGCCGGCTCGGAGACCGCGCGTCAGGCGGGCCTCAGCCCGAGTCGTTCGCCCGCCCCGAGCCGTTCGCCCGCCCTGACCCGGTCCCCGGACCCGCCCGGTCCCCGGACCCGCCCGGTCCCCCGGTCCCCGTCACGCCGGGAAGGTCCGCTGGAGGCCCATCCGGTCGGTGCCCAGCTTCGTGTAGACCGACGACAGGAGTTCCGCGACGGACTGGGTGTCGAGGTGCATCTGCTTGGCGATGGCCGCGGCGTCGAGGCCCTGGGCGGCGTGCCGGGCCGCGGTGTGCTCCGCGATCGTCAAGGTGTCCTGTTCCGACGAGTAGAGCCGGCGCGGCCGCAGCCCGGCCGATGCGAGTTGGGTCCGCGCCCGGTCCACCAGGATGTCCGCGCCGCAGGCCGCGGCGGTCTCCATCCCGCGGTAGAGCTGCTGCGCGGCCAGGTGCGGGTCTCCCATCGTGTGCAGGGCGCTGCCGTGGTCGATGAGGGCGTGGGCCAGTTCGCAGGCGGCCGGGGACCTCTCCAGGTGTCCCACCGCCTCTTGCAGCAGCACCACCGCGTGCGCCGGATCCCTGGTCGCCGCCGAGACGCGCAGGGCGTGGCCCATGGCGCTGGCCGCGCCGAACGCACGGGCCCGGGCCACCGCCTCGGTCGCCGTGGCGCGCGCCTGGTCCGGGTCGTGGGTGAGCTGGGCGAGGGCGAGGTCCAGCTGCCAGGAGCTCCACGACGGGTTGCGGGTGCCCCGGAGGTCGAGTCGTTTGCCGGCCGCCACCAGGTGCTGCTCCGCCTCCTCGATCCGGTCCTGGGCCAGCAGCAGCTTGCCCCAGACCGCTTGGGGGTCCGGGTAGACGACGGCCTTCGGGAACCCCTCGGCGAGCTTGTAGGTACGGGCGACCTTCTGGGCCTCGGTGACGTTCCCCCGCGCGAGCAGCGTCTCGATGAGGGTGCCGATCGCGTACCACTGCGCGGGGATGCCGTGCCCTATGCGGTCGGCGATCTGCAGGCCGTTGCGCACGAAGTCCTCGGCCTCGGCGAGCCGGCCGCGCCGGTAGCGGACGTAGCCGAGCAGGGTGTACACGAACGACAGGTGGGCGCCGCGCCAGCCCTTCGCCTCGAATTCGACGATGCCGGTGTTGAAGAGCTCCTCGGCGCGGCCGGGCTGGTCGCAGTACATGAGGGTGACGGCGACGACGGCCGGCACCTCGAATCCGAAGTCCTGGTCGGTCCAGCTCATGCCGCCGTCCAGGGCCTGCTCCGCGTAGGCCAGTGCGGTCGCGGCGGATTCGCCGCGCATCGCGGCGTCCCAGGCGCGCAGGCCAAGGATGTGCCGCTCGGGCAGGCCCCGTCCGGTGAGCCGCTTGGCGAACTGGGCGAGGAGTCGGGACCGGGCCGGTGAGTTCTCCTCGTCGACCCGGACCGAGTTCCACTTGAACTGCTCGGCCTGCATGCGCAGTCGGGTGCGGGAGCTGGTGGCGCGACGCGCCTCGTCGGCGAGGACGCCCGACGCCGCGGCCAGTTCGCCGGTGTAGGCGAGGGCCTGGGCGAGCCGGTACGTGATCGCCTCGCGCAGCGCCTGGTCGGTCCTGGGCTCTTCCAGGGCCGTCCTGAGCTGGTTGATGGTGGTGCCGGGATCGTGCAGCAGGTTGGCGGAGCCGAGTTCGAAGAGCACTTCGGCCCGGTCCTCCATCTCCGGGGGTTCGCGGAGCGCTCGGGCCAGGTAGCGCCGGGCCGCGTCGGGCGCCCCCGCGGAGAAGCTGTCGCGCGCGGCCTGGCGGAGCTGCTGCACGACCCAGGGGTCGCCCTCGGGGTGCATCTCCAGCAGGTGGCGGGCGGCGGCCGCGGCTCCGTGTCCGTCGTCGACCAGGGCCTGTGCGGCCATGCCGTGCATGGCGACGCGCACGCCGGGCGGGATGGAGCGGTACACGGCGGTGGCGATGAGGGGGTGGAAGAAGTCCACGACCTCCTTGCGCCGCACGCTGGTGAGGACCGTCAGGATGCGCGCGGCGCGCAGTTGCTCGATGGCCTGTGCGGCCTGTGCCTCGCCGAGGGCCGCGACGTTTCCGATGATGGTGATCGGGACGGCCGTGCCCAGGACGGCGGCGGCCCAGGCGAGTCGGACGGTGGAGGGGCCGAGTTGTTCGATGCGGTCGATGAGTCCGCTGCCCTTGACCGCGGACGCGAGGTCGCGCAGTTGGGGGATGTCCTCTTGGTGGGGCTTGATCCCCCGGTCGCGGCCCTTCATCGCCAACTCGACGACTTCGAAGGGGTTTCCGCCGGTGATGGCCCAGCATTCCCGGCAGAAGACGTCGTCGGCGCTTTCGCCGAGGGTGTCGCGCACGATGCGGGCCACGGCGCTCGTGGAGAGCGAGGCCAGTTCGTGCGGGCGGATGCCCTGGCGTCCCATCAGGGCGCGCAGCGAGGCGGCGTCGGCGGGGATCTCGTCGGGGCGGCAGGCCACGATGATGAGCATGGCCAGTTCTTCGGCGCGGGCGGCGAAGGCGGTCAGCCAGGCCAGGGACTCCGCGTCCGCCCAGTGGGCGTCGTCGAGGAACAGGACGACGGGGGCGCCGCTGCGCACCGTGAGGTGGGTGACGACCCAGTCCAGTCCGTCGCGCACGCCCTGCGGGTCGGGTGCGGCGGGGCCCTTCGGGGCGGCGGTCAGCCCGAGTGCGGGGGCGACGATGCCGTACCAGGTGCCCAGGACGTCGCGGCGTTCGTCTTCGCTCATGGCGGCGAACGTCGGCTGGATGAGCTGGCGCATCACGTGGAACGGGACTTGCCGCTCCTGCTCTCCGCCCCGGGCGAACAGGACGGTGCAGCCGCGCTCGACGGCGTGCCGTCGGGCTTCGGCGAGCAGGGTGGTCTTGCCGATGCCGGCCGCTCCGGCGAAGGTCAGGACCCCGCCCCGGCGGGTGCCCGGTCCCTTGTCCGTCGCGCCGTACAGGTCGCTGACGGCCCGGTGGATCGCGAGAATTTCGTTTTCCCGTTCGAGCAGGGGCTGTGAAGCCCATCCTCTCGGTTCCGTGACGTGTGTCATTACTGCCCCCTCCTGCGCGTGCGGCCGAGTGTACGACCCGGGGGCGAGAAGTTGCTGCTTAAAGTTATTAATGCGGACTCTCACCACTCGTACGGGCACAATCCTGTACCCTCGGCTGACTTCATTTCGATGCAGTGTTAAAGGATTGGCGGGTTTCCCCCTCAGAAACGAGCGGAAACGGCCGTTTCCGTCAACGCCGCGGTACGGGAATCATCGGCAGCTCGCTCGGCTGGGGAATGCCGGCCGGGACCTGGCGGACCGTCACCCCCGGAGCCGGGACCAGTCGCCACGAGGACGCCACCGTGGCCAGCGCGGTCAGGATCTCCGCCACGGCGAAGGTGTCGCCTATGCACTTGTGCTGGCCCGCCCCGAAGGGGACGTACCGGTGGTCGCGCGGGCGGTCCTTCGCACCCTCCAGCCAGCGGTCCGGATCGAAGACCGTCGGATCGCGGAAGAGCGCGGGGTCCCGGTGCAACGCGTACGGGCTGTAGGCGACTTCGGCGCCGGCCGGGATGGCGACGCCGCCCAGGGTGAGCGGGACGAGGGCGCGCCGGGTGAAGAGCAGCGGCGAGTGGAGCCGCAGGGCCTCCTGGAAGACGCTGTTCGTGTACGTCAGGGCGGAGAGCTGCTCGGGGCGTACGGGTCCGGCGCCCACCACGGCGTCGACCTCGGCGTGCATGCGCGCCTCCACCTCGGGATGGCGGCCGAGTTCGTGGAAGACCCAGGCCAGGGTGGTCGCCGAGGTCTCCGTACCGGCGAACATGATGGCGATCACCTCGTCCCGGACCTGTTCGGGGCTCATGGTGGTGCCCGTCTCGGCGTCGACGCTGGAGAGCAGCATGGACAGCAGGTCGCTGCGGTCCTCCCCCGCGGCCACGTACTGCGCGATCACCTGGTCGATGATCTGGCGCAGGCGGGCCGCGGCGGTGTCGAACCTGCGGTTGAGCGGTATGGGGAGCCGGTCGAGGGCCTTGGGCATGACCGCCCGTACGAGCATGCCCTCCAGGACGACGGGCAGCGAGCGGTGCACCTCGGCGACGGCGGGGCGGCTCAGGTCCCCCGAGAAGATCATCTCGGCGACCGAGGCGAGCGCGTACCGGCGGGTCTCGGTGATCATCGAGACGGCGCGGCCGGCCGTCCAGGACGCGGTCATCTCGTCGGCCTGCCGGCCCATCACCGCCGCGTACTCCGCGATGTGGTTGCGGTGGAAGGCCGGCTGGATCATCCGCCGCTGCTTGCGGTGGAAGTCGCCGTCGGTCGTCACCAGCCCGTTGCCGAACATCGGGCGGAGCCGGTCGAAGACCCTGCCGCGGCCGAACTTCTGCGCCTGCTGGACCAGTACGGCGTGGACGTGGTCCGGGCTCGTGAGGACGTGCACGGGCCACGTCCCGATGTCGAGCCGCACCACCTCTCCGTGGTCCCGCAGGGATTCCAGGAACGCGATCGGCTCCCGCCACAGGGGCAGTGCGTGACCCAGGAGGGGTAACCGACCCGGCACCACGGGGGCGTTGACCGCAGTGCCGTCCTGCTCGACTCGTGCCATGGACCGACTCCCTGTCATGCCACCCAGACCAGGTCCGGGCGGGTGTACGCAGACTCCAGCCCGGCAGCGAACCGTTCGTCGCTGTACCGCGTGCACTCGTAACGCTGCCACAGATCCGCGCCGATGATCCAGTCTTCGTAACTGCGCACGCACCGGGCGACGTCGGCGCGAATGGCCCCGTCCGTCTCCCCGCGCGCGTCCAGGGTCTCGAAGAGGAGCCGCTCTCCGGTCAGGAAGTCCTCGATGCGGGCCTGGATCCGGTTCTCGACGGCCCGGACGCCGTCGGCGAGCGAGCACCCCTCCCAGGAGGCGATGAGGGAGACCAGGTTGTTGTTGTCCCCGCAGGAGTACTCCTTCGGGAGCGAGAAGACGTCGTTGCCCCACGAGATCACGTCCACGGCGCTCGCGATGAGCGCCTTGAATTCGGGGAGGTCGTGGATGCGCTGCGGCAGGTCGATGCCGAGGCCGGCCTCCACCATGTCCATCATCGGGAGCATCTGGGAGCTGTGCCGGCGCATGAGGATGTACTCGTCGACCGACGGCCGCCCGACCGTGCCGCGGTTGCCCGCCTCCTGGTCGAGGGAGTGGAGCATGAGCGGGACGTGTGCCCGGTAGCGGGCGGCGGTGCCCTCGGACATCCCGGCCAGGATGCGGTCGCAGACGTCGACGAACCCGCTCACCAGTGGATTGCGGCGCGCTCCGGCCCCTTGCGCCGCTCGGGCCCCCTGCGTCTGCCGGGCCCTGCGGGCCCCCTGGGTGTCCGGCGTCCCCGGCGCCTCCGGGGTCCCACCGGTCTCCAGGTGCTCGGTGATCGCACCGACCACGGGGCGCCAGGCCTCCAGTTCCCCCGTCCTGATGAGGTGGTCGTGCTGGTCGTCGAGAACGAAGGACCAGGCCATCCATTCGGCGAGCAGGGCCACCGTCTCGTAGGGCACTTCACCGCTCACCCGGCCGGCGAGGTGGCCGAAACCAATTCCCGCGAACTGCTCCACGGCGTCGGTGACGAGCTCGTGGCGCACCGCCCAGGACGTGGCGTCGGCATTGGCGCGTGCGGCGAGCGGGTGCTTGGAGTTCCCGAAGGGGAGGTGAAAATCAGGAACAGAGAAAGAGTTGAGCTGGGTCATTGATCCCCCTAAATAAGAAAGCCTTGTCCACCAATACCAGCTCAATATGTCGTCGTGTGCGCTGCGAGCCGGATCACACCCCTCTAGTGCAGCATTCGTCACGGTGGCACACCACGCCCGACGAAACCAATCCGGTCGCGGAACGACCAGATCGCGCCGACGCTCGACCACATCAGGCCACCCCTGGGCCAATTAACCCTCAGGGCGGAGCGCACTGTCAATGTAGGGTGAGAGAAGATGCTGCATTCATCCTGAAAATACCGAACGTGTATTCACGATGAATATGCGTTCGGCATGTTCGGCGCGCTCGCACGTCTGGCCGGATGATGCCGGACAGTGACAGCCTCGATCTTCCCTTGCGAACCCCCGCCCCCCGCACCGGCCATGAGTCTCTTCCGGCCACAGATGTGCACGTCACGCCCCCGCACCGGCGAAGTGCGGCCCCGGCGGCCTCCGACCTCGCCCGACCCGGCGCCGGGGGCCCTCGCGCCCCGATGCCGCGGGGACCGGGCGCGACCCTTGGGGCCGGGCCCGGGCGAGGCTCCCTCCGGCGAGAAGTCCTGTTCACGTACGGGGCGAGGTTGTGAAGGTCTCGTGACGGCCGCACCCGTGACGGTCGCGGAAGTGGCCGAAGAGCGTCCTGGCTTCGGCGGCCGCTCCCTACACTGCGTCGGGACGCGGCCGTCCGGGAGGGGGAACATGATCGGGTGCCGTCCTTCCGGACCCGGCGACGGCCGGGAGTCCGATGTCCTGGGCCCCTACCTGGAGTTGCTGCGGGCCCGGTTGACCGGTGACCGGTTCGAGCTGCTGATCCGGGCCGTCGAGACCACCTGCACCCTCCTGGGGGACGACCCCGGGCCCGTGCTGGAGGTTCCCGCGGAGAGCCGCCTCGCCCCCGCATTGCAGCGCGAGTACCTCTCCCTCATCGCCGTCATGGTCACGGGCCACCTCGACCACCACCTGGTCGAGGTCCTCTCCCCCGACGGCGACCGGGGGTGGGCCGTCGTGGAGGACGCCCGCGACCGGCACGCGCGGGCGGCCGAGCGGTCCTGGATCGACGCGGAGCTCGACGGCATCGCACGCGCCGGAGGCTCCGCCGCGTCCTGACGCCGCATCGGATCCGCGTCCTCGCACCCCGGCCGACCGTACGGGTGCGCGCCTCGCGCTACGCGGAGCGGCGACGACCACGACGGCGACTGCCACCGGGGCCACGGCTGCGCCCGGACGCGAGGACGGCGAGCGCGAGGCCCAGGAGGAGCGCGGCGACGGCGAACGTGGTCCGCGTCCCTTCCGCGACGGCCGCGGGGCCCGCCTGCGCCACGTCACGCGTCCCCGACGCCACTGCGAACACGGCGCCCATGACGGACGCGCCGGTGACCAGTCCGAGGTTGCGGGACAGGTTGAGCAGGCCGGAGGTGACGCCCCGCTCGGCCGGGTCCGTGTCCGCCATCACGGCGGTGTTGTTGGCCGTCTGGAAGACCGCGTAGCCGGCCGTGACCACGACCAGGGGGGCGAGGTAGCCCCCTGCACCGAACTCCGCCGGGGCCAGCGCCAGGCCGCAGGAGCCCGCCACCATGGCGACGAGCCCCGCGCCGGTCGTCCGCCGGGCGCCGAAGCGGTCGGCGACGCGCCCGGCGGGCACACCGGCCAGCGCGGCGACGAGCGGGCCGACGGACAGGACGGCGCCGACGCCGGCGGGGGCCAGACCGAGCGCCCGGGACAGATGGAACGGCCCGACGACCAGGGTCGCCATCATCACCGTCGAGACGAGCGCGCTCATCGCGAGGCTCGCCCGCAGTGCCGGATCGCGCAGGCTCGCCGGCCGGACCAGCGGTGCGGCCGCTCTCGCCTCGGCCCGTACGAAGAGGGCGGCTCCGGTGCCGGCGACCAGCAACAGGGCCGCGGTGCGCAGCCCGAAGCCGCCGCTCCCGGAGGTCATGGCGAGTGCGTACGCACCGAGCGTCAGCGCGAGCAGCAGCGTGCCCCGGTAGCCGAAGCGGTGGTCGAGACGATGGCCCGAGCCGGGTCGGCCGGCCGCGGGGTCGCGCCGGTCGACGGGCAGGTGGCGGTGGGCGAGGAGGAGGGTCGCGATGCCGAGAGGCACGTTGACCAGGAAGATCGCCCGCCAGCCCGGTCCGGAGAGGAGGGCGCCGCCGAGCGAGGGGCCCAGTGCGGTGCCGATCGCGGACATGGTGCCGAGGAGGCCCATCGCGGCGCCGGTCCGCTCCTTGGGGACGCTCTCGCCGACGAACGCCATCGTGAGCGCCATCATGGCGGCCGCGCCCAGCCCCTGCGCCACCCGGGCGGCGATCAGCAGAGACAGCGTCGGCGCACCGCCGCACAGCGCCGAGGCCAGCGTGAAGAGGAGGATCCCGGCGAGGAGCAGCCGTTTGCGGCCGACGAGGTCGCCGAGCCGTCCGACACCGACGATGACGGTGGTGAGGGCGAGGAGGTAGGCCAGCACGACCCACTGGACCCGGTGGAAGGGGGCGTCGAACTCCTGCGTCAGCGTGGGCAGTCCCACGTTGGCGATGCTCGTGCCGAGCGAGGAGAGCAGCACGGACAGGGAGAGCGCGGCCAGCGCCCACCGGGGCGAGGCCGCCGGTGGCGGGCTCGCGTCCGGGGCCCGGTCGGGTGCGGGGTTCAACGGTGTGGTGCGGTCGTGTCCGGCGCGGTCCGCGCTCGCGGGGTCGGGGGCCTGGTGTGTGGTCATGGCGGGGAGCGTGCACCGGTCGGGCCGCCACGGCAATTATCGTTGCCAATTCCGGGACGGGCGGGATGGAATGCGGTCATGGACACCACGCCGCCCTCGCCTCCGCCCCCGCCGTACCAGGCGGTCCTCGACGAAGTCGCGCCCAGGTTGCGCCGGCTGCGCGCCCGGCGCGGCCTGACCCTGGCCGCGCTCTCCGCGGAGACCGGGATCTCCAAGAGCACCCTGTCCCGGCTCGAATCCGGGCAGCGCCGCCCCAGCCTGGAGCTGCTGCTCCCGCTCGCCGGGGTGTACCAGGTGCCCTTGGACGACCTGGTCGGCGCCCCCGAGGTGGGTGACCCGCGGGTGCGGCTGACGTCGCATCCGTTGGCGAGGGGCGGTACGTTCGTCCCCCTCACCCGGACTCCCGGACCGCTCCAGGCGTACAAGATGATCATCACGGACCGGGGTGACGCCCCGGACCACCGGACGCACGAGGGCTACGAGTGGCTGTACGTGCTCGACGGCCGCCTGCGGCTCGTCATCGGCGAGCACGATCTGGTCCTCGGCCCCGGCGAGGCGGCCGAGTTCGACACCCGCGTGCCGCACTGGTTCAGCAGCGCGGACGGCCGGCCGGTGGAGATCCTGAGCCTGTTCGGCCGGCAGGGGGAGCGCATGCACGTCCGTGCGAAGCCCCTCACCTGACCGCGGCCGTCGCACGACCCCTCGTCACGCGACGGCCTGGGCTCCGTCCTGTTCGGGCGCCACGACCAGGAAGGCGTCCCGTTCCAGGTCCATGACGACGCTGGCCGGCTGCCCCTGCGCCCTGCGTTGCGCGGCGTACTCCTCCGCCGGCCAACTGCCGTGCGGTCCCCCGGCGGGGAAGAATTCGAGAACCTTGGTACCCGTCATTGCCGACACCTCCAGCGCCCTGCGCGTCCACTGCGTTTCCCGCGTATGCCCCTGGAACGGGCGGCCATTCCCCCGGGGGTGGCCGGCCGCGGCACCGAGCGGGGCGGGGCCCGGGGGCGGCTGCGGGGGCGTGCGGGCGGTCCGGTTCAGGCCCGGCGAAGCCGCGCGGCGAGGGTCAGGAAGAGGAGGAGGTTGGGCACGGTCTTGACCTCGGCCCGGGCCCAGGGCTTCGGCTGCCCGGCGCGGCGGACGATCACCGCTCCCCCGCTGACGTCGACCGCCTCGACCGCGGACCAGGGCAGCGTGCCGCCGCGAGTGGTGGAGATGCCGGTGGCGTCCAGCGTGAAGGGTCCGTGGGCCGCCTTCCGCCCGCCGCGCACCGCGTCCCACACCCGCTGTGCCTGGGCGCGGGCGATGGCCTCGCCGATCAGCGGCAGCCAGGTGCCGTGGTCGGCGAAGGAGTCCGTGACGTCGAATCGGGTGCCGTCCGGCGCCACCAGGGTGGAGACGTGGGAGGTCTTGAAGGGGGTGGTGGTGCCCTTGTACTCGATCACTTCCTGGACGGTGGCCTGGTAGTGGACCGCATGCTCCCAGCGGAGCGCGAAGAGCCGACCGCCCCCCGAGTCCACGAGCAGGCCCTGCTCGAAGAGGTGCAGCCGCCGGCCGGCGACCTTCCTGCGGAAGTTCGGGCTCTTGACCAGGGCTCCGACGGCCAGCACCGTCAGGAACAGCGGGTACAGGGCGAGGATGCGGGAGTAGGAGGTCCAGAGCAGGACGCCGCCGGCGCCCAGGGCTGCGGTGCCGGCGATCGCACCGGCCATGAACAGTCCTCGGCGCCCGTCCCGCACGTCGAGCTCCTTCCTCGGCAGGAAGGTGTGTTCGAGTCGGCCGAAGCCCTTGCGGGCGGCCAGGTCGGCGGCTTCGGGGGACGGGGAACCCGGCACGCTCATACGGGGCCTCGGATTCGCTTCTGGGCGGCCTCGGGACCGGGGCCGTTACGGCTCGCCGTGCGATGGTACCCGCGTCCGGCCCGGTTCCGGCAGTCGTATCGACCATCCATCTCGCCCTGGAAACAGGCCGGTTGGCATGCCCAGCCGGCCGAGGACGGCCCCCGGGCCAGGGCGGGTCCCGGCCCGGCCCGGGCGGCCGGGCGGCCCGACCGGTCCCCGACCGCTCCGGACGCCGGTGGTCGGCCAACCGGGTGACAGGGGGAATGGCCGGGCCCGGGACCGGGTTTTCTTGTCGTACGTCTTTCCTGCCGAAGGAGTGTGCCGTGGCCCTGTCCGATACCGAACGTGAGCAGTTCCTCGCCGAGCCCCACATCGCCGCCCTCGCCGTCGATGCGGGTGCGGAGGGCGGGCGCGGACCGCTGACCGTCCCCATCTGGTACCAGTACGCGCCCGGCGGCGACATCTGGATCATGACGGGCCGTGCGTCCCGGAAGGCCGAACTGATCGCGGCCGCAGGCCGGTTCACCCTCATGGTGGACCGCGTGGAGCCGACGATCCGGTACGTGTCGGTCGAGGGGCCCGTGGTGTCGACCGTACCCGCGAAGCGCGAGCAGCTGGTCGAGATGTCGTCCCGGTACCTGCCCGCCGACAAGGTCGCGCCCTACGTGGACTTCGCGTGGAAGGAACACGGCGAGCAGGTCGTGATCCACATGCGGCCCACGCGGTGGGTGAGCTCCGACCTCGGCCAGGTCTGAGACCGCCCGCCGCCACCCGCCCCGGTCGCGGCGGGCCCGTGCCGGCCCGCCCCGGGCCGGGGTCGTGCCGCACTCAGAGGATCCGTGGAGGATCGATGCACCGGCGCAATCCGTTCCTGGCCTGCCGTGCGGCCGCTGCCGTCCTGGCCTGCGTGTCCGGTGTGTCCGGGTGCCACGCGCCCGCGGCCGGGCCCGGCGCACCGGCCGCGTCCTCCTCCGTACCGTCCTCCGGCGACTTCTCCGGCCCGGTCGACATCGGGGGTGGCCGACGGATCCACCTGAGCTGCAAGGGCAGCGGCCGCCCCACCGTGATCCTGGAGTCCGGGCTGCACGACTCCTCCGACACCTGGACCTTCACCGACACCCGGCCGCCCGTACCGAAGTCCCCGGCCGTGTTCCCCGGCGTCGCCGCGTTCGCGCGGGTCTGCACGTACGACCGGCCCGGTACCGTCCGCTACTCGGACCCGCCCGCCCTCACCACCCGCAGCACGCCGGTGGGCGGCACGCGCTCCCTCACCGCGATGGCCGACGACCTCGACCGGCTGCTGACGGCCGCGCACCTGCCCGCGCCCTATCTGCTCGTCGGCCACTCGTACGGCGGGATGATCACCCGGCTGTACGCCCAGCGGAACCCCCACAAGACGGCCGGCCTCGTCTTCGTCGACGCCTTCGGCACGGACATGCGGCCGCTCTTCGGGGCCCAGTGGCCCGCCTACCTGAAGCTGCTCGACAGCCCCGGCACGCCGCTCGCCGCGCAGCGGGGATTCGAGACGGTCGACGTGGACGGCGCCGTGGCCGCGATCGAGGCGGCGGGGCCGCTGCCCGCGGTGCCCCTGGTCGTCCTCAGCAAGACCGAACCGTTCGCCGCGCCCCCCGGCGCTCCGAAGGCCCTGCTGGACACGCTGGAGCGGGCCTGGCCGGTGGTGCAGCGGAGCCTGGTGCGGCTCGGGCCGCAGACACCGCAGTACCTGGCGACCGGGAGCGACCACTACGTGCAGGTGCACGATCCGGACCTGACGATCGGCGCGGTGCGGCTGGCCGTGGGACGGATCGGCACGCGGCCGTAGCACCGGGGCCGGACCGCCGGTCGCGCGGCGTGCCCGCCCCGGTTGCCGCCGCCGGGTCTGTCGCCGCCGGACCGCGCACGGCAGGATGGCGCCATGGGCCCCCTCCTCGCGGCGCTGCCGGACGCGTTCGGGACCGTGCCGTACGCCGGTTTCCGGTTCCCCGGGTCGGCGGCCGTCCGGCGCCGTCCCGATCTGGCCGAGGGCGCCAACTGCCAGCTGTTCTCCTACGCGGTGCTGCGGCACTTCGGCCGGGCCGTGCCACCGCTGCGCTCCGACGACCTGTGGAGCGACACCAGGCACACCACCGGGGTCGCGCGACCGCAGGTGCTGGACCTGCTGCTGTTCGGCGCGGACCGCGATCCGTACGGCGCCCACGTGGGCGTGTGGGCCGGTGGCGGCACCGTCCTGCACCTGTGTGCGGAGGTGGGCCGTCCGGCACTGTGGACCCTCGCCGACTTCGCCGGCCGGCCGCGCTACCGCGTGCTGATCGGTGCCAAACGGGTGCGCTGAACGGCGCGCTGCCCGGCCGGACGGTATGGAGGAGGCCGGCCGGACGACGGCCTCGTGGCGGACTCGTCCTGCCCGAACAACACACCTAGGCGGTCGGCACCGTCCGGTCGGTGGTGGTGAGACGGGCCAGTTCCCAGGGGTCGTGGGCGCTGAAGACGGTGACCTCGTCCGCGTGGTCGCGGCGCAGGGCGCGCAGTCGGTCGCGGGTGGCGACGCGCGCCGTGCCGTCGGTCTGCGCCCCCTGTTGGACCGGTTCGAAGACGGGGTGGGGGAAGGGCGGGGTGTGCTCGATCTCGCCGTGGTACATGTACGCGTCGCCCGCGTGCAGCAGCCACCGCCCGTCGCCGCCGCGCACGGCGACGCCCGCGTGACCCGCCGAATGGCCGGGCAGCGGTACCAGCAGCAGCTCGGTCGCCATCCCTTGCGGTCGCGCCGCGCCCGTGAAGCCGAACCACGGGGTGTGCTCGTCGACGCGTGCGGGCGTCAGCAGCGGGCCGTGGGCCCGGTGCGCGGGCATGAAGCGGGCGAGGCTGCCGTGGTGGTGCGGCGCCGTCGGGTCGGTGACGGCCCGGTACTCGTCGGGGTGTACGTGCACCTGTGCGCGGGGGAAGTCCGGCAGCCCCCCGGTGTGGTCGCGGTGCAGGTGGGTGAGGACGATGTGCCGTACGTCCCGCGGTGCGTGGCCGAGGCGGACGACCTGGTGCAGCGCGCTCTCCCCGGGGTCCAGTGCGGGCCGGGCGTGGGCCAGCCAGTCCGCGCCGAGCGACCGCTCGGGGTGTCGCAGGTCCGCGGTGCCGAGTCCGGTGTCGACCAGCACCAGACCGTCCTCGTCCGTCTCGATGAGCAGGCAGTGGCAGACGGCGGCCCTCTGCGGTGCTGCGGCGCCTGCCGGGGGTGTGTCGCCGAGCGGCGGAATCTCACGGAGGGAACCGCAGTTGAGGTGGTGGACGCGCATGAGGCCCCCTGGAGGAACGTGGGCGGGCTGTTTCTCCACGGACCTTAGAAGGGGCTCTCGTGACTCACCAAACGGTTGGACACGTACCGGCGCACGACGGGGGTCCGCTGGCGGACTGCCCGGACGGTGCGCTCGTCCCGCCGGGCGACGAGCCCCGCTGCCCCGTCGACATCACCCTCGCCGCGCTGGGCGGCCGGTGGACGCCGCTGGTGCGCCGCGAGTTGCTCCGCCGCGATCGGGCCGCGTACACCGAGCTGTCCGCCGCCCTGCCCGCCCTGTCGGACAAGGTGCTCTCCGACCGGCTGGCGCAGCTGACCGCTGCGGGCGTCGTCGAGCGCCACCGCACCCCCGGCTGGGCCGCCCGGGTGCACTACGTACTGACGGACCGGGGACGAGCCTTGGAGCCGGTGGTGCACAGCATGTGGGTCTGGGGAGCGTCCCGGCGCACGGCTCGCGGCTGACGGCCGGGCGACGCCGGCTCGGCCGTCCGCGGGCGGTGCCACCGCCACCGCCCTACGGGGCCGGAGGTTCGCCAACGGCGAGGTGAGCAGCACGTCGGCGTCCGAGACGAGGACGAAGCACAGCAGCGCCGACTCGCCCCGGTCCATCCGGTCCGCATCCCAACGGCCTCCATGCGAGCGGGGGATGCGGGGTTCACTCACACCGGAGCTCCGGACCAGGCCCCTCCGGCTAGCCTCGCCGGGGGCGGGGCCCGGGGCTATTCCTCGGTGGTGTCCGGGCGGTTCCTGGCGCGCTTGGTGACGATGGCGGCCGCGGCGAGGGCGCTGCCCGCGAAGGCCAGGGCGAGGGTCCACGGCTGGTTGAGGCAGTGGCCGGTGGCGTGGTCGACGGAGTACCGGCCCGGGCCCGCGAGACCGATGGCCGCGGCGGTGAAGCCGAGGAAGGCGGGGTATTCGTAGCCGCCGCCCTGGGCGAAGAAGCCGGCGGGCGCGTGGACGGAGACCGCGCCGGCCATGGCGCCGGCGGCTGCCGCACCGGCCGCCGGGGTGGCCAGGCCCAGGGCGAGCAGGGCGCCCCCGCCCGCCTCGCCGAGTCCGGCGGCGATGGCGCTCTCGCGGCCGGGGGTGAAGCCCATGTGCTCCATGCCGGCGGCGGTCTGCTCCAGGCCCCCGCCGCCGAACCAGCCGAACAGCTTCTGCGTCCCGTGCGCCATCAGCACCGCGCCCGTTCCGGCCCGCAGGGCCAGCAGGGCGAGGTCACGTCGGTCGAGGCAGGGCATCGGGGTCTCCCGGTGGGTGCGGGGCGGGCGGCGGTGCGCGGCGCCCGCGCGGGTCCGCCCGTGCTGCGCGGCGGGCCGGGGCGCCGGGCGGGGCACGTGGCCCCGGCCGGGTGGGGTCAGTGGATGACGCTGAAGCTGCGCCAGGGCAGGGTGTGGGGGGCGGTGACGTTGGAGAGGGTGGTGGCGACGTAGACGCCCTCGTCCCGCTCGCCCTTGCGGCAGTCTTCCGTGCGGTACAGCACGACGTCCACGAGGGTGTTGTTCTCCACGTGGGTGGCGCCGCGCGGGACCGCGATGCGGTGGCAGCCCTTGACCAGGGTGTTGGAGTAGCTCACCTGGACCGGCGAGTCGTGTCCGCTGAAGGTGAGCACGCCGACGGTGCTCCGGCCCAGGCCCGAGCAGGCGGTGGCGCTGAGCAGCAGTGCTGCGGCACCGGTGATGGCGCCGATGCGACGGCGGTGGGACATGGCGGCGTCCTCGTCTGTGCGGTGCTGGCTGTCCTTCCCCACAGCGTGCACCGGCGGGCCGCGGGCGGCATCCGCTGGACGGCCGGGCGGATGAACGCGGCTCCGTGGACGCGGAGCTCACCCGCCTCTCCGCCGGCCGCGGGGCTTCGTAACGGCCGGACGGCCCGGCCGTGCGGCCGGGCCTGCCACCCCGTCCGGGACGGGGTGGCAGGCCCGGTGGGTCGGGGCCGGCGCCAGGGACGTGCCGGTCCCGGAGGACTCAGGCGTACCGGCCCCGGAGGATCCGGAAGGCGGCGTAGCCCGCGGCGGCCGCCAGCACCAGGACGATGGACCCCTCGACGAGCTGGGTCCACCAGTAGTGCGCGTGCGGGTGGAAGTCGGCGTACCTCCCGACGATGTCCAGGTCGGCCGGGCAGACACCGGCATCGCCGGACCGCTCGAAGCAGATCCATCCGGGCAGCCGCCCGCCCGAGCCGGTGGTGAACCCGGCGTCCCGCAGGAAGGCGTCGGACGGCACCTGCTGGTCCGGGTAGGCCGAGAACGGGGTGGCGACGGTGCGCACCGGCACGAGCGACCAGCGCAGGTGTCCCATGACCAGCATGACCAGACCGGTGACCAGACCCGTGACGGCCATCGCGGGCACGGTGCGGCGCACGAGCTGGCCGACGACCGCGCCGAGCGCGATCGCCAGCAGGCCGTACGCGACGAGGACCGGGCCGGTCGCCTCGTAGGGTCCGCGGTCCGCCCAGGAGAACCCGTACGTGTCCGCCACCCGGGACCAGCCGAAGCGGTAGACGCCGATGAACAGGGCGGCGGCGACCACCCACACCGCCGCGGCCACCACGACCTTGGAGGCGAGCCAGGCACGCGGGGACGTCGACTGCGTCAGCGCGAGCCGGTGGGTGCCGCTCTCCCATTCGCGGGCGACCATCGGACCGGCGACGAAGGCGCCCGCCAGCAGGGGCAGGAACAGCATGCCCGTGGAGGCCAGGTCCATGACGGACCGCTCCAGGGACTGCCAGGAGCGCGGGAGCGCTCCGGTCGGGCGGTTCGCCAGCAGGCGCAGCGCGACCAGGGCGGGAAAGCTGACGGCGATGGCCGCGGCCAGCACCCACAGCGCCCGCCGGTGCTGGCGGACGGCGACCCAGCGGGGGCCGGTGGGCATCACCGCGCTCATGCGTCCACCGCCTCGGCGGTGGCGGGGCGCAGGGTGAGTGCGGGGGCCTGGGGAGAGCGCAGGTGGGAGAGCAGGACTTCCTCCAGGGACGGGTCAGTCGCCTGCCAGAGCGTCTTGTCGACGGGGCCCTGCAAGCGGACGAGCGTGGTGAGTTGGCGGCCCGTCGTCCGGGATTCGACCACCGTGTGGGGGGCGAGGTCCGCGGCGTCGGCGGTGGGGCCGGTCAGGACGGTGTGGGCGGCGACGACGTCGTCGATCGGCCCGGCCAGGCGGACGCGTCCGCCGTCGACGAGCAGCAGGTGGTCGCAGGCCCCCTCCAGTTCGGTGAGGATGTGCGAGGACATCACCACGGTGGTGCCGTGCTCGGCGGCGTCGCCCATCAGCGTGCCCATCAGCTGGTGCCGGGCGAGCGGGTCGAGGTCGGCCATCGGTTCGTCGAGGAGCAGCAGGCCGGGGCGTTTGGCGAGCGCGAGGGCGAGGGCGACCCGGGTGCGCTGGCCGCCGGAGAGCGTCCGTACGCGGGCGCCCGTGTCGAGGCCGCCCTCCGCGACGATCCTCGCGGCGAGAGGGGCGTCCCAGCGCCCGGAGTTGAGCTCGCGGCCCAGGCGCAGGGTCTCGCCCACCGTCAGCTGCGGGTAGAGGGGCTTGTCCTGTGCGACGTAGGCCAGTTCCTCGCGCGGCGGGGCGTCGATGGTTCCTTCGGTGGGCCGCAGCAGGCCCGCGGCCAGCGCCAACAGCGTCGACTTGCCGGCGCCGTTGGGTCCCACGAGTGCGCATACGCGGCCGGCGGAGAGCCGCAGGGAGCAGTCCCGCAGCGCCCAACCGCGCCGTTTCCCGTAGCGCATGCCGAGGCCGTGGGCCTCGATCACCGTGCCTTTCACGCGTCGTCCCCCTTGACGAGTCGGTCCAGTACGGAAGCGAAGAGCGCGGACACGTCGTCCCGCTCCATTCCGGCGGTGCGGGCCCGCCGGGCCCAGTCGGCCAGTTCGTCGCGCAGTGGCGAGTCGGCCGGGGCGTTGCCCAGGGATGTGCGCACGAAGGTTCCCAGGCCCCGTCGCGCTTCGACGAGGCCCTCGCGTTCCAGCTCGCGGTAGGCCTTGAGCACGGTGTTCGGGTTGATGGCGGTCGCCTGGACGACCTCACGTGCGGTGGGCAACTGGTCTCCTGGTTCCAGCAGGCCCAGGCGCAGGGCCTGTTTGGTCTGCTGGACGATCTGGAGGTAGGTGGCCACACCGCTGCGCCGGTCGATGCGGTACTCCAGCACGGATAAGAACCACCCTTTCACTAGTCAACTAGTGAAAGGGTCGGGCACCCGTGCCGTGCTGTCAACCCACTTCGTGCGTAGGGCCCTTCGCGCGGTGCGGGGTTTCACACGTAGGGGTTTACGTCTCTCGCGGCCGACCGAACGGGTGCGAATCGCGCAGAGATGGAACTACAGCCTCCTCATGGTGAGTAGCATCCGGCAGCAACACACGAGGTATGAGGAGAGTGAGCCGACATGGCCAACGAGCTGGACACCGTACCGATCCACAGCCTGTACGCGGAGCGGTTCGCCGCCGATCTGGAGACCAACCGCAAGGAGCAGGCCGACGTCGCTGCGCAGCTGACCGAGTTGGAGGAGCGCCTGAGGCAACTGAAGTCGGACGAGACCTGGCTCTCTGGGTTGCAGGGCACACTGCCCGGGGACGCCCCGCGGAAGGAGTCGCCCGAGGAGGCGGTCGCGTCCAAGGCGGTGCCCCGGCCGCGGGCCGCACGCAAGGCGTCGGCCGGCACGACGCGCGGCAGGAAGGCGGCGCAGCCCGGGAAGTCCGCCCCCGCCACCGGGCCCACCGCACCCGACGCCGCACCGGTCACCGAGTCCCCCGAGGCCACCGCCGTCGCGGCCACACGGGCACCCGCGAAGGCGAAGGCCACCGGCACCGGCACCGGCACCGGCACCGGCACCGGCACCAAGACTGCGGCCGGTTCGCGCAAGCCCGCGCGGACCGCGGTGAAGTCCACGGCTACTCGGGCGGCGAAGTCGGCGAAGTCGGCGCCGAAGAGTGCCGCGAAGGACGACGCGAAGGTCGCGACGAAGGGCGTGGCGAAGGCCGCGCCCGAGTCCGCACCGACATCCGCCCCCAAAGCGCCCGTCAAGGCCGCTTCGAAGGCCCGGGCCAAAGCTCCCGCGAAGTCGGCCGAGCAGCAGACCGCATCGACCGCACCCGTGCCCGTACCCGTACCCGCACCGACGGCAACGGGCACGGCGACGGCGAAGCCCGCCGAGCCCCCGCTGCGCGAGCTCGCGCTCGCCCTGCTGGTCAGCGCTGCGGAGCCGCGGATGGTGAGCGAGGTCACGACCGCGCTGGCCGAGGCGCACCCGGAGCGCGCGGCCTCCACCCAGGTGGTGCGCAACACCCTGGAGACGCTCGCCAAGAAGGGCGTCATCGACAAGGAGCACCGGCAGGGCTCGGTGATGTACACCGCGCACCAGCCTCCGGCGGGTGAGCCGGCTCCGGTTCCCGAGGTGGCCCCGGCCGACGACACGGCGGTGGAGAAGACGACGGCCGAGGCCTGAGCCGTCGCCTTCGGCCCGCCAGCGGTGGTCGTGGGGCCCGCTGGCGGGCCGCCGGGCGAACGGAGTGGGGAACAGGACGGACGGGGCATCGGGCGTGCGCCGCCGGTTCCGTGCTCATGCGCCGTCCGCGGAGAAGTGCTGGTAGTCCGGGTTGGACCAGCGTCCGCCCCAGTACCAGCCCTCCGCGCGGAAGGCACTGGTCAGCACGGAGTCCGCGTGGATCGTCCCCGGCCGGTCGGGCTCGCGGTCGAGGTGGGACCGCCCGTTCGCGGGATGGATGGTGCCGTGTATGTCCACGTACGGGTTCTCGACGGGGTTGATGTCCACGGCGTCGCCCCACGCGTGCCGGGACCGCCTGCCGGGGTCGCCGGTGACCTGCCGGCAGTTGAAGGCGGAGGTGTTGTCGTCTGCCATGGCCCGGTCGTCGTCGCCCCCGTACGCGGCCATGACCCGCATCCGGCGGATGGGGAAACGGGCCTCGAAGGCCTTGCCGAAGACCCGGAGCAGGGGTTCGACCGCGTCGCGGTGCACGACCAGTTCGCCTTGGTGGACCTTGCCGTCGAACCCCCAGTGGTTCATCCGGACGAGCCTCAGCAGGTCGGGCGGGACCGGACAGCCCTCCCGGTGGGTGGCGCCCAGCGTCTCGGGCGGCACGGCCGAGACGCTGGCCGAGAGCGTGGCGGCCGGGTCGACGGGTGCGGCGGCCCGCAGTCGGGCCGTGGAGGAGGAGACGTCGCAGGACGTCCCGGACGCGCACAGTGCGGCGGCCAGCAGCACGGCCGCGAGGCGGTTGCCCACCGGTCCACCGTAGAGCCGAACGGCGCTCCGGGCATGCCGAGCACGGCGGGGCCCGGGAACCGGGCTGAAATCGCGGGTGGGAGGTGGGCGGGCTGCCGTGCGGGCCGTGCCCGCGCCCGGCGGTACGAGCGCCGGGGGCGGGGGTCCACCGGACGTCGGGCGGGCCGGCGTGAAGGGTGCCGGCCGTGGCGTCCGGTTGCCGTACGGTCCGAGCGGCAGCTCATCGTGCCGCCGGGGCCCGGGTCGAGCGACGACGGGGCGTCGCACGGGACGGGGCCCGCTCCGGGGGCCCGAGCCGCTCACCGCCGCGGACTCCCGACCTCTCGCGTATGACCCGGGATCCGGACGTCAAACGCACCTCGCGGCACCTTTTCTGAGCGGTGGTCAGCACAGCGGCCCGGGCCCTCCCCGACGGCGCGCAGGCGGAGGTCAGCCGGTGTACTTCTGCCACACCTTGACGGTGGTCTTCGGGTTGCTCGCCGAGTTCGACTTGTGCGCCGTGAGGCAGCGGTACTGCTGGCCCAGGTGGACGACCCGGTCGTTCTGGGCGTACTGCCGGTTGACTTTCCACTCCGAGAATCCTGCTGCCATGGGGGCTCACCTTTCGCCGGGCCGGCTCGCTGCCGGCCCGGCTGATCCTCGCACCCTTCGTACGGCCCCTCCGCCACGGGCCGCGGCCGTCAGCTCGCGGCGGGCCCTTCCGGGGCTCCGGCGGGAGCGGGGCGGCGGCCCCGGTGGCGGGAGACGCCGACGCCGGCCAGGCAGATGGCGCCGCCCAGGAGGGTCAGCCAGCCGGGGATCTCGCCCAGCACGAGCCAGGCGATGAGGACCACGGTGGCGGGCACCGCGTAGGTGGTGGCGCCCATCCTGCCGGCGGTGGTGCGGGCGAGGGCGTAGGTCCAGGTCGTGAAGGCCAGGGCGGTGGGGAAGAGACCGAGGTAGACCATGTTCAGGGTGGCCGACAGGGGGGCGTGCGGCAGCTCGGCGAACAGTTGCCCGGCGAAGGGCAGGGTGACGGCCGTGCCGACGAAACAGCCGTACGTGGTCACCTGGATCGGGCTCGCGTACGCCAGGGCGGGCTTCTGCGAGACGACACCGGCGCCGTAGGTGAGCGCGGCCACCAGGCAGAGCAGGACCCCGCCGAGCGAAGAGGACCCGCCCCCGGAGGTGGACAGGCCCACCACGGCGGCACCGGCGAACGAGACGCCCATCCCCGCGAGGAGCATGGGCGGGAAGCCCTCCTTCAGCAGCCATCCGCTGAGCAGGGCGATCACGATCGGGCCGATGTTCACGATCATGGCGGCGGTGCCGGCGTCCACCAGTTGCTCGCCCCAGTTGAGGGCCACCATGTAGAGCCCGAACCAGAGGATGCCGGAGCCGAGGATGCCGGGCCAGGCCTGCCGGGGCGGGAAGGGGACCCGCCGGACGGCGAGGACGATGCCGAGGGCGAGCGACGCCGTCAGCAGGCGCCCCAGCGCCAGCGCGCCGGGCGAGTAGTCGGCCGCCGCGGCGCGGATGGACACGAAGGCGGAGGCCCACAGCACGACGGTGAGGGAGGCCGCCGCGAGGGCACGATGATCGGTTCCGGGGACTCCGGCCGTTTGATCCATGCGGGTCAACGTACCCAGGGGGCGCCCCCGCTGCCCACCGCGTTTCACCGGCCCCGTACGGCCCGACCGGTGGGCGGTCCGTACGGCACCGCGCGCGCACCGTACGGCCCGCCCAGCGCCCCGCGCGGGACCGCGACGGGCTCCCGCGGGACGGCGACGGGTCGTCGCCCGGCCCGTCGGCGCGCACCAAGGGATCCGGTGCGCGCAGACGGCTCCGGCGCTACCGCGCGGCCGATCCGTCCTGGGCGGGGGCGGCCGCGAAGGAGGCCAGGTCCTCGCGGAGCGCGCGGACCACCGCGTCCTGGTGCTCCGTCAGGTAGAAGTGCCCGCCCGGGAACCCGCGGAAGGTGAACGCGCCACCGGTCAGCTCCCGCCAGGCCATCGCCTCGGCCACGGTGACCTGCGGGTCCTGCTCGCCGCACAGCACGCTGACGGGGACGCGCAGGGCCGCGTCGGCGGAGGCGGGCGCGGGCGCGTAGCGGTAGGTGTCCACCGCCCGGTAGTCCGCGCGCAGCGCGGGCAGGATCACCTCGCGGAACCCTTCGTCGGCCAGCAGCCCCGGGTCGGTGCCGGCCAGCGAGGTGAGCTGGGCGAGCAGTTCCTCGTCGCTGCGGACGGGCGCGGCGTCCGGCCGGTGCGTCAGCGGGGAGCGCCGGCCGGAGAGGACCAGCCCGCGCAGGCCCGTGGCACCGTCCGCCTCCAGCCTGCGCGCCAGCTCGAAGGCGACGAGGGCGCCCATGCTGTGCCCGAAGAGCACCAGGGGCTGTCCGAGCCAGGGCTCAAGGGCCCGGTGCACCCCGTCGACCATGGCGTGGATGCTGTCGGGCGCGTCCTCCCCGAACCGGTCCTGGCGGCCCGGGTACTGCACCGTGAGCACCTCGGCGTGCGCCGCCAGCTCCTGCGAGAAGGGGAAGTAGAACGACGCGTTCCCGCCGGCGTGCGGGAGCAGCACCAGCCGCGGGGCGGGTGCGGTCGGGGCCGGGTGGAACCGGCGGATCCACGGGTCCGGCTGCGGGCCGGGCCGCGGTACGGCCGGTCGCGGGTCGGGGGCGCTCGCGCCCGGGGCCGTGGGGTGCGCGGTGGTCATGTCCGCTCCTCGAACTCGTCCGTCAGCAGCCGCTTCTTCTGCGGCTTGCCCATGGCGTTGCGCGGTACCGCGGTGATGAACCGGACCTCGCGCGGCCTCTTGTGTACCGACAGGTGCGCAGCGACGAAGTCGGTGAGCTCGGAGCCCGTGACTCCGTCCGCCACGACGAAGGCGACGATCCGCTGGCCCAGGTCGGGGTCGGGGACTCCGACCACGGCCGCCTCGCGGACCCGGGGGTGGTCCAGCAGGGCGTTCTCGACCTCGCCCGCGCCGATCCGGTACCCCCCGGATTTGATCATGTCGAGGGAGGCGCGGCCCACGATCCGGTGGACGCCGTCCGCGTCGGCGGCCGCGATGTCGCCCGTTCGGAACCAGCCGTCCTCGGTGTGCGCTGCGGCCGTGGCCTCCGGGCGTCCCAGGTACGCGGAGAACAGCGTGGGTCCCGTCAGCTGGAGTTCGCCGATGTCCGCGCCCGGCTCGGCGGCGATCCGGGTGCGGATGCCGGGCAGGGGCGTGCCGACCGTGCCGGGGCGCACCTCGGCGCCCGCGCGGCCGCTGAGGGTGATCAGGGTCTCGGTCATCCCGTACCGCTCCACGGGCCGGTGGCCGCTGAGCGCGTGGAGATCGCGGAAGACGGGGGCGGGCAGGGCCGCGCTGCCCGAGACCAGGAGGCGGGCTCCGGACAGGGCGGCGGCCGCCTGCGGCTCGGCGGCGATGCGGGACCACACGGTCGGCACCCCGAAGTAGAGGCTGCCGCCCGCAGCCGCGTAGGCCTCGGGGGTGGGGCGGCCGGTGTGGACCAGGCGGCTGCCGGTGCGCAGGGCGCCGAGTACGCCGAGGACCAGGCCGTGCACGTGGAACAGCGGCAGGCCGTGCACCAGGGTGTCGGCGGCCGTCCACTGCCAGGCGTCGGCCAGCGCGTCGAGGTCGGCGGTGAGGGCGGCGGAGCTGAGCACGACGCCCTTGGGCGGCCCGGTGGTGCCGGAGGTGTACAGGATGAGCGCCGGGTCGCCGGGCGCGGCCGGCTCCGTCGTCCCGTGGTCGCCGCGGCGGGCGAAATCGGCCTCGATCGGGGTCGCGCCGGAATCCCGCAGGATGTGCTCGCGCTCGGCGGGTCCGGCGTCGGGCGGCACCGGTACGCAGGGCACCCCGGCCAGCAGCGCGCCCACGACGGCGGCGACGGTCTCCAGGGAGGGCGTGGCGCTCACCGCGACCGCGCGGGCTCCCCCGATGTCGGCGGCCACCGCGCGGGCGGCGCCGAGGAGGTCCTCGTAGGAGGAGGTGCGGCCGGCGACGGTCACCGCGTCCGGGCGGTCTCCGTGGGCGCCGGTGAGGGCGGTCAGCATGGCGGCAACTTCCCTGCGCGAGGCGGCGGTGGGTCCGGGCGTCAGCCTACGGGTGCGCGGCGCCCGTCCCGTACACGCCCGCCTTGTGTCCGGCGGCAGTTGGGGATCCGGCGGACCGGAGCGCGGGCCGCGAGCGGGGTCGCGGCCCGCGCCGACGGCGCCCGGCGGGGAGCGTCGCCGGGCGGTCGGCGAAGCCGGTGGGGCGAACGGGCTCCGGGCCGTGGCGAGCCCTGCGCAACCCGTCCCGTCGCCCCCGGAACGCGGCCCGGGCGCCGTACGGCCGGGCCCGGCGCGGGGCCCCCGCCGCGTTGGCCTTGCGCGGCACCGGCGAGGACGCGCACGACCCGGTGGGCGGCGGTCCGCAGGTCGTCGGCGCTCGTCTCGCCGCTATCCGGCAGGGAGACGGGCGTCTCGGCGCAGCTGCTCCACCCCTACGCCGGGCCGGTTGCGCGGTCGGGGCGGCCCCGGGGTCCCTTCCGGCACCCTGTGCGGCTCGGCGGCCGGGCGGCGGCCGGTTCGCGGGGCCGGTCGTCAGGGCGCGGTGCGGGCCGGGAAGGTGAAGGTGTAGCCGTGCGCGGTGAGCCAGGGCAGGTACTGTCCGAGCGCGGCGACGGTCTCGCTGCGGTCTCCGCCGCCGTCGTGGAAGAGGACCGTCGGCCGCACGGGCAGGGCGCCCTCCACCGTGGAGACGATGGCGGGCAGGCCGGGCCGGCTCCAGTCCTTGGGGTCCACGCTCCAGCCCAGCGGCCGCATGCCGTTCGCGGCGGCGATGGCACGGCTGTCGGGGGTGAAGGCGCCGCCCGGCGCCCGGTAGTAGTCGACGGCGACGCCCGGCACCGCGTTCTCGATCATGGCCTTGGCATCGAGGATCTGCCGGCGCTGGTAGGCCACGGATTTGTGGTCCATCGTGACGTCGTGGTCGACCGAGTGGTCGCACAGCCGGTGTCCCGCGGCGGCGACCTCGCGGACGAGTTCCGGGTGGGCGCGCGCACTGGTTCCGATCATGCAGAACGTGGCCTTGACCTTGTTCTGTTCCAGCACCTTGAGGACCCGCGGGGTCCAGCGGGGGTCCGGGCCGTCGTCGATCGTGATCGCGATGGCGCGCCCGGCGCCCTGGGCGAGCCGCGAGATGCCGAGCGGGACGGGAGCCGCGGCGGGCGCCGCCCCGCCGGGCGCGGCCGCGGCTTCGTCGCGTGCGGCGGGGCGGTCGGTCGCGGCGAGGGCCGGCGCGCCGCCGACGGCGACGAGAGCCAGTGCGGCCGCTGCCGCCGCCCTGACGCGTGTCCGCCGTCGCCGGGTCCCGGCGGTGCTGGTGCTGCTCATGAATGCGGTGTTCCCTTGCGCTCGGCCCCCTGGTTCCACGGTGCCGGTCCAGGCTAGGGAGGCCGTGGCGGGATCTCTTCCCCCGTTCGGCCGATATGCGGGCGCCCGGGGCCGCGACCGGTCCGGGTCGGGGACACGGGCACGGGCGGGCCGCGCTTCAGATGGTCGTCGGCGGGGCGGCGCGGCGGTACTCGGCGTTGATCCGCTGGGCCTCTTCGAGCTGGTCCTCCAGGATGACGATGCGGCACGCGGCTTCGACGGGAGTGCCCTGGTCGACGAGTTCGCGGGCGCGGGCCGCGATGCGCAGCTGGTAGCGCGAGTAGCGGCGGTGGCCGCCCTCGGAGCGCAGCGGGGTGATCAGGCGGGCCTCGCCGATGGCCCGCAGGAAACCGGGGGTGGTGCCGAGCATCTCGGCCGCCCGGCCCATCGTGTAGGCGGGGTAGTCGTCGTCGTCGAGCCGGCTGAGCGGGTCGTCTACGGTCATCGCACCTCTCTGTGGAACGCGCCGAGGGCCCTGGCGCCGAACGGCACCAAGGCCCCGAGGAACTTCTCACGCCGTCGGTGCGAGGGCGCACGCCACTCGCCTCCACACCTGGCTAGCCGAAACCATAGCCCTCCGACCGTCACATGTCTATCACGACCGCGATAGATTTCCGCATGTTCGATGGTGAAGTAATCAGGTTCGAACGGGTCGGAACCACCCGACCGACGGCGCGCGACGGACGCCACGGGGCCACCACCCGCTCCACGACTCCCCCCGAAGGTCCGGCTCGCCCGCCATCGCCCTTACGAGCCGCAGCACGTGCGCCCTCACGCTTCGCACGCGCGCCGGTAGAGAAACCGTGGCCAGGCGGGTGTCTAATCTCTACTCCAGCCAAGGTAGATTTCTACCTGCTGGAGGGCGAGGAAATCAGCAGCGGCCTCCGTACCCGCGTCACCACCCGAAGATGATCTGAAGCCACGGGCAGCCCCGCGCGCCCGTTCGACCGATGCGACCCGAGGAGTCACCACCATGACCGAGCACCCTGCCCGGCAGGCAGGCGGGGAGGACATCACCGTGGACGTCCTGGACCACGCCGTCACGGTCCGGCCCACCGGCGAGATCGATCTCGAACGGGCCTCCGTCCTCGCGCTCGCCCTCGCCGAAGGCCTTTCCCACGCCTCACCGAGCAGGCCTCTGGTGGTCGACTGCGGCGGCCTGACCTTCTGCGACTCCTCCGGCCTCAACGCCTTCCTGTCCGCCCGGCGCACGGCGGAGAAGACCGGCACGGTGATCCGCCTGGCCTCCCCGAACCAGCAGTTCCGGCGCCTCTTGGAGATGACCGGGACCACGGCCCTGTTCTCCGTCGAGCCGGACCCCGCCGATCGCCGGTCGGCCGACGGAGCGTCCGCCGACTAGGACGGCGCCGCGGTCCGCCGGGAACGGTACGCCCGCGGGAGGAGCCGTCGAGCGGCGGGCACCGGGCGCGGGCGTCAGGCGCGACCGAACCGGTCCCCCTGCTCCTCGCGCCGGCGGCCCGGCGGGCCCGCGGGCCGGGGGACGGCGCGGCCCGCGCGCAGCCATTCGCGCTCCAGGCGGTCGTAGATCGGGGAGTCGGACTCCGTCCAGGCCGGTCCGAGCGGTCGCGGGACCCGGGCCGTTGCCTGCGGGGGCGGGGCGAAAGTCGTTTCCTGCATACCGGGTCAACGATTCTGCTGCCCCGGGTGTGGCGGCGCGTGACCGTTTCGTCACCACCCTGTCCCACGTGCGGCTGTCGGGCAGTCGGCCTGTGGGTCTCAGCGGGTGCCGCGCCGCCAGCCCGGCCGGTCTCCCACGGCCCAGGAGGCGGCTGCCGTGCGGCGGGCCGCCGCGTCCCGCCGACGGGCGGCCTCGCGGCGCGCCGCACCCCGCGCCTCGGCCCGTGTCCGGTCCCCGGCGCCGGCGGCCCGCGCGGCCAGGACGGCGGCGAGGGCCACCGCGACCGCGGCGACCTCCTCGGGCGCCGGCTCCCCGCGGGTGATGTGCCAGGCCGGTGCGGCCGGGCCCGCCCGGCCCCCCGCACCCCGGGACCGTGCCGGGTCCCTCTGCCGCTCGTGCTCGTCGTCCGCTGGCGTCATCGGACGCTCCTCCGTCCTCGGGAGGGGTGCCCGACGCGCGCATGCGGCGGGCCCCTCCAGACTCCCCCTCCCCCGGCCCGGTTTCCTCCCCTCGGCCGCCGCGGAGGCCCGCGGACCCTCCGGGCCCGATCCCGCGGGCCGAAGTTACCCTGAGGTCATGTCTGGAACCGTGCCCTCCAACGCACTTCGCCTCGCCCCCGTCACCGAGCAGAACCTGGCCGCCGTCCTGGCCGTGCAGGTCCGCCCCGATCAGCGGCACCTGGTGTCCCCCGTGGTGAAGTCGCTGGCCGAGGCGTACGTGCACGGCGAGGTCGCCTGGCCGCGGGCCGTCGTCGACGGCACGGAAGTGGTCGGCTTCGTCATGGCCTTCCTCGACATCGTCTGGGACCAGGAGAAGGACCCCGACGACCGCCGTTCCGGCATCTGGCGGTTGAACATCGACGCCGCCCACCAGGGCAGGGGCTACGGCCGCTTCGCCGTCGGCGCGGTCCTCGACGAGCTCCGCGGCCGCGGCGCCGGTCCGGCGTACGTCTCGTGGGACACCGGCGCGCACTCCCCCGAACCGTTCTACCTGGGCCTGGGTTTCCGTCCGACCGGGGAACTCAGCGGGGGCCAGCGGGTCGCCGTCCTGCCCTTGGACGCGTCATCGGCTCGGTGAGCACCACCGTGCGCGGCGCCCGCGCGGCCGGCTCGAACGCGGCCGGCGCGGTCGCGCCCGCGCGGAACTCCCGCGGGCTGACGCCCCGGACCCGCTTGAACGCGGTGGACAGGGCGAAGGCGCTCCCGTAGCCGACCTTGCGCGCCACCGTCGCGACGGTGGCGTCGGGTTCGCGGAGCAGGTCGGCCGCGAGGGCCAGGCGCCAGCCGGTCAGGTAGGCGACCGGGGGTTCGCCGACGACCTCGGTGAAGCGGCGGGCCAGGCCGGCCCGTGAGACGCCGACCTTGAGGGCGAGCTCTTCCACGGTCCAGCCGTGTTCCGGGCTCTCGTGCAGCAGGCGGAGCGCCGGGCCGACCACGGGATCGCCCTGCGCCCGGTACCAGGGCGGGGCGTCCGAGCCGGGGGCTTGGAGCCAGGCCCGGAGCACGCCGATGACGAGGAGGTCCAGCAGCCGGTCCAGGACGATCTCCTGGCCCGGTTCGTCGCGGGAGATCTCGGCGCTGAGCAGGGTGATGAGGGTGGAGTCGGCCGCGCCCGCGGGACGCACCAGGACGGTGGGGAGCGCGCCGAGCAGGCGGCGGCCGATCTCGCTCGGCGCCTGGTAGGTGCCGCTGAGCATCACGGCCGAGCCGGCGTCCCGGAGTGGTTCGCCCCAGGTGCGGACGCCCAGGGACATCGAGTCGCTGACGTCCCGGCCCTCCTCGTCGCTGCACCGCTGGTCCGGGCCCACGGTGATCTGGACCGGGCTGTCGGGTGCGTCGGCGACGCCGTAGCAGTCGGGACCCCTGACGACCGCCACGTCGCCGGGGCCGATCCGCACGGACTCGCCGTCGTCGGGCAGCAGCCAGGCCGAGCCGTGGACCATGGTGACCACCGACAGCGGGGCGCGGTCCTCGATCCGCAGCGACCAGGGCGGGTTCAGCACGGACTTGAGGAGGAAGGCGCCCCGGGCCTTGGGGCCTTCGAGGAGTCCGGTCAGCGTGTCCATGGGCCCATTGTCCCCGGAGCCGTACACCGCCGGTCGGGCTCGCGCGCCATCCGGGCCCCCGCCTCGCCGGGGCGGGCCGGTCCGGTGGGAACGGGAGGGTCCTCGACCCTCCAGCGGACTCAAGGGCATTCCATATGATCATATTGTTCGATGACCACGAAGACTCTCTACCTGCTCTGCTCGGCCGCACCGCCCGTCTTCGAGGTGGCGCACGTCATCGAGGACGCCCAGGCACGGGGCTGGGACGTGTGCCTGGGACTGACCCCCACGGCGGCGCACTGGCTCGCGGCGAGCCTCGACGGGCTGGCGGCGCTGACCGGGCACCCGGTCCGCTGGCAGTACAAGCTCCCCGGCGAGGAGGACGTGTGGCCCGCGGCCGACGCCCTGCTCTACGCCCCCGCCACCTTCAACTCCGTCAACTGCCTGGCCCTGGGGCTCACCGGCCGCTTCACCGTCGGCGTGGCCGCCGAGGCCGTCGGCAAGGGCACCCCCTTCGCCGTCATGCCGTGTACGAACGCCGCGCTCGCCGCGCACCCCCGGTTCGAGCAGTCCCTGTCCGTGCTGCGCGGGGCGGGCGTCCGGGTCCTCTACGGCGAGGGCGGATTCACCCCCGGTCCGGCGGGCCCCGACGCCCCCGCGCACTTCCCGTGGTCGGCCGCCCTCGACGCCGTGGACCGCGCCGCGGGCCCGGCGCCGGCCTGAGGTCCGTCCGCCGGCAACCGGCCTGCGGCGCCGGGGCCCCGGTGACCCGCCCGGCCCCGGGGCTCAGCCGCGCAGCGTCCGGAAGAAGGCCCGTACGTCCCCCACCAGCAGGTCCGGTACCTCCATCGCCGGGAAGTGGCCACCGCGGTCGAAGGTGGTCCAGCGGACGATGTGGTCCGTGCGCGCGGCGACGTGCCGCAGCGGGATGAAGTTGTCGTGGGGGAAGTCGGCGAGCGCGGTGGGCGTGCGCGACTCCTCGGGCGGCTGTCCGGCGTAGTCGGCATGGGCCCGCTCGTAGTAGATCCGGGCCGCCGAACCCGCCGTCCCCGTCAGCCAGTAGAGCATCACGTTGGTCAGGGTCCGGTCCCGGTCCACCGGGCAGCCCGGGTCCGCCCACTCGGCGAACTTCTCGGCGATCCAGGCCAGCAGCCCGACCGGCGAGTCGTTGAGCCCGTACGCGAGGGTCTGCGGCCGGGTCGCCTGGATGTCGGCGTACCCCTGCCGGTCGCGGGTCCAGGTCCGCTGCCGCTCCCAGGAGGCCAGGGTCCGCGCGCGCTCGGCCGGGTCGAGCGCGGCCAGCTCCGCCGGGTCCGGCTCACGGGTCGCCCCGGCGCCCGGCAGCAGGTTCAGGTGGACGCCCAGCACCCGGTCCGGCTTGAGTCGGCCCAGCTCCCGCGAGATCGCCGCGCCCCAGTCGCCGCCCTGCACGCCGTACGACCGGTAGCCCAGCCGCTCCATCAGCGTTCCGAAGGCCCGGGCGACGCGCTTGAACTCCCAGCCGGTCTCGGCCGTGGGTCCGGACAGGCCGAAGCCCGGGATGCCGGGCAGCACGAGGTGGAACGCGTCGGCGGGATCGCCGCCGTGGGCCCGCGGATCGGTCAGCAGGTCCGCGACCTCCTGGAACTCGACGATCGAGCCGGGCCATCCGTGCGTCATCAGCAGGGGCGTGGCGTCCGGCTCGGGCGACCTGAGGTGTGCGAAGTGCACCCGGGCGCCGTCGACGGTCGTGGTGAACTGCGGCCAGGAGTTGAGCCGCGCCTCGGCCGCCCTCCAGTCGTACCCGTCCCGCCAGTACTCCACGAGCGAACGCATCCGC
This sequence comes from Streptomyces subrutilus, assembly GCF_008704535.1. Lineage (NCBI taxonomy): Bacteria > Bacillati > Actinomycetota > Actinomycetes > Kitasatosporales > Streptomycetaceae > Streptomyces > Streptomyces subrutilus. The sequence continues at coordinate 196,002 of NZ_CP023701.1, forward strand.
TCCAGCGGTATCCCGTACGCCCAGCCGACGCCCGGGAGCTCGTCGGGCCAGCGCACCCGGGCCAGCCGCTCCCCCAGGTCGTCCAGTTCCCGCTGCGGCACGTCCAGCCGGAACGCGTGCAGGCCCGCTCCACGATCGCTCATGGGGCGTCATCGTAAGTGCATCCGCGGCCCCCGGTCCGGGACCGGGGCGCTCGCCGCGGTCCGGCGCGGCCGCCCACGCGGCCACGCGGCCACCCGGCCGCCGAAGAGTAATATCCCTTAACCATACGAACCCGCCCGAACCGCTCCCCGTTCGGCTCCAGTCCATACCAGTTGACTGGTTTCCTTCGGCCCGCCCCGGCTACATTGGCCCCGTGCCGACCGGCGTCCCCGGCGGCGGCCGCCGCAGCGGGCGAAGTCGCTGACGACCAGAGGGCTACAGGGAGACGCGGACGTGGCGAGGGCCAGGCAGGAACGGGCGGAGATCACCCGCCAGGCCATCCTCGACGGCGCCGCCGTCGCCTTCGAGCGGACCGGCTTCGACGGCACCAGCCTCACCGACGTCGTCCGGAACGCCGGGGTCACCAAGGGCGCCCTCTACTTCCACTTCCCCTCCAAGGAAGCCCTCGCCCGCACCCTGATGGACGAACAGTTCCGGGTGGCGGAGGGCATCGCGGCCGTCGAGGACCGCGGGCTGCAGACGGTCATCGACCTCACCCACCGCGTGGCGCACGGCCTGCGCACCGAAGCTCGCGTCCGGGCCGGCATCCGCCTCGTCATCGAGTTCGGCTCCTTCACCGACCCGGATCCCGGCCCGTACGACACCTGGATCGACACCTGCCACAGTTGCCTGGTGCCGGCGCAGGTGCGCGGCGACCTCGATCCCGGTCTCGACCCGCACGCCCTGGCGACCCACCTGGTGGGGGCCTTCACCGGGATCCAGGTCACCTCGCACGTGCGTACGGGCCGCGACGACCTGCACACCCGGATCCTGGACATGTGGCGGTTCCTGCTCCCGGGCATCACGCCCGCGCACCGCATCCCGCACCTCGACCCGGCGGGCTCGCTGCGCTGCCGCACCGAACTCGGCCTGCCCGGCCCGCGTACGGCCACCACCGGCTGACCCACGAGCCCAGGACGGCCCCGTCCGCCCCCGGTGGACCACGGGGGTGCCCGCCTACGGGCGGACGGGGCCGTCCTGCCGTCCCTTCGCCGCCCCGCCCCTGCGGGCCCCCGCCGGCAGGGCGGCCCGAAGGGCCTCAGAGGCCGCCGGATACCCGCAGGACCGCGCCGGTCGTGTACGAGGCGTCGGCGGAGAGCAGCCACGCGACGGCTCCCGCGATCTCCTCCGGCCGTCCGGCCCGGCCCATGGGGACGGCGGCGGCCACCCGGGCCGGCCGCTGCGGGTCGGCGTGGAACCCGGTCCACACCGTGCCCGGTGCGACGCAGTTGACCCGGATGCCCTGGGCCGCGACCTCCTTGGACAGCCCTACGGTGAGCGCGTCGACGGCGGCCTTGGCCGCCGCGTAGTGCACGTACTGGCCGGGGGAGCCGAGCGTGGCCGCGGCGGAGGAGATGTTGACGACGGCGCCGCCTCCGGTGCGCGTCATGTCGCGGACCGCGCGCCGCGCGCAGAGCAGGTAGCCGAGCACGTTGACGTCGAGCGCGCGGCGCAGCCCGGCCGTGTCCGCGTCGGCGAGGGTTCCGTTGGGTCCGCTGATCCCGGCGTTGTTGACGAGGCCGGTGACGGGGCCGAGTCCGGCGGCGGTGTCGAAGAGGTGGTCGACGGCCGCTTCGTCGGCGGTGTCGACGCGGACGGCGAGGCAGTGGCGGCCGGCCCGCCGGACCGTGTCGGCGGCCTGCTCGGCGGCCTCGGCGTCGGAGTGGTAGCCCAGGACGACGTCGTGGCCGTCGGCCGCGAGGCGGGCGCAGACCGCGGCGCCGATGCCGCGGCTGCCTCCGGTGACGACGGTGAGGTGGCGCTGGTCCAAGGGGGGTCTCCGTCCGGTGGCGCCGTCCCGCGGCGCGGCTGATCGACTGGCCGCCCGCGGACCGGGCGGCGCGGCTGCGGCGCCGTCCGGTTCAGGCGGGGTCCTGGACGCAGAGGCCCTCGACGGGTTCGGCGCGCGGCAGCCGGGCGAAGAACGCGCCGGGGGCGATCAGCTTGCCGCGGCGGCTGCCGCTGCCGACCAGTACGTACGGCATGTCCGCGACCGCAGGGTCCACCAGCAGCGGCCAGTCGGCGGGCAGGCCGACCGGGGTGATGCCGCCGTGCTCCATGCCGGTGAGCTCGACCGCCGTGGCCATGGGGGCGAAGGACACCTTGCGGGCGCCCAGGTGGCGCCGCACGACGCCGTTGACGTCGATCCGGCCGGCGGAGGGGACCAGGCAGGCCGCGAGGGTGGTCTCGCCGCCGCGTTTGGCGGCGACGACGACGCAGTTGGCCGACTGGCCGAGCAGCTCGGGTCCGTAGTGCGCGACGAAGGCGGCGGTGTCCGCGATGGCCGGGTCCGTGTCGACGTAGAGGACCTCGTCGGCTCCGGCGGCGTCGTCGGCGTGGAGGCCGCGCACCGCTTCGGCGACGGGGCGGGTGAGGTCGGCGAGGCAGTCGGCCGCGGGGCGGGCCTGCTCGAAGGGACCGATGGGAGCGCGCATGTCCGTACGGTAACAGCGGCTCCCGACCGGAATGTCACCCCCCTGGCGGCCGGTCGACGACCAGGGCGGCGGGGGCGCGTGGCGGGCGGGGCGGCAGCTCCAGCGGGCGCCGGCCCGGGGTGAGGGAGCCGAGGACGCGCGGCCCTTCGGCGCCGGTGCAGTCGGGGGCGTTGCCGGGCAGGCCGTGCAGGGTGAGGAAGCCGAGGACGGCGAAGGCGTACGCCTCCTTCGCCGCGACCGGCAGACCGAGGGCGTCGGAGGTCAACAGGGTGGTGCGGGCGGGCAGTTCGGCGCGGAGCATGGCCATCAGGACGGGGTTGCGGGTGCCGCCGCCGGAGGCGATGACCTCGGTGGCGGCGAGGGGGCGCAGGGCGTCGGCCACGGTGCGGGCGGTGAGGCGGGTGAGGGTGGCGAGCAGGTCGGGGGTGGTGGGGCGGTCGGCGCCGTGCAGGACGGTGCGCAGGTAGCCGGGGTGGAAGAGTTCCTTGCCGGTGGTCTTGGGCGCGGGCAGCCGGTAGTACGGCTCGGCGAGCAGGCGCCGCAGCAGCGGTTCGTGGACGCGGCCCCTGGCGGCGAGGGCGCCGTCGTGGTCGTAGCCCAGGCGGCCGCCGGTCGCCTCGTGCGCGGCCGCGTCCAGCAGGGCGTTGCCCGGGCCGGTGTCGAAGGCGACGGGGGTGCCCGTGGCGGGCAGGGCGGTGAGGTTGGCGATGCCGCCGATGTTCAGGGCGGCGGGGACGCCGGGGCGCCCGCGCAGCAGCATGGTGTCGATCAGCCCGACCAGGGGCGCGCCCTGGCCGCCTGCGGCGACGTCGCCGGGGCGGAAGTCGGCGACGACGGGGCGGCCGGTGGCTTCGGCGATCCATGCGGGCCGGCCGAGCTGGAGGGTGCCGCGGACCCGGCCGGCGGAGACCCAGTGGTAGACGGTCTGCCCGTGCGAGGCGATCAGATCGGTGCGGCCGGAGCACAGTTCGCGGTCGGCGCGCACGGCGAGGTCGGCGAAGGCGCGGCCGATGCCGGTGTCGAGGCGGCACACGTCGGCCATGGTGGTCGGGGCGGGCGGCAGGGCCGCGGCCAGGGCGCGGCGCAGTCGCGCGTGGTAGGGGGCACTGACCATGCCGAGCGGGGTCAGGCGCAGGGTCTCGCCCGTGGCGTCGAGGGTGAGGTGCGCGGCAGCGGCGTCCACGGCGTCGTGGGAGGTGCCCGACATCAGGCCGAGGACCCTCATCGCAGGGGCTTCCGGTGGTCGTCGCCGCGCAGGGTCGCGAGGGCCAGGGCGCTGAGGGCGCAGGCTCCGGCGGCGTAGTGGGCGGGGATGTCGGGGTCGCCGGTGAGCTCGGTCAGGGAGGTGATGACGAGTCCCGCGCAGCCGGCGAAGACGGCGTTGGCCAGGGCGTAGGCGAGTCCGAGGCCGGTGCAGCGGACGCGGGCGGGGAACATCTCGGCGAGCATGGCGGGGCCGGGTCCGGCGAGCAGGCCGACCGTGGCGCCCGCACCGGCCAGGGCGGCGGCCTTGGTGACGGAGCCGGCCGCGGGGTCCTGGAGCAGGTGCAGCAGCGGCAGGGCGAGGAGGACGACGGCGAGGGCGCCGCCCAGCATGACGGGGCGGCGGCCGACGCGGTCACTGAGCCGGCCGGCGGGCAGGATCGAGGCGGCGAAGCCGAGGTTGGCGCAGGCGGTGGCGGCCAGGGCGTCCCTGAGGGAGGCGCCGAGGGTGGCCTGGAGGTAGGACGGCAGGACGACGAGGAAGGTGTATCCGGCCGCCGACCAGCCCATCACGCGGCCGACGCCGAGCACGACGGCCCGGGCGGTGGCGAACCGCTCCGCGCCCGGTCCGGCGGGGGCCGAGACGGGCGCGGCGTCGGCCGGGGTGTCGGCCGGGGCGGACCCCTGCGGTACGGAGCGGCCGGGGCCCGGGGGGTCCGCCGGGTGCGGGGCCTGCGGTACGGGCGGCCGCGCCGCGCTCGGGCCGACGGCTCCGGGCAGGGCGGGCTCCGTCAGGCCGGTGCGCAGCCACAGTGCGGCCAGCCCGAGCGGCAGGGCCAGCAGGAACGGTACGCGCCAGCCCCAGGCGGTCAGGGCGGCCGGGGTGAGCGCCGAGGCGAGCAGGGCGGCGGTCCCGGCTCCGGCGAGCAGGCCGAGGGCGACGGTGAAGGACTGCCAGGCTCCGTAGCGACCGCGCCGGCCTGGTGGGGCGTACTCGGTCATGAGGGCCACGGCGCCGCCGAACTCGCCTCCGGCGCTGAGGCCTTGCAGGGCCCGGAGCAGGGTGAGCAGCCAGGGCGCGGCGGCGCCGATCGTCGCCTGGGTGGGCAGGAGGCCGATCAGGGTGGTGGCGAGGGTCATCAGCGCGATGACGAGGACCAGGGTGGGGCGGCGGCCGACGCGGTCGCCGAGCCGGCCGAAGAGCAGGGCTCCGGCGGGGCGGAAGAAGAAGGCCAGGGCGAAGGAGGCGTAGGTGGCGATCAGCGGGCCCGCGCCGCCGGGGGAACCGGCGTGCGGGGTGAAGAAGTGGCCGGCGAGGACCGTGGCGAAGCAGCCGTAGACGCCGAACTCGTACCACTCGACGAAGTTGCCGGCCGATCCGGCGAGCAGTGCGCGGCCGGGCCGGGTGTCGGCCTGCGGCGGCGCGGGGCGCAGTACGGGAGGACTCACCCGTGCTGGGTGCCCGGTCGTGGCGTCGGGGATGCCCCACCGGGCCCGGGTTCAGCAGTTCGGACGGCGCCGCGCATCGTAGTCCGCGCCGCGCGGGCCGGCCGGGCGCGGGCACCCCACGGCCCGCGCCGCCCCTGCGGATACCGGCAACCGGCCACCGATGACCCGCTCGCCCCCGGGGCGGACCGGCTCCGGCCCCGGCGCCGGTACGCCCCGTTCGGACGGGGCCGCGTCAGGCCGGCCCGACCGCGGCGGTCACGGCGCGGACCAGCCCGGGCAGGCCCTGGGGGTTGTCCTTGAGGAAGAGGTTCGGTTCGATCAGTTCCAGCTCCATGACCAGCGGTTCGCCGTCTTCGTCCAGGGCCAGGTCGACCCGGGCGAAGAGGGGGGCGGCCTGCGACGGGATCGCCGCCAGGGCGGCGCGCGCGGTGCGGATTTCCGCTTCGGTCGGCGGGTGCGGGGTGATGCCCGGGTGGGCCACCCGCTGGTTGTCGATGACCCCGGCCTCGGTGAGCAGCGGCCCCTTGCGTATCGCGTGGCTGAACGCACCGCCGAAGAAGACCAGCGCCCGCTCCCCCTCCGCCACGCGGCGCAGGTACGGCTGGACCATCACCGTGCGGCCCTGGTCGAGCAGCATCCGGGCGTGGCGCGCGGCGTCCGCGTGGTGGCCGGGTTCGTAGCGGGCGGTGTCGCGGGCGCCGGCGGAGACGGCGGGTTTGACGACGACGCCACCGGGCCGGTCGAAGTCCGCGACGTCGTACGGCGTGCCCGGTTCGAGGAAGCGGGTCGGTGCCACGCGGACCCCGCGCTCGGCGAGACGGGTCAGGTAGCGCTTGTCGCTGTTCCAGCGCACGACCGGCGCCGGGTTCCGCAGGCGGGTGGCGCGGGCCGCGGTGTCGGTCCAGGCCAGGAATTCGCCGAGCCGCTGGGAGTAGTCCCAGGTCGACCGGATGAGCGCCAGGTCGAAGCCGTCCCACACGGTGGCGTCGGCGTCCCAGGGCACCGGCCGTGCGGCCAGTCCTTCGGCGCGCAGGGCCTCGACGATCAGCGGGAGGTCGGCATCGGCCTCGATGCCCGGCCCGCTCGTCACGACCGCGATCCTGGCGCCGTCCCTCGCGCTCCCCATGGTCCACGCTCCCCCGTGTTCGAGCGCCGGGCGGACCCCGGCGCGACCCGATGATACGAAGGCCGCGCCGTCCCGTTCGCGCCGCCCGGCGCTTCAGGGGCCGGCCGCTGCGGCGGCCGGGTCACCGCAGCGGTTCAGGGGGCCGCCCGCCAGATCGTGGTGGCGTTGCAGAACTCGCGGATGCCGTGCCCCGCCAGCTCGCGCCCGTACCCCGAGCGCTTGACGCCGCCGAAGGGGAGGGCGGGGTGCGAGGCGGTCATGCCGTTGACGAAGACCCCGCCGGCCTGGAGGTCGCGGACGCAGCGCTCCACGTCCTCGTCGCTCCCGGTCCACACGTTGGAACTGAGCCCGAAGGGCGTGTGGTTGGCGCGGGCGATGGCCTCGTCCAGGCTGTCCACGCGGTAGAGCGTGGCGACCGGCCCGAAGGTCTCCTCCTGGTCGATGCGCATGGCGTCGGTGATGCCGGCGAGGACGGTGGGCTCGTAGAACCAGCCCGTCTCGCGGCCCGGGGGGCGGCCCGCGCCGCACAGGACGGTCGCGCCGTGGCGCACCGCGTCGTCGACGAGTTCCTCCAGGTCGGTGCGGCCCTGCTCGGTGGCCAGGGGGCCGACGTCGGTGGCCTCGTCCATCGGGTCGCCGACGGTGAGCGCGGCCATCGCGGCCGTGAAGGCCGCGGTGAACTCCTCGTAGACGTCGGTGTGGACGATGAAGCGCTTGGCGGCGATGCACGACTGCCCGTTGTTCTGCACGCGCGCGGTGACGGCCGTCTGCGCGGCGCGGGCGACGTCCGCGGTGGGCAGGACCAGGAAGGGGTCGCTGCCGCCGAGTTCCAGGACCGTCTTCTTGATCTCGTCCCCGGCCACGGCGGCGACGGCCCGGCCCGCCGGTTCGCTGCCGGTGAGGGTGGCGGCGGCGACCCGGGGGTCGCGGAGGACCTTCTCGACGCCGTCGGAGCCGATGAGCAGGGTCTGGAAGCAGCCGCGCGGGAAACCGGCCCGCTGGAAGAGCTCGCCGAGGTAGAGGGCCGTGCCGGGGACGTTGGAGGCGTGTTTGAGGAGACCGGTGTTGCCCGCCATGAGGGCGGGCGCGGCGAAGCGCATGACCTGCCAGAGCGGGAAGTTCCAGGGCATGACGGCCAGCACGACTCCGAGCGGCCGGTAGCGGACCCGGGCGGAGGCCGCGCCGGAGTCGGTGACGTCGCCGGGGGCCGGGTGTTCGTCGGCGAGCAGCGACTCGGCGTGGGCGGCGTACCACCGCATGGCCTTGACGCACTTGGCGGCCTCGGCCCGGGCGGCGGCGATCGGTTTGCCCATCTCGGTGGTCATGGTCCGGGCGATGGCCTCGTTGTCCGCCTCCAGCAGGTCGGCGGCCCGCAGCAGGAGGGCAGCGCGCTCGGCGAAGCCGGTGGTGCGGTAGTGGGCGAACGCCGCTGCGGCCTCCGCGAGGCACTGCTCGACCTGTTCCGGGGTGTGCGCGGTGAAGGTGTGCAGGGTCTCGCCGGTGGTCGGGTTCACGGTGGCGATGGGCATGGCTCGGGTCCTCCCTGGGGGCGGGTCGCCTACCGACCCTCCCCCGCCCGCCGCCGGGCCGCAACGCGGGGGCCTACGGGCGGTTCAGGGCGCGTCGGCGAGGAGCTCGGGGCCGTTGTGGCGGACGTCGTTGACGGCGGTGGAGACGGCCCGGGCGTTCAGGTGGCCGCCGGCGGGCGTGCCGAGGAGGGCGCGCAGCTCGTCGGGGTCCTGCCGGCCGGGGTCGAGCCAGGCCCCGTAGTGGGCGGGGGCGATGGCGAGCGGCATCCGGGGGTGGACGCGCCCCGCCGCGTCGACGGCCTCGGTGGTGATGATGGTGCAGGTGGCCAGCCAGGCGGCCGGGTCGTGCGCGTCGGCCACGCCGGGGTCGCGCCAGAAGGCGTAGAGCCCGGCCATGGCCATCACCGAGGCGTCGTCGGGGCTGATGAAGTAAGGCTGCTTGAAGGCCTTGCGGCCGTCCGTGGCGGGCACGGGCTCCCACTCGTAGAAGCCGTCGGCGGGCAGCAGGCAGCGGCGGGTGGCGAAGGCCCGGCGGTAGGCGGGCTTCTCGTGCACGGTCTCCGCCCGGGCGTTGATCATCTTGGCTCCGGCGGCCGGGCTCTTGGCCCACGACGGCACCAGCCCCCAGCGCAGGGTCCGCAGCCCGCGCTCCACGGCGCCGCTGTCGCGGTCGGCGCGCTCCAGTACCGCCCATACCCGGTCGGCCGGAGCGACGTTCCAGCTGGGCGCCAGGACCTCGTCCGGGTCCCGCCGGGTCACGTCGAACAGGTCGGCGAGGTCGGCGGGACCGCGGGTGGAGGCGTATCGGCCGCACATGCCGTCCACTCTGCCACCCGGCGGGCGGGGTGGCAGAGTGGACCGGGATGTTCCGGCCGAATCCGCCGCTTCCGGGTGTCCGGGGGTGCAGAGCCCGCCGGACGGGGCAGGGGCGCGTGGACCGGGCAGGCCCGAGAGAGGACGGAAACCGTGGCGCGACCGAGGATTCTCGTGGTGGGCGCCGGCTTCGCCGGCGTGGAGTGCGTGCGCCGGCTGGAACGCCGGCTTACCCCGGAGGAGGCGGAGATCTCCCTGGTCGCGCCGACCTCCTACCAGCTGTACCTGCCGCTGTTGCCCCAGGTGGCGTCCGGGGTGCTGACGCCGCAGTCCATCGCCGTCTCGCTGCGGCGCAGCAGCCGGCACCGGACCCGCATCGTGCCGGGCGGGGTGATCGGCGTGGACCCCGAGGCGAAGGTCTGCGTCATTCGCACCATCACCGGCGAGGTGACGGACCGGGCGTACGACCATCTGGTGCTGGCGCCCGGCAGCATCACCCGCACCTTCGACATCCCCGGGCTCACCGAGCACGCGCGCGGGATGAAGACCCTGGCGGAGGCCGCGTACCTGCGCGACCACGTCATCGCCCAGCTCGACCTGGCCGACGCCAGCCAGGACGAGGCCGAACGGGCGGCGCGGCTGTGCTTCGTCGTGGTGGGCGGGGGCTACGCGGGCACCGAGACGGCCGCCTGCCTGCAGCGGCTGACCCATCACGCGGTCAAGCGCTACCCGCGGCTGGACGAGCGCGAGATCAGCTGGCACCTGGTGGACCTGGCCCCGCGCCTGATGCCCGAGCTCGGCGAATCCCTGGGGAGGGCTGCCCTGGACATCCTGCGGCGGCGCGGCATCGAGGTGTCCCTCGGGGTGAGCGTGGCCAAGGCGGGTGCGGAGGAGGTCACGCTGACGGACGGACGGGTGCTGCCGTGCCGGACGCTGATCTGGACGGCAGGGGTGGCGGCGAGCCCGCTGATCGCCACGTTGGACAAGGAGACCGAGCGCGGGCGGCTGGTGGTGACGCCGCAGCTGACCGTGCCGGGCGCGTCCGGCGTCTTCGCGCTGGGTGACGCGGCGGCGGTGCCCGATCTCGCGGGCGGCAAGGAGGGGGCGATCTGCCCGCCCACGGCGCAGCACGCCCAGCGGCAGGGCCGGACCGTCGCCGACAACCTGATCGCGACGCTGCGCGGGCAGCCGCTGCGGCCGTACGTGCACAAGGACCTGGGCCTGGTGGTCGACCTGGGGGGCACGGACGCCGTCTCCAAGCCGCTGGGCATCCCGCTGCGCGGGCTCCCGGCCCAGGCGGTGGCCCGCGGCTACCACTGGTCGGCGCTGCGGACGAACGTGGCGAAGACCCGGGTCATGACGAACTGGCTGCTCAACGCGATGGCCGGGGACGACTTCGTCCGGACCGGCTTCCAGCGGGCGAGGCCGCCGGCGCTGCGGGACTTCGAGTACACGGACACCTATCTGACTCCGGCCGAGGTACGGGCCCACACGGCGTCCCTGCGGGCGTCCGCCGGCTGAGGGGCCGGCCTCCGGGGCCGTCGGGGCCGGCCGCCACGGTGAGTGGCGGCCGGCCCCGACGGGGACCGCGGGATCAGCTGTTGACGCAGGTGTTGCCGAAGGCCGGGTTCAGCAGGCCGATGACGTTCAGGCTGTTCCCGCACACGTTGATCGGGACGTGGACCGGGATCTGGATCAGGTTGCCCGACAGCACACCCGGCGAGCCCGCGGCGATGCCGTCGGCGACGGCGTCCGCCGAGGCCGCGGAGGCTCCGCCCAGGACCATCAGGCCGACCGCCAGGACAAGACCCGCACTCTTCCGAACACGCGACACGTGAGATCTCCTCGCTACTGCCGTAGCGGCGCCGGGGCGCCGCACGACCCCGGCAGGGGCCGTCCCCGTTCCTTCGGCAGCAGCGCGGCCCCAGCCGGGTCCCGGGGGCCCGTTTCCCCCGAACGGAGACCCCCGGCTCCTCTGTTCGGCGGTAGCGGGCGTGCGGCGGGCCTCGCGGGGTCCCGTAGGCTCGTCGGATGGCCAAGTACTTCGACGTTCACCCCGACAACCCGCAGCCGCGCACCATCGGCAGCGTGGCCGACCTCGTCCGCTCCGGCGCGCTCGTCGCGTACCCGACGGACTCCTGCTTCGCGCTGGGCTGCCAGCTCGGCAACCGGGACGGCCTCTCCCGCATCCGGTCGATCCGGAACCTGGACGACCGTCACCACTTCACCCTGGTCTGCGAGAACGTCGCGCAACTCGGCCAGTTCGTGATCTTCGACAACGACGTCTTCCGCGCGATCAAGGCCGCCACCCCCGGGAGCTACACGTTCATCCTCCCGGCGACGAAGGAGGTGCCGCGCCAGTTGCTGCACCCCAAGAAGAAGACGGTCGGCGTCCGCATCCCCGACCACGTCGTCACGCAGGCCCTGCTCGCCGAACTCGGCGAGCCGCTGCTCTCCAGCACCCTGCTGCTGCCCGGTGAGGACGAGCCGCTGACGCAGGGCTGGGAGATCAAGGAGCGGCTCGACCACGTGGTGGACGCCGTGGTCGACTCCGGCGACTGCGGCACCCAGCCGACCACGGTCATCGACTTCTCCAGCGGCGAGGCCGAGATCGTGCGCCGCGGGGCGGGCGACACCTCGCGCTTCGAGTAGCGCGGCCGGCGGGCGCGCGCCGCGCCCGCCCGGGCGGCCGCTCGCGCCCCGCCCGCACCGCCCGCCCGGGCCGCCCGCGTCAGGTGCTCGGGTGCAGCCGGGTGGGCGGCGACGCCGAGTCGTGCGGGTGGCCGTCCAGGGCGGCCAGTGCGCTGCCGGCCAGCCAGGCGCGCCAGTCCAGGTTCCAGTCCCCGAAGCCGTTGTCGAAGGGGGCCATCTTCTCGCCGCCGCTGTTGACGACCTCGACGACGTCGCCCTCGCGGACCGTGCCGAAGAACCAGGCCGCGTCCTCGGTGCTCATGCCGGTGCAGCCGTGGCTGACGTTCTCCTCGCCCTGCGACGCGACCGACCAGGGCGCCGCGTGGACGTACTCGCCGCTCCAGGTGACCCGGGTGGCGTAGCGGACGGGCAGGTCGTAGAACTCGGTGGTGCCGCGTTTGATGCCGATCGAGTCGCCGCGCATCCGCACCTTCTCCTCCTTCCCCAGCACGACCTTGATGCCGCTGCGGGTGCGGAACCCCTCCTTGCCGGTGGTGACCGGGATGGTGCGGACCACCTGCCCGTTGCGCCGGACGGTCATCTCGTGGGCGGCGGCGTCGGTGACGGCCTCGATCCGGTCGCCGACGGTGAACTCCAGGCCCTCGGAGGGCCCGCCGTAGCCGTGCTCGCCGACCCGCACCCCGTCGAGTCCGCTGCGGACGCGGACCTCCGTGTGCGCGGGCCAGTAGGTGCGCGGCCGGAAGTGCAGGGTGGAGTCGTCGACCCAGTGCCAGGCCCCGTCGACGTGCGGCTCGGAGGTCACCTGGAGCGCCTGTTCGAGCCGGGCGCGGGCCACCAGGTCCTCGGCGGGCACGGGACGGCTGAGGGCGGCGGTGACGATCTGACCCGCGCCGTACGTCCCCGGGCGCGGGCCGAAGGCGACGGTCAGCCGGTCCCCTTCGGCGGGCGGCGCCGTCCGGAAGGTCATGGTCACGCCGACCGGCGATCCGGTGGCGTCCTGGGCGCCGACCTGGACGGTGTAGGTCTCCCCGGCCCGCATCGGCTCGGTGTTGAGCCAGCGCGTCCCGTCGTGGCCGAGGGCGCCGGCCAGATGGCGGCCCCGCCCGTCCCGTACGGTCACGTCGGTGAGGCGGCCTTGGTCGGCGAGGGAGATCTCCAGCGGCGCGCCGGCGTCGGTCGGCAGCGAGTCGGACTCGGCGGCCCGGGCCGCGTCGCCGACGGGCGGGCGGCGCGGTACGGTCCCGACGCCGGCGGAGGCGGCCACGACGCGCTGCTCGCGCCAGGCCGTGCAGAGGGCGGGCCGGAAGGTGTGCACGGCGCACCAGCGCTCGGTGTCCCCGTGCCCGTCGTCCAGCGCCCTGCCGACGAGCAGGGTGACCGCGGCGTGCGCCGCGCCGCGGCCGGGGGGCGCCTCGCCCGGTTCCGGCTCCGGCCCTGCGCCCGGCGCGGCCGCGACGAGGAGCATGACGCCCGTGGCCGTGGCGACGGCGCCCCAGGCCCTGGTGAAGGGGGTGCGGCCGACCGGCCTCGCCCGTAGCCCTCGTTGCGTTCGGGACGTGGTCACGCAGCCTCCCAGATCTCACACGGCCGGATGACGGCATCAAAGCGATCGGGAGCCGAGCTGATGATCATAAACTCGGTCTTGCGGCCGAACGGGCACGTCAAGACAACTCGGACGGAGCAGAGCGACCCCGGACGGCCGCGGCCGGGAGGGGTACGGGAACCCGACCGGCGCACCGGGCGTCCTGGAAAGCGGTGGGGCCCGGCGGGCTGCCGGGACGGCTGGTGCGAAAGGGGTGGGGCGTGGGGGGCGGATGGTCCTGGGTGCGCGGGCGGATCCTCGCGGCGTGCGCCGTACTGACGGCGTTGCTGCTGGCTTTCCACTCCGCGGTGCCCAACGGCGTCGGGCGGCTGGGGAGCCTGTTGGAGGCGTTCCTGCCCTGGCTCGGGGTGCCGGTGGTGGTGCTGGCCGGCCTGGCCCTGCTGCGGCGCTCGGCCGTCGCGGCCGTCGCCGTGCTGCTGCCGGCGGCGGTGTGGGCGTACCTCTTCGGCCCGTTGCTGTTGCCGGCCTCCGGCGGCGGGGGCGACGGGGGCCGGCCGTACGAGCTGGTGGCCGTCCAGCACAACGTCGGCGACGAGAACCGGGACCCGGCCGGCACCGCCCGCGCCCTGACCGGGGCCGGTGCGCAGCTGGTGGCCCTGGAGGAGCTGACGCCGGCCGCGTTGCCGCTGTACGCGTCGGCCCTGGCCGCCGACTACCCCCACCACGTGGTCGAGGGCTCCGTCGGGCTCTGGTCGAAGTACCCGCTCTCGCAGGCCCGTCGGGTGGACATCAGGCCGCGGGGCATCCCCGAGGGGTGGAACCGGGGCCTGCGGGTCACCGCCGCCACGCCGGGCGGCGAGATCGCCGTGTACGTGGCGCACCTGCCCTCGGTGCGCCTGGGGCCCGGCGGGTTCGGGTCCGGCTTCCGTGACGAGAGCGCCGTCCTGCTGGGCGCGGCCCTCGCCGCCGAGAAGCGGGAGACGGTGGTCGTGCTCGGCGACCTGAACGGCACGGCGCAGGACCGCGGCCTGGCGCCGGTCACCTCCCGGGCCGCCCCGCCGCGCCGGGGCTTCGCCCTCAGCTGGCCCGCGGCCTTCCCGCTCGCGCGGATCGACCAGGTCCTGGCCCGCTCGGCGACCGTCCTGGACATCCGCGCCCTCCCCCCGACGGCGAGCGACCACCTCCCGGTCGCCGCCCGCATCCGCCTGCCCCCGCCCTGACCCCGGCCGGGCGTCGGCACTGCGCGCAGGCTGCCGGGTCGTGAACAGACACATACCCTTCGAACGGGTCCACAACTTCCGTGACCTGGGCGGCTATTCGGCCGCCGACGGGCGGACCGTGCGGTGGGGGCGGCTCTACCGCGCCGACTCCCTGGGCAAATTGCGCGGCGCGGACTGGGAGCTCTTCCTCGGCCTGGGCGTCCGGACGGTCATCGACCTGCGGTACCCGTGGGAGATCGAGGCGAAGGGCCGGGTACCCGAGCACCCGTCCCTCGCGTACCACCACCTCAGCATCGAGCCCCGGCCCTACGACCAGGCGGCGCTCGGCCCGGAGGTGGATCCGGGCCCCTACCTCGCCGAGCGCTACCTGGAGGTGGCGCACGACGGCGTCGACGAGCTCCGCCGGGCCCTGCGGCTCCTGGCCGGCCGGGACGGGCCGGCGGTGTTCCACTGCGCGTCCGGCAAGGACCGCACGGGTCTGCTGGCCGCGCTGGTGCTGACGCTGCTCGGGGTGGCCGAGCGGGACGTCGTGGACGATTTCGCGCTCACCGGACGCGCGACCGGGCGGCTGCTCGCCGACCGGCGGGCGGACCGTCCCGCCGGGGAGCCGGTCTGGCCCGGGTACGGGCAGGCGCCCGCCGCGGTGATGAGCCTGTTCCTGGGCGCCTTGGCCCGGGAGCACGGCTCCGTGCACGACTACGCGACCGGGTCGCTCGGCGTCGACGACGCCCTCGTCTCGGCCCTGCGCGACCGCCTGCTCGAACCGGCCGCGGCGCCGGTCTGACCGGCTCCGCCCCGGCCGGGCGCGCGCGGCGGCGCGACGCTCGCGCACCCCGGGCGCCAGAACGCCCTTTCACCCCGGTTCTCCGCGGCGGGCACGGCATACTCGGAGCATGGCTGACACCACCGCGGTCGAGCTCGACACCGATGTCCACGACCGGCTCACCGCGCTCGCCGCGGAACGCGGACTGAGCCTGCCGGCCTACCTCGCCGAGCTGGCCTCGGCCCAGGAGCGGGAGGCCTCGCTCGCCCGCGCCACGCGGGCCTTCGAACGGGCGGTCGACCGGCCCGGGTTCCGCGAGGCCTTCGCGCGCGACTTCGGCCCGGCCGGCCCGGGCACCCGGAGCAGCCGGGGCCGGTGACCGCGCGGCGGCCGCCGGCTCGGGAGGGCGCGCTCAGGTCGCCGGCTCCCGGACCGCCCCCACCCGTACGGGGGCCGGGATCGGCGTGCGGCTCGCGGCCAGCAGGCGGGAGCGGCTCTCGGCCCAGGTCCGCAGGTTGCGTACGAGCGCCGCGCGCACCCCGTCGCGGGTGACGGCCGGACCGCAGTCGGGCGGGCCGAACGAGGTCTCGAAGGCCGGTGCGTCCCGGAAGGCCAGGAAGAGCTCGGCGCGGTGGTGGAACCGGGCCCGCGTGGGCGGCGCCGCCGGAGTCCCGCCCGGGACCGGGCGCAGCAGCCGGTGCGCGACCTCTTCACGGACCAGCCGGGGCGGAGCCGGCCGTACGAGGCCCTGTTCGACCGCGAAGTCCAGGCAGAGCTCGACGGCCTCCCCCAGCGGCAGCGCCTGCGGGCCAGCGGTGAGCCAGTACTCGCCGCCGGTCACTCCGGCGCGGATCAGGCCGGCCGCGGCGCGGGCTACGTGGTCCTGCGGGACCAGGTCGACGCGGGTCCGCGCGTCACCGGGCAGGACGGGCATCCGGCCGAGCACGAGCGAGCCGAGGGCCTGGACGAGGCCGCGGGTGCCGCTGCTGCGCCCGGTGTGCGAGTCGCCCAGCAGGAGCGCGGGCCGCAGGATGACGCCGGGCACCGGGGCCTCGCGCACCGCCTGCTCGGCGGCCCGCTTGGACTCCAGGTAGGCGGCGGCGCCCGGGAACCGCTCGCGGTCGCGGTCGCGGAGCTCGGCGGCGACGAACGCGGTGCTCACGTAGTGGAAGGGAGCTTCGGCCCGCTCGGCGAAGGCGAGCAGGTTGCGGGTGCCGGAGACGTTGGCGCGCCGGATCTCGCCGGGGGTGCGGCGCCAGTCGGTCTCGGCGGCGCAGTGCAGCACCACGTCGACGCGGTCGGCGAGTTCGGCGCGTTCGGCAGGGGTGAGTCCGAGGCCGGGAGCGAGCAGGTCGCCCGCGATCTCGCGGACCCGGGGGTCGCCGACCGGATTGCGGCGCCGCAGGCAGACGAGCTCGTGGTCGGCGGCCAGTTCGTCGATGAGGGCGTGGCCGAGCACCCCCGCACCGCCCGTGAGCAGGAGCGTCGGGCGCGGGGCGGAGCCGGTACGGGCGGGGGGCAGCGTCATGAACGATCCCTTCTTGATCACGTATGACACCCCAACGACCGGTTTGCGCCCGGGTGGCGGAAGTCATCACATGAACAACCCTTTGGAGTAAGCCGCTTGCTCCGTCCGGCCCGTCTCCATCGGCCGGCGCCGCGCGCCGGCGGTGGTGGGGCCGGGTCAGTCGAGGACCGGGTGGAACTCCGG
This sequence comes from Streptomyces subrutilus, assembly GCF_008704535.1. Classification (NCBI taxonomy): domain Bacteria; kingdom Bacillati; phylum Actinomycetota; class Actinomycetes; order Kitasatosporales; family Streptomycetaceae; genus Streptomyces; species Streptomyces subrutilus. Next base: position 212,647 of record NZ_CP023701.1, read on the forward strand.
GTGCGCGTCCCACCACTCCTTGTGGAAGGGCTGGTTGCCGACGTTGTCCACGTAGGCCAGGGCCGCCGCCCGGTACAGCAGCTCCGCCTGGCGGGCCGAGACCGTCGCACGGTTCCAGGCCAGCCGGATGCGGCCGGTGATCGGCTCGCCGCCGAGCGGGCGCATCACCGTACCGGGCGCCGTCGGGGCCGTGGGCTGGCTCAGGGAGACCGCGCGACCGGCGGCGATCAGGTCGTAGTGCATCTTGCGGTCGGCGATCCGGTAGCGCAGGGACGGGCTGAAGCCCGCCTGCGCGCAGGCCGCGACGAGTGCCTCGGGTCCGCCGTCGTCGTCCTCGACCAGGGTCATCCAGGACTCGGCCGCGAGCTCGGCCAGGTCGATGCGCTCCCGGCGGGCCAGGGCGTGGCCGGCGGAGAGCCGGATGCAGAAGGGCTCCCTGGCGACCAGGGTCCTGGCCAAGGCGCCCGGGGGCAGCCGCACTTCGTGGTCGTTGACCTCGCCGTAGACGATGGCGTCGTACTGTCCGGCGCCCAGCATCCGGGCCAGGGCCGTCACCGAGTCCTCCAGGTCCACGGTGATCTCCTGGCCGGCCATGGAGAGGTCGGTGCGGGCCAGCAGGCCGTCGAGCAGGACCAGCAGGATGCAGCCGAGCCGCAGCGGCGCTCCGGTGGCGATCTCGCGGGCCTCGGCGCCGAGCGCGTCCATCTCGCTGAGCACGCGGCGCGCCTTGGCCAGGACGAACTGGCCGAGCGCCGTGGGCTCGACGCCGTTGCGGCCGCGGACGAACAGCTCGCCGCCGGTGACCCGCTCGATGCGGCGCAGCTGGGCCGAGAGGGCCGGCTGCGAGACGCCCAGACGCCTCGCCGCTCCCCCCAGACTGCCCGCCTCCGCGATCCTGCAGACCGCTTGCAGGTGCCTCAACTCCAGCTGCATCCGGGCAGCGTACGCAGCGACGCGGGCCCGGCACCATAACCCGGACCTTATGCCTGCCGGGATGTCCCGTTCACGTCACGTTCACGCCCATACTCGGCCGCGAACACAGCACGTCGCACGAGCCTCGCCCCACACCCCCCACGATCGGAGTGGACGTTGCAACCCACCAGATGGACGGCCGCCGTGGCAGCCATGGCGCTGACCGCGAGCCTGGCCGGCGCCCTGGCCGGGACGGCATCGGCAGCGCAACCGGCGCAGCCCGCACCGTCACAGCAGGACTCCCCCGCCGCCCGCGCGGTCGCCGCCGCGGACCAGGCCGTGAACAGCGGTCTGGACTCCCTCGTCAACTCGGCCCAGGAGCAGTACGAACGGCGTCTGGTCACCCCCTGGGTGAAGGACCTCTACTCCGTCGCCTACGAGCGCAGCTACCGCGGCCTGCCGGTCGTCGGCGGCGACGCGGTGGTGCTGGCCGACGGCGCGGGCAAGGTGCGCGCCCTGCAGTCCGCTTCGGCCGTGCGGATCGACGTGGCGACCCGGCCCGTCGTCACCGCCCGGGCCGCCGAGAGCACTTCCCGGGCCAAGCTCGCCTCGGTGGACAAGGTCGAATCGCACCGGCTGGTGGTCCGCCTCAAGGACGACAAGCCGGTCCTGGCCTGGGAGACCGTGCTGTCCGGCCGTACCAAGGCCGCGCCCAGCAGGCTGCACGTCTTCGTGGACGCGCGCAGCGGCGCCGTCGTCGACAGCTACGACGAGGTCGTGGCGGGCAGCGGCAACAGCAAGTGGAACGGGCCGGGCCCGCTCGCCATCGACACCACCGCCTCGGGCTCCACGTACTCGCTGCGCGACCCGAACCGGACCGGCCTGAGCTGCGCGGACTACAGCACGGGCGCGGTCTTCTCGAAGTCGTCGGACTCCTGGGGCACGGGCAACCCCACCTCCAAGGAGACCGGCTGCGTGGACCTGATGTTCGCCGCGCAGAAGCAGTGGGACATGCTGGGCCAGTGGCTGGGCCGCAACGGCGTCAGCGGCAACGGCCGCAGCTTCCCCGGCAAGGTCGGGTTGAGCGACCTGAACGCCTACTGGGACGGCAGCTCGGTCACCATCGGGCACAACAGCGCCAACGAGTGGATCGCCGGCGTGGACGTGGTGGCGCACGAGTACGGTCACGCCATCGACACCAACACCCCGGGCGGCACCAGCGGCCAGGAGGCCGGGCTCGGCGAGGGCACCGGTGACATCTTCGGCGCGCTGACCGAGGCGTTCATCAACGAACCGTCGCCCTACGACACCCCGGACTACACGGTCGGCGAGGTCATCAACCTCCAGGGCCGCGGCCCGATCCGCAACATGTACAACCCGCCGGCCGTCAACAACGACCCGGCCTGCTACAGCTCCGCGATACCCGGGACCGAGGTGCACGCGGCCGCGGGCCCGCTCAACCACTGGTTCTACCTGCTCGCCGAGGGCACCAACCCGGGCGGCGGCAAGCCCAGCAGCTCCACCTGCAACCAGACGACGCTGACCGGCGTGGGCGTGCAGAACGCCGGAAAGATCTTCTACGGCGGCATGCTGCTCAAGACCAGCAGCATGTCCTACAAGAAGTACCGTACGGCGACGCTCAGTTCGGCGAAGTCCCTGGATCCCGCCACGTGTGACCTCTTCACCAGGACCAAGGCGGCCTGGGACGCGATCAGCGTGCCCGCCCAGGCGGGCGACCCGACCTGCACGCCGAGCGGGCAGAACAACGACTTCTCACTGGCGCTGAACCCGTCCTCGGGCACCGTGCAGCAGGGCGCGTCGGTCACCACCACCGTGGCCACCAGCACCACCACCGGATCCGCGCAGTCGCTGACCCTCACCGCCACCGGCCTGCCGGCCGGGGTCACCGCCTCCTTCAACCCGGCCACCGTGCAGTCCGGCCAGTCCTCGGTGCTGACCCTGACCGCCACCGCCAACGCCGCCCCCGGCTCCTCCACCGTGGTCGTCAAGGGCCAGGGCACCACCCTCTCCCACACCGTCGACTACGCGTTGAACGTCGGCGGGACCCAACCCGGCAACGATCCTCCGAACATCAGTGTGGACAACGTCCGCGCGCACCTCACCCAGTTCGGCACGATCGCCTCGCAGAACGGCGGCAACCGCCGTGCGGGCAGCGCCGGCTACACCCAGTCGCTGGCGTACGTGAAGGGCAAGCTGCAGGCCGCCGGTTACACGGTGTCCGAGCAGAACTGCACCTCCTGCACCTACCCCTCCAACAACCTGATCGCCGACTGGCCCGGCGGCCCCGCGGACCAGACGATCATGTTCGGCGCCCACCTCGACGGCGTCTCCGCCGGCCCCGGCATCAACGACAACGGCTCCGGATCCGCCACGCTGCTGGAGAACGCCCTCGTCCTCGCGCAGAAGAACCCCACCATGACGAAGCACGTGCGCTTCGCCTGGTGGACCGACGAGGAGCAGGGCCTCAACGGCTCGAAGTTCTACGTCAACCAGCTGAGCAGCGCCCAGCGCAGCGCCATCAAGGGCTACTACAACTTCGACATGGTCGGCTCGACCAACGGCGGCTACTTCATCAACAACGTCAACTCGGCCACCGCCGCCCCGCTCAAGGCGTACTGGACCTCGCTGAACCTCGCGCCCGAGGAGAACACCGAGGGCCAGGGCCGCAGCGACGACTACTCCTTCCAGCAGGCCGGCATCCCCACCTCCGGCTACGCGGCCGGAGCCAGCGCGCGCAAGACGTCCGCCCAGGCCGCCAAGTGGGGCGGCACGGCGAACGCCGCCTACGACGCCTGCTACCACAGCTCCTGCGACACCACGAGCAACATCAGCCCCACCGTCCTGGACCGCAGTGCCGACGGCGTCGCGTACGCAGTCTGGAAGCAGGCCGTGGGCGGGGAGACCCCCGCCCAGGACTTCTCGCTGAGCACGAGCCCCTCGGCGGGCAGCGCGGCCCCCGGCGGTTCCACCTCGGCCACCGTCAACACGGCGACCGTCAGCGGCGCCGCCCAGACGATCGCCCTGTCCGTCTCCGGCGCCCCGGCCGGGGTGAGCGCCACGCTCAGCCCGACGTCGGTGCAGTCCGGCAGCGCCTCCACCCTGTCCGTCCAGGTCGGCGCGAGCACCGCGCCGGGCACCTACACCCTGACGGTCACCGGCTCCGGCACCGTCAGCCACACCACCACCTACACGCTGACCGTCACCGGCGGCGGCGGCTCGTGCACACCCCGCCAGCTCGTGGTCAACGGCGGCTTCGAGAGCGGCACCAGCCCGTGGACCACCACCTCGGGAGTCATCACCAACCAGGCCGGCCAGGCGCCGCACGGCGGCAGCTACAAGGCCTGGCTGAACGGCTGGGGTTCGGCCCGCACGGACAGCGCCTCGCAGTCGCTGACCATCCCGTCCGGCTGCTCCGCGTACCAGCTGTCGTTCTTCCTGCACATCGACACGGACGAGACCGAGAACGTGGTCTACGACACCTTCACCGTCTCGGTGGGCGGCCAGACCCTGGCCACCCTGTCCAATCTGGACGCGAACACCGGCTTCACGCAGAAGACGTACGACCTGTCGGCCTTCGCCGGCCAGAGCGTCACGCTGAAGTTCAACGGCGTGGAGGACCAGTCCCTCCAGACCTCCTACGTCGTGGACGACGTCACCCTCCAGGTGAGCTGACGCCCGCCTGACCGCACGGAGCCGGCCCGGTCCCCTCGCGAGGGGGCCGGGCCGGCGCGTTCGCGGGACGGCCCGGCCGCGGCGGGCGGGCGTCCGCTCGCCCCGGCGCTCAGGCCTTCAGGCCTTCAGGGCGGCGACGACCTCGGCGGTGGAGCCGACCCGGCCGATGCGCGGGAAGATCTTGCCGAAGCTGTGCGCGTGGGAGTCCGCGTCGGTGTCGGCGGTGGCGTCCTCGGCGAAGACGAGCTCGTAGCTGTGCTCCCAGGCGGTGCGGGCGGTGGACTCGACGCCGACGCTGGTGGAGATGCCGCCCAGCACGATGCGGTGGATGCCGCGGCGGCGCAGCTGGAGGTCCAGTTCGGTGCCGGTGAAGGCGCCCCAGTGCCGCTTGGTGACGACGACGTCCCCGAGCGCGGCCAGCTCCTGCGGGATCTCCGAGAACGCGGCGGGCGGGGCCACGGCCGGTCCCGGGCGGTCGACGGCGGTGGTGGGCAGGTCGCCGCCGTCGGCGGACCAGGCGACGCGGACCAGGACGACGGGCAGATTCCGCGCGCGGAAGGCCTCCGCGAGCTCGATGCCGCGCCGCAGGACGTCGGCGGCGCGGCGGTGCGTGGGGAGGCCCAGGATGCCCTTCTGGAGGTCGATGAGCACCAGTGCGGTCTGCGCGTCGAGGTTCAGGTCGGTCACGGGTCGTCCTTCGGGTCGGTTCGGCGGTGCGGCCGGGTCCTCACCGCCGCCTGTCGGGCGCCACCAGCGCCGTCAGGCCGTAGTCCAGCTCCGCCCCGTCGACGAGCAGCGCCTCCACCGTACGCGTACGGGGATCGATGTCGGCCTCCAGGCCCTGGCCGCGATAGCGCGGGTAGCCGGAGGCCCCGGTCTCGCCGGTGGCCTCGACCACGGCCGACCTCAGGGCCCGGTCGGCCGCGTCGGCGCCTCGCAGGTTTTCGATGTGCCCGGGTACCAGGAGGATCTCGAATCGCTGCGGTTCAGTCGTCATGCGCAGACGCTAGACACCGCCCGGGCGGGCAGGCAAGGACCGCCGCCCCCTCGGCCACGTCGTAGGCTCTGCGGGACCACGGCAGGCAGAGGAACAGGAACACCATGAGCGGCACGCCCCCAGTCAAGATCCTCCTCGTGGCGAAGGACCGCACCCTGCGCACCCTCCTGGAGCGGCTGCTCGTGGGCCGGGGGTTCGCCGTGGTCGACGGCGGCACCGGCGCGGACACCGTCGCCCTGCTCGCCAGCGAGAGCCCCGTCGGTCTGGTGGTCTGCGAGCGCACCGGCCCCGGGCTGGACGAGGTCGCGCTCTTCGAGGAGATCCGCCGCGACCCCGCCCACGGGCGCGTCCCCATCCTCGCCCTGCCCCCGGCGGACCCGGAGTGCACGGCGCGCGCCCTGGAGGCCGGGGTGGACGACTGCCTCGCCAAGCCCTTCCACCCGACGGAGTTCCTGGCCCGCACGGAGCGGCTCGCCCGCCCGGCGTCCTGACCGTCGCGCGGGGTCCCGCACGGGCGGGTCCGTCGCCCCTCAGGCCGGCCGGTAGCCGCGGCTGCGGACCAGCTCACGGGCGAGGGCGGTGAACGCGCGGGCCGCCGCGCTCTCGTACGCGCCCGTGCGCCGCAGCAGGGTGACGGCACGGGACGGCAGCGGTGGCTCCAGGGGGATCGGCCGCAGCTGCGGGTGGTCGTCGGTGACGGCGTCCGGGAGGACCGTGGCCAGCGGGGTGCGCCGGACGATCTCGGTGAGCGCCTGTACGGAGTTGGCCTCGACGGCGATGTGCGGGCGCACGCCGTGGGCGGCGAGGTACGCGTCGACGTGCGCCCGGGTGGCGAAGTCCCCGCTGAGCAGGGCGAGTCGGCGCCCCGCGAGCTCGCGCACGGGCAGCGGCGCTGCGGGAACGGCGTCGGCGCGGTCCGCGTCGGCCGCCGTGACGAGGCCGAGGGTCTCCGTGAACAGCGGCTCGGCCGCGATGCCCGGCGGGTGGGGCCCGCCGAAGGCGATGCCCAGGTCGTGGTCGTCGGCGAGGAGCCCCGCTTCGATGCGGTCCTGCGGCATCTCGCGGACGTCGACGGTGATGCCGGGGTGGGCGCGCTGCAGCGCGGCGAGGAGGGGGCCCGTGAGGTACGCGGTGAACGTGGGGGTGAGGGCCAGCCGCAGCCGCCCGCGGGAGAGGTCCGCGAGGTCCAGGACGGCCCGTTCCGCCGCCGCGAGGTCCCGCAGCGCACCGCGCGCGTACTGGACGTAGGTGGCTCCGGCGTCGGTGAGCCGGACGGCGCGGCCCGTCCGGTCCAACAGCTGTGCTCCCACGGCCCGTTCGAGCTGCTTCACCTGCTGCGAGAGGGTCGGCTGGGAGATCCGCAGCTCTTCGGCGGCGCGGGTGAAGCTGCCGTGTTCGGCGACCGCGATCAGATAGCGGAGGTGACGCAGTTCCGGGGCCATCCCCTCACTATAGATGAAACCAATGCAAGACATCGATATTGCGCCTTGGACACAATAGATGCAGCTCATGCATGGTGGAACACGTCAAGCCCCACGGGGCGGATCCCACAGAGGGAGTGACCATGCACGATCTTTCGGACGGCGCCCTGTCGGACGGCGTCGCACGCTTCCAGCGGGAGGTCTTCCCGGCCAAGGCGCGGCTCTACGCCGAGCTGGCCGGCACGCACCGCCCCGCCACCCTGTTCATCGGCTGCTCCGACGCCCGCGTGGTGCCGGAGCTGATCACCCAGAGCGAGCCCGGTGAGCTGTTCGTCATCCGGACCGCCGGCAATCTCGTCCCGGCCTACGCCCCCGTCCCGGACGGGGTGACGGCGAGCATCGAGTACGCCGTCGCGGTGCTCGGCGTCACCGGCATCGTGGTCTGCGGGCACTCCGCCTGCGGGGCGATGACCGCGCTGGCCGAGGGGACGGACCTGAGCGGCGCCGCGTCGGTCGCCGGCTGGCTGCGGCACGCCGACGCCTCGGTGGCCCGTACCGCCGGGACGGGTCCGGACCGGGTGGCGGCGCTGGTCCGCGAGAACGTCCGCGCCCAGCTGGCCAACCTGGCCACGCACCCCTCGGTCGCCCGCGCCCTCGCCGCGGGGGCAATCACCCTGCGCGGCTGGGTCTACGACATCCCGACGGGCGACGTGGCGGAAGTCGGCGCGTCCGCCGCGCCCACGCCCGCCCCCGCCTCGGCCTGAGCCGGCGCGGCCCCGGTCCCCGATGCCCGACCCCCGCCCCGTCCCACACCCGTCCCACCCGTCCCGGAAGGACCCCTCCCCCATGCTGCACGCCCAGTTCGACCCCACCGCCCGCCAGGACCTCGCCGTCGCCGTCGTCGACGCCAAGACCCGCCGGGACCTCTCCTGGCAGGAGCTGGCGGACGTGACCGGTCTCTCGGTCGCCTTCGTCACCGCCGCCCTGCTGGGCCAGCACGCCCTGCCGGAGTCCGCCGCCCGGCCGGTCGCCGCGCTGCTCGGCCTCGACGAGGACGCCGTCCGGCTGCTGCAGACGGTTCCCACCCGCGGCTCGATCCCGGGCGGCATCCCGACGGACCCGACCATCTACCGCTTCCACGAGATGCTCCAGGTCTACGGGACCACGCTGAAGGCCCTGGTGCACGAGCAGTTCGGCGACGGCATCATCAGCGCGATCAACTTCAAGCTCGACGTGCGCAAGGTCGCCGACCCCGACGGCGGCGAGCGCGCCGTCATCACCCTCGACGGCAAGTACCTGCCGACGAAGCCCTTCTGAGCCGTCCGCACCCGCGCACACACGACAGAGCCTCCCGACCCCCGAAGGGGTGGGGAGGCTCCGTGCTGTGCCCGTCGGTGCCCGTGGTGACGGCCTCGCGGCCCTCGCACGCCTGCGGAGGAACCGGACCCGCGAGGAGTCCGGGTGGAACAAGCCGGGGCCCCGTGGGCACTCGCGCAGGCGTCGGAGGCCCCGGCTCGCAGAGGGGACTGCGTCAGCTGCCGGCGGAGACGTTGCCCGACAGGACCGGGATGTTGTCGAGGATGTGCGAGAGCGGCTCGTCACCCTTGGCCTGGGTGGAGTTCTCGGTGCACTGCTGGTTCTGCGGGTTGGACAGGACGTTGATGTCCTGGACGCCGACGTTGACCAGGGCGACCAGCGACTGGGCGTTGACCTTCGCCGGGAGGCCGATGCAGGGCTTGTTCAGGGTGCCCTGGACGAGGCCGAGCTGCGGGCTCTGGTCACCGGAGGTCTTCTGGTTGCCGTAGATCTGCTGGGCGCCGTTGCCGTTGACCGTGTTGACGCCGTTGTCGTTGCCGATGGCCATGGCCGGGGCGGCAACGGCGGCGGCGACGCCCAGGATCGAGGCGGAGGCGGCGGCGGTGGCCATCATCTTCTTAATCATCATCAGGTCTTCCTGTTGCACGAGTGCATGGTGGTGAGCGTCTTGATCAACGCCCGGGCCCGGCACAGGTTCCGCCGGTTCACCCGATCAGCCTCTTCTGCTTCCGGGCCCCCGTCACGGCCGGCCGTCGAGCCACCGGGCGGCCCCGTCCCGCAGGAGCCGCTCTCCGGCCTCCCGGCCGAGGTCGGCGGCCCGGTCGGCCGCGCCCGACGCGGTCGCCCGGAGCGCGCCCGCCCCGCCCGGGTCGAGGACCGCCGCGCGGACGGTGAGCAGCGCCGTCCGGGGGTCGAGGGAGGCGTGGACGGAGGCTGCGGTGAGGCATCCGCCTCCCAGGGCCGCCAAGGCGGCCCGTTCGGCGTCGAGGAGGGCGTGGGTGGGGGCGTCGGTGAGCGGGGCGAGCAGGTCCCGGGTCGCCTTGTCGTCGCCGCGGTGCTCGATGACGACGATTCCGGCGCCGGAGGCCGGCAGCCACCGCGCGGGGTCGAGGACCTCCGACACCCGGCCGGTGAGGCCGAGTCGGCCGAGGCCGGCCAGGGCGGCGATCATGGCGTCGACGCCGAGGGCGCCGGAGTCCAGCCGGGCGAGGCGGCTGTCTGCGTTCCCGCGGATCGGGACCGGCAGCAACGCCGGGTACAGCGCCTTGAGGAGGGCCGCGCGGCGCGGCGCGCTGGTCCCGACACGGCTGCCCCGCGGCAGGTCGGCGAGGGTGGCGGGCGGGTGGCCGGCCGGGAGCACCAGGACGTCGCGCACGTCCTCGCGGGGCAGGACCGCGCCGACGGCGATGCCCGGTTCCCGGTCGTGGGGGCCCGGGACGTCCTTGGCGCAGGCGATCGCCATGTCGACCTCCCCGGCCAGCAGCCGCCGGTCCGCCGTGCGCGTGAAGGCGCCCTTGCCGCCGATCCGGGACAGCGGTCCGACGTGGCGGTCCCCCTCGGAGACGACCTCGACGACGTCGAGGACCAGGTCCGGGTGGCATCGCCGGAACAACTCGGCGAAACGGCCGGTCTGTTCGAGGGCCATGGGGCTGGCCCTGGTGGCGAGCCGGACGTCTGGCGTCTCGATGGGCGTGTTCACGCTGCCTCCCTGGTATCGGCGGTGCGCCGGCGCCGCGTCAACGGCGCGAACGCCCGCTCGGTGACGGGCGCTTCGCGTGTGCGGCTTCGCGCCCTCGGCCCGGGGCGCCCGCGACGGCGGCCGGTCACGGGGGGTCCGGCGTGGCGATGCGCGCGGAGCCGTCGCGCGGGGCGGGCAGGGTGACCGCGAACGCGGCCGCCTGGACGAGTTGGGCGTTGCGTCGGCTCCGTCCCACCAGACGGTGCCGCCGCCGGCGTCGGGCAGGTACAGGCCGGCCAGCAGCTTGATCAGGGTGGACTTGCCGGAGCCGTTCTCGCCCACCAGGGCGATGACCCTGCCGATCCGGGCGGTCAGGGACACCTCGCGCAGGGTCGGCCGCGGGCGCTCGCCGGCACTGCCCGGGCAGGTGAAGGTGACGTTGTCGAAGCGGATCCCGCGCAGGCGCTCCGGGAGGGGCTCGCCGGTGGCCGGTGTCGCCCGCGCCGCGGCCTTCGCGCACAGGCGCTCGTAGTCCGCGACGAACAGGGACTCCTGGTGCAGGTCGGTGATCTGCAGGACGAGGCCGTCGAGGCCGGCCGCGGCGGCGGACCGCGAGGACGGCGGTGCCCGCGAGCGCGAGCCGCACGCTTCCGCCCCAGAGCAGCAGCCCGAGCGCCCCGTAGGTCAGCAGGGTCGCGAGTCGCCGGCGCCGTCGGCGATCAGTCCGATCCGGGCGGCCCTGCCGGCCAGCCGGGTCTGCTCGCGCTCACTGGTCTCGGCCATGTTCCGGAAGTGCCCGAGCAGGAAAGGACCGACCTCGTGCACACGGACCTCGGCGGCGGCGGCCTGCTGCGTCAGCAGTCGGCCCAGCAGGTGGCCGGCCCGTGCGTGCTGGACGAAGCCGTGGAAGGAGAGGTAGCGCTGTTTGGAGGTGGTCAGCGAGCTCCACGCGCTGGGCAGCGTCACGCCGAAACGCCGATGCCGGTACGGGACGTGCGCAGCACCGTGCCGGTCCGACCGTCCCGGGGTGGGGGCGGGCGGACCGGCACGGTGAGAGGGCCGGGTGGGCCGGGGTCAGAGGACGGTGAAGGCGCGTTGGACGGTCTTGCCGTTGATCAGGATCTCGCAGGCCCGCAGGGCCACCGTGGACGGGTCCTTGACCGTGAAGTTCAGGGCGAAGGTGCCGTCGAGGCCGATGATCCGGGTGACGTACGAGTCGGAGGTCTGCGAGCCGTCGGCCCGGCGGCCCGTGACCGCGACCGTGGCGACCGGGGCGAAGCCCGAGCCGGTGACCTGGACCACCGTGCCGGCCTTGCCGGAGTCGGGCGAGAGGGCGAAGCCCGCGGCGGGCGGCGGGGTGCCGGTCCCCACGGTGAAGGCGGCGACCGCGGTGCGCGGGTTGACCAGCACCTCCTTGACCCGGATCGCGGTGGTGGCCGGGTCGTTGACCGTGAAGGTCTGGGAGAAGGCGCCGTCGAGGCCCACGATCTTGGTCTTGGTGCCGTCCGAGGTGCCCGAGCCGTTCGCCTTGAGCCCGGTGATCGCGACGGTGGCGACCGGGGCGAAGCCCTGGCCCACGACGGTCACCTTGGTGCCGGCCGGTCCGTTGGAGGTGCTGAGGACGATGAAGTACTTGGCGACGGTGAGCGCCGCGGTCTGCGACACCCCGTTCGCCTGGACCTTGAGCAGGTAGGTCGCCTGCGGGGCGCCGGAGGCGACGGAGACGCTCCCCGCGAGTCTGCCGTCGCCCGCGACGGTCAGGGCGCTGGAGCCGATCAGGGCCGGGTCGCAGGCGCTGCCGTCGGCCGCGCAGAGCGAGGCCGTGGGAGCGGCTCCCGCGGGCCAGCCGGTGCCCGAGACCGTGAGGGTGCCGCCCGGCTTCACCTTGCCGGCGCCGGTGGTGAGGGTGGCCGCCGCCGCGGTGATGGTGAAGGGCCGGGTGAGGGTGGTGGCGGGGTCGCCGCCCTCGTCCGTCTGGACGGCGACGATGGCCGGGTCGCTGACGGTGAAGGCGCCGGAGAAGGTGCCGTCCGGGGTGGTCTTCACGTAGACCGCGGTGTCGTCCAGGGTGAGCCCGGCGGCGTCGAGGCCGACGATGTTGATCCACTGGTCCTGGCGGTGGTTGGTGCCGGAGACCGTGATGACGCTGCCGACCGGCCCCTGGTTCGGGGAGAGGGTGAAGGCGCGCGGTCCGGTGGGGGTGAAGGCCTTGACGGTCAGCGGCGCGGTGGCCTCCTTGGCTCCGTCGTTCACCTTGACCAGGTAGCTGCCGTCCGGGACCGTTCCGGCGCCCGCGAGGGTCGCCGTGCCGGTCAGCTGCTTGGCCGCGTTGATCGACAGGGTGCTGGAGGTGAACTTGCCGGGGTCGCAGCCGCCGCCGTTGGCGTCGCACAGCGCGGGCACCGGGGTGCCGCCCGGGGTCCACAGTTCGCCGCTCAGCGGGACGGAGGTGCTCGGCCGGACCGTGCCGCCGGGGGCCGTGAGCGTGGCCGGGACGCCGGCGGTGCCCTGAGCGGTGACGGTGCCGACGCTGCCGCCGCCCGCCGTCACGTCGCACGGGGTCTGGTAGGTCGAGCCGAGGACCTTGGTCTGGGTGAGGGTGCGGATCGGCGCGAAGGAGATCGGGCCGCTCGCGTTGACCGGGATGAGGAAGTCGCCCTCGTACGGGGGGATCAGGATCGGCGTGTTGGCCGGCACGTTCATGGTGATCTCGGGTCCGCGCACCGTGACCGTACCGGTGGCTCCGCCGGACATCGCGAGGTCGAGGGAGGGCGTGGTCGGCACGTTCGACAGGGAGATGCCGCTGGTCGCGGGCGATCCGCCGAGCGTGACCTTGGCGTGGACGCTGCCGCCGGGGTCGACGATGGACGGGCTCAGCTCGACCGTCATGGACTGGGGGCCCGTCGCCTCGCCCTGACCGGCGGGCAGTGAGCAGTGCACCGTGGGGGTGACCGTGCCGGCCTGGGCGGCGGGTGCGGCGACGAGCCCGAGTCCCGTTATGGAGACGGCGAGCAGCGCCGGCGTCGACACCCATCGGTGTGTCATCAGTCTTCGTCGTGAAAACACTTGACTCCCATTCATCACTGAGATCCGGGATGGCATTTCACCGATTCACGGCACGGGACATTGAGGCGGCTGGAACGGAACAAGTCAATAGCATTCCGAATACGATCTGACGCGACGTCAGTTGACATTATCGAGATAAACGTCCGGCCGGTCGCCGCCCAAAGGCGGGGACCGGCCGGACCTCCTGCGGCCGCTCGGCTACGAGAGCGACAGGGTGAGCAGCGCCGTGTAGCTGCCCGGCTGGGCGGTACCCGGCAGCTGGAGGACCAGCGCCGCGTCGGCGTCGTAGTTGCCGCCGAGGGACGCGCGGGAGCCGTCCGTGGCCACCGAGCACAGGGCGGCCGGGGCGTTGCCCAGGCGCGCGGGCGGACCCGCCACCGGCGTCGCGGAGCTGCCCCCCTGGGCGGCGCAGGCCGGAGCCCAGGTCACCATGGAGGCGGAGAGGGAGGCTCCGGCGGCGGTGGTGAAGTCGCTCATGGTTCCGGTGAGCGACCAGCCCGTGTTGATGCCGCGGGCGTCGTGGACGGTGACCTTGTTGAGCGCGCCGTTCAGGGTGTGCGGCGAGCCGTCGAGCGTGACCGAGCCGAAGTCGACGGAGTCGCCGGCCTGGGACATGGTCAGTGGACCGGGAAGCACGGACAGGTTCATCTTCTGGCCGCCGCTGCCGCCCGGACCTCCGCCGGTGGTGACGGTGAAGGGCCGGGACCGGACCGTGGCCGGGTCCCCGCCCTCGTCCGCCTGGATCGACACGAGGGCCGGGTCGGTCACGGTGAACGCGGTGCTGAAGGTTCCGTCCGAGTCGCTCTTGGGATAGACGGCGGTGTCGTCCAGGGTCACTCCGTCGGCGTTCACGCCGACGACGTTGATCCACTGGTCCGGCCGGTAGTTCTTGCCGGAGACGGTGACGACGGTGCCGACGGGTCCGCTGGAGGCCGAGAGGGTGAGCTCGCGCTCCCCGGCCGCCACGGCCTTGACCGTCAGGGGCGCCGTGGCCTCCTTGGTCCCGTCGTTCACCTTCACCAGGTAGTCGCCGTCGGGCACCTGGGTGGCCGGGGCGAGGGTCGCCGTCCCGGACAGGCCGCCATAGGAGTCGATGGCAAGGGAGTTGGCGGCGAACTTCTCCGTGTCGCAGCCGGCGCCGCTGGTGTCGCAGAGCGACGGGACCGCTTCCCCGCCCTGGGTCCAGCCGGACCCGGTGAGCGCGACCGCCGTGTTCGGGCGGACGGGCTCGGACGGCGCGCCCAGCACAGCGGGCGGGCCGCCGCTGCCCTGGACGTCCACCGTGCCCACCGAGCCGGCTCCGGCGGTGACCACGCACGGGGTCTCGTACGACCCGCCGAGCACCTTGGTACGGGTCAGCGTCCGCAGCGGGGTGAACTCGACCGGCCCCGACGCGGTCAGCGGGACGATGAAGTCCCCTTCGTAGGGCGGGATCACGATGTGCTCCCCCGCGACGATGTCCACCGGGACCTCGGGGCCGGTGACGGTCGCGGTGCCGGTGGCGCCGCCGGACATCGCCAGGTCGATGCTCGGGGTGGTGGGCACCTGGGTGATGGAGAACGCGCTGGTCGCGGGGCTCGGTCCGAGGGTGACCTTGGCGTGCACCTTCCCGCCGGGCGCCACCGTCGCCGGGGTGAGTTCCACGGTCATCTGCTGGGCGCCGGTCGCCTCGCCCTGCCCGGCCGGCAGGACGCAGTGCACGGTCGGCGTGGTCGTGCCCGCCGTTCCTGCGGGGACGGCCTGGGCCGCCGCACCGCAGCTCAGCACCAGGAGCAGCGCGCTCGCCCCCACCACCGGGCGGTGCGGTATGCGTCTACGTTGTCGAAACACCTGACTCCTTCTCCTTGCCCCGGGCAAGCCGCCGGGCCGGTGCACCGGGGCGCGCACGGAACGCTGCGGACGCCACGGGGTACCGGCTCGATGATCCAATTGTCGAATGATTCAGAACATTGAGAAGGCGGGCACCGAAGAAGTCAAGAGAAGGAATATCGCGGACTGACGGGACATCACGTCGATCAGGATTCCGCACGGTGATACCGGGCCGGGCGACCGATTATCGTTCGGCTTTCTTCCCGTGCACGGCTGTTGACTGTTCGGATGATCGTGGCTTCACTACGACTCGACGTCCTGACCCCGGCACGATGCGCCGTGGTACGAGGACACCCGACAGCACATGGGTGTTTACCGCCCGGCACATCTCGGGACTTCCGGTCCCCGGTTCCGGTTCGTGGCTTGCGGGGCGAAGTCGGCCCGGCCACGGATCCGCACGCGGCTATGCCCCTGCGCACCACCGCTCGGAAGGAGCACCACCGGTATGAGACCCTCACGATTCGCCGGCCTGGCCGTACTGGCCACGGCGGGCGCGCTCACGGCGACGTTCGCCCTGTCCTCCTCGGCGGTCGCCGTGGCCCCGGCCACCGCGACCGCGACGTACAACTGCGGGAGCTGGGGCACCGGGCTCGGCACGCTCACCGCGACCGACTCCGGCGGGGTGAAGAAGATCAAGCTCACCTCGACGGCCATCACGATGCCGATCGGCAGCAGCGCCGATCCGAACAGCATCACGACGACCCTCAAGACGAAGAAGAACGACGGCACCGAGGTCGACTTCTCCGGCAAGGTGAATCCGGCGATGACCGGCCCCAACCCGATCACCCTGGGCGCGGTGCCGCTGAGCAGTGGTTCCCTGGCGACCGGCAACACCACCAACTCGTGGCTGCTGACCGGTACGCCCAGTGCGACCAACTGGTCGCTGAGGATCGTCACGTCCTCGCCGACCGTGGCGACGGTCTACTGCATCGCCACGACCAACCAGTCCTCCGCCTTCACCTGGTAGCACCGCGGCGGACTTCCGGGCGGCGGCCCGCCGCCGCCCGGGAATCCGGTCTCGGACGCACGCACCGGACGTGCGATGTCTCGCGTGCGATGCCCGGCGAGCGATGACCGGCATGCGATGTCCGGCGTACGAGTCAGGCGTACGCGATGGTCACCGTGGTGAAACCGAGGGAGCGCAACAGCCCCTCCAGCATCGAGGCGGTGTTCTTCTCGGCGCGCTCGGTGAGCCCGCTGTCGCGGGCGGCCGTGGCGATGTTGGCGACGGCGATCTTCTGCACGGCCTGCTCGCCGCCCGGATTGCCGGAGAAGAAGTCGCCGAGGCGGTCCAGCAGGCCCCGCTCCTTCGACACCGCGTAGGAGCGGTTCGGGTCGAGGGCCGGGTCCCCGAGTGCGGCGTGCGGCAGGGTGAGCCGGGCCGTGGTGCGGTCCGCGTTCACGGTGACGCTCCGCTCGTCGAGCCGGCCGAGGTCCACGTAGGCGCTGACCGTGCCGGCGCCCACGTACAGGGTGCGGGTGCCGCGGATGGCGTCGGGCAGCAGCTTGGCGTCCTTCTCCAGGTCGACGATCACCTGGTAGTTGCCGGCCGCACCCTCGTAACGGCTCATGTCCTGGATGGACTTGAGGACGGCGGGACCGGTGCGGTCCCGGGTGGTCGAGCCGAAGACGTCGCCCAGGCCGGGGAGCAGGCCGAGGGGACCCGTGACGATGACGAGCACGGCGGCGAGGGCGAGCAGCCCCGCCGCGAACCACACCGGACGGCGGGAGCCCGAGCCTCCCGACTTCCCTGATTCCTCGGGTCTTTGCACGGAATTCTGCATGGCCTACGGATGCCCGGTGCGGGCCCCGTCATCCCCGGAACCGCGGAACGCTCACGCCCGTTCGGCCGCCGCCAGCGCCCAGAACTGCCGCATGGGTTCGGGTGAGGAGGGGCCGGCCAGTTCCCGCTGGGTCAGCAGGAGGGTGACGGTGCCGGTGGCGGGGACGATGTGCGCGGCGGTGCCGGTGCCGCCCATCCAGCCGTAGCGGCCGGACACGTTCCAGGGTTCGAGGGGCGCGATGTCGACGCTGCCGCCGAATCCCCAGCCCTGGCCCTCCAGGAAGAGGGCGCCCGCTTCGCGCTGCGGCGCGGTCAGGTGGTCGGTGGTCATCTGCCGTACGGAGTCGGCCGACAGCAGCCGGCCGCCCGGGTACGCGCCCCCGCCGAGCAGCATCCGGCCGAAGGCGTACCAGTCGTCGGCGGTGGAGACGAGCCCGCCCGTCGCCGAGGGGAACGCGGGTGGGGTGGACCACTGCCCGTCGGGCCCGTCGACGAGGTGCAGGGCCGCGCCGTCCGGTGATCCGGCGTCCGGGGCGGCCCGGTAGTACGAGGCGAACCGGTGGCGCTGCGCGGGCGGTACGGCGAACGCGGTGTCGCGCATCCCGAGGGGTTCGAAGAGCCGCTCGGCCAGGAGGTCGGTCAGCGGCTGCCCGGCGGCGCGGGCGAGCAGGACGCCGAGGATGTCGGAGCAGGTGTTGTACAGCCAGGCCCGGCCGGGCTGGTGGAGGAGCGGAATGCGGGCGAGGGCGGCCATCCACGCGTCGGGCGCGGCGATCTCCTGGGGCTCCGGCGGCCCCTGCCGGAGTTCGCTGAACAGGAGCCGCACGGCGGGCAGCGAGAAGTCCGCGGGGAAGCCGTAGCCGGCCCGGAAGGTGAGCAGGTCCTCGACGGTGATCGGGCGCTGCGCGGGGACCACGTCCTCGACGGGCGAGGCGGGCGTACGGACGACCACGGGTGCGGCGAGCTCGGGCAGCCAGCGCGCCACGGGGGCGTCGAGCGCGAGCAGCCCGTCCTCGATCAGCATCATCGTGGCGGCCGCGGTGACCGGTTTGGTGAGGGAGGCGATGCGGAAGAGGGTGTCGCGGGCCATGGGTGCGGTGCCCTCCGTGTCGAGGGAGCCGACGGCCGCCACCTCGGCCCGGTCGCCGCGGGCGATCAGCGCGACGGCGCCGGGCAGGTATCCGCTGTCCACGTGTGCCTGGAGGAGGCCGTGCAGGTCGCTCATGGTCACCGTCTCGCTTCTCGTCCGGGTCTCGTCCGTGCGCGCACGGGCAGGCCGTGGGCTCGTAGGAGAAGACTGCTGGCGAACGGCGGATTCATCGGTCCGACGCGGCCGGGAGCGGGACGGACGGGCGGGGGCCGGGCCGGACGGCCGGTGATGACCCGTATGAAGGCAGCCGAGAGGGCGGCGGTCCGGTGGAGGGTGTCCGGAGGGGTTCGGGGGCGCGGTCGGCGGGGGCGTGACGCGCGGGCGCCGCCCCTCCCGGAGGGAGGTCCGGGAGGGGCGGCGTTCAGGAGGTGCCCGGCCCCGTGGGGTCGGGCACCCGGGGCGGGATCAGGCGTCGATGACGGGCGTGCTGCCCAGCCTGATGTTGTCCACGGCCCAGAACCAGTTGTTGCCCGCGTGGTGGATCCGGAAGTTGACCTTCGCCGACGTCGCTCCGGACGGCACCGGGATGGAAGAGGTCACCAGGCGGTTCTGCTGGTCCCGGCCCGCATTGGTGTTCCCCGACGTCGCGCTGGAGTAGTTCAGTACGCGCGCGGTGACGCCGTTGTCGAACACGACGGTGACCTCGGCCTCCTGCGGACTCTCCTGGCGGTAGTGGGAGTCGAAGCCCAGGTGCAGCGTCGAGGTGCCCGGCGGGATCGCGACCGCGGGTGTGGTCAGTGTCGAGTCGAACGTGCCGCGGCCGGAGGGGCTGCCCGTGTCGTCCCAGTCGTCCGGGTCGGCGACGGCGACGATGCCGAGGGAGCGGTCGAACGCGGGACGTTCCTGGCCCGCCGGGAACCAGAACTGCCGGGAGAGGAACGTCCAGCCGTTCAGCTCCTTCGTGCCCTGGGGCATGGCCGGCGCGTTGGTGACGGTCCAGCCCTGGGGGGCGGTGCGTGTCCATCCCAGCAGGCCGGGCCGGCTCAGGTCGGCGGCCGGAGCCAGTTGCCCGGCGACGGACTCGAAGTCCTCGGCGAGCAGGTAGCCGGTCATGACCGGCCCGATGCGGGTGGCGAGGGATTCGGTCCGCTCCACCCGGCCGCTGGCCGAACTCGCGCCGATGGTCGCCTTCAGCGTCGCGGAGGTCCGGGCCGCCGCGGCCGGAGCCACGACGTCCCATACGACCTTGACCGAGGTGCGGGCCGGCACCGAGGCGGGGGTGCCGGGGGCCGGGGTCGCGCGCCAGCCGTCCGGTACGGCGAGCGAGGCCGTCAGGGCCGTGAGTGCCTTGCTCCCGGCGTTGGTCACGGTCGCGGTCACCGCGAGCGGCTTGCCGGGCGACAGGACGCAACCGTCCGTGGCGGGTGAACTCGCCGGGGCGGTCAGGGACGTGCTCACCGCCGGGGCGACGTCGGCCCGTACCCGGGCGTCCGCGACCCGCAGCAGCCCCGAGCCCTCGGCGCGCGTGGTGACGAGCAGGGTGGCGGCCAGGGCGGTGGCGGCCGGGGTGACGGTGAAGCGGACGTCGGCGGAGCCGCCCTCGGGCAGGCTCTTCGGGACGGGTCCGGAGGGCTTCACCGTCCAGCCCGCGGGGGCGGCCAGGGCGACCTGGAGGTCGCGCAGCCGGCCCGCGCCCTGGTTGCGGATGCCGACGACGACCTCGCCCGGGCTGCCCTGCACCAGCGGCGCGGTCAGCGGGGGCAGCGGCTTCGGCAGGGCGAGGGCCGCAGTCAGTGCCGGAGCGGTCCCGATGGCGGGGTCGGTGGTTGCCTGGGCGCCGTCGGCCGCGTGACCGGTCATGCGGCGCAGGAACCGGGGGTCGTCCGTGTCGACGACGACGATGTCGTACCAGCCGTGGCGGGCGAGCGGCACGGAGACGGTGCGCTTGCGGCCGGGCGCGAGCCGCACGGTCAGGACCCTGTCCTCGCCCCGGCGCGGATGCGCCGACTCCCCCACCAGGAGCGTCCGGGTCCGGCCGGACGGATTGGCGCACACGACGTCGACGCAGCGCTCACCGGCCCGCTCCACCACGTAGGCCTCGGCGCCCGCGCGGGCGCCGCGCAGCTCCCACAGCGACCAGCCCGGGCCGTGGACCTGGATGTCGTAGCCGTCGGCGCCCTGGGGGAACGTACCGGTCGCGCCGTCACGGCCGACGACGGTCCAGGTCCGGGGCGCGGTCCCGTCCCCCGGGTAGGCGGTGACCGCTGCGGCCCGGGAGCTGTGGTTGCCGACCCGCACCACCACCTCGGTGTCGGTGACGTCGGCGCGCAGCGAGAGGCGGTAGGGCGAGGGGCGCGTGGGCCGGACGCCCGTCTCCTGCGCGGGCAGCGCCTGCCGAGCGGGCGGTACCGGGTTCCAGCGGCCGATCGGCTTCGGTACCGGTCCCGGGTGCGTGACCTCGGGCTGGCGGTGCGCCCGGTCGAAGTCGAAGACGGAGGTCAGGTCGCCGAAGACGCTGCGGCGCCACGCGCTGATGTTGGGCTCCTGGACACCCGTCCACTTTTCCAGGAAACGGATCACGGAGGTGTGGTCGAAGGCCTCGGAGCTGACGAATCCGCCGACCGTCCAGGGCGAGACGACCGTCATCGGCACCCGGGGGCCGGGGCCCACGGGGCGGCCGCCGAACCAGTCGTCGCCGTCGCCGCTGTCGGGCCGGGGCGCGGTGGGCGAGGGCACGTGGTCGAAGTAGCCGTCGTTCTCGTCGAAGTTGATGAACAGGGCCGTCTTCGACCAGGTCTTCGGGTCGCTCGCGATGGCATCCAGCAGGTCGTAGACCAGACCCGCGCTGCCGACCGGTGTGGAGGAGCTGGGGTGCTCGGACAGGGCGGCCGTCGGCACCACCCAGCTCACCTTCGGGAGTGTCCCGTTGCGGATGTCGGCCTTGATGCGGGTGAGCAGGGTGCCCGGCTCGGACCGCTGGGCTCCGCGCAGGAAGAGCCGTCGCTCGTTCTCGGGCAGGGAGTCCACGCCCGTGCGGAAGCGTGCCAGCGCGGCCTCCCGCTCGGTGGCGCTCTTGTCCCAGAGCTTGTCGTAGAACTCCTCGGTGGTGGCGTAGGGGAACCCGGCCGCGGTGAGGATCTTGCTGCCGATCCGCTTCCAGGGCTTGAAGTACTCCACCGCGTTGTCCGTGAAGTTGTCCCACTCCTGGTAGATCTGCCACGAGACCCCGGCGGCCTCCAGGCGCTCCGGGTAGGTCGTCCAGTCGTAGCCTGCGTGGGTGTAGGAGTAGGCGGCGTTGGTGACGGCCCGGCTGCCGCCGCCCGGCTCGAAGCCGGTGGTGCCGGTCCACAGGTAGTTGCGGTTGGGGTTGGTGGACCCGAAGACGGAACAGAAGTAGGCGTCGCAGATGGTGAAGCGGTCGGCCAGTTCGTGCTGGAGGGGTATGTCCCGCCGGTCGTAGAAGGCCATCGTGCTCTGCCCCTTGGCCGCGATCCAGTCGTTCCACCACCCGTTCGCGCGGGCCTGGACTCCGTCGGCGAAGCCGTGGGGCAGCGATCCGAGGTACTGGATGTCGCTCTCGGATCGGCCTGCGTCGACCGCGGCCTTCCGGGCGGAGAAGGGCAGCACGGCGGGCCCGCCCGAGCGGGGCTGCTCGAAGACGCTGGCGCCGCCGGGCAGCCGCAGCGCCGTTCGGTCGCCGAAGCCGCGCACCCCCTTGAGCGTGCCGAAGTAGTTGTCGAAGGAACGATTCTCCTGCATCAGCACGATCACGTGCTCGATGCCGCGCAGACCACCGCGCGGCATCGGCGCGGCCATGGCCTGCAGGAGGGAGGGGGGCAGAACGGAGAGCGCGGAGCCACCGGCGAGGGTACCGAGGATCCTGCGACGGGAAATGTCGGGCATGCCCGGAGGCTATGGCGTCGCCTAGCGCACTCGAAACCCCATGCGCCCGGGATTCGCCCAGAGTTCACGCACCCGACGCGAGCGATTTCCGCAGGTCAACCCACTGATCGTCGACATCACGGCACAGAGCGGTCGGCCGGCCCCGGGAGGGCCCAGGGGGCCGGGCCGGGGAGACCGGCCCAGGGGTCCGGGCGACCACGCGCTGTCGTACGGCGGCGCCGGCGGCAGCGGGTCGATGCGCTCCCCGCCCAGCGTGACGACGCCCCTCGCCGAGACACCCATGCCGGGTCCGCCACCACTCCTGGCAGGCGAACCTCCAGGTCACGGAGTTCGCGACGCACGCACAACACAGCACGACCCTGCCCGCTGCGGAAGCGTCGGACCATGCGGGTGACGGCCATTGCGATGCGACACGTACACGAGCCTATTCACAGCTATTCACGCCTGTTCACGGCGCTTCTGAAGCGCACCGGCTTGCCCGTCTCACGCGGTCGCTCGGCCCCGCGGACCGATCGCACGCGTGAGCCGCGAAGGTCCACGGCGGTGGTGACCAGAATGGTGAGGAAGGTGAGCACGTAGAGATTGGCCAGTACGAATGCGAGCGGTCCGTCGGTCAGGACGGGTACCGCACCGTCCTCCATCGGATCGGCCAGGGCCAGCAGCACCGGGAGGGTGCTCGCGAGGAGTACGGCGGCCGGAAGCCACAGCGTGCGACGGCGCGGCTGGGCCGCCACCCACGTCAGGAACACTCCGAACGGCACGAGCCAGACCCAGTGGTGCCCCCACGACCAGGGCGAGACCGCGGCCGCGCAGAGTCCGCACAGCGAGATGGCCAGCACGTGCTCGCCGCGCCGCGCCGTATGCGCGGCAAGCGTCAGCGCCGCAACGCCGACAGCGGCGGCGATCACCAGCCACAGCCACAGAGCGGTGTCCTCGGGTACGCCGTTCTTGAGCAGAAGCCCCCGCAGCGACTGGTTGTGCCGGGACGCCGGATCGACGAAGATCCGGCCGAGGTCGGCGAACATCCCCCGTATCCAGTAGTCGGCCGCAGCGGTGGGGGTGAGGAGGAAACTGACGATCACGGTCCCTCCTGCGCACGCCGACGCCACTGCGGCCTGCCGGTATTTCCGGGTCACGATCAGATAGGCCACGAAGATGAGAGGGGTGAGCTTCAAGGCCACCGCGAGCCCGACTCCGAAGCCTCGGGCGGGGTGGTCCGTGCGTCCGGTCAGATCGGCCAGCACCAAGGCGACCAGCAGCAGGTTGATCTGGCCGTCGATGAAGGTGCTGTGCACCGATTCGAGTGCGAAGGACGCACCAGTGACCGCGATCACCACGGAGATGAAGAGGCGGGTTTCCATCGTGCCGAGCGACCGGCACGACTGCGCCACGATGAACACCATCAACGCGGTGTTCGCCAGCACCACCAAGACTGTGGCGGTTCCCGCGCTCACCAGGGTGAGCGGGGCGAAGAACAGGGCCGCGAAGGGCGGATAGGTGAAGGCGAAGTCCTCCCAGACAGGCACGTCGTAGAGCTCCCGACCGTCCAGCAGCGCCTCGCTGCCCGCTCGGTAGACCTGGAGGTCGACCGCCTCGGCGCCCATCGCGAACACCAGGCTCACCAGCCCGAACATGCCGAATCCACCGACGAGGAACGCGTAGCCGACGGCCCGAGCGCTCGGCCGGTTGCGTTGCGGCTTCACAGGCACCCCTTGGCGTGGTGGTCGGAACAGAAAGCGGCAGCGAGAAGGAGCGACTTGTCCGTCGGCCAGCAGGTCGGTCACGGGGACGGGTTCAATCCCTGAACCGCCGGCCGTATCCCGTACGCAGAGATTTCCGCGGCCTCCCGTGGCCCTCCCGCAGCGAGCAGCAACGGGCGCGGTCGCGCTGGTGCCGGCGTCCCGTCGAGTCGACGCGGCGCACGCAAGGCGTGCCGGGCGCCGTGCAGCGAACCGTCGTGACGGCCTTCCCGGAACGACCGGACCTTGGCACCTCAGCGAGGTGGAAGGACCTCCTCTTCGGCCTCCGGCCAGTCGCGATCGGCGGCAGTGAGCCGGTGCGCTGCGACGGCCAGCGGGTCGCGGACTTCCTCGGGCTGCCGGGAGCCGATGAGCGCGACGACCGGGACGGGCTGGGAGCTGGTCCAGTCGAGGGCGATGCCGGTTGCGGAGGTACCGGTCCGCTCTACCGGCTGACGGGTGCGCCGGACCCGGGCGGCGTTGGCCTGGCTGTACCAGCTCTCCGCGAGGGGACCGGTGCGCGGCTCGTAGAAGTGGGCCGGGGGCTGCGCGCCGCGGCCCCGGCACGCCCAGGAGTACGGCCGAGTGCCGCTCCCGACCGCACAGGCGCACCAAGCACGCGAGTGGGAAGTCTCGGTGCCCGCGCCGACGGGGTGGACCATGTCGATGAGGCTGTACTGTCCGGGCCGTGCGGTGAAGGCGTACCGGGTGTCGAGCAGCCGCCCGAGCGGCAGGCTGCCGCCCTCGTGGCCCTCAGCGCCCAGGAGGCTCGACCAGGTCGCGAGCCGCTCGGCGCACTGGCGCCGGGTGCGGTCGGGCAGCACCCGACTGTTGTCGCGGCTGGTGTCCCCGCACACGGTGAACTCCAGCGGGGTGGCGGGCACGTCCAGTCCACGGACGGCCGCCGCCCGGAAGGCGCGCAGCGGGTCACGCTGTGCGCCGACCATCTCGTGCCCGTGGGGCATCAGTGCGGTGCGGACGTGCGCCCGGCGGGGCAGCCCGGTGGAAGGTCGGCACTCCATCACGGTCGCTTCGTTGGGGAGCTGCTCGCCGTTGACCCGTACGTCGAGCAGGGCTCGACCCGGTCTGTCGTCGTGCACGTCCATCCGCAGGTGGGAGCGGAGTTCCGGGTCGGCCGGCAGGTCGTGCGAGCCGGGTGGGGGAAGTTGGTCGGCGGGGCAGCCGGACGATGAAGCCGTGCACGCCGTGGTCGGCGAGGCCTCCGAGCCGGGCGTTTGCCATGACACCCACGTCGGTGAGGGCGATCGCGGCCGACCGGGTGCTCTCCACGATGCCCGCGCGCAGCACGACCGTGCCGGCCGCGACCGTCGCCACGGTGCCGTCGGGGGCGCACACCAGGACTCCGCGGGCCCGTCCGTTCCGTACGTCCACGGCGAGCACCCCCATGCCGCTGCGAACCCGGACTCCGGGCGGCAGCGCGGGACGGTCGTCGGGTCCGCGCCAGGTGTAGAGCCTCGTGCACGCCTCCCAACGGTCGGCGCCCGGCAGGCGTCGGCGAACACGGGGCGGCGGGCGGAACGTCCGGCCGCCAAGGATGGTCCTGGCGGGTCGGGCGAGGTTCCGAGGCTGCCGCCGTTCCAGGCGGTGAGGTCGTCGGTGACCCGGCCGTGCCAGGAGGGCCCGCCGTCGGCGCCGGTGGTGAGCTCCGCGGCGACGTCGGCGGGCCGGCCGGGCGGTTGCAACGCCCAGTCCTCCCACGGCACCACCACCCCGTGCCGGTGCAGGGACCGGCCGCCCAGTCTGCGGCGCAGCCCGAAGGCTCCGGTGTGGTGCGGGCGCGCCCCCGACTGCCAGGGCCGGTGGAAGTGCGGGGCACGCTCCGATGCGAAGACCATCCCGGTCGCGGTCACAGTCGCGGTCGCCCGGGGGCGTGGCAGGTGCATGTGGGCGAGGCCGTCGGCAGGTCCCGCTTCCAGCAGCAGCACGTCATCGCCGCCGTGATCCGCGAGCGCGGCGGGGAGTTCGACGCCCGCGAGCCCACCGCCGACGATCACGGTCCCGCCGTGCCGCGGCACGGCTCCGGCACGGCCTGGGCTGCCCACCCTGGACCGGGCGGTGCCGTGCTGCGCTTGAGGACTGCCGGACATCGATGACCCCTTCCCCTGATGCTGTCCCGCGCCACCGGCCACCGGCCACGAAGAGACGACCGGCGACACCCGGCTGGCCTGTTGCCGCAGCGTACCCATCCGTTCGAATCCATGTGTTCCTCGGTCGAACACCGAGAGGACGTCCGTGGTGCCGCCGGCGAGCGGCGGGTCGGGCAGGCTGCGCGCAACCTGTTCGACCTTCTCCCCCATCCCCTTGAGCAGTTGCGGGCGGGAAAGAAGGTGCGGTTCTCCTCGTCCTAGCCGATTCCGATGAGCAGCGTCCCTTCGTCGACGGCAGAGGCGGCCATGTCCAGGGCGAGCTCCTCGTTGTCGCCCTTCGTAACGGTTGGCCGCGGCCAGAGCGGCCGCAGCACCACCAGGCCCGGACGGCCAGCCCGGCGGGCGCCCCCAGGGTGCCGGTGGCGAGCGGTACGGAGCGCTCCTCGCGGAGGTCGGCCGACCCGTTCCCCGTGGCGTGGGCGGTGAGGGTGTCGAGGAGCCGGTCACTCGGTCTTGGCCGGACTGGCGGAGCGCCGCGAGCGCGGGGGTTCGGAAAGCGGGCGCGCACTGTCGTCTGACCCGGGTGTGGTGCGGCGGGTCGAGTCCGAGCAGGCTGGGCTCGTCCAGGTCGGCGGACGTCATCCGCGGTCCGCCCGGCGCGAGCAGGCCGCGGCGGCTGAGCCGGGGGGCGCGCAGGGCCTGGGCGACGGCGGCGTGGCGGACGGCGAGATGCGCGGGGTGGCTGCAGTGCATCCGTACGCGCGTCATCCGGTCGTGGTCGAGGAGGTCGAGGTGGGGCACGGGCGCGAGGCAGGTGCTCGCGCGGGAACGGGCAGGCGAGCATCAGGCCCCCTCGGACCGCGGCCGGCCCCCGGCAGAGGGGTCGGCGGCGTCCGGGGGCGGTGGTTCCGAACGGGTCCTGGGTGGAGAGGTGTGTGCGGCGGGGGTTGGCGCTCGGGTGACCGCACCACTGTCGCCCTCTGCGGGAGTCTGACTCAGGCACCCGTCGCCGCTGATACGACGGCGGTCGCCGCATCGACCAGGGCCCGACCCGATCCGCACCCTCGGACGGTCGGGCCCTGTCGCGCCCGTGAGGGGCGTGGCGCAGGGGTCACATGTCCCCGTGCGGTTCGTCGGCGCTTTCGTACCGGGCCAGGGCCTGCCCCAGGCCGAACCAGGTCGCCGGCCAGGTGGCGATGAAGATCCCCCACCGGTCTGCCCGGTCGATGCCCGCCGGTTCCACCTTCATCGACGTCACCCATGAGGCGACGGACAGACCGATGGTCAGGCAGGCGATGGTGTTCGCATGCTCACTGCGCAGACCCTTGTCGTGCAACAACTTGACGATCATGGCGCTCCTCGCGGATCGACGACGGAACCTCCACCGTCACCCAGACGCCCGCCTCGCGCATCCCGGGCACCAGCCCCGAGGGTGCGGACGGGGCCCTTCAGGCTCCCGCGCGAAGGCGGACGTCACGCGGTGAGGCGCCACCCGGCGCGAGCTATCGTCCGGCTTCGGCTGCCTCGACGGCGGCCTTGATACCCTCCAGGGCTTCTGTGAGCCCTTCGTCGACCTGGGCGCCTTCGACGCGCTCGGTGTGCAGTTCCACCGAGAGCCGTGAGTGCTCCGGGTCGTCTCCGGCGGCGACGTGCAGCCGGCCGCGATAGTCGTGCGGGCCCGGCGCGCCCCACTCCAGGGACGTGCCCTCTTGCAGCACGCGGATCCACGCCTCGCTCTTGACGTCCTGCTCGGGCTCGCCGGGCGGTTCGATGTGCGCGGTGACGGTGACCTTGTCGCCGTCGTGCGGCCTGGCCGAGGTCAGCCGCGGCATGTAGGCGGGGAGGTTCTGTACGTCGGCGAGGTAGCCGAACAGCGTGGCCGGGGGTACCGCCACGGTGATCGCAGTGTCGTAGTCACCCATGTGCATCCCGTTCCCTGCGACCGCGAGACGCAAAACGGTACGGACCCGTGCCGGCGATTCCGCGACACCCACCGGCGGCACCGCACCCGGCCTCGTTCCAGGGGTGGCGCGGTCAGGCCGGCAGGGATAGCGGGCCAGCGAAGTAGACCCGTCTGGCGCAGCTCCCGCAGGGTCGTGTGTCCGGAGCGAGGCGTGCGGTTGCCGGGGCGGGCTGACGGCGACCCCGCCGCCGGGCGCGGCAGCGGGACCGTCACACGGATACCGGCCCGGGATGGACGAGCAGGTGGGCACCCTGTCATCGCCCTCGACGTCCGCGGCGGCCCGACGTCACGCCGATTGGGCCGTTCAGGTGCACAGACGGCTCTCGGGCCCGTCGTGATCGCCGTCGCTCTCCTCGTTGAAGACGAGCGCGACCGCGACGACTCTTAGGCGAGCGCGGAACCCACGCACGCAGAACTCAGCCGGGCCCGTGGCCATCGGCTGAGCGTTGACCGCTGCACCGTCCCCCAGGCCGATGCCGTCCTCTCGCAGCACACCAAGCTCGCCGTCAGAACCGGGAGGACGCGGGGCATGCCGCTGGCCGGTTCCCCATCCGGATGGGGAACCGGCCAGCGGCGCGCAGTGTCTGAACTGCGGTTGTTGCTGTTCGGCTACCAGCGGTACCAACGGCCGCTGCCGCCCTTGGGACGGGCGACGAAACCGATGAGCCACAGGATCAGGACCGCGATGGCGACCCACCAGAGAATCTTCACCGCGAAACCCGCGCCGAAGAGGATCAGGGCCAGCAGAAGAACGAGAAGCAGGGGAACCATAGTTATTACCTCCGAGACACCGTGTGCCCGGCGACACAGCAGGCATGCATTGGATCTTATGTGTTTCTTATTCCGACAGGCGGGCACGAGGCCGGATCATCGACCTCTCGCTTCAGCACCTTCGACAGCATGGATGCCGCGCGAGATTGAGGTGCGAATCTACCCGTATGTAGCGGTATGGCATGCACGTACAGCACGACGTAGGAAATGGATTTCACGCATTGCTTGACGGGTGTGCAGGGGAAGGGTGATGCTCTGTGCGCGGCCACCCAGGACGCGATGCCGGGGAAGTCCCCCGGCGGCGGAGCCGAGCCCTCAGGGAGTTGAAAGTGAACATCCTCGCCACGCAGCGGTCGACCGGTACGACGCGGGAGCACGAGGCCGCGCCCGGGCCCGTGGCTCCGCTACCGCGGGTCGCCAATGCCCGCGAGGTGGCCCCGGGTGACGCCCGCGCCCTGTCGAAGGTCTTCTTCGAGCGGCTGCGCAGTCTGGAGGAAGGCACTCCGGAGCGGCAGTACGTCCGCAACACCCTGATCGAGATGAACCTGTCCCTGGTCCAGTTCGCCGTGCGCCGCTTCCGCAACCGCACCGACGGCACGGACATGGAGGATGTCATCCAGGTCGGGACGATCGGCCTCATCAAGGCCATCGACCGCTTCGACCCGGCCCTGGGCAACGAGTTCGCCACCCTGGCCCTCCCCTACATCACCGGGGAGATCAAGCGGCACTTCCGCGACACGACGTGGGCGGTCCACGTCCCGCGGCGCCTGCAGGAGCTGCGCCTTCAGCTGGCTCGTGGCAACGAGGATCTCAGCGCGGCCCTCGACCGGGCGCCGACGGTCAAGGAGCTGGCGGCCCATCTGAAGCTGACCGAGGACGAGGTGGTCGAGGGGCTGGTCGCCGCCGCCGGCCACTCCAGCCAGTCCCTCGACCACGAGTCCGACGACTCCGACAGCAACCCCCGACCTCTGGCCGAGGTCCTCGGCGCCGACGACTCCGCTATGGAACTCTTCGAAGACCTCCACACTCTCGCTCCTCTCTTGGAACGCCTTGAGGGACGCGAGAGGCTCATCCTGCAGATGCGCTTCGGCCAGGAGATGACGCAGGCCCAGATCGGCGAGCGCCTGGGAGTCTCTCAGATGCAGGTCTCGCGGATCCTCGCCCGCACCCTCGCCCGTCTCCGCGAAGGCATGCTCGCCGCTTGAGAGAGGGGGCGCCCGTTCCGCGCCAAGTCCGTCGACATCCGTGAGCCCGGCCACCTGGACCGGGCTCAGGCCGAGGGCCCGGTCGTGCCCCTGCCACGCGGTATCAGTGGGTCGGACGCCAGTGGCCGCCCGGACTCGGCTGCGGGGCGACACCGGCCAGGTCGAACGTCACCCCTCCCACGCCCACTGGGCCGTACCCGCTCTGACCTGCGGCCTGATCGTCCTTGATGCCCTCGACGGCGAAGGTGAGCGCCGATGGCGACGGCCCAGACGGGAGTCACCGTCACACCGCGTGCCGGGCCGCGCCACGTCGGCTGGTCCGAACGGCCCGCAGGACCACGTAGGCGCCTTGATGACGTGCACCGTTCCGGCGAGGCGCCGACCGCGCACGTCTGGGAGGGCACCCTCCTGTTGTGGGGGCCCGGTCGATCCCGGGTGAGCCGTCGTACGGGCATTTCGGGTATCGCGCTTGCCCCGGGGTGATCCGGGCAGGTGCGGAGGGAACCACCGTGCCGAGCGTCGCCGCCAGCAGTTCACCCACCGGGTGAAGGCATCCTCAGTGTGGGCGCCGCCGCACCGTTCTGGAGGTTTCGCATGTCCCTCTCAACCGGCTCCGGCCCGCTCGCCGACCTGTCCGCGGCCGGGGTGTCCATCTGGCTCGACGACCTCTCTCGTGAACTTCTCGCAGGTGGGGAGCTCAGGAAGCTGATGGCGGACAAGCACGTCGTAGGGGTCACCACGAACCCCACGATCTTCGCCTCCGCCCTGTCGAAGGGGGACCGGTACGCCGAGCAGCTGCGCCGGCTCGGCACCGCGGGTGCCGGCGTCGACGAGGCGGTCTTCTCCCTGACCACCGACGACGTACGGGACGCCTGCGCCACCCTCGCGCCGGTCTACGAGCGCAGCGGCGGAATCGACGGACGGGTCTCCATCGAGGTGGACCCGCGGCTCGCGCGGGACGCCGACGCCACCACGGCCATGGCCCGCAAGCTCTGGGACGCAGTCGGCCAGCCGAATCTGTTCATCAAGATTCCCGCCACCCGCGAGGGACTGAAAGCGATCACCGCCGTCATCGCCGAGGGCATCAGCGTCAACGTCACGCTGATCTTTTCGCTGGACCGCTACCGCGACGTGATGGGCGCCTACCAGAGCGGCCTGGAGCAGGCGCAGGCCGCCGGACACGATCTGGCGCACATCCACTCGGTCGCCTCGTTCTTCGTCTCCCGGGTCGACACCGAAGTCGACCGCCGCCTCGATGCGATCGGCACCCCCGAGGCCCGTCGACTCAAGGGCAAGGCCGCGATCGCCAACGCCCGGCTGGCGTTCCAGGCGTACGAGCAGATGCTCCTCGACCCGCGTTGGCAGCGCCTCAGCGCGGCCGGCGCGCGCATGCAGCGTCCGCTGTGGGCGTCCACCGGAGTCAAGGACCCGTCCTATCCCGACACGATGTACGTCAGTGAACTCGCCATCGCCGGCACCGTGAACACCATGCCGAGGACCACCTTGGAGGCGTTCGCAGACCACGGCACCCTCCCCGGCCACGCGCCGACGACGGACGACTTCACGGCTGCCGCCCACCACCTCGAAGCACTGGAACGCGTCGGCGTCGACTTCACGGACGTCACCGACACCCTGGAGCGCGAGGGCCTGAGCAAGTTCGAAGCCAGCTGGACGGAGCTGGGCGAGTCGGTGGAGCGCGAAATGCACGCCGAAGTCGGCGACGCGGACGATGCCGTCGGGGCCCTGGCTGGCGACTCCGAGAGCGCCGAGTTTCTGGCGATCTACCTCAACGACCACTTCACGGGCGCCACCGGCGGCCTGGAGCTGCTGCGCCGGGCCGCCGGTGCCCGCAAGGACACGGAGGCCGGGGCGACGCTGGGCGCCCTGGCGCAACAGGTCGCCGAGGACCGTGAGGCGCTGGCCCGGATCATGACCGATCTGGGCGTGGCCACCAGCCAGTCCAAGGCGGCGATGGGCTGGCTGGCCGAGAAGGCGGGCCGGCTCAAGACGAACGGCCGCCTCCTCACCCGCTCCCCGCTCAGCGACGTCCTGGAAGCGGAGTCCATGTTCCTCGGCGTGCACGGCAAGGCAGCCTGCTGGCGGACCCTGCGCATCCTGGCCGAAACCGACGACCGGCTCTCCGCCGACCACTTGGACGCACTGCTGGAACGCGCCGAGCAGCAGAGCACCACCCTGGAGCAGCTGCGCTCCGAGGCGGCCGCCCGGACCCTGCGCCCTCGATCACCGACCGCACGATGACGGCGGCACGTGGGTGCGCCCGGCACCCTCATCAGCCCACAGCGCTGCACCGATCCGGGACTCGTCGGCGCCGTTCCGTCGGCATCCGTGCGTGATCGGACACAGGGCAGCAGCCAGTGGTGAGGCCCTCTGGGCATGATCTTCCTGGCAGAGCGGCTCGGCGCGCCCCACAGCCTGATGGGGATCGGCGCAGGCGGGTATTCGGGCCGCGGGCGGCGCTCTGCGACCCGACTGCCGGCGACGCCAAGGGGCCCCGGTGTGGGTCGGCTCAGCCGGCGCCCTACGCCCGGGAGACTTCGATGGGTACAAGCACCCGGGCTCGTGGCGTTCTTCGCAGTTCACTGCCTCCGGTCAGCGCAAACGTCCCACCCGCGGAGCGCCACCCAGGGCGCCTTGCGCGGCCAGCAGCAGGATGTTCGGGTGGGGCAAAGTCCGCAGATCCCGTTCGAGCGCCCGGCACGGTCGGTTCTCCGTCGGTCCGGGTGGTGTGGTACTCGCGTTTCTGGTCGACCCGGCGGCTGGGCATGAACACTCCGACCTATCGAGCCCGACCGCTCGCGTGCCGGCTTTCCTCGGCGACCGTCAGCGTGAGATGCCCGCGCCGGTCCCAGGGCACGACGAGGCGCCCGCCGAGGCGGCACGGTTCGGCGCCGACCGGCTGAGCGGGTGTCACGGTGTGTGGTCGCGCCCGTCCTGTGGGGAGAAGGTTGCGAGGGCGTCGGCGTCGGTCGCGCGAGCGTGCAGGTAGTAGTCGGCCCATTCGGTGATGTCGGGGTAGGAGGAGTCCTGGCTGAGCCGGGTGGCTGCGGCCTGGAGGTCGAAGTGCGTGGTGCGGAGTTCGACGCCCGGGCCCAGCAGGGCCCAGTGTGCTCCGGGTCGTCCGTAGGGCATGCCGATGCTGCCGGGGTTGATCACGAGCCGGCTGTGGGCGAGGCGGACGAACGGCATATGGGTGTGGCCGCAGACCACGGTGCGGATGTCGGTGTCGAGTTCACTGAAGACTTCCTTCCAGCGGTCGAGTCGGGAGTCGACCAGGACGACCTCCTCGTCGTCGCGCGGGGTGGCATGGCAGAACAGCACCTTTCCCAGGCCGTTCAAGGACAGGGAGAGCGATCGTGGAAGCGAGCCGAGGAGGTCGAGATGGTCCTCGCGAAGCTGTTCGGCTGCCCAGGGGGCGATCGGGTCGGGGATCGTGTCGCGTCGTCCCCGGCGGTATTCGAGGAGTTCGCGGTCGGCGTTGCCGCTGATCCAGATGACGCGGTCGCCGAGGCTGGTCAGCAGGTCGAGAACCCGAGTCGGTTGCGGGCCGGCGGCGATGTCGCCGGTGACCACGATGTGATCGGCGGCGCCGACGTCTGGTTCGGCGAGTACTGCCTCCAGAGCAGGCAGGACTCCGTGAATGTCGGACAGAACGGCTACTCGGTTCAGCATGGTCACCACTGTGGGGTGGAGGCGACCGAGCGGTGTGATCTTTCGCCCGCCGCGTAGTTCAGGGCGGCCGTTGCGCGTGTGTGGCCGCCGGGTGCGTGGTTCTTCCAGGGAGCTCCGGCTTCGGTGGCGATGCGGTGTTCCTCTTGCCGTGGTAGCCCAGTGCCTGGGCGATGACGGGCACCGGGGCCTGGAGGACGAGCCGGCTGTTGGCCGAGGTGCGGCCGTTCTCGGTCGGGACGCCGATCCCTACGCCGAGGCCAGGTCGTAGAAATCGCCACCGCCCTCTGCCGGAGCGTCCGGCCCGGAAGGCAGGACGGTGGACAGCAGCAGTAGCTGGGCAGCCGGCGGCGGCGGGACACGAACGCGCCGCCGCCGCAACCTCGCAGGCGGCCGCCGACCGGCGGTGGACAGCCGGCCGTACCACACTCGGACGGGCAGCCCGGGCAGCCCGCGCCAGCGGGCGGTATCCGGGCCCGGGGCCGGGCCGGCGCGGCCACCGCACAGCAGAAGGGCGGTAGCGATCCCTGCCCGACCGCCTCAGCCTGGGCGGGCGGGAGAGGGGACGGAACCCGCTCGTGGAGCAGCTGCCTGACGCACCACGAGCTCCCGATGCCGGCGCTCCCCGTCCACCAGCCCCGGCTGAGCCTCCACGATCCCCCCGTTCGCGAGAGGGGACGGACAGACACGTCAACAGGAGATCCTCTCCGCTCTGTGGCGGCCGTTCGGACCGACCTCCGGGACACGGCGGCCAGCAGTCGGGCTCGAACAGCGCTGGCGGACGCCCTGGACGCCGAGCGGGCGACCGTCACCCCCGTCGGATCCGTCGGACCCGGACCACCCGTGCCTCGCTCGCCAGAGTCGACCGATCCGAGCCGCACCCTCGGCGCGGGCCGGCGCGCACGCCCGGCCGGGCATGCGCGCTGGTGGGAGGCGTCTCCCGCCGGGAAGACCGGGAGGAGAAGACGTCCGGCAGCCCGCGTGGCGGCTGGGCCTACCCGGGGAACGGGTGAGCGGTATCCGGTATCGAAGGGGAGGTTGGCAGTCGTGCCATCCGACGTGCTCGCGGAGGATGTGCCGGACGCTCGTTGCCGAAGCACTCAGGGATGCTCCGGATCGCCTCCGGCTACGGCGTGCTGCCAGTCCCGGTAGGCGGCAACGGCTGTGGGGAGAGTGGGGAAGATGCGCTCCGGGCCGATCGCGGCTGTCAGCCCGTAGGCATCGAGGGGCCGGCGCAGCTCCTGCTTGACGCGGGCGAGGGCCAGCACGATGTCCCGTCGGGCGAGTTCGGAGCGCAGGGCCTCGACGGCGTCGAGGGCGGTGATGTCGACCTCGACATTGGCCTCGGTGTTCAGGAGGAACCAGTGCACGGAGTCCTCCTGGGCTTGGACCGCGGCCAGCGCGCGGCGGCGGAAGTCCTCGGCGTTGGCGAAGAACAACGGCGAGTCGTAGCGGTAGATGAGGAGACCGGGAATGGTGCGCGCGGTCGGGTAGTCGTCGATGTCGTGCATGCCGGCCAGACCGGGCACCATGCCCTCCACCGCGTCGTGCGGACGGGCGACCCTCGTGAGGAGTTCGGCGACGGACAGCGCCACGGCGAGGAGGACTCCGTACAGGATGCCGAGGGCGAGGACGCCGAGGCCGCAGCCGAGGGCGAGCAGGAACTCGCGGCGGCGGAAGGCTGCCAGCCTGCGGAACTCGCCCACTTCGATCAGGCGTACGGCGGCATAGACGACGATGGCGCCCAAGGCGGCCGAAGGGGTGTGGGCCAGCAGCGGGCCCAGGAAGAGCAGGACGGCGCCCACGCAGGCGGCACCGACGAGGGAGTACGCCTGGGTGCGTGCGCCGGCGGAGTCGGCGAGCGCGGTGCGGCTGGCACTGCTGCTGACGGGATAGCCGTGCAGCACGCCGGCGCCGAGGTTGGAGGCGCCGAGCGCCAGCAGCTCGCGGTTGGCTGCCAAGGGGTGCGGATCGTCGTGGCGGGCGAACGCACGCGCGGTCAGGACCACGTCTGAAAATCCCACGATGAGCAAGCCGACGGCCGGTAGGACCAGGTCGGCATAGTCCGACGGATCGGGCAGGGTGAAGCTCGGAAGGCCGGTCGGGACGGCCCCGATGACGTCGATGCCGTGGTTCTCATCGAGGGCGAGGGCCCCCACCAGGGCGGTGGCGAGAGCCAGGACGACGAGGGGTCCGGGGAGCGGGCGCCACAGCAGCGGCAAGGCGAACAGAAGGGCGAGACATCCGACGGCGAGCGCGGTCGTCGGCCAGTGCACGTCGCCGAGACCGCGGAGGAAGGACGACAGCTGGAGGAGGAAGCCCGATCCGCTGCCGCTGGTCCCGGTCAGGCGGGGGAGCTGATCCACGATCATGATGAGGGCGACCCCGGCCAGGTAGCCGACGAGGACCGGCCGGGAGAGGAGATCCGCGAGGAAGCCCAGCCTGACCGCCCACGCGACGAGG
Organism: Streptomyces subrutilus; assembly: GCF_008704535.1. NCBI lineage: Bacteria > Bacillati > Actinomycetota > Actinomycetes > Kitasatosporales > Streptomycetaceae > Streptomyces > Streptomyces subrutilus. The sequence continues at coordinate 248,312 of NZ_CP023701.1, forward strand.
CAGAGCAGCCCCACCACGACGGCCAGCGCCGCCGAGAGCACCGCGTACCGCGCGGGATCGCCGGCCGCCAGCGGGCCGACGGCCACCGCGGTCATGAGGGCGGTGGTCGATTCCGGGCCGACGGACAGCAGACGGGACGACCCGCTGAGGGCGTAGAGGACCATGGCGGGGAGGGCGGCCCAGAGACCGACGGCGGGCGACAGCCCGGCGACGCCGGCGTAGGCCATGACCTGCGGCACGAGATAGGCGGCGACCGTGATACCTGCCAACGCGTCACCACGCAGCCAGGCAGCCCGGTAGTCCTGGAAGGCGCGCGGCACTGCCACGGTCCAGCCGTGCTTCGGCATGACACCTCCGGAACTCCTGCGGGCGTGTGCCGCACCATCGTGTCGTGCGCAGGACCGCGTGGAGGCGAAGCACGCGAACGGGCGCCGCTACGGGCCGCACTCGCGCAGCCGGAAGCCGGTGACCAGGGCGGGTCGGATCCGGATCGCCCCCGCTGCGCCGCCCGAGGTCCAGGACTCCAGAAGATGTACGTACCGCTCGATTTCTTCAGGGTCGGTGACCCCACGGTGGCGTAGGCCGTGGCGACCGCGCTCCAGCCCGGGTGGCCACCCGTGTCGACGTCGTCCGCCTCGTAGGCGACGACCACTCCTCGGCCTTGCTTGGGCGCGAGCAGCGCCGCCAGCGTCGATCCGTCCTGGACGCGGATGATGATGTCGCCGGCATCCAGGACGTGGTTGACCGGACGCACGGCGGGCGGTGCGTGCCGCGTGAAGACGATCCGGCCCAGTTCGGCGGTGCCGAGCAGCCGCAGGGCCTCGTCGGCGGCGAGCCGGGCGGACGGACTCCCCCCGGCGGGCGCAGCACCGTCTGGTCCGGGCAACCCGGACGGCGGCACAACCGCGGCCGCACGGGCCGGCTCGGCCCCCGAACGACGGCCCTCCGGACGAGCGGCAGCGGTGGGGCGCGGGCGGCCCCGCTCGGCAGCCGGGTTGCGGCGGACGCGGCACGGGCGGCACGGCGGCCAGGGCGCGGGAGGTCCGTCCGTCGGCCCGGTCAGCGCCGGCGGACGGACGCGGCCCGACGGCCGGAGGTCGGTCGTGCCCGCACAGAGGGCCCGTGCGGGCACGACAACACCCCGCCCCAGCAGGGCCGAACAGCCGCCCGGCCGGCAGGCGGCAGGCGGCAGGCGGCACGACCAACAGCCGGCCGTCGGCGGCACGCGGGCCGCCGGGGCGCGGACAGGGCGGCCGGGCGGCGGTAGGCGGGCCGCGGCCAGAGTCGGCCGACAGGCGCGGCCGAGCGGCCACAGCACCGCCCGACCGAGGCGGGCGGCTCGGACGGAACGCGGACGGAGGTCGGCCGAACCCGAACGAACGACCACAGCACCACCCGCATGCCTGCCCCTTGGATACCAGACGACGAAGTCCTCGTCGCACCACAGCCCGTCGAGGCGGTCACGTACCCATGTCGCGGTCGTGTCGACCGGGTTGCTCGCCCGCACGGCCTGCGCAGTCAGAGAAGGGACCTGCTGACCGGAATGGGGGCGGAGGGGCAACGGGCCACCTCGACAGCTGCATCGGTCGGCGAAACCACCCGAACATGTCCGGTCGCCACGTTGCCGCACCGGGAAACTCCAAGATCCCCGATAAAGTCAAGCTCAACGCTGGAATGTCGATCGAGTGGCACCGAATCCGTCCCCCGAGAGCTGCGGTTGCACGTTCCTTGATCTCGCGCGGCCCACTACTGCGCGGCAGGTGACCGCGCCCTCAGTGCGCCGCTGCGCCAGCCGCGCGCCCTCCCGGGTGGTCAACGCCCTGCCGCAGCCTGAGGCCATGGGGGTTTCACACGGCCCGCTCTCTGGGTCGGCCGTGCACACCACGGCGTCAGGCCAACCCGCCTGCCCTTGCCCGGCCGAGTCGTCCTCACGGTGAAGCCGCGTCCTGGCTCCAGCACCCGAGCCTGCTGAAACGTCGGAAGGCCGAGCGCACAGGAGGGGACCGCGGTGATACCGCACGTACAGCTTCCGGGGCACGCGGCCGGATGGACCTCGAAAGACCGGGCTGCAGTGGCCGTCGACCTCGGCCGGAGCTTCCGGCGAACAGGGTTCGTCTTCGTGCACAACCACGGCATCCCCGACGACCTGATCGGAGACGTCTACTCGGAGACACGCCGGTTCTACCAGTTGGCGCCGGCCCAGAAGAGCCTCTACGACGCCACAGAACAGTCTCAGTTCCTCGGATACCGGGGACTCGGCAGGGAACGCAGCCGAATACACGGCGGCACAGAGGCATGCGAGCAGTACCGCATCGGTCACACCACCGAGGAAGCGACCCTGTCCTGCGCCGTGGACTTCTACCACGGGCCATTTCCCAAGTCCCTCGAACTTCTGGCTCATCTGACGCAGCTGGGGGACAGGACCCTCGCTGCCTGCGCCCTGGACCTGGGGCTGGACGAGGACGCGTTCACCCCCTACCTGATAGGCAGCCCACTGCACCGCCTGGGCCTCAACCATTACGGCGCGAGCTACCCGGCCCATGGTGGTTCCGCAGCCGGGTATGCGATGTCACCGCACATCGACCTGTCACTGCTGACGATATTGGACCAGGACGAACCGGGCCTCGAGGTCCGCGACCGCGACGGCCGGTGGCTGGAGGTGCCCATGGTCCGCGGCGCACTGTTCCTTTTCCTCGGCGACTACGTGCAGCGATGGTCGAACGGTCGCCACCGGGCCGCCCCGCACCGGGTCCGCAGAGTGGAACGCGACCGGATGTCGATCCAGTACAAGCACCGCCCCGACTACGGTGTCGTGGTCCGCCCCCTGGACGTTCTCATCGGCCCGCAGGAGCAACCCGCATACGCGCCGTTGAACACGGGCCGCGACTACGTAGCCGTGCTGAGGTCCATCCTCGGCGGCTGAAGGGCGTGAGCCAGGCGTTCCGACTCGAAGATCAAAACCCCGGTGCGGGGTGCATTCCCACCGAGCTGTTAAAGGTGGCCACGGCTCGCCGCCGCCCTCACCGCGCATGAACGGGGGCAGCCCGGCGGTGCTGTCCGCGGCCGAAGCGGACGCCGGGCCTGACCCGTGCACGCCGTGGTCGCCGGGTGCCGCGACTACAGGGTGCGGGCCTCTTCCAGGCTGCCGGCGATCGTGAACAGCCGGTCGGCCTGGGTGATCTCCAAGACCTGGGCCAAGAGGCAGGGCAGCAGGCGACGGCCGACCCCTGCCCCGGCCCGGGCCCTGCTTCCTCGCCGAGTCGGTCCCCGCACCCGCCTGGCCGAGCACCCCGGTCCGCGGCGGCCCGCGCCGAGGACGGCGGCCCCGGCACAGGGACGTCCGGCGCGGGTTCGGCGGGCTGCGGGCGACGCACAGCGCCCGAGCGCCACGCACCGCCCGGCACCACCTCCCCGCCCGCAGGGTCAAGACCGTGCCCGCGACCTCGTACCCGGACCACTGCGCCCACCAGCCGGCCGCGGCCAGCCCGGTCCCCACCAGCACGCTCACGCCGGTCCGGCGCTGCGTACCCGTCATCACCATCCGCCTCCCCCTGTCCGCACGGTTCTCCCCCGGTCAGCGCCGAGGGCGGTGCCCGCCTCGCGTGCCGCGTGCCGCTGGACTTGCTCCGAGGGCGCCACCAGCGGCCCGGCCGCAGGCGCGGCGGGCCGCGGCCGGTGGACGGCCCCGGTACAAGGTGGCGACGCCTGCCATGCCGGCCTGGACCGACAGCACGAAGTCCGCCTGCACCATGCCGAGGTGGCCCGACCGCAACGGCCGCGAACAGCGCCCCGGTCAGGAGCAGGCCCTCGACAGCGATCCGGTCCCGGTCCGACAGCGTCCACCAGGCCGCCCGTACCCGCTCCGTCCACACCCGCAAGCCCTGCCGTCCGGGTGTGGCAGCCTTCGGCGTCACCGCCTACGCCCAGCGCCCCTGGCCGGTGCGGCCTGCTGCCGGTGGGCGAGGACGTTGGCCGCCATCGGGGCCTGCTGGCCGGGGGCCGCGGCGGCGGGCGTGGTGGTGGAGCGGGAGCGGGCAGCTGCCGGGGAGACCCTCCCGCGGGAAGCGGGCACGGCCGGGGCGGAGGGCGGTGTCGTCGGGGAGCGCAGGGTCGCGTCCACGAGTCGCCCGGCCGTGGTGGAGGTGGGGCCGTCCTTCCAGGAGGTGTCGGCCTGGAGGCAGGCCAGGTGCGCGCCGAGGAGTTGAGGGCCGCCCTGGTCGCGGATCCGGTCCATGCGGGCCGCGAGCAGGGGCCACTGGCGTGCGCCGACCAGGAGACCCACCTGCGTCTCGGGCAGCGCGTCCTTGACGACGCCGATGATCGTGGCGTGTGCGGCAGAGGGGCAAGAACCCCGTGGGCCGGAAGGGTTGTGGCGGCCCGGTGGTACTGCTGCAGCATCATGACCCGGGACCTGTTCCCGGGCCCGGTCAACCGTCTGTCCCCGCACCCGCCCCACAGCAGCCCGCTGCCGGTGCCGGCCTGACCGCCGCGATAGCGCAGGGCGCCGCTCGGTCGATCACGGCACGACTCGTGGACAAGTTCCTCACCAACCCGCCCGACTGGCTCAGAGCCCTGTGGAACGCGCTGCCGCGCCCCTGGGAGTAGCCACCACAGCCGGGCAGGGTGATCCGCCCGGCTCGGCTGGCGTCGGGTCAGTCGGAGTCGAGCGTGTCCCGGACGAAGCGAGCCGGGGTGGAGCCGGGCGGCGGTGGAGGTGTGTCGTCCTGGCGCGCGGCGTTCCAGCGCTCGGTCTTCCAGCCGTGGGGGCGGGGGTTGGTGGTGCGGGTGCCGGGTCAGACGTCCTGGATGTACCAGCGCTGGTTGGCGTTGCCCTTGTCGGTCCACTGGATGACGTTCCCGCCGTCGTCGGTGGAGTAGCCGTATACGTCGAGTACCTTGCCGCTGTTCACATTGGTCAGCTTGTAGCCGTTGCCGGTGTCTTCCAGGTGCCAGTGCTGGTTGGCCTGGTCCGGGTAGTAAGTCCACTGGTCGACGTTTGCGCCGTCGTCGTTGGTTGCGCCGTGGACGGTCAGGGCCTTGCCGCTGTGCACGTTGATCAGCTTGGAGCCGTTGGGGGTGCTCTCCAGGCTCCAGTGCTGGTTGGAGCCGCTCTGGTAGGTCCACTGGTCGACGTTCGCGCCGTCGTCGTTGGTTGCGCCGTGGACGGTCAGGGCCTTGCCGCTGTGCACGTTGATCAGCTTGACCCGGCGGCTCGGGGCGCCGGTATGGGCGCGGAGCCTGAGGCGGACGCGGGTCTCGCCGCGGCCGGTTCCGTCGATCACGGCCTCGAAGGTGCTCGGGTCCTGGGCCGTCCCCAGGCCCGTGGCGGGAATCCTGAACACATAGCCGCCGATCGCGTCATCCCCATTGAGAGCGCCGTGCGAAGAGCTGTAGCCCCAGATTCGCTCTCCGGACTGTATCTGGAGGCCTGTCAGTCCCTCCGCGGTCCCGCTCCCTTGAGTCCCGAGGATGGCCTGGAAACGCTCTCGCCTGCCGCGCTCGTCGATGCCCCCGTCCTCCTCCCATGCGATAACGGCCACGGTCAAGCCGTCCGCCGGTACGGCCTGCTGCCAGAGAACGGCGTTCGCGAAGCCGTGCGTCTCCCCGGCGTCGACGCTGGTGAACACCTGGGACAGCAGGGTCGAATTGGCACCGCTGCTGGTGTGGGCGTAGAAGTCGAAGTAGACCTCGTCGGAGGACGACGCCTCGGTCGACTCCCGCTCGCAGACGAAGTTCTCCGCCCAGACCGTGATCTGCTGATCGCTCATAAGGCCGCTCCTCAAGGGGACGTACCCCCGCACACCGGAGGCTACGGCCAGTGATCGTTTCAGCACCCGCCCCGGTGGTCTAAGCCGCTTTCCAGCCGAACCCAGGATGACTCACCAGCACCCCGGCACACCGGCCACCCGCCCGCCCGCCACGGCACCGAGACCCACAGCCCACGCCCCCGCGGATTCCCGCTCTGTTGCGCCACTGCCGCCCCCTACCGGAGCCCGAACCGATGAGGCGGCGCAAACCGGAGCAGAGCCGGGACACGGGCGCGCTCCTGCGCCCGAGCCCGTGGTCTGGCTGAGGTCTCTGGGTGTCGTCCGGACCGGTGAGCCAGCTGACGACGTCGGCGTCGGTCATGACGATCGCCTGCGTCTCGTGGACGGTCCTGGCGTGCTGGATGACGTGGAAGCGGCCGGGTCCTCGCCTCCGGGGAAGTCTCCGCGGGCCTGACCTCGGCAGCCGCCCCCCAGGTCACCACCGCCCTTAGCACCCCGTCGGCGCGCGGTGCTCGCCGCGTGCGCGTTTCGCCGACGCCAACGGGCCTGAGGAATGAAGCGCGGGCGCCACCGAAGGCGCGGCCAGCCCTCAGGAGATGCTCGCCGGGGTGCTGTCCGGGAGGGGCCCGCAGGCCGCTTAGCTCTTGGAGCTCGTCCCGGCGGTTGTCGCGAGGGTGCCGAGGGTGTGCCGGCCGCGGCCGGCCCGACCGGAACCGTCGACCGCGCGAGCGATCCCGCGGTCTTGAGCCCCGGACTGCGACGGACACTCGCCCCGCACAACCGCAGCGCGCGCATCCACCACCAGCTCGACCCGGCCGATGGAGGCCCGGAGGAGGCCCGGAGGGCAGGCTGGGCGGACGCGGCCCGGGCGCCCGGGTGGGTGGCCAGGACGCGGGAGGTCCGTCCGTCGGCCCGGCCAGAGCCGGCGGACGGACACGGCCCGGCGGCCGGGGCCGGCCCAGCACCACCGAAGCGCGGCGGCACGACCGCGCGGGCACAACAACACCCTGAGCCGGCACCACCGAGACACCGCTCCCGAACAGCAGCATCAGACCGTGTAGCGGCCGGCGGGCGGCCAGAGCCGGCAAACGGGCGTACCCAGAGCGGCAACAGCATCACCCCGGCCCAGTCTGGACCGGCGGGCGGGCGAACGTCGGGGGCAGCACGGGACGATGGCGCCCAGGCGCGGGCGGCCGGGCAGCAACAGCGCGGGCGACAGCGTGCGGACGGGGGCGCAGGCAGCAGGGCGGCGGCCGGGGCGCGGCCAGAGCGGCCGCAGTACCAACCTGGCCCGGACGAGCAGCACCATCTGACCCGGACAGGCGACGGGCGGCCCGGGCCAGAGCCGGCCCACAGAAGCGGCCGTGCCACACGTGCAAGTCAGTGTCTACGCGAACGTCAGCCGGAGCGCGGCGGAAGGCGGATACGCCGACCGCGATGCGGCAGAAGTTACCTTGCCCTGTCGCGAAACGGTGGAGGGGCCGCAGGGACTGGTCGGCGTCCGGCAGTGGGTGACGTGGAACTCGCCGCCGGGCAGCTGCACGCGACCGCCGACGAGGTGGTGGCCCGCGGCCAGCTGCTCCACCTGTCCGAGAAGCAGGCAGACGACTACGGGTTCGACGGGCGCGTGCGGCGCCTCGCCCAGGGCTTGGCCCTCCTCAGCGCCGACCCGAACCACCTCGCGGGCGCGTGCGCCCAGCTCGCCGCCCCGGACCAGCCCCCCGCGTCTCCCCCGCGCCGAGCCGGACCCTGATCCGCGTCGTCGACGACAGCTTTCCCGCCGACCACGACCGCCCGGCCCGGCTCCTGGAACGGCACGCCGAGCACCGCCGTGCCGAGACCCTGGCCGTGCTGCTGGCCGCGAACCCGTACAGCCCGCACGCCGCTGTCACCGACGCGCTGAACGCGCTGCATCCCGCCGAGCTGGCCCGGATCGCCGAGATGGCCGAAGGACCCGGCTGGTTCCTGGATGAGGCGGCCGCAGTCCCGACCCCCGAACACGAAGACGACGGGGTGCTGCGGCTTCTGACCACCCGGCTCCCGCAACAGGCACGGCGCCGGCCGCGGGCACGGGTGCAGCTGCGCCGCGGTTCTCCGAACCCCAGGCCGCCGGCCCGGTCCCGGTTCCCCGCACCGCACCGGCGCCTGCCGCCACAGGCGAAGATCGCCCAGCGGATCATCCCCCCACGACTGCGGCCCGTCGTCCTGCGGGACGAACTCGTCGAACTCGGTGATCTTTTCCGCGCCTACCAGCAGCGCGACGAGCCCGACCTGGAGCTGCTCGCCGACCTCCACGAGCGCAAGGCCCGCGCCTTCACCACCTGGGCCGACGCCACCAGCGAGGGCCCCTGCGGTGGGAGGCCCGGCGGACCGAGCAGGCGGCTGCCGCCGCCCGCCTCCAGCACCGGCAGCGCATCGGCGGCATCACCGGCGGCGACGGGCCGGCCGTGAACCGGCTGCCGACCGCCCGGTAGATGCGCTAACCGACCATGATCAATCTCAGCGGCACTCTCTGTACGCAACTACTCACACCCGGCGTCGCCCGCGCGGGACTGGGCGGTGACGAGCGCGGCGTTGGCCGCGGCGAGGGCCACTCGTTACAGCGCCCTCTCATGGTCGTGCCTGCGTGGGCAGGGTGAGGACCTCGGCTCCGTCGTCGGTGATGGCGATGGTGTGCTCGCTGTGCGCGGTCCGGCAGCCTGTCGCGCTGCGCAGCGTCCAACCGTCGGCGTCGGTGACGAGTGTGGCGGTGTCGGCCATGACCCAGGGCTCCAGGGCGAGCAGCAGTCCGGGGCGCAGCTTGTATCCGCGGCCGGGCCGTCCGGTGTTCGCGACGTGTGGGTCCTGGTGCATGGTCGAGCCGATGCCGTGGCCTCCGAACTCGGTGTTGATCGGGTAGCCCGCCTCGCTGAGGACCGTGCCGATGGCGTGGGAGAGGTCGCCGATGCGCGCCCCAGGCTTGGCGGCGGCGATGCCGGCGGCGAGTGCACGTTCGGTCGTCTCGATCATCGCAACGCTCTCCGCCGGCCTGGCCTTGCCCACCAGAAAGCTGATCGCGGCGTCCGCCGCCACCCCGCCCCTGGCTACGGCGAGGTCGAGAGTCAGCAGATCCCCGTCTGCCAGCGTGTAGTTGTGAGGCCGCCCGTGGAGCACTCCGTCGTTGACGGCCGTGCAGATGTAGTGCCCGAACGGGCCGCGCCCGAAGGAAGGCGCGTAGTCGACGTAGCAGGACTGCGCTCCCGCCTCGGTGATCATCTCCTTGGCCCACTGGTCGATGTCCAGCAGGTTCGTCCCGACCGTGCTGCGCCGCTTCAGCGTGTGCAGGATGTTTCCGACCAGGGCGCCGGTGCCTCTCGCCCGCTCAAGCCGCGCGGAGTTCAGAATCTCAATCATGGGGACCCCTCATGTGCTTCCAATAACTATACCGGTCTAACTTTACCGGTATTAGAATGGGGTCATGGTCAGGTTGCCGCTCACCCCCGCCGAGGTAGGACGCGGACAGCGCCTTGGCGCCCTGCTCCGCCGAGCCCGGGGCTGCCGCTCGATGCTGGACGTGGCGCTCGCTTCGCACATCTCGCCGGAAACCCTGCGGAAGATCGAATCCGGCCGTGTGGCTACCCCCGCCTTCCCGACCATCGCAGCGATCGCCGAAACCCTCGGCCTGTCTCTTGACGCCGTCTGGGCCGAGATCAGCCAGGCGGAGCGAACCGTCGAGGATCAGTCGTTCCTGCCTGTCACACGGCATCCGTCCCTGGTTTCGCAACACCCACTCCACATCAAGTACGCATGAGCCAGTGAGCTTGTTAGTGAGCTTGTCCGTGGCCTCGTCAAGATCACCGACGCAGAGCTACCGGCGAACGGCGATGTGCGCGAGACCCGCCAGTGCGATCGCCACCGTGGCCACGGGCGCCCAGGCCCTCGAAGCAGCGCCTCGACCTCCTGGCGAGCAAGCAGCCTCCGGACGAGCGCTGACTCCTGCCGGCGATGAGAGCGGTGTGCCACCGGCTGCCGGGTTCCTCACCACCGCCGGGTGCCGGAAGATCTTCGCGGACAAGAAGTCCGGCAAGAACGCGCTCCGCCCCGAACTGAAGGCTTGCCACGCCTTCCTCGACACCGGCGACACCCTCGTCGTCCCGAGCCCGGGCCGCTACGGCCGCAGCCTCCACCGGCCGGGAGCCGTGTCGGCGCGGTCCCCCGACAGTGCGACCGCGCATCCCACCAGGGTCCCGCCGTCGCGGCGTTCACGCACGGGCAAGCCCGCGTCGCACAGCCGCCCGGGGAAGTCGGCTTCGCAGGGCGAGGGCGGCGTCCTGTCGGACGGTGCGCTGCAGCACCTCCCGGGCGGTCACCGGCGAGGCCGCGGCGGGCGGCTTTCTCGGCGTTCGGGCGCCGCCATGTGATGACAGCGTTGGTCGGCTCCCTGCGGGTCGGCACGGATGCCGAGCGAACGGGTGCCGTACGGCCTGGTACTCCGCCCATGTGCCGTCGCGCACGGATCGTTCCCCTGCGTACGGACCCGACGGGATGCGTGATCCCGCTTCGGGCGGGGCAGAGGGCATCAAGGCCGCGTGGTTGGAGGCCTCGATGCCCGTGTTCGCCGAGGTGACCGAGCCGCAGATGCGCCGCCATGTCCTGCCGGGCCTGCCCGCCCTCCGGGCGGCACGCCCCTCTCATCTGCGCGGCGTCGGACCGGCGGCCCTCCGGCCCTCAGCCCTTGCCGAAGTGCACCGCGGGAAAGGCCCCCGCTGCCCTGAGGGTTGCCGAGAAGCCGCCGGCCAGTTCGGTGAGGCGTGCGGTGGCGGCCGGGCCGAGGTGGTCGTACGGGGCGGCATCGAGGCGGTCGGTGAGCACCTCGGTCTCGGCGCGCAGGGCCGTGCCCGCCTGCGTGAGGTCACCTGCCGCGTCCAGCAGGCCGCGTTCGCGCAACTGGTCCCGGGCGGTGTCCCATTGCCGCGCGGACCACCCGCGGGTCCGCCTGAAGAGTGCCGATGTCGGCGCCCTGCCGGTGGCGTTGTGCAGGACCAGCGCCTCGATGCCGGACAGGCCGGCGATCGCCAGGGCGGCGAGGTGACCGTCACCCCGGTGTTCGCGCAGCAGTGTCGCGGCGTGCCACAGGGCCAGGTGGGGTTCTTCGGGTACGGGGAGGTCGGCGTTGGCGGCGTACAGCGGGCGTGCCTCCCGGCGGCAGGCTTCGTTGGCGTTCAGCGCCAGTTCGGCCGCCTCGGTCATTTCTGTGGACGTGAGGGCCTCCTGTCCGAGCAGCCGCCGCAGGGTCCGGTCGGCGCCGCGCAGCCGCGCCGTGAGCACCTCCTCCGGTGTGGTGAGGGTCCATGCGGCGGGGATGTACCGCTGCACGTGCTCGTGGCTGAAGTTGTAGAACGTCGCTGTGACGGTGCCCGCGTCGACGGCTCCGAGCGGTGCCGCGCGGCCCGCGAGGTAGACCATGGCTCCGCGCTGCAGCCCGAGCGCCCCGAGTTCGTCGTCCGGTTCCGGCGCGAAGTACACGGATGTGTGCAGGGGGCTGACGGCGTTGTGGCAGTGGCGGCCCGTGCTCGCTTCGAAGATGGTCATGCCGTGGCTCCGGTTTCGGTGATCAGGTGCGGTCGTGCGGCGGCCGGGCGGGCGCCGCGCGTCAGGTTTCGTTCGTGGGTTCGTGGTGGGGGCAGTCGGTCAGTCCGGTCGCGGTCTGGGTGAGGTGCCGGGTCAGGACCTCGGCTGCGGTGTCGGCGTCGCGGGCGAGGGCCGCCTCCTCCAGCCGGCGGTGTTCCAGGGCGCCGTCCCGGTGGGGGTTGCGGTGCGCCGACCAGCGGCGGGCCAGTTCGCTCGCGGTCCACATGCGGTCGAAGGTCTCCAGCAGGATGCGGTTGCCGCAGCCGTCCAACAGGGTGCGGTGGAAGAGGCGGTGGGCTTCGGCCCAGGCGCTGCTGTAGTGCTCGCCCTCCTCCGGTACGTACGCCGGGGTGCGGGTCAGACGGTGGTGGGAGGCTCGTACGCGGGCTTCCCAGTCCACATCGCCGCGTTCGATGGACATGCGCAGCATGACCGGTTCGATCTTCCGACGGGCCTCCGCGATCTCCTGCCAGCGGCGGTCGGAGTAGGCCGGGACGGCGAAACCGCGGTTGGGCAGCCGGTCGGCGAGGCCCTCGCCGACCACCCGCACGAGCGCCTCACGCACGACGGCCAGGCTCACGCCCTGCTCTTTGGCCAGGTCCTGGGGTTTGAGGGCGTCACCGGGGGCGTGGTCCCCGCGCATGATCGCCTCCCGGAGCCGTGTGTAGACCTGCTCGGAGAGCATCTGCTTGCCCGTGGAGGCCGAGGTGTGGGTCGTCTGAGTCATGTCTACACAATAGACGATCAGAAAGATAATCGATTATCGATGCTATGGTCGATCCTGTTGGTGAGCAGGGGCGACCGCGTCGCCTCCTGACGCCGCCACGGCGGGGCCTCCGTCGGCCGCACACCACCACACCCCGCAGCACATCCGAGAGGGACGACACCATGAGTTCCAACGACCCCTTCGCCCGTCTCCCCGAGGCGGCCTCTTTCACCGTGGTCAGCGCCACCGTCACCGACGGCGCTCCCTGGTCGATCGAGCAGTACTCCGGCCTCTCCGGCGTACCCGGCGGGAAGGACGTCTCCCCGCAGCTTTCCTGGAGCGGCGCCCCGGAGGGCACCAAGAGCTACGCCGTCACGGTCTACGACCCCGACGCCCCCACCGGGTCCGGGTTCTGGCACTGGGCGGTCGCCGACATCCCCGCCACCGTCACCGAGTTGCCCGAAGGTGCCGGCGACGACACCGGCTCGGGCCTGCCCGAGGGCGCGTTCCAGCTGCCCAACGACGCCCGCGCGGCCCGTTTCATCGGAGCCGCCCCGCCGGCCGGACACGGCCCGCACCGCTACTTCACCGTGGTGCACGCCCTCGACGTCGACACCATCGGCGTCCCCGCCGACGCCACGCCGGCCGCCCTCGGCTTCACGATGGCCGGCCACATCCTCGGCCGCGCAATCCTGACCGCCACCGCTGAGACCCCCGCCTGACAACAGCCATGAGGCCCGCGCCGAGCGCGACCGGGCCCTCCACCAGGTCAACGTCCGGCGCACTGAGGACCGCGGCGGACCAGGGCTTGGTGGCAGGGGCTCGGCGCGGCAGCAGCCGGCCGCGCGAACGCGGCGCGGCCAGAGCAGACCGGCCCAACTACAGCACCACCCGACCCGGACGGACACCGCCGGCTGACACGCGAGCAGCACAGGCAACGCCGCCCCACCGGGACGCGGTCGGGCGGCCGGGCCGCAACGCCGCAAGCCGCCGACAGCCCCGGCGGCCGGCGGGCGGCACCACGTGCGGCCGGGCCAGCCCGGGCTGGCCCGAACCCGGCCGCGCGCGACAGGGCAGCAGGCGAGCGGAACACGGGCGAGCGGCCCGGGCCGAGCGCGGCCCGACCGGACGGGCAGCAGCACAATTGCCGTGTAGACGGCGGCGCGGCCTGGGTGGCGTAGCCGAGGTCGCTCGCGGCGACCACCAGCCGCAGCCGGTGCCGCGCCTCGACCGCGTGGTCGATCGCGGGCAGCCGGAGCCGGGCCCGCATCGAGAACGCCTGTCGCACGCAGGCGCCGATGCGCGAGGCGGTGCACGCGATGACCCGCACGGCCCTGGCCACCTCCACCGACTCGGAGCCCTCTCCGGCTCAGATCGAGATCAATACCCGCTCCATCTTCGCCGAGGCCCCGCTGCTGCTGGACGCGGCCGGAATGCTCGCGCGACCCAGTACCTGTTCACCCGGCATGCCCGCATCGTCAACCGCGACGCCCTCCCGGTTTCCGACGCCAGGCAGCTCAGCATGCCGCCGGCGATTGCCGGGCCGAAGCCGCCGTTCCCGCGCACCGGCGGCGGGCGCGTGGTGGAGCGGGACCAGGCCGCCGCCGGGGAAACCCGGACGCGGGCCCGCGTCGTGGGTGGTACGGAGGGCGGGGTCGTCAGGGAGAGCAGGGTGTCGTCCACGAGGCGGGTCACCAAGGTGGAGGACGGTCCGTCCTGCCGCACCCTGCGCCGCGGCCGGACCTCCCGCATCGGCCCGAGCCTCGGCCGATTTCCCTCCGGGGCCGCGACGACGACGTGGCCACGCGATCTATCGGCAGCGGCGGACCACCGCGCGCCCGCGCCGCGGGCGGCGGCTCGCGCCGTGGCCACCGGGCGTTCACGGCGGCGCGGCGGCGTCTGCCGTGTCGAGTCCCGCGAGTACACGGCGGGCCCGGTGGTGCCACGTGTGGCAGTCGAGGAACTGTCGCCGGGCCGCGTCGCCGAGTGATCGTCTGAGGGAGCCGTCGGCGACGAGACGGCGTAGGGCCTGCGCCCAGGCGTCCGGATCGTCGTGCGGGCGCAGGAGGCAGGTGGCTCCGTCCCGCAGAACCTCGCGCAGGACGGGCAGGTCGGAGGCGATGATGGCGCGCCCGTGCGCCATGTACTCGAAGATTTTCATCGGGGACGCCCAGCGCCCCGTTTCACAGTGCCCGCCGGCGGTGTAGACCTTCGCCTGGTACGGAGCGAGGACGACGTCGAACAGCGGATAGTACGCGTCGACGGCACCGGGCGGCTGGTGACCGTGGAAGTAGGCGTTCTTCGGACCGCCTCGCCTCCGCCACCGGTCGAGATCTTCGGGGGCTCCGCCGACGAGGTGGACGTCATGGTCGGGGAAGCGGGCGGCCATGGCCAGGACGAGCTCGATGCCGCGTCCTTCGTAAAGGTGCCCGACGTACCCGATGCGCGGTGCGCCCGGTCTCCCCGGCATCGGCGGCGGGTCCGCCGGTCGGGTGGAGGCGCGGGGGTCCTCGGCGGCCTCCGGGGCGACGACGATCGGCAGCGCGCCCAGGTGGCCGTAGGTACGCCGGTAGTCGTGCCCGAGGGCGTGGGTGATCACGACGATGCGGGCCGGCGGAGTGTCTCGGAGCAGGCGCTGTTCGATGCTCAGGGTGTGCGGGTCGTCCCGCAGGCGGTGGGTCTCGTAGACGAGCGGCGCTATCCGGGCGGCGGCCGTGAGAGCGTACAGGTCATGACCGTAGATCAGATCGGGTGCGGTCTCTCGCGTCAGCAGGGAACGGACTTGTTCGGCCCGGACCCGGTACCCGTCGGGTGTGTAGTCGGGGCTCGGAACCGTTCGTACGGCGAAGCGGTGGCGCACTCCGTAGTAGGCGTGCGCGTCGTCGACGGTGTACGTGCCCGGTGCCGTGTACAGCGTCACCACGTGTCCGGCCGCGGCGAACGCGTCGCACATGCGCATGGCGTGGACGCTGTTGGCGTAGAGCGAGGGGACGCTGCCGGGGTGCAGATAGGCGATGCGCAGGCCCGCCCGGGCGCGGATCGCGGGCGGACGGGTCCGTTCCTCCTCGGACGGTCCGTGGCGCGGCGTGGGGCGAGGTTCGGTCACGTCCGGATCCGATCGTGTCTGGGGCGGATGCTGCGGCTGCGGTCGAGCGGAGCGCGGCCCGCACGGCGGATGAGCGCGCTGGAGGGTGTTCTGCCGGACCGGCTCGATGGACCGGAACCCGCCTACCGGGCCTGCGCACGGAACCACTCGACGGTCCGTTCCAGTCCCTCGCGTAGCGGGACGGGCTCCACAGCGGGGAAGAGGCTCCGCAGCCGGGAGTTCTCGGCGTGCGAGTGGCGTACGTCGCCCGGCCGCGGCGGGAGGTGGCGAGGTTCGATCGGGGTTCCCAGTACCGCTTCCAGCTCCGTGATCAGCTCTCCGAGCGAGGTGCGCGTTCCGTAGGCGAGGTTCACCGGGTCGGCGGAGACGACCTTGCGCAGGACCGCTTCGGCGAGGACGCGGCAGACGGTCTCCACGTACGTGAAGTCCCGGCTCTGGAGACCGTCCCCGTGGACGAGGACCTGCTGACCGGTCGTCACGGCGTTGATCCAGGCGGGCACGACCGCCGCGTAGTCGTGGCCCGCGGGTTGCCGGGGGCCGTAGACGTTGAAGAAGCGGAACGGCAGGACCGGCAGCTCGTAACAGTGGTGGTAGGCCGCCAGGTACGATTCGGCGGCCAGTTTGCCCACGGCGTAGGGGCTGAGGGGGGCTGGGCGCAGTTCCTCGTGCTTGGGGAGGTGGGTGTTGGCGCCGTACACGGAGGACGAGGAGGCGGCGATCACGTGCACGTCCCCCGCGCGTCGAGCGGCCTCCAGGACCATGAGCGTTCCGGTCGCGTTGGCATGGTGGCTCGTGAGCGGGTCGGCAACCGAGCGGGAGACCGAGGGCACGGCGGCGAGGTGGACGATGACGTCCGCGCCCCGGAACGCCCGGTCCAGGAGCGGGCCGTCCAGGACGCTGCCCTCGACGAGGTGTACGCCGGCTCCCACGAGATTGTCCTTGGAGCCCGTGGAGAGGTCGTCGACGACCCGGATGTCGGATACCTCGGCGCGCTGGGCAAGGGCGTGTGCAAGGTTGCTGCCGATGAAGCCGGCGCCTCCGGTGATCACGATCTTCACGCTCGTCACTCCTGGTCTCGCTAGGTCTCGCTTGGTCTCGCTCGCGGTCAGCGGGCTGTTCTAGCGGCGCGAGCGTGCTGCCCGGGTCTTCGCGCGCGCGGTCGCCGCGCGGGCGCTGCGACCGGCCGTTCCGGGCTATACGGGCATGAATGGCCCCCTCTGGGCGGGTCCGCCCCCGGGTGAGTGGCGCAGGGCGCTCGCCCTGTGCGAGGCCGGTGCGTGACGGCAGGGACGGCGGACGTCAGGTGAGCAGGGTGATCACGTTGCGGGTGATGGTCCGTACGCGGGGGTCCAGGCGCAGGAGCCGGGGCCAGTCGGTGGTGGCGGCGTTGAAGACTGTGCCACCGCGGGTGTAGAGCCCGAAGGTGGCCGCCCGCCGCGGATCGTCGTTCTCGCGGGCGGCGGTGTGCCACCCCGATCCGGGGGCCGTGGGGAGGTCTGCGATGCCCAGGATGATGAAGCCGTCGGGAGTTCCGTCCTCCCCCGTCGCCACCGCCTGGCCGTGCGGATCGCGCCGGTGGGCCGCTCCGTCGCATTCGTAGCCCACGAGGTGGTGCTCAGCGCCCAGTACGTCGCCGTCGCGCAGGCCGGTGCCCGAGAAGACGGGGTGCCCGGTGTGCTGGACGGTGAAGCCCAGACGCTCGCGGGGGCCGTCCCAGTGGCCGCCTCCGTTGCGGTAGCTGACGCCGATGAGCCGGTTCTCCGGTTCGGTTTCCCACCAGTGGTCGGGTGCGCCCCGCATCCGGTCGGTGTCGGCTCCCTGGGGCGCTCCGGGCGGGTATTTGGCGCAGCTGATGGCGGTGCCCGTCGCGTCGGGCGTCACCCGCCACCAGCAGGTGTTGGCCCCGAAGACCGCGATGTTGCCGCCCCGGTCGCGGAAGGAGGAGACGTGTCGGCGGACACGTTCGCTCCAGTACTCGTCGTGCCCCGCGGACAGCAGCAGCCGATAGGGGTGCGCGAGTTCGGGGTTCTCGTCCAGGTCGAGGTCGGTGCAGTAGTCGGCGGTGAAGCCCGATGCCTCCATCCATGCGATGAACGGCGCGTCCCAGTGGGCGAAGGTCTGGCGGGGTGATCCCGGATCGTGGGCGTCGGGCCTCCCCTTCACCGGGCCTCCGGTCCCGCCGCCCGGACGCCGCAGGGTGACGGTGCGACGGTCCTCGGCTCCGGGAAGAGCGCCGTAGAGACTGGCTCCCCCGCTCCGGTTGTAGGCGTGGTAGGTGAAGAGCGGCACCTTGTACAGGATGGGGGCGCGGTGGCCCGGTTCGCGGGCCGTCACGACGAACAGCAGCCGCGAGTGGCGGGCGTCCAGGGCGGCGGCGTCGACGGGCGGCCGGGCAGCCGGAAAGCGGACGTCGGAGCCTGCGGTGTCGGGGCCGAGGACCGCGATGTAGACGCCCGAGGGCCAGTCCGCAGGGATCGCGACGTCGTGTGCGGGCCAGTTCCAGTCCGTGTCGTGGCTGCCGGGCTCCGCGTACGTGCCCCTTCCTTCCATGCGTCCCATGAGGCGCGGGCGCGGGCCACAGCGGTAGAAGGCGGCCCGGAAGCGCTCGGCTCGTGTCGATACGTGCAAGCGCAGGATCTCCCCGGCCCGCACGCTCGGCCGGGCGGGATAGCCGTCCACCACCGGCCGCCGCGGGGCCGTGCCGTCCGTCATGCCGCGGGCCCGGGGTGGGCGGTCTCCTGGGCGCCGAGGCCGGCGAGGACTGTGTCGGCCCGGCGGCGCCAGGTGTAGCGCTCTCGGACCTGCCGCTGCCCCTCTGCGCCGAGCTGGCGGCGAAGGGCGGGGGTGGCGGCCAGTTCGTTCAACGCTCCCGCCCAGGCCTCCGGGTCCTCTGGCGGGCGGAGGAGGCAGTTGACCCGGTCCTGGAGGACTTCCCGCAGAACCGGCAGATCGGAGGCGATCATGGGGCAGCCGTGGGACATGTACTCGAACACCTTCATGGGCGAGGCCCAGCGCCCGGTCTCCCCCAGTCTCCCCCACGTGTACACCTTGCGTTCGTACGGGGCGAGGACGATGTCGAAGCGGGCGTAGTAGCGGGCGAGTTCGGATGGCGGTCGGTGGCCGTGGAAGTACACGTGCGGGGACCGGCACGCCTCCTGCCAGCGGGTGCGGTCCTCGTCCGTGCCGCCGACCAGGTGGAAGTCGAGCGCGGGAAACCGTTCCGCCAGGTCCAGGACGAGTTCGATGCCGCGCCCGTCGTAGAGGTGGCCGACGTAGCCGACGCGCAGGGCGTCCGGGCGGCCGGGGAGCGGCAGGGTGCCGGCCGGGGCGGGGCCGGGCGGGTCCGCGCAGTCCGGCGCGACCACGATGGGCAGCGGGCCCAGGGCGGCGTACTTGTCCCGTACGTCGCGTGCGAGGGCGTGGGTGATCGCGACGACGCGGACCAGGCTGGGCGTGGCGAGGAGCGCTTCCTCTGTCCCGGCGGGAGACAGGTCCTCGCGCAGCTGGTGGATCTCGTACACCAGGGGCGTCAGGTCGCCGAGGGCGGTCAGCGCGTAGGGGTCTCGGCCGTAGACGAGGTCCGGGGTCGGGCCGTCCGCCACCAGCGCCCGGACGGTCTCGGCGCGCTTGCGGTAGCCGGAGGGCGTGTAGTCGGGGCAGGCGACGAGGCGGATCGGGAAGCGGTGACGCACACCGTAGTAGGCGTACGGGTCTTCGTCCGTGCCGGGGACGGAGTACAGGGTCACCTCGTGCCCGGCGGCGGCGAACGCGTCGCACATCCGCATGACGTGGACGCCGTTGGCGAAGGGGGAGGGAATGCCGCCCCCGTGCAGGTACGCGATGCGCATGCGGCCTAGCCCCGTGCGGCCGGGGCGGCGGGTGCGGGCCGACGGCCGGCGCACGGGGGACGGTGGGGCGTGGTGTGCGTCGGATCCACGGGCGACTCCTCGGGATGGGCCGCGACGACGGTCATTGCCGGGCAGGTGACGCGGCAGCGGGCCTGCCGCCTGGAGGGGCGGAGCGCGGGGTGAGGTTGTGACGGCGGTGCACCCGCCGGAGCGGGGTTTCGCCTGGCTGGGCACGGACGGGCCAGATGACGAAGCATCATGCTGCGTGGTGCCGGGCTTTCCAAGAGTGGCCTTTCGGCCGTTTCGACCGTCCGGTTTCCGCCGCACCGGGCCGCCTCGCGCACGGGACGGGCGCGGGACGGGCAGCCGGTACAGGACGGCCGGGGCGCTGCTCCGGCGTCGACGGGTTGAGCCCTCCCTACGCCTTCCGGACAGAAATCTGTCCGAGACAGAGCCTGTGAGACGGAGGGCAGGGTGTGCCGCGACGTCCCCCTCCCCAGGCGGCCTCGGGCGATTTCCGGAGCATGCCGGACGGGACCGGTAGCTGGGAATGCGCAGGCCAGGAGGCGAGCGTGCATAGCCGACGGCCACTCGACGCCTCCGATGGCGACGCGGATGCGTCGGGCACGCCCACTGGCCGGACGGCCCTCCGCACGTACGTCTTGGAGAACGGGCTGTGCCTTGTGCTGGATTCCGGACCCTGCCTACCGTGGCTGCCCCGTGACTCCCCGTCATTGTCGGAGGAGCCGGTCATCGAAGGGAGATCGACATGAACGAGGAGATCGAGCAGATTCCCGAAGAAGAACTTCCCGAACTCGCGCTGATGGTCGACATTCCCAGCTGACGCCGGGCGCTCGGGGCGGCGGGCCGATCCGGTCCGCCGCCCTCCCGCTCACTGCTCCCCTGTCCCACGTCAGCACGGAGGTCACGCACGGTGCGAGTGGAACCGGACGCGCACGAGGGTGCCGAGGAGCGCACCGCGCTGGCGCTCATGGCGCGGACAGCCCTGGAACGGGTGGGCCTGGAGGTCTCCCCGCAGGAGGCGACGCATCCCGCGGTGGTCGAGGCGGCGCACGTCGCCCAGTCCGTGCTGCGGACCGGGCCGCCCTCACCAGACCGCCTCGGCCGGCTCACCGGCATGCTCGACCGTGCCCGCTCGGACGGGATGTCCACGCGTCCGTCCGTGCTCCCGTGGCCGACCCGGCTTGCCGCACCGGGACCGCATCTGGCGCGGAGTGTCACCCGCGCGCTGAAGTCCGTACCGCATCAGGGAACCGAGGCCGGCGCACCGCGCGGCTCCTCGGTGGCCGGGTGGTGCGCGCACGAGGAGGAGACCGCCCGGCACGCGGTCGCCCTGCTGCAGTCGGCCTGGCCCGGCGCGGCAGCCGAGTTGGGCGCCGTGCTCGTGCAGATCGCCCTGCTGGACGGTCCGGGCATCGACGGCTTCACGGACTTCACCGTCCACGGCGCGGTCTTCGTCCGGCGCGACCGCCTCGTCCCGGACGCCGACGGGCTGCCGGGCGCGGTCCGGCTCGCGGAAGCCCTCGTCCACGAAGGCGCCCACACACGATGCAACGCGGCGTCGGTGGCGGACCGGCCCTTCCTGCGGCCCCTGGAGGAGAGCGGCCCGATGGTCGCCACCCCTCTCAGGCTCGATCCACGGCCTCTCACCGGACTGTTCCAGCAGATGGTGGTTCTGGCGCGCAGTGTCCTGCTGTACCGGAGGCTGCTCGCCCAGGACACGTGCGGCCTGGACGCGGCCCCGGCCGTACGGGCGCGCCACGACCGGCTCGCCCACTCGGCCGTGGAGGCGGTCCGGACCATGGCACGCCACCGTGACACGCTCACCGCGCACGGGACGGCGATGCTGGAGGACGCCGCTCGGGTGGCGCAGGTGCGCGTGTGATGGCCGCGTCCCCCTGGGCGCCCCAGGTCTTCGCCCCGTACGCTTCCTGGCCCCGGGTCGTCCTCGCCCGCGTGGCGGCGCGCTCGCCGCAGTTCGACGCCGTCTGCGCCGCCGGGGACCGCCCCGTCATCGTGGGCAGCGCCGCCGGACACGACACCGAACAGGTCGCGGCGAGTGCCCGCGGTGAACTCCTCGAACGCGTCGGCAACGTCCTCGCGGGCCGCGCCGCGGAGTTGGACGCGACAGTGGTCGCGTCCCATGGAGAGCTGCGCCGCAGGGGGATTCCCGCCGTCGATCCCGCCGAGTTCGCTCCGGACGGCGGGGCGGCGGCGCTCGACGACGCACGCGGGGCCCGCAGGCTCTGGGTGCGCGGACGCTTCCTGCACTCCGGGGCCGACGTGCACGTGCCCGCCGGGGCGGTCTTCCTCCACCACCGTGCGCCGTCCGGATGCGATCCCGGTCCGGGCGCGGGCTCCACCGGCCTCGCCGCCCATCCCGATCCGGACGCGGCCACACAGCACGCCGCATGGGAGGTCCTGGAGCGCGACCTCGTCCGCAGAAGCTGGTACGGCCTGCTTCCGGGCCCGCACGTGGTGGCTTCGGCCCGGTTGCCGGAGCCGCTGGCCGAACTCCTGGACGGTACGGGAGTGTCGGCCACCGCGCTCGATCTTCCCGCGCCCGCCGGAGCACGCTGCGTCGCGGTGGCCCTGCACACTGCGGACGGAACGCGGCAGACGTTCGGGGCGCGCTGCGGACCGGACACGGAGGGCGTGGGCCCACTGGCCGAGAAGGCCGCCTACGAGGCGCTGATGGTGCGCTGGAGCATGGGGACGACGGTGGCGGAGAAGACGTGGGCGCGCTGGCGGGGCGAGAGTCCGCCCGGCTCGGCCGTGGAACACGCGCTGTGGGCCTTTCACCGCCAGGACAGCCTCCGGCTGTGGACGGCACACGCCCCGCGGACCCGCGCGCGTCGCGAGCCGGCTCCCGGCGGGCCGCACCGTGCCGGGACGGCCGTGCTCAGCGAGCACACAGGCCGAGACCTTGTCGTCGTGGACACCACGTGCGGGCCGGCCAGCGCCCTGGGGTCGACCGTCGTACGGATCGTGGCTCCGGGGGCCCGCGCCCTGCCGACCGGCCCGGATGCGGAACGCGGCCTTCTGCTCGCTCGGGGCCCCCACCCCTTCGGATGAACCGCACGGCCCCACCCGATCAGATCTCACCCGGCAATCCGTCCATCCGCCCACACGTCCGTCCGCCCGTCTGCCACGCCGCCCGCCACATCCGCGTCAACCGCCGCTCGGTACGACGACCGGACCGACCACAGGCCGAGGAGCCCCGGCATGACCACCTACCACGACCGACCGGCCGCCCCGACGGGCCGGTACTCCGACGACCACGCGGCCGACTACGACCGGTGGTTCGCCAAACCGGGCGTCACCGCGGCGACCGTGGACAGCCTCGCCCTGCTCGCCGGCGAGGGCCGGGTGCTCGAACTCGGGGTGGGCACAGGCAGGATCGCACTGCCACTGGCCCGGCGCGGCTTCGACGTCCACGGCGTCGAGGCATCGCAGTCAATGGCGGACCGGCTCCGTGCGAAACCCGGCGGGGAGAGCGTCCGGGTGACTCTGGGCGACTTCGCCGAGGTGCCCGTCGAGGGCGTGTTCTCTCTCGTCCTGGTCGTGGGCGGCACGCTGTTCGAACTCCCGTCCCACCAGGACATCCAGCGGTGCCTGACCGCCGCGGCGGAGCACCTCGAAGCGGAGGGGGTCCTCGTTCTCGACGCCCATGTGCCCGAGGCGCTGGCCGTCGCCGCTGCGTCGGGGGTGCCCGAGGTGGTCTCCGAGTCCGAAGATCATCTGATCCTCTGCCACCGCAGGATCGACCCGTCCACCGCCACCTACCACTCCCACTACCTCGTCCACGAGGCGGACCGCACCCACCACCTGCGCGTCCGGTTCCACTATGCGTCACCGCGCGAGCTGGACCTGATGGCGCAACGGGCGGGGCTCCGGCTGCGCACGCGCCTGGGGTCCTGGGCCGGAGGGCCGTTCACCCGCGACAGCGCCTACCACGTCTCCGTATACGAACGCCGCTGAGACCTCCCCCGCCCCGCCCGTACGCGGTCGCCGACGCCCGCCGTCCGCACCGCCGAGAACCCTCCCCGGAGCAGTCGTGACTGACGTCGACGCAGGTGACCCGTTCCCCACTGCGGACTTTCCCTTCCCGCACCACGACGGGCTGGGCCCGATCCCGGAGCTGGCGGCCCTGCGCCGCAACGCGCCGTGCGCCCGGATCATCCTGCCGAGCGGCGACCCGGCATGGCTGGTCACCCGCTACGGCGACGTGCGCACCGTGCTGGCCGATCCGCGCTTCAGCCGTACGCGCGCCACCCGGGGCGCGGGGCCCCGTATGGCGCATGTCCCGACCCTGCAGGACTCGATCCTGGCGGCGGACCCGCCCGAACACAGCCGGCTGCGCAAACTCGTCGCCCCCGCCTTCACCGCCCGGCGCGCCGAGGCCATGCGGTCCGGCGTGGCCCGGCTCGTGGACGACCTGCTGGACCGGCTCGCCGTGCACGACCGGCCCGCCGATCTCGTCCCGCTGCTCGCCCGGCCGCTCCCGCTGGCCGTGATCTGCGACCTGCTCGGTGTTCCCCGGGAGGACGCCGATCGGCTCGACGCCTGGTGCGACGCCCTGCGCAACCTGACCGCCGCCCCCGACGCGGAAGTCACGGCCGCCGTCGGGGAGATGACCGGATACCTGACCGGGCTCGTCGGGGCCAAGCGCAGGCGGGGCGGCGAGGACGTGCTGAGCACGCTGATCGCCGCCCGCGACGAGGGCGACCGGCTCAGCCAGGACGAGCTGGTCTCCTTCGCGCTCGTTCTGCTCACCGGGGGCTACGGCACCACCGCGGACCGGCTCGCCGGCTCGGTGCACCTGCTGCTGGACGACCCCGAACGGTACGGTCGGCTGGTCCGCGAACCGGCGACGGTCCCCCGCGCCGTCGAGGAACTGCTGCGTTACGCCCAGACCAATGTGCAGGCCAACCTCCGGGTCGCCACCGAGGAGGTCCGGCTCGGCGGCGTCCGGATCGCCGAGGGCGAGGCCGTGATGGCGATCAACTCGTCGGCCAACCACGACGAGAGCGTCTTCGACGCCCCCGACCTCCTCGACCTGGCCCGCGAGCACAATCCGCATCTGGGGTTCGGCCACGGCGTGCACCACTGCGTCGGCGCCCAGATCGCGCGCGTCCAGCTTCAGGAGGCCCTGGCCGGACTCGTGCGCCGGTTCCCGGGACTGCGCGCCGCCGCGCCGCCCCGGTGGAAGACCGGTCTGAAGACCCGCGGCCCCCGCAGCCTGCCCGTGACCTGGTGAGGCGGGCGTGCCCCGTGACGACGAGCCCCGAACAGCGCGCGAAGAGGGCCCGCGGGCGGGGCGCCGGGTCCACGTCGACCCGGCCCTGTGCATCGGGTCCGGAATATGCCTCGCCACCGCGCCGCGGCACTTCCAGGCCGGCGAGGACCACCGCTCGCGGGCACGGCCCGACGCTCCGGCGGCGGACGAGTCGGCCGAGGACGCGACAGCCCTCTGCCCGGTGGAAGCCATCGGCCTCATCGCGGGACCGCCCGTGCCGGGTATACCGCCGCCGGACCTCTGACGACGTACCCGGAAGGATCACGCATGCGGACACTGACCCTCGGCAATGGCGTGTCCGTCCCCCGGCTCGGCCTCGGCGTCTGGCCGCTGACGGACGCCCAGGCGTACACCGCCGTCTCGCACGCCCTGGCATGCGGCTACCGGCACTTCGACACCGCCCGGGTGTACGACAACGAGGCGGGCGTCGGCCGTGCGATCCGCGATGCGGGGATCCCGCGGCAGGACGTCTTCCTCACCACCAAACTCTGGAACGCCGACCAAGGCCACGACGCCGCGCTGCGGGCCTTCGATACCACCCTCCAGCGCCTCGGCACGGACTACGTCGACCTCTACCTGATCCACTGGCCCGTTCCGGAACAGGACCTGTACGTCGAGTCCTACCGGGCACTCGAACGGATCCACCGCGACGGACGCGCCCGGGCGATCGGCGTCTCCAACTTCACCGCCGCGACCCTCGGGCGCCTGCTGAACCGAACCGACGTCGTTCCCGCCCTCAACCAGATCGAGCTGCATCCCTACTTCCAGCAGAACCGCATGCGGGAGTTCTGTGCCCGGAGGTCCATCACCACCGGTGCGTGGAGCCCGCTGGCGCAGGGCGGTGCGCTGCTCGACGAGCCCGCGCTCCTGCGCCTCGCCGAGCAGCACGGGAAGACCGCCGCCCAGGTCGTCATCCGCTGGCACCTCCAACTCGGCCATGTGGTGATCCCCCGATCCGTGAACCCGTCCCGGATCGAGGAGAACATCGACGTCTTCGACTTCCGGCTCGGCCCCGAGGAGATGCGCGCGATCGCCGCCCTCGACGACGACGACGGCCGGATCGGCCCCGACCCGGACGCGTCCGGCCGGCGCGGCTGACGTACTTCGATGCCTCCGGGCGGCAGCCGGCAGGCCTGACTCTGCCAGGGCGTCGTGGGCCTGGTCCTTGCCGAAGCCTGTGCCCCTGCCGAGCCGGGTTCTGGCAGACCGCGACTGCGCGGCTCGGCGCCCGGGACCTCCGCGGCCCCGCGTCGCAGGGTGTGCCGTGGGAGCCCGGTGGCCCAGGCGGCACGTGGCCGGTCAGTGCACCAGCAGGTCGATCACGCCCGTCAGGTCTTCCTCGCCGCTGCCCTCGGCCAGGCGGCGCCGCATCAGCTCGAAGTAGGGGCTGAGCAGTTCCGGGCTGACCCCCTGCTGCTCGGCGGTGCTCAGGAAGGTCGGTGTGCCGGCCACCTGCATGGCGAGGTTGGAGACGACACCCGTGGTGTAGTCACCGCTGCGCAGCTGGTCGGCGGTCTGGTGAACTGCCGGGGCCATCGCGACGAGCCAGTCGGCGAGCAGCGGGGCGAGCGCCGCGGGGTCGATGTCCTCCTTGTGGATCAGGGCGAAGGCATGCGCGGCCCCGGCGAACATCCCGTACATGGCGCTGAGCAGGGCCACGTCGTGCAGGGCAGCGAATCCCGCGTCCTCGCCGACGTAGGTGGTGCCGAGGGGGACGCCCAGGGTCTGCCGGTGCCGCTCGAACAGCTCTGGCGAGCCGCTGTAGAAGACGTAACCGCCGGCTTCCGGGACTCCGATCATGGGAGGGACGGCCATGATCCCGCCGTCCAGGTAGCGGGCGCCGCGCTCGCGGGCCCACTCGGCGCGGGCGCGGGCCTGGGCAGGGGTGCTGGTGGTCAGGTTGACCAGGTCCTTGTCGGCCAGGTCGGTGCCGGCCAGCACCTCGTCGACCGAGGCGTCGTCCAACAGGCAAACCACGACCAGAGTGTTCGCTGCGACCGCCTCAGCGGCAGTGTCCGCGGCCCCTGCCCCCTCGGCGCCGAGCGCCGTGGTGTGGGCCGGGGTGCGGTTCCAGACGGTGAGCGGGTGGCCGGCGGCAAGCCAGGTACGGGCCAGCGCGGTGCCCATCGCGCCGAGGCCCAACAGCGTGACGGGTGTCTTCTCAACAGTGTTCTGTGCCATGCCGATTAGGCTGGGCTCAAGTCCCGGGGTGATCAAGTACGCACTTGGCAGTGGGTGGTTACCCCGAGGTGAGCGAGCACGTCGGAAGGGTGGGGCATGACAACGCTGAACCGGCCGGGCACACCAGACGGACACGTCTGCGGGATCGACACCGCGATGGAGGTGATCGGCGGCAAGTGGAAGGTGCTGATCCTCTGGGCGCTCCACGAGCACCCCTGCCGTCGCTTCGGCGAGCTGCGTCGATTGCTTCCGGGTATCACCGAGAAGGTGCTGGCCTCTCACCTGCGTGAGCTGGAAGCGGACGGTGTCGTACATCGGGTCTCCTACGACGAGGTGCCGCCTCGCGTCGAGTACTCGCTGACCGAGGACGGCAAGCGTCTCAACGACGCGCTCCAGCCGCTGGCCGCCTGGGGTCGCGAGCGGCCGACCAGTCGAGGACCGGAGGAAAAGACAGGCCAGGGGCCAGGGCCTGTTGTGAACGTCCTGCTCGCAGCCACTCGGTGATGGCCGCGACGAGCACCGTGGCCTCGTAGCGGAGGGCGAGCCTGTCGTATCGAGTGGCCACTTCGATGAGCTGCTCGGCCATCTTCGGCTCCTTGGCCGAGGCCTTGGTCTGGTACGGGTCGACAGGTTCATGTCGGCCGGCCCGGGGTCGGTCGGGGCGGGGCCGTGTGGTGCACGGTTCCTCCAAGGCGATGGGCAGAAGCCCTTCACCTGGACCGAGTACGCATTCGAGGCCGATCCGGACACCGCACCCCAACGCTGCGCAATCCCTTGACTGTTGGGGGTGCTGGTGCGTCGATCCGGTTGCCCTCGGACAGCGAGGTCGGTCGTAGCCGACCCCGGTCCTGGCCGGTGGTTCAGCCCGTGCGGGCGGTGACGTTCGTCACCTCGTGTCTTATGCCTGCTCCGGCGGAACTGTTATGCCCCTGCCGCCTGGGAAGACGGAGCCGGACTGGTAGGGCTGCTCCGCCTTCCGACCAGGCCGTTCTTGCCCTACGCCAGCTCAGGGCGGGCGCTGCTGCACACCCGTTGGCAACCCTGCGTTCCCTCAGACGGCTTCCCTGTGCCATGTCACCTGTGCAATGGTCCGAATTGCAGGGCGTGGTCATGCCAAGCCGGGCGGCCCTTCTGCATCCCGTCACGTCGTCCGCATGGTCTTCCCGCTGTCCATGCCCTCTCCCCCACCCCGTCGGTCGCGTCCCGCGCGACCGGATTCCTCATGGGAGGCACAGTGAGAACGTCACTTGTCCGACGAAGTCTGGGCGCGGCGCTGCCGCTGACCCTGACCCTCGCCATGGGCATCGGCCTGCTGACTCAGCCGGCCGGCGCAACCGAGAACACCGAGCCGGCAGCACGCATCACGGCGGAAGGCCCGGATCGGGCTGAACCCGCGCCCGTCGGGCGGCACACCGCAGCCGAGACCGAGCACGTCGCGAAGGGGCGCCTGAAGGCATCCCAGCTGCCGCCCCTGGCCGCGAGCAAGGACGCTCTCAAGGAGGAGTACGGCAAGGCCGCCACACCACCTGTGCCCCCCTCCAACTCGCCGGAGGAGGCGCTCGGAAATACGGCCGGAGAGGAGAGCGCTGCAGCCTGCAGTGTCTCCGACTTCACAAGCCGCACCGGCAGCGCGCTGGTCCAGCAGATCAAGGCGTCCACGCTCGACTGCGTCAACACGCTGTTCAACCTGACCGGAAACGACGCCTACTACGCCTTCCGCGAGGCGCAGATGAGCACCGTCGCCTACGCCCTGCGTGACGGTTCGGCGTCGTACCCCGGCGACTCCAGCACCGGTATGCCGCAGCTCGTGCTCTACCTGCGCGCCGGCTACTACGTCCACTACTACAACGCCGGCACGGTCGGCTCCTACGGCAGCGGCCTGCAGACCGCCATCCGCGCGGGACTCGACGCCTTTTTCGCCAGCGCCCACTCCCGCGACGTCACGGACGCCAACGGCGAGACGCTCTCCGAGGCCGTCACGCTGATCGACAGTGCCGAGGAGAACGCCCGCTACATCTACGTCGTCAAGCGGATGCTGGCGGACTACAACTCCTCCTGGAACACCTCCTGGGGGATGCTCAACGCGATCAACAACGTCTACACCGTGACCTTCCGCGGCCACCAGGTACCCGCGTTCGTCACCGCAGTCCAGTCCGACCCCAGCCTGGTCGACGCGCTCTACAGCTTCGCCTCCGGCCACGTGTCGCTGCTGGGGACGGACCAGTCCTATCTGACGTCCAACGCCGGGCGAGAGCTCGGCAGGTTTCTGCAGCATCCTGCACTGCAGTCGAAGGTCCGCCCTCTGGCCAACGGTCTGCTGACCGCCAGCTCGATCAAGGGCATTACCGCACCGCTCTGGGTCGGCGTGGCCGAGATGACCGACTACTACGACAAGGCCAACTGCTCCTACTACGGCACCTGCGACCTGCAGTCGCAGCTGGCGAACTCGGTACTTACGGTGACCTACCCCTGCAGCTCCAGCATCACCATCAAGGCCCAGCAGATGACCTCGACCGAGCTGTCGTCGAGCTGCTCCAGCCTGCGCAGCCAGGACGCGTACTTCCACAACATCGTCCGTGACGACGGCCCGGTCGCCAACGACAGCAACAGCGCCATCGAGGTCGTGGTCTTCGACTCCAGCACCGACTACCAGACCTACGCGGGCGCCATGTACGGAATCGACACCAACAACGGCGGCATGTACCTGGAGGGAGACCCGGCGGCGGCCGGCAATCAGCCCCGGTTCATCGCCTACGAGGCCGAGTGGGTGCGCCCGACCTTTCAGATCTGGAACCTCAACCACGAGTACACGCACTACCTCGACGGCCGCTTCGACATGTACGGCGACTTCGACGCCAACCTCACCACCCCGACCATCTGGTGGATCGAAGGCTTCGCGGAATACGTCTCCTACTCCTACCGCGGTGTCCCCTACGCCGAGGCGATGACGGAGGCGGGCCGTCGCACCTACACCCTGAGCACCCTCTTCGACACCACCTACAGCAACGACACCACACGCATCTACCGCTGGGGCTACCTAGCCTCCCGGTACATGATCGAGAACCACCGCGCGGACATGGACACGGTCCTCGGCTACTACCGCTCCGGCAACTGGAGCGCCGCCCGCACCTACCTGACCAGCACCATAGGCACTCGCTACAACAACGACTGGAACACCTGGCTGGCAGGCTGCGCGGCCGGCAAGTGCGGCGGGGGCACCAACCCGCCCGGCAACCAGGCACCCACCGCCGCGTTCACCACGGCCGTGCAAGGCCTGAAGGCCGCCTTCACCGACCAGTCCACCGACGCAGACGGCACCATCGCCTCCAGGTCCTGGAACTTCGGCGACGGCACCACCTCCACCACCACCAGCCCCAGCAAGACCTACAGCTCCGCCGGAACCTACACGGTGAAGCTCACGGTCACCGACGACAAGGGGGCCACCGCCACTGCCACAAGGACCGTCACCGTCGGCAGCGGAGGAGACACCGGCACCGAGTGCACCGGCACCGATGCCAGGGAGTTGGGCCAGGACTGCCAGCGCAGCAACCAGTCCGCCACCGCCGGGAACTACGCCTACCTCTACCTCTACGTCCCGGCCGGCACCACCCAGCTGAAAATCACCAGCACGGGAGGCACGGGCGACGCAGACCTGTACTACAGCCACAGCGGCTGGCCCGGCACCACCAGCTACACGCAGCGTTCCACGGGCGCCGGCAACAGCCACACCCTGACCATCGCCAACCCGCCGGCCGGCGCGAACTACATCAGCCTGTACGCCGTGAACAGCTTCAGCGGCGTCACCGTCACCACCGGCTACTGACACACGGGCACCACGAGGAACCACATCTCCACCACGGCCCGGGACGGCTCCCCCCGTCCCGGGCATTCACCCGGGGCGGCGGGGGTGCGCCCCCTGTACGGACCGGCCGAGGGAAAGCAGGAACACCTTGTCCCGGACCGGCCGTGTGTACCGCCGCAAGCCTCCGCGAAACGCCACTGCTCATCAAACCGGGCCAGGAGGCGTCCTTCGGGTTCCGTCTGCCGGGCGGGGAGGTGCGTACGTACGAGTTACCCACTTCTGAAAGTGCGGAGCCTGAGCCAGCAGCTGACAGTGGGTGCGCACGGCATGATGGTGCACCGCCTCGACGACCGACGCGTCGACCAGGTCGCGGCGCCACAGGAGCAGATGACGCTGCCACAGGGGATCCCCCGCCAGGGGTCTGATCAGTACTCCTTCCACGGGACACACAGTGGGCTGAACGGCAGTCACTCCGAGACCTTTGGCGATCATCGACTGCAGTTGATCGAGCACATGAAACTCGTGCGTGACCGCAGGCGTGAAACCTGCGGCCTGGCAGGCGTCATAGAAGGCACCAGGCCACCCCACACCATCGTCGGAAGAAACGAACCAAGTCTCCTCGGAAAGCCCCTCCAAGGGAATTTCAAGGCGATGCCCCAGCGGATGTCCGGCAGGGGTGGCTACGAAGACCGGAACGGTTCTGATCGCACGATGATCCAACTTCGGAGAGTGCTGGACCGGCAACCCGGGATAGTCGCATCCCAGGCCGGCATCCAGTTCGCCGGCTTCCAGAAGGCTCAGGAGTTCCCCAGTGGCATACACACTGCTGACGGAGACGAAGAGATCCGGAAAAGCCTCGCGCAGAGAGTCCAGCAGCACAGGCACCACGGGTGTATTGATGGCACCGAGGCGAAGTCGCCGTGTCGTAGCAGGCGTGCGCGAGTGCCGGAGGCGAGTGAGATTGTCCGCGAGCACCAGAATTTCACGGGCCTGGCCGACGACGTGCGCACCATAGGCCGTGAGTTCCATACCAGCGCTGCTGCGCATGAACACTCCCTCGCCGAGCATCCCCTCGATGCGGCGCAATTGCGTGCTCATGGCTGGCTGGGTGTATCCGAGCGCGGCAGCCGCCCGGCCGACACCCCCCAGGTCCGCTATCGCACACAACACGCGCAAGTGGCGCAACTCCAGCTCCATGAGGGCCCCTCACTCCGGGTGAACAGAGTTCCATTATGCGCCGGCAAGGAGGGGTGGGATCCCCGTCACAGGCGTGCTTTTCGGGGCATCTCATATCGGACAACGAGGTTTATGGGCAAGTCCAGTGATCCGATACATGACCCGGCCTGGTGTTCCGCAGCGACCATCATGCACGTCTCGAATTTTCGCATTGATCGGCAGATGCGACTGCGAAATCCGAAGCGCCCCGCCACCGAGGAGCAACATCACAGCCCCGGGCGGCAAGCGCTGCTGGGCGGTTCTTCCCGTGAGGACGGTGGCCGATCGTGCTGACGAGGTGGCGCCGCATGAGGACCAGGGCAACCACTGCGCCGTGGATCAGGCACGTTGGTCACTGTCTTCGACAGGAGGAGAGCTGCCGGCGAGCATGTTCCCGTCCTCGTAAGGCCTCCGCCACTCCGTTGACCAAGCACGTTCTTGGCCGAGCGTGGCGAGCGGCTCCCGCTGCTCCCCCGCCGGTTTCCCGAATCCCCGGCGCTGCGCGGTAGACCAGCGGTCGAGGTCCTCGCCGTCCTCGACGTCCTCGACGCGGAGGCCGGGACCGGTCGGGATCGGGACGATCGCCCCCCCGGTCGTGGCGGTCTTCCCTCCGCCGCCCGAGGTTCCTCACGGGCCGGAGCCGGTCCCGACCGCGCCGCCCCGGCGTTGTAGGACGCGCAACGCCCGACCGGAGGCGGGGTCGTTGGGGGTGTAGATCTCGACCCGGTGGTCGGGACTGTCGGGCTGGAGCCACACCTGGTAGTCCACGTCCATCTCGCCGACGGTCGGGTGCCGTAGGCGCATGGTCCCGACGGTGCAGTCCGACACGTCGCCGGTGGCCCACAGTCCGGCGAACTCGGCGCTGCGCATGCTGAGTTCGCCGATCAGCTCCGCCAGCCGGGAGTCGGTGGGGTAGCGGCCCGCCGTGAGGCGCAGGTACGCGACGTGGACGCGGGCGAGTTCGCTCCAGTTGAGGTGCGTGGCGCGGGTGTGGGGATCGAGGAAGAACATCCGCGGGACCGACGGCCGCCGCCGCGCGTCCCGGGGCGCCTCGTAGGGGACGTGCTCGGCGACGAGCGCGTGCCCGGTGCGGTTCCACGCCAGTACGTCTCCCCGCCTGCCGAGCACCACGGCGGGGGTGGCCTCGCCGAGGGAGTCCAGGAGGGCGAGGACGCGCGGGTGGGGCTCCTCGCCGGGCGGTTCGCCCAGACCGGACCGCCCGGAGTGCCGGGCGAGATTGTGCAGGTGGACGGTCTCCACCCGGTCGAGCAGGAGCACCCGGGCGAGCGCGTCGAGCACCTGCCCCGAAGCGGTGTCGGCCAGCCCCTGTTCGAGGCGGGTGTAGTACCCCGCGCTCACGCCGGCAAGCTGGGCGAGCTCTTCGCGCCTGAGCCCCGGGACCCGGCGGGACGCGCCGTAGGTGCGCAGACCGATCTCGGCCGGCGTGACCCGGTCGCGCCGGGTCTTGAGGAACGTTGCGAGGCTTTCCATGCAGCCGAGCCTAGGATGTCGTCCGGCCCCGTGGGTGTACCCGTCGGGTGTACCCACGGGACGGGGATGGTTGTCGACCGCGCCCTGCCGGACCGTCGACACCATGACTCGACAACGTACGTGCGACACCCCCGGACCGCGGGCATGGCTCGGGCTCGTGGTGGTCCTCGGCCCGGTCCTCCTCGTCTCCATGGACGGATCGATCCTGTTCCTGGCGATGCCGCGGATCGGCCGGGCCCTCTCGCCCAGCGCCGACCAGGCGTTGTGGATCCTGGACGTCTACGGCTTCGCCGTCGGCTCCCTACTGGTCGCCTTCGGCGGGATCGGCGACCGCTACGGTCGGCTGAGGCTCCTGATGGCCGGCGCGACCGCGTTCGGATTCGGATCCGCCGGCGCGGCCTTCGCGCCGACCCCCGAACTCCTCATCGCCTGCCGGGCGCTCATGGGCGTGGCGGGCGCGACCCTGCTGCCCTCGGCGCTGGCCGTGCTGAGCGAACTGTTCCCCGACCCCCGGCACCGGGCGCGGGCCATCGGACTCTTCGCCGCCGCCTTCGCGGCCGGGTTCGCCATCGGCCCGATCGTGGGCGGCATCCTCCTCGGCCGCTTCTGGTGGGGCTCGGTCTTCCTCGTCAACCTCCCCGTCATCCTCCTGTTCCTGCTGTTCGCGCCGGTCCTCCTGCGCGAGGTCGCAGCGAGCGGGACGGGACGCGTCGACCCGCCCAGCCTCGTGGCCTCCGCCGGTGGCCTGCTGCTCACGGTCCACGTGGTCAAGCAGTGGGCCGCGGAAGGCGCATCGGCCCTGGCGATCGTCACGATGCTCCTCGGCATCGCGGTGCTGGCCTGGTTCGTCCGGCGCCAACAGCGCCTCGAACACCCGCTGATCGACTTCTCCCTCTTCCGTGACCGGGTGTTCACGATCGCGATCATCACCGGCCTGCTGCCGCTGGCCGCGTGGTCGGCGACGGCGTTCCTGACCGGCGTCCACCTCCAGTCGGTACTGGGCCTGAGCGTCCTGCACGCGGCGCTCTTGGCGCTCCCCGGCGCGGTGGTCCTCACGGTCACCTGCGCGCTCACGCCGGTCGTCGTCGAGCGCATCGGCAGGAAGGCGGCGCTCGTCGCCTGCCACTTCTCCATCGCCGCCGGTCTGTTGCTGCTCCTTCCCACCACGACCACGGACGGGGCCGGTTGGTACGTCGCCTCGACCGCGCTCGCCGGCGTGGGATACGGCATCTCCTTCAGCGTCGTCGCGGACACCGCCGTCGGCGCGGTCCCCGCGGAGCGGGCCGGATCGGCCGGAGCGATCGCCGAGACCGGCAACGAGATCGGCAACGCCCTCGGCATCGCGGTCCTCGGCTCGCTCGCCGCGGCGCTCTACCGCCTCCAGGGCCCGGACCTCGCCCCCACCCTCGACGAGACCCTCGCACTCCCCGCCCTCGCACCGGCCGTCGTCCAAGACGCGAAGGCGGCCTTCCTCACCGGCCTGCACGTGGTCGTGTGGGTCGCCGGCCTGCTGCACGCCGCGCTCGGAGCCACCACCCTGCGCCTACTCCGAGGGGCGGGATCCGGTAAGGAGCGTGACGCGAGTTCCCGGTCGGCCTTCACCGGGTGGCGTGACCCAAGTAGATGAAGTCCTCATGGGAAAGGCGTCTTCCCGTGCGGGTTGCCCTCCTGTCCCGCACCGCCCCACGTCGCACCGCCCGTTGACATGGCCTCGATATCGCGGCCGGGTGCAGGCCGCAAGGCGCCTTTCGTGATCTTCAGCCGAAGAGGCGCTCGCACACGGTCGCGGTCGAAGGAATGGGGGACGGGCTCGTAGACGTCCGTTGTGATGGGACAGTCATCGGCGATTCCCAGGAGGGCCTGGCGCCGGTTCTCGTCGGCGCGAACCGGCGCTTCGTGTCAGTGGGCACTGATGATCAGTGCGTGGGGGTGGGTGAGGTAGTCCGACCAGTGCGCGTCGGTTTCGGTGGTGTGGAGGGTGGGGGCGCTCCAGCTGATGTCGGTGAATCCCGCTTCTCGGAGTGCACTTTGGTGGGCGTGGCGGGACCAGCGGTGGGCGGTGGCCGTGAAGGTGTTGGTGCCCACCCAGGTGTTCAGTTCGACCAGGTGGCCGTCTGGCGGTTCTGTGGATTCGTCGTGGCGTGGGGTGACGTCGTGTCGTGGGGTGACGTCGTGGCGTGGGATGAGGGTGAAGCCGTAGGGCCGGTAGTAGTCGGGGGCGGTGGCGAAGTCGGGGTTGAGGGTGGCTGCGATGAAACGGCCGCCCGGGGTCAGGAGGGTGCGGGCGGTGCGGCAGATGTCGGTGAGCTGCCCCTGGGTGGAGGCGTAGGGCAGGACGTAGACGCAGACGACGGCGTCGAGACTCTGCGCCGGGAGGGGCGGGGGTTGGGAGATGTCGTGCAGGAGGTAGGTGATCCCGGTTCCTTCGGCCTGGTCGCGCTGTCGGGCGTGGGCGATCATTCCGGCGGACTGGTCCAGGCCGGTCACGGCCGAGGCTCCGCTCTTGGCAAGGACGCGCGCGTACAGGCCGGCGCCGCAGCCGAGGTCGGCCACCCGCTTGCCTCGGATGTCGCCGATGGCGGCGAGGACCGAGGGGATCTCGATGTGGCCGCGGAAGGGCAGCCCCGCTTCGCTGGCGTCGTACAGCTCGGCGGCTTGGTCGAAGGCTTGTGCGGGCATGGAGTGGTCCTCTCCTACCAGGCGACGGGCAGACAGACGGGGCGCACGAAGATGACGTCGTTGCGCCAGGGAACGTGGTGCTCGTCGACGGCCAGGTACAGCGTGGGGAAGCGTTCGAAAAGGGAACTCAGGGCAGCCCGGAGGTAGACGCGGGAGAACTGGGACCCCAGGCAGTAGTGGGGCCCGGCACCGAAGGTGGCCGCGGCGTCGGTCTTCCGGTGGATGTTGAACTTCTCGGGGCTGTTCACGTGTGCGGGGTCCCATGTGGCGGCTTGCATGGAGGCGACCACGGCCTCGCCGCGGCGGATGACCTGGCCGTGCAGTTCCACGTCCTCGGTGGCGACGACGGGGAACCCCAAGACCCCGTTGTGGTAGTAGCGCAGCACTTCCTCGGCCGCGCACGGCCACAGACGGGGATCGCCGAGGCACTCGTCGAGCTGCTTGCGGTGCAGCATGAGGATCATGGACCCGGTGGTGGTGGGTGCGACGACCGCGTCCGAGCCGGTGAAGAACAGCACGAAGGCCGTGCCGAACATCTCTTCCTCGGTGATGACACCGGTGTCGACGGCCTTCAGGAGGGCGCCCAGCGGATCATCGAGTGCAGGCCTGCGTCGGCGCACCTCGATGACCGCCGCGACGAATCTCTTGATCTCGTCGGTCTCGTTACCGGTTGCCTCGGGTCCGGCGAGGATGCTGGCACACGTCGGGAACAGGCGCTCGTGCGCGTCGTGGAGCTCGGGAGGAACCCCCAGGATCTCGCGCATCACGATGAGCTGGAGCCGGGCCGCATAGGCGGTGACGAGGTCGGTCGGGTTGGGCCCGGCCGCCATCTCCTCCAGCAGGCTGCCGGCCCGCTCACGGATCAGCGGAAGGTGTTTCTGCGTCGCCCGGCGGGTGAAGTAGGGGCTGACGACCTGCTTGACGCGGGTGTGGTCGGGCGGATCGAGGTTGAACAGGCCACGGCCGATGGTGGTCAGGTCATCGCCCGCGATGCGGGGTGTGCCGGGAGCCGCCAGGTTGCGGGAGAAGCGCGGGTCCGCGAACACCTGGGCGATGTCGTTCTTGCGGGTCAGCATCCACACCCGGTCCCCGCTGGGCATGGCCACCGGGCACACCGGCCGGTGCTTCTGCGCCCATCGGATCAGCGGCGGCAGCCTGCCCAGGTCCCCCAGCGCGAAGGGGTACCGCAGGGGAAGGTCCTGTTCGGTCCGGGCGCTGTGCTCCAGGATGCTCACGGTGTCTCGTCCTCCCAGGTGGCGATCGCGTACCGCTGCCCAGGGTGCGGAACGAGAGCCTTGCTCTCCCCGCTGACCAGCGGATGAACCAGCTCCATGTCGCGGTGGTAGAGGAACACGGAAGAGGAGACGTCGAAGATGCTGGGGCCCTCGGTCACGAGGGGCAGTTCGGCCAGGGCATAGCCCACGGCCAGATCGATCGCCGACTCGTCCGGGACGCTGCGCCCCGCCCCGCGGACCGCCTCGCGTGCGGTCCGCCTGCAGGCCCGCCTCACCACGGGGTCGGCCGCGTAGGCGAGCTGGACCCTGTGGCGGGCACGGGTGTAGGCGGGCCTGGCGTGCAGCTGGGTCCAGGTGTGGACGTGCCGCTCCGGCTGGACCATGCCGGCGTCCCGCAGCGCGCGCAGGGCCGGGTTGCGCAGTTGGGTCCCCGCCCGCCGCGCACGGTGGACCGCCTCACCGGTGGCGAAACCGGCGGCGACCAGGGTGTGCGCAGCCTCGTAACCCGGCGTGAAGACATCGACCCTCGGGAAACGAGCGTGCGCCCAGGTCACCAGAGCCTCGATGTACCGACGGCTGTACCGGCCGTTCCACGGGCTCAGACCGATCAGGGCGTGATCGCACTGATCGGGAAAGAACGTTTCACCCCCAGACAGCGGTGACAGAGAGAACATTCGCGCTCCTTCCCAGGAGGGAGATCGTCAACTGGATGGAGTCCACTGCCCGGACAGCTGTGAGGCCGCGCCACTCGGAAGCGGCAGACATCGAAGAGCCATGGGCCCCGCACCCCTCATGGGCACAGGGCCCCGGCCGCGTCGAGCGCGACCGCCCGGGCGGCCCGTGTCGCGCTTGCCGCGTCGCCCGCAGAGGTCCGACGTCGGCTTCGTCGTCCGAGAGCCTGGGAACTGACGTACGGGGCCAGCTCTTGTCACGCGGCGGTACTCCGAGCCCCCACCGGTTCGCGATGGGTCAACTGCGCGGGCGGTCCGATGCCCTCTGCGCCGACGACGCCGACCGGTCGGGTGTCAGACGCTCCGGTCGAGCGGCCCGAGCAGCCAGTTGCCCGGAGCATCGAGGTCGGCGCTGAGGTAGAACTCGGAGATCGCCTGCCGGTACTCCTCGTGGCTGATCACCCCGTCCCCGTCCCGGTCGAGCTTCTCGAAACCCGCCGCGGAGTTGACCGGGGAAACGCCCAGCCGGCCGGCCATACCCACGTACTCGTCCCGGCTCAGGACCCCGTCGCCGTCCGTGTCCAGCGCCTGCATCGTGGCATCGGCGATCGCGAGAATCGCACCGCTGAAGTGCTCGGGCGAGGTGACGTTGGCCTCCATCGCGGCGATGAACTCCGCACGCGAGACCTGGCCGTCGCCGTCGGTGTCGCCGTGCTTGAGGAGCAGCTGCCACCACTGCTCGAACGCGTCGCGCATCGCGGCAGTGCTCGCGGGGTCGTTGTCGGCCACCATCGCGAACAGGCCGGCCATCGCCAGAAGATCGTCCTGAGTGAGCTGGCCGTCCTTGCCCTGGTCGAACCAGTCGAAGAGGATGCTGAACTTCCGGCTCTTCACTGCGCTCGTCGTCATCCCGGCTCGCTCCTCGTTCCCGCAGGCCGCGCCCGACGCGCGGCGGCGTTCCGGACAGTAGGAGCAACCCGACCGCGAACACCAACCAGCCCCCGGTTCCCTCACCCGACTGGCCCAAGCCGAAGCGATAGAAGCCGTGTTCATACCGAATCCGCGGCCTGACCGAGCCGATGCGACTCCCTCTCCCCCGCACTCCGGGAACCGGGTTCGATCTCTGCTGCCGCCACGGTGCGCTCCGCTCGACATCTGGAAAGGGGGACTCGTGCGGCCGGGTTGAGGCCGCGAAACGATCTTGCCCACCCCGCGCGACACCACGCGGCGAAATCCGGCCACCGATCGGCACCCGGGAGAAGGGGCCGGTCGGCAGTCGACGTACGCGTCAGTCGATCTTGCGACCGAGCGCCAGCGTCAGTTCCAGGACCCGGTGCGGCGATGCGAGATCCGGAAACAGCTCCCGCAGCTGCGCCATCCGGTACCGGACCGTCTGGGGATGGACGAACAACGCCGCCGCCACCTCGTCCCTCCTGCCCTGGTGCAGCAGCCACGCCCGCAACGTCTCCTCCAGCCGCCGCGCCGTCGCGACGGGCAAGGTCTGCAACGGTGCGAGGGATCGGGCACGCAGGTCTGCGAACGCGTCCACGTCGGCGCTCAGCACCAGCTCGGGCAGGTGGTCTTCGGTGTCGCGGATATCAGAGGAGAGGGAGCGCGCGCGTACAGCTCGTGCGTACGAGGCGGACGCACGGGTCCATGGCCGGGCCGGGCCGACCACAGCGGTGCGGCCGGTCAGCTGCCGCAGGAGATGTGATCGATCGGCATCGGGGACGAGCAGCACACCGGTGGCGTCCGGCAGATCGTCGAGGACGAGCGTGCTCGGGTCGAGTACGCGGTAGGCAGGCCGAGCCTGGGCGGCCGGCAGCAGGACCGCGGTCAGCGAAACCGGCGGCTGCCATCCGGCCCGTTGACCAGAGGCCAGCAGCGTGTCCGGGCTCGCGCCGGCCAGGAGGTCGCGGGCCAGGTGTTCCAGGTGGCGCTCATGGGCCCTGCCCCGGGCGGCCAGTTCGTCGGCGTGGCCCGCGGCGCTCGCGGCAGAGAGCTCGTCGATGTAGGCGAAGGTCAGCTCGGCGAACTTGGCGACCTCGGCGGCAGGCAGACCGACGGGTACGGCACCCGCTGCCAGGCATCGCCAGGCTACGCGGGCGCCGACGCGGTAGGCGCCGAGTAGGGCGTCCATCGAACGGCCGTCGCGCACCTCGCCACGGCCCAGCTCGTAGGCCGCGTCACCGGCGTCGCCGCTCGTGGCGTTCCCGCTCGCGAGGTCCAGGTAGTGCCCCAGGGCGGTACGGACGGCTCGGCGGATGGTGGCGCCCATGTGGCCCGAGAGGGCGTTGGCATAGGGAGGTACCTCTTCGATGATCGCTTGGACGACCTCGTCGGCGGTGGTCTTCAGCGCGGCCCGAAGCGCGGTGACCGTCGTCTCATCCAGAGCCAGTTCGCTGGCCCTCCGGATCGCATGGCTCACGTTTTTGTTCCCTGCGCACAATTCGACTGAACAGATTTACGTCCTACGGTCAGGACTTTACCCCTTGCGGCACAGCAAGCTGGAGCCATGACGAGTGCAGCCCTCCGCAGCAGGGCGTGGAAACTGCTGGAGATGGTCACGACGCCGCTGCTGCCGTCGGACTACCTCGACCTGGTCAGCCCGCTGCGTGCGGGCGCCGACCTGCGTGGGCGCATCGAGGCCGTGCACCCCGAGACGGGTGACGCCGCGACTGTCGTGATCAGGCCGGGACGGGCCTGGCGCGGCCATACAGCCGGTCAGTACGTGCGTGTCGGGGTCGACGTCGACGGGGTGCGTCTGTGGCGTGCCTACTCGATCACCTCGCCGACACACCGCCAGGACGGCCGCATCACGATCACCGTGAAGGCGATCCCGGACGGCAAGGTCAGCAACCACCTGGTCCGCAGGGCGAAACCTGGCACGCTGGTCCAGCTCGATCATCCGGCCGGTGACTTCGTGCTGCCGCGGGACAAGCCCGCCAAGGTGCTGTACCTGACGGCCGGCAGCGGCATCACGCCCGTGATGGGCATGCTGCGCGACATCGAGTTCGACGATGTCGTCATGGTCCACTCTGCGCCACGGCCGCAAGACGTGATCTTCCGCGACGAACTGCATGACCTGGTCGCGGACGAGAAGATGCGGCTCACCGAGGTGCACACCGACACAGACGGCATGCTCGACATCGCCCGTCTCGACGAGCTCGTCCCCGACTGGGCCGAGCGCGAGACCTGGGCTTGCGGGCCGGCGGGCCTGCTGGACGCCGCCGAAGGGCACTGGACCGGACACGCCATACGAGAGCGCCTGCACACCGAACGCTTCCGCCCCGGCATCGTCGTCGCCGGAGACGGCGGCGAGGTCACGTTCAGCGCCACCGGCAAGACCGTCGACGCGAACGGCGCCACGCCGTTGCTGGACATCGGCGAGGAGGCCGGCGTGCTCATGCCCTCCGGGTGCCGCATGGGCATCTGCTTCGGCTGCGTCACACCGCTCAAGGCGGGCGCCGTCCGCGACCTGCGCACCGGCGAGATCACCGAGGCCGAGCCGGGCGTCCTCATCCAGACCTGCGTGTCCGCCGCTGCGGGCCCCTGCGACATCGAACGGTAGGAGCACCTTGACCGCCATCGACCCCACCGCCCACCTGACCTCGGAGCAGATCGAGGAGCTTGGCCGCGAGCTGGACGCGATCCGCGACGAGGTGATCGCCGACCGCGGCGAGAAGGACGCCGCCTACATCCGTAGGGTCGTCTCGGCGCAGCGCAGGCTGGAGCTGGTCAGCAGGGGCGTGCTGCTGTTCTCGATGTTCCCGCCCGCGTGGCTGCTCGGCACCGCCGGTCTGTCCGTGGCGAAGATCATGGACAACATGGAGATCGGTCACAACGTCCTGCACGGCCAATGGGACTGGATGCGAGACCCGAAGATCCACTCCACCACCTGGGAATGGGATCACGTCTCGCCGTCCGAGCAGTGGAAACACTCGCACAACGAGCTGCACCACACGTACACCAACGTGATCGGCAAGGACAACGACCTCGGCTACGGCATCATGCGCGTCGACGAGGACCAGAAGTGGCACCCGTTCCACCTCGGACAGCCGTTGTGGAACCTCATCAACGCCTGCTTCTTCGAGTACGGCATCGCCGCGTACGACCTGGAACTCGGCAAGAACCTGCACAAGCGCCGCCGCCGGACCCCGGAATTCCGCGCGCGGGCCAGGGCCGTGGGCCGCAAGATCCGCAAGCAGGTGCTCAAGGACTACGTGATCCACCCGCTGCTCTCGGGCCCGTCGTTCCTCCCCACGCTGGCCGCCACCTTCACCGCGAACCTGGTGCGCAACATCTGGTCCCACTCGGTGATCATGTGCGGGCACTTCCCCGAGGGCGTGCAGGTCTTCGAACGCCGGTCGATCAACGGCGAGACGCGCGGCCAGTGGTACCTGCGCCAGATGATGGGCTCGGCGAACATCAGCGGCAGCAGGGCCATGCACTTCATGACCGGCAACCTGTCGCACCAGATCGAGCACCATCTGTTCCCGGACCTGCCGAGCAACCGGTACGCCGAGGTCGCGGTGAAGGTACGCGCGCTGTTCGAGAAGTACGAGCTGGAGTACGTCACCGGGCCGCTGCCCACGCAGGTGTTCTCCGCGTGGCGGAAGGTGGTCCGGCTCTCGCTGCCGAACAAGAAG
This sequence comes from Streptomyces subrutilus, assembly GCF_008704535.1. NCBI lineage: Bacteria > Bacillati > Actinomycetota > Actinomycetes > Kitasatosporales > Streptomycetaceae > Streptomyces > Streptomyces subrutilus. The sequence continues at coordinate 290,593 of NZ_CP023701.1, forward strand.
CCCAGGGTCGAAACGCCGGGTGGCCAGCAGGAGCTCGTCGCGCTCTGACTCCCGGGGATCGCTGCTCTCCCCCGACGAACCCGGCCGGGGCGCGGGTGGGGCGTCACCGCCGCCCACCCTGAGCGCACCAGCAAGCCGCCTCGATGACTCGCCCGTGGGCTGGTGGCGGGGTGGCAGGTCCTTGGCTGCCAGCCCTGTCGGGTCTGCCCGTGCGGGCGGCACCGGTACCGGTGCAGCCGCCAGGGTGGGCTGTCAGCGGTTGTCGTCGGGGTGCGGTCCCGTCGCGTAGGGGTTCGGCTCGTCGTCCGCGAGTACGCCCACGAAGGGTTCGCCCTCTCCCGCGAACGTGTACGCCCCGCCTTCGATCCGCTCGATGAGGCCGCGGGTCCACTCCGCGCCGGAGTCGGCTGTGTGCACCCACATGTTCATGATCTCGCCGATGTGCCCGAGCTGCTCGGGCCCGTTCTCCGGGACGTAGTACTCGGTGACCCTGGACCGCCACTGTTCGAGCCCCGCGATCCGCTGCTTGAGGAGCGCGATGGCCTCGTCACGGGGCAGGTCGACGATGAAACCGAGGCCGGCGGAGATCACATCGGACTTCTGCTCGTGCGAGCTCAGGGCTTCGCGGAGCAGCGTGAAGAACTCCTCGTTGCCCTTGTCGTTGATCTCGTACTCGACGCGGGGCGGGCCGCCCACCGTGCTGGGCGCGACCTCGTGCGCGACGAGGACTCCCTGTTTCGCCATCTGCTTGAGCGCGTGGTAGATCGAGCCCGGTTTGGCGTTGGTCCACTCGTGGGCGCCCCAGAATTCCAGGTCGTTGCGTACCTGGTAGCCGTGCGCACGGCCGTGCTGGCGGACCGCGCCGAGGACCAGTAGCCGGATCGCTGACATGGGCGTCTCCCTCCTAGATAATTTTGACTAGACTACCTCTATTTAAGCTTGACTAGTCGTGCAGCCCCTTGTGACTTGGCCATCTAATCAAGTTTGACTAACGGGCTGAGGTGTGTCGTCTCGGCCTCTCCCGTCAAGTTTGATCACTGACTGAGGAGGGTGTTGTGTCTGACCACGATCCGGCGATCGTCGTCGAAGGCCTGCGGAAGGCGTACGGGGAGAAGCCGGCTCTCGACGGCCTCGATCTCACGGTCCGAGCCGGGACCGTCCAGGGGATTCTCGGCCCGAACGGCGCCGGGAAGACCACGGCCGTCCGCATCATGGCCACTCTCCTGCGGCCCGACGAGGGACGCGTGACGGTGGCGGGCATCGACGCGAGGACCCGGGCCCACGAGGTGCGCTCGCGGATCGGGCTGCTCGGTCAGAACGCCGCCGTCGACGAGGAGCTCAGCGGCCGGCAGAACCTGGAGATTTTCGGCCGGCTGTACCGCCTCGGCGCGCGCCGGGCGGGCGCGCGGGCCGATGGGCTCCTGGAGCGGTTCGGGCTCGCGGACACCGGGACGAAGTCCATCGAGCAGTACAGCGGCGGAATGCGGCGGCGGCTCGACCTCGCGGCCTCGCTCATCTCCCAGCCGCAGGTCCTCTTCCTGGACGAACCCACCACCGGGCTCGACCCCCGGGGCCGCACCGAGGTGTGGAACGCGGTGCGCTCCCTGGTCGGCGGCGGCACGACCGTGCTGCTGACCACGCAGTACCTGGAGGAGGCCGACCAACTGGCCGACCAGATCGCGGTGATCGACCACGGGAAGGTCATCGCGGAGGGCACGGCGGACGAGCTGAAGACCAAGACGGGCGGCGACCGCATCGACGTGGTCCTCCACGACACGGCCCACCTTGCCCGCGCGGCCTCCCTCCTGCCCGGCGAAGTGGCGGTCGATGAGGACAGACGGATGCTCAGCGCCGCAGTCAGTGACCGGATGGCCGCGCTGACCGAGACCGTCCGGGCCCTGGAGGCGGCCGGTATCGAGGCGGAGGACATCGCGGTACGCCGGCCCACCCTCGACGAAGTCTTCATGCACCTGACGAAGGAGGACGCCGAATGAGCGCGACCCGCACCGTGAGCACCCCGCACGGCACGGGCTCACAGCTCAGCTGGGCGGCCGTCGACTCCTGGACGATGACCCGGCGCGAACTGGCCCACTGGACCCGCCAACCTGTCCAGGTCGTCGTCGGGCTGGTCTTCCCCGTGATGATGCTGCTGATGTTCGGCTACCTCATCGGCGGCGGACAGGGCGTCCAGGGCGACTTCACGTCCTACCTGGTCCCCGGCATGCTCACCATGACCATGGCCTTCGGCCTCGAAGCGACGATGCTCTCGGTCACCCAGGACCTCGGCAAGGGAGTCATCGACCGGTTCCGCTCGATGCCGATGAACTCCGGCGCCGTCCTCGTCGGCCGCAGCGTCGCCGACATGCTGCAGTCCGCGATCGGCCTCACCGTGATGATCGGCGTCGGATACGCGATCGGCTGGCGCTGGCACGAAGGCTTCGCCTCCTTCCTGGGAGCAGTGGGACTGCTGTTGCTCCTGCGGTTCGCGATGCTGTGGATCGGCATCCACCTCGCGATGGTCGCGGGCAAGCCCGAACTGGTGCAGGCCGTGCAGATCCTGGTCTGGCCGGTCAGCTTCCTCTCCAACGCCATCGCCTCACCCGAGTCGATGCCGTCCTGGCTCGGCGCGATCGTCGAATGGAACCCGATGTCGGCGACAGCCACCGCGGTACGCGGCCTGTTCGGCAACCCGGGCGCGGTCGGCGACTCCTGGGCCGCGACCCACGCACAACTCCTCGCCGTGGCCTGGCCGGTGGTCCTGATCGCGGTGTTCTTCCCGCTGGCGGTGCGGCGGTTCAAGGGTCTGAGCCGCTGATCAACCCCGGCCCCGGCCTCCCGATCCGGCTCGCGGATCGGGAGGCCGGGGCCGGGGCACGGCCGGCACCGGCCCACCGCACAACAGCCTTGGAGAACGACGGGCAAGGTTCAGCACACGCACATGCACACGCACACCCCCACGCCCCGGTCCTCTGTCCCGCATGCTGCCCACAGCCACGATCTGATCCGCGTGCACGGTGCGCGGGAGAACGATCTCAAGGACGGCGGAATCACCGGGCCTTGCGGCAGCGGCCGGCCCGCGTGTGGGTCGCCCGCGGCCGCGGTCGTGCCGCCCCCTCGCGTGGCCTGGTCCGGGCCGGGTCGTGCTGTTGCCGCCGGGCCGTGCGCCGCCGCCGGCTCTGGCCGAGCCGGCGGACGGACCTCCGGCGCCACGCCGCTGCCCGGGCCCGCCGGCCGCACCTTCATCTGCCCAGGGACCGTGCTCTCGTACCGGTCGAAGAACGAGGTGACCACCCCCGCCGCACCGGTCGGCGCCACCGCCGCTGGCGCCGCCACAACAGCGCCCGCCTGAACGGGCGGACCAGTAGACGCGGCTCCCCCGGCACTCGTTGCGGAGCAGGGCGCAAGGACCGCGCCCAAGGCGGTGAGGCGGGTGGGGCTGCGCAGGTGGCCTTTACGGGAAGCCTGCCATCGGCTCCACGCGCCCTGAGTTCCCCGAGCCCGCACCCCGCCCCCCATCATCTGCGTGGCCGCTCCCGCACCCCGGACAACAGCGCTCAGCCGACGCACCGTCACGGGGACGAAAACGTCCCGCGAAGCGGCCACCGGCATCCGAGCAAGACCCCTGAAGCCGGCCGGACGGGGACCCGGGGGCGGCGAGGACGAATGGTCCTCGGCGGTGTCTGAACCTCCGGCCGCGCGCCGCACGAACGGCTGGATCGCGCCTCCGGCTGCGGAGTGCATGGCGGTCTTTTCTGTGATGCCGAACAGACGCAGCAGCCTGAGCGGGTCGACCCCATCCGCTGCTTCGTTGAAGATGCGGTCCTGCCGCAGGCCGCTCAGGGTCAGCCGCGGGGAAGGGCTGCGCGCAGGGTGCCGATACTGACGGCCGGCCAACGGTGATGCCGGTAAGGCCTGGTTCCTGGTCCTGGTGGTCGTGTACGCGGGCATCATCCAGGGCCTGGGACGGCTGACCGGCGTGTCCTGCAACTCACAGCCCGCTGCTGGCTGGTGGCCGCTGCTGCTCGACCTCGCGTCCGCAGATCCTCGCGGCACGGCCGGGGATGCCCGCCGGCGGGCGCGGTGACGCACCGCGTGCCCTCGGCGTTGATCCGGCCGCGACGCATACAGCAGGCCTTCGCGGCGACCAGGCCGTCAACGAGCCCGACAGTCACCCACCGGCTCCCGTCCCACTCCTCGATCACCCGGGGCGCGCCCGGCTCGACGTGTACCCCGCGGTGCGGACCCGCCGTAAGCGGCACCGCCCGCAGCCTCCCCTTCGACCGGGCCCGGCACTCCCCGCGCCGTCGCGCCCGCATTCCGCCATGACCTGACAGCGAAATCGCCCCGCCCGCCCCATGGTCGACGATCATGGATGCCACGTCATCGCAGCCGAGACGGCGAGGCTGACAGCCCGTCGGCCGACTGGGCGCCGGAAACCCCGGGCGCGGGGTTCCCGGTCTCTGCCCGGACGGTCTCAACCAGAGGACGTTTAGGCCAAATTTTGCACATAAGGTCTGTTTTGAGCTAATGGATCATTGTATGAAGTTTGGGGTGGTCTGTTCGTGTGCAGGTTGTGGGTGTCGGTCGTGGAGCATCTGCGGTCGCACACTTCGAGAGGCTTCCTCATGCGCTCCATGCGCACCACTGCTCTTTCCCGGACTCTCCTGGTCTCCGTGATCACGGTGGCCGGTCTCACCGCCGCCCCTGCCCTGGCTTCCGCGTCGGCCCGTGCCGAGACGGGCAGCATCCGGGCTGTGGGTGGCCTCAGTCTCCTGGGTCTTCCGGGCGGTGACGGGGCTGACGGTGTGGGCACCGGTGGTGGGATCGGTGGCCTGGGCGGGACCGGTGGCGCGGCCGGTGCCAACGGGAACGGCGGCTCCGGGGGTGACGGCGGCAACGCGAGCGGCAGCGCCAGCATCGGTGGCGCGGGCGGTGCCGGCGGCGCCGGTGGCGCCAACGGCAACGGCGGTCACGGCGGTTCCGGAGGCGAAGCCGCCCTGGGTGGTACCGGAGGCAAGGGCGGTGTGGGCGGTGTCGGCAACGCGGGTGCCGGTATCACCGGTGGCACGGGCGGCAACGGCGGAGCGTCCACGGTCGGTGGCGGACACAAGGGCGGTACCGGCGGTGCGGGAGGCGCGGCCAGCCCGGTGTGTCCCGGCAAGTCCGGCGGCAACGGCACTGCCGCCACGTTCACCGCGGACGGCACTACCGGTGCCACCGGCGCCGCCGGAAACTCCACCCTCCCCTGCTGAACCGAGCCCCGCGGGGACTGCCGAGCCAGCTCCCGAAGGACAACACGCATCCCTCGGCGCCATCCCGCCCCTACGGACGCTGTAAGGGCGGGGCGGCACCCGCCTGACAGCCCGGCCTGCAGGCTTGCTCGGCCGCACGGTATGCCTGACAAAGAGATGCTTGGTTGCCGCGACGTTTCTTCTCCAGGGCCGGGATCGCGGCAATCCCCGCAGGGACGTCCTGCGGGTCCACCACCGAGCCGAGCATCACGAAGGCGACGGTCCGGCCCGGTCCAGGTTCCCCCGGCTCGGCAACGCGCCGGGGGAACCGCCCCCACCGTTGAGAAAATACCGCCCTGCTCGCAGACCTGCCGGCGGGCGGCCGCCCGCCGTGACCTGACCGCCGATGACGAGCAGGACCTGCCTGCCCACTGGAAGCAGTCCCGACTTTCACCCACTGCCTGCCGGCACGCGGCAGGGAAACCGGTTCAGGGAACGAATACTCCCCCCTTGCTTCCGCACCGGCCTGATGCAGTGACCCGCACTGACCCGCGCTTTACCTGAGTCTGAGGAAACCCCGTCATGAACAGGAACCAGACCGCCGCTCTCCTCGCCCTGCCCACGTTCTTCGCCGGCGCGACACTCTTCCTCGGCTCTCCCGCCGCGGCCTCCGCCCTCGCCTGCACCGCCGGCACCGCGGGCGTCGCGGGTGCCAATGGCAACTCCTCCCATCCCAACGGTTTTCCCGGCACCGCGGGCGGGCCCGCGACCGGAACCGGGGACTGCGCCGGCGGTGCGGGGGGTCCCGGCGGCAACGGTGTTCTGGGCGGGGTCGGCGGTGCCGGCGGCAACGGCGGTGCCGGCCTGGGCAGTGGTTCCGGCGGAGCAGGTGCTCTCGGTGGCAACGGCGGCCCCAACGGCGCCGCGGGCGGCAACGGCGGCACCGGCGCGGCAGGCGGACTGACCGGTGCGGGCGGCGCGGGCGGCGCGGGCGGTCCGGGTACCCACGGGGGTTCGGGCGGCGCCGGGGGCTCCGGCGGCAGCTCCGGCGCCAACGCCGGCGCAGGTGGCCGCGGGGGCCTCGGCGGCGCCGGGGGCTCCAACGGCGGGGCGGGGGGCAAGGCGGGCAACGGCGGCACCGGCCACGGCGGTGGCGCGGGCGGTAACGGCGGCGCGGGCGGCATCAACAGCGCCGGAAACGGCGGCAAGGGCGGCAAGGCCGGCAACGGCGGCAATGGCAGCTCCGGTGGCGCCTACCCGGGTGGTGCCGCAGGGATCGGCGGGGCGGGCGGCTTGAGCTCTGGAGGCGTTCTCAACTCCGGCGGCAACGGCGGTGACGGGGGCAACGGCGGCGCCAAGTCGGGTGCCGGCGCCGACGGCGCCTGCGGTATCGGCGGCGCCGGCGGCAACGCCACCGGCGGCCTCCTCTTCCACGGCGGAATCGGAGGGACGGGCGGGACCTTCGGCGTGGGAAGCCCCTGCGCGAACGGAGCCCACGGAACACCGTGACCCACCGCCACCGGTGCCCCGCGCCGTCCCTCGGCCGAAGACACCGGGTGCGGTCGTCCCCCGGGTGTGACGGCCGCACGCCGACCACCTCGCCGCTGAGAGCCGCAGAGCCGGCTCCCAGCGGGGAGGAGCACCCGGATCCGGCATGCGCACGGACCGGGTGACGCCGGGAAGCGACGGCGTACGCCCGGGCCACGGCTGCGTCCCTGTAGCAGCCGCGCCAAGCACACGAACATCCACGAACTGCTGGCCGCCGGATCCAGCCGGAGGGCAATCGGGCGCCGACTCCGCATGACCTCTCGCACCGTCAAGCTCTGCGCCGACGCAGCCACCCCAGAGGACCTCTTCCGCGGGCAATGGCAAGGTCGACCGTCCAGAAAGCCCGTCGGCACCCCGGACCTCCGGTGAGAGGGTGACGGTCGACAAGGTGAAGGCGTTGGTCCTTCGCGAAGGCGGTGGTGTTGGCGGTGATGCGGCCGTTGGTGAGCATGACCGGGACGTCGCCGTGTTGGATCTGGCGGCCGGTGCCGTTGAGGACGGGGATCCATTCTCGCCGCCACGCCTTGGGCGTGCCTGCGGGGCCGCCGCCAGCCGGGCCCGGCCGTCCCACGAGCCTCACCAGCCCCGGTTTCGTGAAGTGACCGCATTTTCCGCGCTTTTGATTCCCGACCGGCATACAGGTGCGGGCGGGCGGAGGCCTCGCCCGTGCGCCGGGGCGAAGGAGACAGACATGACGCAGACGGTCGAGCGCGCGGCGGGGACCGGCACGGTGGAGGTGGGCTGGCCCAGCGGGCGGGGACGGAGCCGCCGTGCGCAGACGGCCTCGACGTACAGCGCCGCGGGCTCAAGGTGTGCGCGGCGGTGGTCGACGGGGCGGGGCATCACGAGAACGTGGTCCGGTACGCGGCGATCGCGCCCGCGGTGATGACCCACCTGGGCATGGCCCTGGGCGGGCTGGCCGGGCTGATCACGGCCGGGCAGATGGCGCACGCGTACGAGGTGCCGCCGCATGCCTCGGCGGTGTACGTGTGCATGGAGCCGGGCTGGCCCACCGCCGTGCACTGGCTCGGGGACTGCCGCGCCTACGCCTGGGACGGCACCACCCTCGTGCAGGTGACCACGGACGCCACCATGGGCCAGTGGCTGCGCCGCAACGGGGGCGTCCCGGTGGAGATCGCGGCGGCCCACGACAACTGGTCACGCCTCGGCCTCGCCCGGGCCTGCGCGGCAACGTGCCGACAGATCGAAGTCCCCGAGGACATCCCGCTGGTCCTCCTGCTCTCCGACGGCATCTCGGACCAGGTCGACCAGGTCGACCAGGTCGACCGGCAGACGATGGTGACGCTCTGCGCGCGGCACGAAACCGACCCCCAGGCCCTGGCCGACGCCCTGACCGCCGCCGCGAAGGAAGACGTCCTCGGCTACCGCGACGACGCCACCATCATCGCGATGCGATGGGGCGCCGCACCCCCTGACCGATCCGCCTGCCGGTCCATACCGTGAGCACCGCCAGGAAGATCCGGACAGCAACGGGGGGGGTATCGCCGTGAGCAGCAGTGACACCGGCCGGGGCACGACCGGCGAAGACGTCGGCTGGGAACTCGTCCCCCGGATGCCCGCGGACGACGCGCTGCCCCAACCACCTCTACGGTCTCGGGGGCAACGCTGCGGCCGGGCGCATGCAACGCCCCGGGTTGTAGCGGGGCTGGCCCTCCGGCCGTAAGGCCACGGTCGGCCGGGTCACCCGGGTGGGTGGGCGCACTCACCGGAGACACCTCACGAAACCAGGCGTCATGTTGACGAGGCCTCTCGATGGGAACATTGAGCAGGTTCGACCTACTTCCACGGCGGCCTGGGCGGGTCCCATCGAGGCTCACTTCGGACCGCTACGGCAGTTCACCCTGGCAACTCGAACCACCCCGGCCGCACCGTCCAGACACGGGCCCCACACCCCCACCTGCGTTGACGGAGCAAGGGCACCCGCCACCACGACGCCCTCGCGGCCCAACGACGCGAACGCGCCCGCGTCCGCAGCGAGAAGGGCATCGGCCGGGGCGGCAGACCACCACAAACCGCGGCCTGACCACCGAACCCGGCGAACCTTCCCGGTCACAGCACCAGCCGAAAAAAGAACCCACCAAAGGGGCTGGTCCTGGCTGAGTGGTGTCCGTTCGACCCCGTCCGGTGCGAGTCTAATAATCGACCTTGTCTTCGATCTCCGTGCACCTATACGTTTACCGACGGTAACCGGCGGTGACCGAGGTGGCTCAACCGGCCAGGATTCCACGGGAAGCGCCCTGTCCCAGGTCGAACTCGGTTTCATAGGGGGTCGGGGATGACTGTCCTCGCGGCGGCTCGATTGCGTGCCAAGAACCTGCTGGTGATCTTGATCCTCGTAGTGCCGGCGCTGGGGTTGGTGCAGCCGGGCTGGGGCACGACGGCGGGAGCGCGGGCGGGTGCCGACTCCGCGGTGCGGAGCCCCGAACACCCCGAGGGCACGTCCTTCAACCCGAACCAGATCAAGGACGTCAAGGCGGCCGACCCCGGCTCCAGGGTGAACCTGGTCGAGGCGCCCTCGGCGAACAGCAGCGGAGACGCGCGGTTGTCGTACGCCCTGGAGGTGCCGAAAGGCCGCGCGGACCTGGAGCCGAAGCTGGCCGTCACTTACAACTCGTCGGGGGCGAACGGGTGGCTCGGCGTCGGGTGGGACCTCGCCACCCCGATGGTCACGGTCGACACGCGGTGGGGCGTGCCGCGCTACGACGCCGGCCTGGAGACAGAGACCTACCTGCTGGGCGGCGAGCAGCTGACCCCGGTGGCGCACCGGAGCGCCTTGCGGACGCGCACCGCGGAGAAGGTGTTCCACACCCGCGTGGAAGGCCGTTTCGAACGGATCGTGCGCCACGGCGACAGCCCCACGAACTACTGGTGGGAGGTCACCGACAAGCAGGGTGTCCGCACGGTCTTCGGCGGCACGGCTGACAGCACCCTGATCGACGGCGCGGGCCGAGTCGCCACATGGGCGGCGCGGGAGATCCGCGACGGCAACGACAACATCATGCGCTACCGGTACGCCAAGGTGGCTGACGGCGGCACGGCGGGCGCCGCGGTGCCGGGGAGCGACCTCTACCCGCAGAAGATCACCTACACCGGTCGCGGCGACACCGACGGCAGGTACTCGGTGACGTTCATCCGGGACCGTGAGCGCGGCGAGCCCCGCCGGCCGGACGTGCGGATCGACGCCCGGTACGGGTTCAAGAAGGTCACCGCCGACCTGCTGCGGCGCGTCGAGGTCAAGCTGGACGACCAGCTGATCCGCGCCTACGAGCTGAACTACCGGACCGGCGCGTTCTCCAAGACGCTGCTGCAGTCGGTGTCTCAGTTCGGTGAGGAAAACCAGCTGTTCAACACCCACACGTTCGACTACTTCGACGACGTGCGTGACCAGTCGGGCAACTACAACGCCTTCGCCGACGCCAAGGGCTGGGCGGTGCCGGATGACGACCTCGGGGTGAACATCCGCGAAGGCGAGGCCAGCGCGATCTCGGCGAACACGTCGGCCGGCTTCGGCGCGCACCTGTTCGCCGGCTACAACGTGCAGGGGCTTCCGGCCAAGGAGGGTTCCGTCGGGTTGAAGGTCGGGTTCAGCGCGGGCCAGTCCGACGGCCTGTCGACGCTGACCGATGTGAACGGCGACAACCTGCCCGACAAGGTGTTCCGCAAGAACAACGACGTGTTCTACCGGCCCAATCTGGCCACGCCGGGTGGTGAGCCGAAGTTCGGCGACACGCCGATCAAGCTCACCGACCTTCCGGGGATCTCGACCGAGCGGACGCTGTCCGGCACCATCGGCGTCGAGTCATACGTCCTCACCACCTCGGCCCAGCTGGACTTCGTGGGTACCACAACGACCTCGGACCGGTTCTTCAGCGACGTCAACGGCGACGGCATAGCCGACCTGGTGAACAACGGCGGCGTGCTGTTCGGCTACCTGGACGCCCACGGGCAGCCCGCCTACAGCGCGGACTCCACTCGCACCCCGGCGCCGATCGGGGGCGGCTCGGTGACCGGCGAGATCGTCGGTGATCAGACCGCGCAGTTCAACCAGCAGGTGGACAACTCTCCGCTGCTGGACTCGGTGCGCCGCTGGGTCGCGCCCTTCGACGGCAACGTCCGCGTGGACGGCCGCGTGCAGCTGACCCAGGACCCCTCCCCGGCGCGGGCGGCCTACACCAAGGCCGACGGCGTGCGGGTCACCATCCAGCACAAGGACACCGAACTCTGGGCGCAGCGGATCGGCCCCGATGACCACAGCGAGTTCGCCCCGGGCAATGTGGCGTCCGTTCCGGTGAAGAAGGGCGACGCGCTCTACTTCCGCACGCAGTCCGTCCTGGACGGCAAGTACGACACCGTGGCGTGGGACCCGGCGATCACCTACACCAACCTGCCGGCCGGCACGGACGCGAACGGGCTGGCGAACACCGTGTTCCGCGCGTCGACCGACTTCACCTTCGGCGGCAGGCCGTCCCTGGTGACCGTACCGGTGAACGGCACGCTGCGGCTGACCGGTGACGTGGTCAAGTCCAAGACGACCTCGGACGATGTGACCGTCGTGATCGAGAAGGGCAACGGCGTTCACGCCCCCGCGGAGGTGTTCCGAAAGGTTCTGCCCGCCGCGTCGACCGGCACCACCGCGATCGACCTGAACATTCCGGTCAGCATGTTCGAGAAGATGTCCTGGAAGCTGAAGACCGACTCCCCGATCGACGCCTCGGCGGTGAGCTGGGCGCCGAAGGCGTACTACACGGCCGCGCAGGGGGTCGAGTCGGTCGTCGACGCCGCGGGCGATCCCACGATGGTGATCACCCCGCCGTACGACCAGACCATGTACCCGGCGGACACCCTCACCGCGCCGCAGCAGTCCTACAAGGCGACCAAGACCGGCCAGCTCAAGGTACGGCCGAAGGTGTCCCTCAACTTCAGCCTCCTCGGTGACTCCAAGATCGCGTTGACGGTGAAGAAGCGCGGCGGGCAGCTGCTCGGCAAACGGATCTTCCAGGCCAAGGACACCTTCTTCGGCGGCCCGAACCTGGATCTGACCGTGCCGGTCACCTCCGGCGACGAGCTCTACATCGACTACTCCACGACCGAGACCGCGCTGCTCGCCACGCTCGTCGAGCAGTCCGCTTCGGTCACCTACGACGTGACATCGAGCTGGCCGGCCTTCACCCCGGCGCCCAGCGCCATGCACGGTTCCGTCGGCCAGGGCGCCTTCGCCCAGCCCTACCGCGGCTGGGGCGTGATCGGCTACCAGGGCAACCGAGACCGCGCCACCCAACCGCTCAAGCAGGCCGAACTCACGCTGGACCAGAGCTTCAAGGACGCACTTCCCAAGGAGCCCAAGGAAACGGACGTCCCGGGGTTCACCGCGAATCCCCGGCTCACCATGCCCAGGCTCGCGGTGTTCGCCCCCGTGCCGGCCAAAGGCGGCTGGGCCGCTCAGGACGACTCCTCCTGGATCACCGCCGCGATGGCGACGAGTTCCCGCCTCGGCGCGGACACCATCGACATCGTCACCGACGCCGACGTGGCGGGCGACCGGACGGCGATGCGCCGCGGTGTCACCGGCCAGGTCTCGGCAACCCTCGCGGCGGGCCCGTTCGGCGGCACCGTGGTCGGCGGGATCACCGCGGGTTCGGTCGACTACCTCGACCTCAACGGCGACGGCTACCCCGACGTTGTGGGCGCCAAGGAGATCCAGTTCACCGACATGACCGGCGCGCTCGGCGCCACGCGCGGCACCCTCGGCGGCAACGTGCGCGAGGCGGACAACGTCTCGGGCAACGTCTCGCTCTCCGCGGGCAGCGAGACCGCCACCATCGCCAGCGCTCTGGGCATGGCCGCACCCGACGCGGGCACCAGCGCCAACACCGCAACCACCGGCTCGGTCCAACCCTCGCTCGGCATCGGCGGCAGCCTCGGCGGCGGCGAGTCCGACGCCCGTGTCGACCTGATCGACATCAACGGGGACGGGCTGCCGGACAAGGTGTTCGCGGGCGGCGACGCCCAGCTGAACCTCGGCTACTCCTTCGCCGCCCGCGAACCCTGGTCGGCCGGACCGATCAACGACGCGTCCACCCGCAACGTCGGCGTCAACCTCGGGTTCAACGTCGACCGCTACGGCTTCGCGGGCGGTGTCTCGGCCGAGCTCGGAACCTCGCTCACCAACGCGAGCATGATCGACGTCAACGGCGACGGCCTCACCGACCGGGTGTTCACCGACGGGGCCAACCCGATCAAGGTCTCGGTCAACACCGGCACCGGCTTCACCGCGCCCACGCCCTTCCGCGGCAGCTTCCCCGAGATCGCCGTCGACAAGAACGCCAGTCTCGGCGCGGGCGTCTACTTCACCGTCGGCCTGCCCACTCCCGTCGGCGTTTTCGTCTTCAACCCCGGCGCCAGCGTGTCCACCGGCATCAGCCGAGCCGAAACTACCCTGCGCGACGTCAACGGCGACGGCCTCGCCGATCACGTCAAGTCGACCCGCGACAACGAAATGCTGGTCGCCACCAACACAACCGGGCGCACCAACCTCCTGCGCGCGGTGTCGCGCCCCATGGGCGCGCGGATCGCCCTCGACTACGCCCGTACCGGCAACAGCCAGGCCATGCCCGAGAGTCGCTGGGTCCTGTCCCGCACCACCGTCTTCGACGGGCAGACCGGCGACGGAGCCGACGACCAGCTCACGACCTACCGCTACGAGAACGGCACGTACGACCGGTTGGAGCGCGAGTTCCGCGGCTTCGGCACGGTCGTCTCGGAGGTCCGCGATCCCGGTGCGGGCGACGCCCTCTACCGGTCGGTGAGCGACGAGTACAGGACCGACAGCGTCTATACGAAGGGCCTGCTCGCCCGCACTCTCATCAGCGACGGCGCGGGCCGACCGTTCACCGAGACCGTCAACAGCTATCAGCTCCACGACATCGCCACCGGCACCACGGCCGATCCGGCGGGCACCACGGCGTCGGTGTTCCCGCGGCTGACCCGGGTGGACAAGAAGTTCCACGAAGGTGCGCGGGCACCAGCGAAGACCACGCACACCGTGATGGCCTACGACGATTACGGCAACCTGACGGGATCGTTCGACGCCGGTGACGACGGCGTCGAGGACGACGTCCAGACCGAGTTCGAGTACACCGCGTCCGACCAGGCGTGCCGGGACCGCAACCTGGTCGGACTGGCCCGGGCCGTGTCCCAGCGCGCGACCGCGACCGACACCCCGCTCCGGCACCGCGAGGCCTCGGTGGACTGTGCGACGGGGGCGCTCCGGCAGATCAGGGAGTACGCGACCCCCACCGACATCGCGGTCACGGACCTGGCGTACCACCCGGACGGGAACCTGCGGTCGGTGACCCGTCCGGCGAACAAGTCCGGACAGCGGTACAAGCTGGAGTACGGCTACGACACCGTCGTCGGCGTGCACGTGGAGTCCGTCGTGGACAGTTTCGGGTACCGGTCAGCCTCCACGCACAACCTCAAGTACGGCCTGCCGGAACGGAGCACCGACCAGAACGACCAGCCGCTGTCGATGACGTACGACGGCTTCGGCCGGCCGGCCTCGGTCACCGGCCCGTACGAGGCGGGCAGTGGCAAGATCACCATCGACTTCGAGTACCACCCCGAGGCGGCCGTCCCGTACGCGACGACGAAGAACCTGGACCGCGACGCGGGCGGCGTCCGGGCGGACACCATCGACACCGTCACGTTCAGCGATGGTCTGAAGCGGGCGCTGCAGACCAAGAAGGACGCGTCGGTCGCCGCGTCGCCGGGGACTGCGCCGCAGCAGGTGATGACGGTGTCCGGGCGGCTGAAGTTCGACTTCCTCGGCCGCACGACGGAGACGTACTATCCGGTGACCGAGCCCAAGGGCGCGGCGAACACCAAGCTCAACGCCGCGTTCGACACGGTGGCCCCGACGAAGGTCTCGTTCGACGTGCTGGACCGGCCGGTCAGGACGGTGCGTCCGGACGGGGCCAGCACGACCAACGGGTACGGATTCGGGCTGGACCGGGCCGGTACGACGCGTTTCGAGAACACGGTGACCGATGCCAACGGCAAGCAGCGCCGCATCTACACCGGAGTCCGGGACACGACCTCGGCGGTGAAGGAGCTCAGCGGTTCGTCGGCGGTCTGGACCAGCTACGCGAACGATCCGCTGGGACGGGTCACGGCCGTCACCGACGACAAGGACAACGTCACACGCGCCGCATACGACGGCCTGGGGCGGCGCACGGTGTTCGACAACCCGGACGCGGGCCGGACCGAGACGCGCTACGACCTGGCCGGCAACGTCACGGCGAAGATCACCGCGAACCTGCGGGCCGCCGGCCGGAGCATCGAGTACGACTACGACTACGACCGGGTGAAGGCCGTCCGCTACCCGAGCTTCCCGGCCAACAACGTCACCTACTCCTACGGCGCCCCGGGCGCGGCGGACAACGCCGCGTCGCGGATCACCGAGGTCCGGGACGCGGCCGGGACGACCACCCGCGGCTACGGGCCGCTGGGCGAGCTGACCAGGGAGACGCGCACGATCACCGCCACCGGCGGGGCACCGCGCACCTACACGACCGCGTGGCGCTACGACACGTTCAACCGCGTGCTGCAGCTGACCTACCCCGACGGCGAGGTTCTCACCTACGGCTACGACTCCGGTGGCCAGGTCACGCGGGCGACCGGGGTCAAGGCCGGGAGCGACTACACCTACTTGGAACGGCTGGACTACGACAAATTCGGTCAGAAGACCCTCCAGGAGACCGGCAACGGGGTACGCACGACCTACGCGTACAACGCCGAGGACCGCAGGCTCGCATCGCTCAAGTCAGCCGCACCCTCCGGAACGACGTTCCAGGACCTGGACTACACCTACGACCACGTCGGCAACGTCACCGCGCTGGCGAACTCCGCGCCGCGCAGCGCACTGATCGGCGGCCCGAGCTCCCAGACGTACGGCTACGACGACCTGAACCGGCTGACGTCGGCGTCCGGGCAGTACACGGACAAGAACAACCAGGTCAACAAGTACACCCTGGCGCTGGGCTACGACTCCCTCCACAACATGACGAGCAAGTCCCAGCGCCACGAGATCACCGGCGGCGTCGCGGCCTTCCCGGCCGGCGCCCAGTCCCCCGGGCCGATCGAGCCGATCGACGACCCGGCGAACGCGGCCGAGGTGCAGGACAGGACGAGCTACGACTACGCCTACACATACGGCGGCGCAAAGCCGCACGCACCGAGCCGGGTCGGCCCGATCACCCAGGCCTACGACGCCAACGGCAACCTCACCGCCACGGGGAACACCGCCGCGGCGGACATGCACAGGCAGTACGTATGGGACGAGGAGAACCGCCTCGCCTGCAACCAGGACACCACGGCCGCGACAGTCGAGCAGGGTCCCGCGGGCTGCGCGGACGCCACCGTGTCCTACGTGTACGACGCGGCGGGCGAGCGCGTGGTCAAGAACGGCGAAAGCCTGGCGCTGTACCCCAACCAGAACTACAGCGAGCGTGACGGCACCGGGTACAAACACGTCTTCATCGGCGAGAGCCGCCTGACGACCAAGACCGTCGCGGGCGGAGTCGAGAACGACCGGTCGTTCTACCACACCGACCACCTGGGGTCGTCCGGGTACGTCACGGACAACACGGGCGCGGTGACCGAGCACCTGGAGTACTTCGCGTCCGGAGAGACCTGGGTGGAGGAACGCACCGGGCAGGCGGACACGCCGTACCAGTACACCGGCAAGGAACTCGACAGCGAGACGGGCCTCAGCTACCACGGCGCCCGCTACTACAACCCGCGAACCCAATTGTGGGCCAGCGCCGACCCGGCCCTGCCGGAGTACCTCGACACCAAGCTTGCGGGCGGAATCTCCGAACCCCGCAACCTCGCCGCCTACACCTACGCGCACAACAACCCCGTCAAGCTGGTCGACCCCACCGGCCGGGCTCCCGAGCCCTTCAACGAGATCGCGGCCTTCATGGCCCGGGAGATGTCCGTCAACTCCCGCTCCGGCCCTGTGCAGAGGATGGCCGAGCTCAACAGGCCCCAGGGCGTGACGAGGTGGGTCAAGCCGAACTGGTACGCCGACAAGGCGGCGGCGATGGCCGCCTGGAAGGAGTACGTCAAGACCAAGGGCCCGTGGGACCACAAAGAGAAGATCATGGGCATGAACCGCGGCAAGGAAAACGACTCGGCCAACATTCCCGGCACCGTTCTGTGGATACGGGACGACTTCTGGTCCAACGTGCACTACGGCTACGTGGGCACGGCGGCCGGATTCAGTCCCGAGGTGTTGCTGGGGGCGGCGAGCGCCGTCGACGTGAAGGAGAATCAGCCCGTCTTCTCGGGCGACCCCACCTCGATCATGTTCGGTATCCGCCTCTATCAGGCATACGGCGAACAGGGCCTGACGGTCGAGAACCTCACCAAGGAGATCGTGAACCACCTCTCGGAACTCCAGAAGGCAAAGCTGGTAGAGATCGGACCGAGAGACAAGTAGCGGACGCACGGCGGCCTGCTCACCGGGGCAGGCCCCGCCGCGTAACGACCGGCGGAGACCTGCCCCCACTACCTACATGGGTGGCTCCGCAATGGAGCTCCCGGCCTGCGGGCCCGGCATGAGGGACTGCAAGGAGAACGGCTCTGGCCCGTAGTCGGTGGTGACGTCGAGTAGCCGTCCATGGTCATGGTCGCGTGATGGATGTCAACTGGGCCGGGAAGTCGTCGCCGACATGCCGTGAGGCGTAGAACTCGTCCACCGGGCAGACCAGCCGTACCCCGAACGCGGCCTCGATCTGGACGGCCTTACGGGCCTGCAGAAACCGGTGGAAGCCCTTGAAGATCTGATTGTCAGCAAGACATGCAAAGAGACACGCAGACCCCTGAAACGGCCAGGTCACAGGGCATCCTCTCCCCGAGGAACAAGTGCCAGCCCCAGTTGAATGGGGGCAGGTGTTCGGCGATGAAGTCCTCAGCACGGCCATCCTCGACCGGCTCCTGCACCACTGCGACGTGATCTCCATCAACGGACCAAGCTGCCGGCTCAAGAACCGCCTCAAAGCCATCGAACGAGACACGGACGTGGCATAGCCCCTAGCTCCAAGACTCACGAGGCTCTCGATGCCGGCTGCCTCTTTCCGCGGCGACCGGATCGCAAGGCGAGGTAGGCAGTCAACGCCGCAGCCCCGAGAGGCAGCAGCGGGGGCTAAACTGCCGTCCCCCACGACGTGAAGCTCTTGCCTACAACCTCAAGAGTTCCCCACGGCGTCCTGGCGGCGGACACTACCTCCCCTTCCTTGGCGTCATGACGCACCCTCACGGTGCCCGTGCTCACGTCATCCACCAGCTGACCGGAGCACTCGACGTAGCTTGCTCTTCGACCTCCGCCTTCACGCTGGCACTGCGAAAGACGAACCCGGACTTCATCTCCGGCCAGACCCAGCCGCACGAGCCCTGCAGCCCCGGCCCACACCGTCGCCCCCGCAAACAGCACGGCTATCACGCTCCAGGCCGCGGGGGGCTGTAAAAGGAACGGTGTAACTCCGATCATGGAGGATTGCACCTGTGACCAGCGAGAACATAGCCAGAGCGTTTGAGGCGGGGGCCTCGTCTGCGGCTGTCGATGACCGGTTCCTGAACGAGCTCGTGGCCCGGGCCCAAGCCGAAGGCTTGCAGCTGACGGGCGAGGGCGGTCTGCTCCAGCAACTGACGAAGCGGCTGTTGGAGTCCGCCCTCGAGGGCGAGATGACGGACCATCTCGGTTATGACCGGCACGATCCGGCGGGCAAGAACGGCGGCAACTCGAGGAACGGGAAACGCTCCAAGATGGTCGTCACGGATGTCGGCCTGGTGGAGATCGAGGTGCCGCGGGATCGGGAGGGAGCGTTCGAGCCGCAGACCGCCTGGGCGGGCCCGCGCGCAGCGATCGGCAGGCTCGGGGACGACGAGTTCGCCGTAACCTTGGAGCTGCCCTCCGACCGCCGCGAGCAGCGCCTGGAGCAGCTGGTCCGGATGCTGCACATCCCGGTCACCCTGGACGATGATCGCGCCGTCGACGGCGCCGCCTCGGTCGGCGCCGCGGCCCCGGCCTCGGTCGGCTCCCGCGACCTGGCCGCGTTCCAGAGGTCCGCCGATGCCGCCCTCTACGACGGCAAGGACACCGGCGCCCGGCCCTCGCGCCCAGCCAGCACGTCACCGTGCCGTCCCTTAACGGCCGCCGGGCCGACTGTCCGGGCACGGCCGCGCGGGGGTGGGCCGCATGAGCAGAGCGACCCTGCCCGAGGACGACTGGATCCGCGGACTCAGCATCAAGCAGCCTGGACCACCGCGATCCTGACCGGCGCCAAGACGATCGAGAACCGCACCCGGGCATGGCGGTTAGGCTGGGTTCTCCAACACGCGAGCAAGAGCCTCGACCAGCCCACCCTGCGCACACCGCTGATCGCCCGAACCATCCTGTCCGCGCCGGAACTCGCCGCGGAACTCCCGGCCCTCGCCCACCGGCAGCCGGTGGCAGGCGAGAACCTGTGATCCGCACCGCCGATGGCTTCGACGTGCGGCGGGCCAGCAAGTGGGTGTCGAGAAAGCCCCGCTCAGACGCTGCGTCATGGAGCAAGCGAGCCACTGTGACGAGGTCGGCGCCGGCCAGACCACTGAGCATCCGGAAGCGACTGAAAACGCGACTCGGGACCAGAGTTCCAGCCAGAACCCTCAACCTTTCCCAGACACGGCCTGGGTATCTGGCCAATGGCTTCGGGTCAGGTCCGCTTGCGGCTCGCGAGCTCGTCAGAGAGCTCCTGCACATGGGCGGGGTCCGCGTCCCGGGCAAGGGCGACGTAGTGGTCCATGACGGCCGGCCGGTAGCGCACGGGCAACGTCTGTCCTGGGGCGAGTCGGGTGAGCTCGGTGATCGTGAGGTCTTCGTCTGCGATACCGCGGAACGAGATGCCGCCCACGGCCTCCACGTCGAACATCAGGACCACGCGAGGACTACCGTCGCTGCTGACCTCCCGCCAGTTGACGAGAACACCGAGCGCAAGCACCCCCGTACGCAGTTCCGCATTGCGCTTCCGTGCATCACTACTCAGGAGCGGGTTCGGGGCGATGCCCGGGAAGTCGGGCCCGACGCCGAGCGATTCCCGACTCAGGTCGGGCCTGAGCTGCGCCATCAGATCGTCGAGCTTCAGATCGTTGCGATTCTTCTTCCGACCGAACATCCTGACCCCTTCCTCACACCGGTGCCGAACTCTCGGCTTGGCGCTTCACCCTCACTGCGATTGTATGTCGCGGCCATTCCCGACCTCCGGCGCATCGCCCCGTCCCTATGGGGTCGCCGTCTGCGGGCGCGGACGGGCTTCGGTCGGCGCACCTGGCTGTCGGACGAGCCACGTCCGCGAGCCGACAGGAGGACCAAGCCGTGCTCGATAGCGGCCCCGATCCCCGGGCAGGACATCAGGCTCCTCAACGAAGTGGGACCGCGGGCCCTCAAGGTGCCGCGATTCTTGGCCCACAACGGCCTGGGCATCCCCGACACCGCGCGCCGAAGCGAGCCACGTGACCATGCCTCGCACCGCATCATCGCCAGCCTGCTGTCCAGCATCGTCCCAGAGATCAAAGAGTGGGTCGTGCTGCTGCGGTGGGAAGGCCGCAACGGCCGGCCCCACCCCCGCTACGCCACGATCAGGAACTGCCTCACCTACGCCCACCCGGCCCTGGTCGAGTGGGGGCGACGCTACCGAACACTGCGCAAGGTGACCCCGGCCGACGCCGCAATGGAAGCTCAAGTGGGCGAGGCGGCACGCCACCTGGGGATGGCGCTACGCAGCATCTCGCTCAAGCGCAACAAGACCACCTTGCGCGACCCCACCCGTGGCAGCGTTGTGCCTCACGGCCCTCACGGCCGCCGCGGACGCTCCCCAGCAACATGGGAGCCGGGCTCATCGACCGCGCGACCGGGGCCGCTGATCGCCTGGCCGTGGCTCTCGTCGCGAACCACGCGGTCGACCAACGCGCACTCACCCGCATCCTCGTGGACGACCCGTCGGAAAGCCGGAGCCGCCTACTCATCAGACGTCGCCACGGGCTGCGCGTCGTCCACCTTGACGAGGTCACCGTCAGCCTCCTCGACCAGTGGCTTCGCGAGCGTTACCGCCGCTGGCCCGCAACGCGCAATCCGCACCCGCTCATCAGCCAGCAGACCGCCGCGGAGACGCCCGATGCCAGCTGAAAGCCCGTGGCGGTGCAGCCGTGGGTCCGGCGTCATCCTCATGTGAATGTGATGCAACCCGTTCACCACCCTGGTCATGGCCCGCGAGCCCATCCCGGCCAGGCCGTCCGTCTTCCCCGCCGGACCCACCCCGGACAAGAGCAACCCCGTCCCGTCTTGGAGGCCCCAGGCCCTGCGGGTGCTCGCCGAGCAGTGGACCGGCCCCCAGACGCTGACCGTCCTGAGCCCCGAATCCAGCAACGGCGACCGCGCAGACCGCTACGAGACCCAGGTCCACTGGGAGACCGAAGCCCGCGCCACGGCCACGGCCACGGCCACGGCGATCCTCTTCTGGATCCCCCGCGACCTCAAGACGCCGCCGTCCATGATCACCAACGTCGAGTTCGGCCTCGACGTCGGCACGGGCCGGGCCGTGCTGGGCTGCTTACCGACTGCCCCGACCCCGAGCGCAACCGCTACCTGATCTGCGTGGCCCACCGCCACGGCGCACCGGTCTGCACAACCCTACCGACACGGTGCCCGAGGCCCTCGCGCTGGTCTCCGCCGCCCTCCCGGAGTGGGGGTCCACTCGATGCCAGGATCGCTACCCGGGCCCCTTACCTGAGGTGTGGTGTGGCGTTGGTCAGAACACGCAAACAGCTCCGGGTGGTCCGGTCCCGGTGAATGATCACCCGCGTTGTGCACACCACAGTGGAGGAGAGTCCCATGACAGCTTCCGTCAGGTATCCGGGCGTCTACATCGAGGAGACGTTCAGTCTCAGCCTGTCCGTCCAATCGGGGCAGACCGCGGTGACGGCATTCGTCGGCGACTTCGCCGGCGTGCCCGTGGGCGGGGTGCGGGTGAACAGCTGGCTGGACTTCGCCACCCTGGCCGATGGAGACGGCAACGGGGACGTCCGCAAGGCTCTGGGCCCGGTCCTCAAGAGCTACTTCCAGAACGGCGGCGGACACTGCTATCTGATCAGCTCCGCCGCATCCGGCCTCGCCGAGGCCTTGGAGGCGGTGACTGCGCTGGGGGACGTGACGATCCTGGTCGCTCCCGGCCTGTGGGACCAGGGCGCGCAGGTGGCAGGTGAGTGGGCCCGCGCGCTCGCCGGTTGGGCCGCCCAGAACAAGGCGATGGCCGTCCTGCACACCGCCCGCGACCACTCCCCCGAGCAAGCCGGTGAGGCGATCGACGCGTGGGGCTTGGGCGAGGAGGTCAGGCCGTACGCGGCGGTGTACTTCCCCTGGCTTCGGCAGAGCGGGGACGACGAGCCGGTCGTGCCCAGCGGTGCCGTCGCCGGCGCCTGGGCCGCGGTCGACCGTGAGCGCGGCGTGTGGAAGGCCCCCGCCAACATTGCCCTGCGCGGTGTCGACGGCCCGCTCCATCAGGCCGGCGACGCCGACCAGGCTGCCCACCGCAACCTCAACTTCATCCGCACCTTCCCCGAGGCGGGCGTGCTGATCTGGGGTGCACGCACTCTCTCCGACACCGGCGAGTGGCGCTACGTTCCCATCCGTCGCCTCTTCAACGCGGTCGAGGACGACATCAAGCGGGCGATGCGCTTCACCGTGTTCGAGCCGAACAGCGCGCCCACCTGGGAGCGGGTGCGTTCCGCACTGGACAGCTACCTGCACGGTCTGTGGCAGCAGGGCGGCCTCGTGGGCCAGACCCCGCAGGAGGCGTACTTCGTGCAGGTCGGCAGGGGCATCACGATGTCGGAGGGCGATGTCGCGGAGGGCCGACTCATCGTCAAGGCCGGCCTCGCTGCCGTGCGGCCGGCCGAATTCGTCATCCTGCAGTTCACCCAGGAGATGAGCCAGGCCTGACCCGCTGTCGTCGAGCCCCCGGGGGCTGCCACAGGAAGCGCACGGTGGCGGCCCCCCCGGGGGCCGCTCAGGACGGCTCCGCTCCCCCAGTGGACGTCAGAGTCGCCGGCATCTTGCAACGCCCGCGAGACCGAGGGAGTTTCGTGAGGATTCTGTTCAAGGTGGCCTGTGCGACGGAGTGCTGTCCTGTCTCACGGAACCTTGACCGTTCTCACTGAACCGACCGGCTCCGCAACTGGTCAGGGAGGTCCGGGCGCCGTGGTCCCGCATCGGCAAGCAGCCGCGGCAACTCAAGCCGGGCCTGGTGCCGGGAACTCGTCGGCGAAGGGGGGATCGGGCTTGGCCAGGTGAAGGCGAAGCGGCGAGAGTGCCTGTCGTAGGTCACCGAGGCGCCGCAGGGGGTCAGTGCGAAGCGACGATGGACCCAGCCGTCGAGGGCGAGGGCAGCGACCTCCGCGCGGAAGTCGGCGCCTGGGTACGCAAATGCATCGACCTCGAGGACCAAGGCCCGGCCGTCAAACAGCTGCTCGGCGTGCAGCGAAGCCCCGAACGCAAGCCAAGCGGCCTCCAGCCAGTACGGGGTCCGGTCCGTGGGCAGGCGCAGGTACAGCGCTCGACACGTGCACACAAGTCATCGTCCACAATCCACGGCCGAACGACCAGCTCGCCACCGGGGCGACCGCCAGTATCTCCGACCCCGCCCCGAGCGGTCGGGATCCTTCGTGCTTTCGAGGCCGGGCGGGCCGAGCACTACGCTGTCGGTATGGGTCGTGGGGATCTGACGAACGCCGCCTGCAACCTCAGTAATCAGGCGAATCGTTCCGGGTTTCGGAGCTCGGGGAGGAGTGGTGCCTGTCGTCAAACGATCGTTTCCGGCGGCGTAGGTCCGGGAGATCGTGTCCGAAACTGGACGGCGTGTTCGGTGGCCTGCCCGGGGTCCTGCGGGACCAGGCCGGAGGGGCCGGACTGCAGCAGCACCCGCGCCGCCTGGGGCCCGATGTCGGGTTCGAGGGCGAGCATCAGCGACGACTACGCGCCGGCGGACTGCCCGCCCACCGTGACCCGGTCGGGGTCGCCGCCGAACGCGGCGATGTTCTCCCCGCCCAACGAAGCAGCGCGACCTGATCCTGAAAGCCGAGGTTGGCCACGCCGGCCTCGGGCAGGTACAGGTAACCCCACGGCTCCAGCCGGTAGGTGGCGCTCACCACCGCGATGTCGCCCAGCGCGGCCAGCCGGCCCCCGTCATACCCGTCCCAGCCGCCGCTGCCGCTGGTGAAGCCCCCTCCGTGCCACCACACCAGCTCCGCGCGCGCCGCGCGCTCACCGATCGCCCCGCGCGGCGCGAACACGTTCACGCTCAGGCTCCCGTCCTCGGCCCGGTCGGGCACCCGCACGCCCTGCACCCGCTCCAGGCGCGAGGTGGCCTGCGGCACCGACGGCCCGGCCGTCGCCCCGTCCCGCACCCCGGCCCAGCCCCGGTGCGGCCGCGGCGGCGCGAAGCGCAGCTCGCGCACCGGCGACGCCGCGTACGGGATACCTCGGAAGCACACCGTCCCACCCCGGACCACCCCCGCGACACCCCCGCGCGCCGTCTCCACGACCTCGAACCCCGCTGTCGGCATCCGTCCCATCCGCTCCCGTCCGCTCCGGTTGCTTCAGGGAAAGTCCTACGCCAGGGTCGCCATCACGGCCAAGAAGATTCGGCTCGGCCGCGAAAGCGCGCCGTAGCGGCGGCCTCGGATGTCCGTTCCGGAGCCGAATGCCGGACCTCCGCACCCGGCGGCCCCGAGTTGCCGACGCCCCTACCTCTTGCCATCGTTTGTCCTGAGTGCCAGATCAGGGACTCGGGGGTACGGAAGCCGGTCCTATGAGCAGCAGCCGCGATGACGAAGCCGGGCACGACAAGCCGTGGAGCCGGCCGGGACGGGGCCGGTATGCTCTTGGCCGCCTTTCGGGGATGCTGCGGCCGGACATCTCGGTGTACCGCCCGGAACCGGGCAGGGTGCGCGTCGAGAACGACTGCCCGGTCGTCACCCGGGACGGCACGGTCCTTCGGGTCAACGTGTACCGGCCGCCGGATGACACGCCTGTCCCTGTGATCCTCTTCGCCCACCCGTATGGGAAGGACGACCTGCCCGAGTTCACCGCGTCGGGTCGGCCCAAGCTGTCGTTCCGCTACCGGGCCATGCGCCAGACCGGGCCCCTGGTCTTCTCGTCGCTCACGACCTGGGAGGGGCCCGACCCGGTGTGGTGGGTCGGGCGGGGCTACGCGGTGGTGAACTGCGACGTGCGGGGCGCGGGCACGTCCGATGGCGTCGGGTCGCTGTTGTCGGCCCAGGAGGGTGAGGACGTCCACGACCTGATCGAGTGGGCCGGGGCCCAGCCGTGGAGCAGCGGAGCCGTCGGGATGCTCGGGGTGTCGTATCTGGCGCTCACGCAGTGGCGGGCGGCGTCCACCCGGCCGCCGTCGCTGAGGGCGATCGCGCCGTGGGAGGGGTTCACGGATGCCTACCGGGGGCTGTTGCGCCCCGGCGGCGTGGAGGAGGACGGATTCCTCAGGCTGTGGGACCTCGGTCTGAAGAAGGTCCGGCAGACCTACTCGTTCCGGCGGGAGAGCGCCCGTCGGCCCGTGGTCGACGCCTGGTACCGGTCCCTCGATCCCGATCTGTCCGCGATCGAGGTGCCCGCGCTGGTCTGCGGCAGCTTCTCCGACAACAACCTCCACAGCCGCGGGTCGTTCGCCGGATTCGAGCGGATCGCCTCCGTGGAGCGGCACCTGTACACCCACCGCGGCGGCAAGTGGGCCGTCTTCTACGACCAGGAAGCCCGCGCGGCCCAGCTGCGCTTCTTCGAACGCCACCTGAAGGGTCGGGACGTGCCGCGGCTGCCCCGGGTGCGGCTGGAGGTCCGGGACCGCGCCGACCACGTGGTGGAGGTGCGGCACGAGGAGTCATGGCCTCTGGCGCGCACCCGGTGGACCCCCGGGTACCTCACGGCCGGGGGCCTCGCCGTCGATCCGCCGACGGCTCCGGGATCGCTCTCCTTCGATGTCCGCCGGCAAGGCGCCCGGTTCGGCTGGACGGTCACGGAGGACACCGAACTCACCGGTCCCATGGCACTGCGGCTCTACGTGGAGCTCCACGACGCCGACGACCTGGATCTCGTCGTCGGCGTCGAGAAATGGAGCGGGGGCCGGTTCGTCCCGTTCGAGGGCTCCTACGGGTACGGCCGAGACCGCGTCGCCACCGGGTGGCAGAACCTCGCACTGCGGGCGCTCGACGCCGACCTGTCGCGGCCCTTCGAGCCGGTGCCGGCCTGTCTGGTGCGCGAACCCGTCCCGGCGGGGGAGGTCGTTCCCGTCGACATCGCGCTCGGCGCCTCCTCGACCCTGTTCCGCTCGGGGGAGCAGCTCCGACTGGTGGTCGCCGGCCGCTGGCTGTCCCCGCGCAACCCGCTCACCGGACAGTTCCCCGCCTCCTACAGAACCCGGGCCCGAGGACGCTGCACCCTGCACTGGGGACCGCACCGGCCCGCCCGGCTCCTGCTGCCCGTCATCCCGGCGAGGACATAGAGCCGGCCGTCCCGGGCCGACCCAGTGGGCGCACCAGGTTCCAGATGTTCCACTCCCCCACCGGCCAGCGTGCCGAGGAGACGGGCGGCCATCCTCTGTGTCATGTGTCGCGTAGCGCCGACCTGTCCGGCGCCCGGGCAGGATGGGTCGGTGCCGGCCTCGTTCGCCGGGTCAGTAGTTCTCGGCTCGCAGGCCGTCCTTCCCGTACGAGGAGCTCGTCAGGCTTCTCTCCCGCGGGCCGGGCAGGGAGCAGAACGGCCTCGGTGTCCCCCTGCTCTCCAGGTAGCACTCGTAGGCGTCGAAGCCATGGCGACCGCTGTGCCGGACGCCCCCAGCAGCACGGCGGCCGCCAGCAGGCTCATGCCCGCTGGGAGGAGGACGGGCAGCCGGAGGATCACGTACCGGGGCAGTGCGGAGGCCGCGCCGCTGTCGGCGAGGACCAGCAGGCATGGCCATGGGAAGTACACCGGGGGGGTACTTCGCAACCAGCCCGTCTGCGTCACTGGCATGGGCGTGGTCCGCGCAGGCGTTCCGGTGATGCTCGTGGGCTGCGGGTTCACCTGGTCGGTCAGAGGACGCGGCGGCGGGGTGGGTGTACCAGGGCTGTCTGGTAGGCGATCACGACCAGTTGGGCTCTGTCCCGGGCACCGAGCTTGGACATGGCCCGGTGGATGTGGGTGCGGACCGTCAGGGGGCTCAGGAACAGGGTTCCGGCGATCTCCGTGTTGGAGCGTCCCTCCGCCGCCAAGGCCATGACCTCGCGTTCCCGGGAGGTCAGATCGGCGAGGCGTTCCGGGGTGGCCGGGGCCGTGCCGGGGGCGGGTGTCATCAGGAAGCGCGTGATCAGCGCGCGGGTGGCGGCCGGTGTGAGGAGGGCCTCTCCGGCGGCCACCGTACGGAGGCCCGCCAGGAGCGCGTCGGCGCTGACGTCCTTGCCCAGGAAGCCGCTCGCTCCCGCGCGCAGGGCCTGGGCGACGTATTCCTCCGTCTCGAAGGTGGTCAGGACGAGGACGCGGGTGGCGGACAGGTCCGGGCCCGCGCACAGCGTCGCCGTGCCGGCGAGGCCGTCCGTGCCTGGCATCCGGATGTCCATCAGGACGATGTCGGGGTGGTGGGCGCGCGCCTGGGCGACGGCCTCGGCGCCGTCGGCCGCCTCCGCGACCACCTCCATGTCGGGGCAGGAGTCGACCAGTATGCGGAAGGTGGCCCTCAGCAGGGCTTGGTCATCGGCGAGCAGCACTCTGATGGTCATGCGGGCACTCCTTCCGAGGCATGGGGGCCGGGCATCCCAGTGGCAGCACGGTGGTGACCTCGAAGCCGTCCTCGGGGCGGGGGTCCGCGCGTAGTTCGCCTCCGACGGAGGCGGCGCGTTCCCGCATCCCCGTCAGACCGAAACCGGCCTTGCCAGTGTCGTCGCCCAAGGGTGTGACGGGTCTGGCGGGTCCGTCGTCGGTGATGGTGATCCACACTCGGGTGTCCGTGTAGTGGAGGTGGACCCGGGCGGTCGTGGTGGCGGCGTGCTTGGTGACGTTGGTCAGCGCTTCTTGGACGATCCGGTACGCCGTCAGGTCCACGCCGGGCAGCAGGGGGCGCCGCTCCCCGTCCGTCGTGACGACCACGTCCAGCCCCGCGGACGCGCACACCGACACCAGCTCGGGCAGTCGGGACAGGCCGGGGAGCGGCGCGAGGGGAAGACTCGCTTCGGCTTTCGGGGCGGACGGGATGCTTGGAGTGTGTCCGGCGGGTGGAGCGGGCGGGACGGGGTCGTCCCGGCGGAACAGGCCCAGCGTCGCCTTCAGCTCCCGCAGCGCGGCCGACGTCGTGCCGGTCAGGTCGGTCAGGATGGTCCGCGTCTGCTCGGGGTGGGTGAGCACGAGGTGCGCCGCCGTGCCGGCCTGGGCGTTGGCCAGCGCCATGTGGTGGGCGAGTATGTCGTGCAGCTCCCGTGCGATCCGCATCCGTTCCTCCGCGACCCTCAGCCGCGCCTCTTCCTCCCTCGTCCGCTCCGCATGGTCGGCCCTGGCCTGCACCGCCTGGATGTAGGCGCGGCGCAGGCGTGTCATGTCTCCCGCGGTGAGGGGGAGCAGTAGCCAGCAGAACGGGCCGACGGTCTGGAGCAGCAAGGTGACGACGTCGGTGTGCTCCGTCGCCACCGCCACGATGGTCACCGCCACCAGCACGATGACGCCGTGCAGGCGGGCGGTCCTGCGGTCGCCCTGCCCGTCTTGGCCGTCCCGTCGGGTTCGTCGGTCCCGTCGCGCCATGACGGCGTTGGCCCAGAAGCCGAGCAGGGCCGGGACGAGGGTCAGCGCGACCACGACCGCGAGCACCACGGCGCCCGCCGCGGCCATCCCCATCTCGGTCAGCATCGGAACGCCGACCACGCCCAGCCCCGCCAGGGCGATCACCACGGTGAGCCCCGCGAACACCACCGCGGACCCGGCCGTCCCGACGGCCAGAGCGGTCGCCTCATCCGGCGTACGGCCCTTCTCCCGCTCCTCCCGGTAGCGGGAGACCACGAACAAGGCGTAGTCGATGCCGACGGCGAGACCCAGCATCATCGCCAGGGTCCCGGTGGTGTCGGACAGGCCGAGGGTGCTCGACAGGGCGATGATCGAGGCCATGCCGACGCCGACGACGGCGGTCAGCAGGGGCAGCCCGGCGGCGGCCAGCGAACCGAAGGTGATCAGCAGGACGACGGCGATCGAAACGACGATCACCTCGGCCGTGCCGCCGGGTCCACCGCCCGTGGAGAGCGCAGAGCCACCCGTCTCCACGGTGAGTCCCGATGCCTCGGCCTGAGCGATGGCCCGCTTCACCTGCGCGCGGTCCGCGCAGACCGGACGGCCGTCGCACTCGCCCTCGTCAGGAAGGCGCTCGCGCCCCGCTCGGTGGCCGGGACCGCGATCACCGTGTGGGGAGCCGCCTTCAAGCCCGGAACGAACGACGTCCGCGAGTCCCCGGCGCTCGCCTTCGCCACCGCTTGCAGAAGGCCGGCGCCGCCGTCACCGTGCACGACCCGCAGGCCGTCACCACCGCCATGCAGCGCAACCCCGAACTCGAATACACCGCCAACCTGACCGGGTCGGTCATCGAAGCCGACGCCGTCGTGCTCGCCACCGAGTGGCCCGAATGCCAGCAGTGGGTCGAGTGGGCCGCGGGCCGGGCGGTCGTCCGGGTCGGCAGCCGGGGCGCGTTCCCCGCATCCGCCTACGTTTCCACAGGGACCGGGCAATCGCCGCAATCGCCGCAATCGCCACCACACTCCAGGACAGAGGGATTGCGGCGGATCTCCGGGAGGACCTGGCTGTCAACGGGCCGACGGCAGAGCCAACGTGCGGGTGACAGATCACCAAATTCACTGGGAATGTGATGAATCTGCATCAAACTATGCCATGGCCCCCGCCTCTCGGGGTTCCAGTCACCCGAGGTGATTCCCCTCGGCGCCTCAAGCGGCGCGGACCGCGCCGGCGAAGGAGTGCAGATGTCCCAGTCTCGTCACCTGTCCCGCTACGGGACCCGCTTCCGCTCCGGCGCAGTCGCCGGGGTGGGCACGGCCGCCGTCCTGGCCGGCCTGGTGGCCGCGGTGCCGGAAGTGCCCGCCTCGGCCGCCGGATCGTTCATGGTCAGCCAGGCACAGTTCGACACAATGTTCCCGGGCCGGAACTCCTTCTACTCCTACAACGGCCTGACCCAGGCGCTCGGCGCGTACCCCGGGTTCGCGAACTCCGGTGACGCCACGACGCGCAAGCGTGAGGCGGCCGCGTTCCTCGCGAACGTGAGTCATGAGACCGCTGGGCTGAAGTACGTGGTCGAGCAGAACAAGGCGAACTACGGGCACTACTGCGACCGCAGCCAGCCGTACGGATGCCCGGCGGGTGACAAGGCCTACTACGGTCGCGGGCCGCTGCAGCTGAGCTGGAACTTCAACTACAAGGCAGCCGGAGACGCCCTGCACCTCGACCTGCTGCACGACCCCTACAAGGTCGAGCGGGATTCCGCGGTGGCCTGGAAGACCGGGCTCTGGTTCTGGAACAGCCAGAGCGGCGCCGGCAGCATGACCCCACATGACGCCATGGTCCACAACAAAGGGTTCGGCGAGACGATCCGCAGCATCAACGGCGACCTCGAATGCAACGGGAAGAACCCCGATGAGCGCCAGGACCGAATCAACCTCTACCAGAAGTTCACCCGCGAACTCGGCGTCAGCGCCGGCGGCAACCTGTCCTGCTAGGCCCTGCCGTTCAGCTCGGCCCGATGCCGGTCCGGGGCGCGCCCTTCGGGTAGCACACCGTTGCAGTACTGGCCCCAGTCGTCCCCGACGGGCAGGAACTCCACCTGCGGCCGTTTCGTGGGCCGAAGCCAGAACCCGGCTCGCGGCCCGTTCGTAGACCGCGGGTGGGGCTGTCCGGTCAGAGGTGCCAGGGCATGGCGGCGATGCCCGGCCGGGTGGCGCCGCCGGCGTGGAGACCGCGTCCTGGGGCGAAGTCGCCCGGTGCCGCTGGGGGGTCAGATGCCGGTCTTGGTGGTGATCCAGGTCCGGTAGGCGCCGACGTTGGTGAACACCGACGGGTACTGTCCGCTGCAGTTGGCGACGCCCCAGCTGACGATGCCGACCACCCTGCCGTACTGGGCGAGCGGGCCTCCGCTGTCACCTTCGCACGCGGACAGGTGGGCGGCCCTGTCGTAGGTGCAGACGTGCGTGGTGTTGATGTTCTGGCCGGGCCAGCGCAGTTGGCACTCGCCTACCGGCAGGATGGTGACGGCGGCCTGTTGGAGGATGTTGGGCGCCTGGCCGCTGCCGCTGAGCCGGCCCCAGCCGGTGAGCGTCGCGCTGCCGCCGATGGGATCGGTCAGGGCCGGGAGGGCGATCGGCTGGATGAGCGGTGTGTAGCCGATCGGAGTGCTCAGCTTCAGCAACCCGATGTCGTTCGGCATTCCGGGGGCGTTTCTGTCGTAGCCCTGGTGCAATATCAGCTCCCGCACCGGATACGCCGTACCGGTGGGGTCGAGGGTGTTCGCCCCGGCCACCACTCGGGTGCGGGAGGCGACCAGCCCTGCCAGGCAGTGAGCCGCGGTCAGCACCCACTGCTGGCCCACGATCGACCCGCCGCATGTGTGATTCCAGCGACCTGAACTCTGCACCTGCAGGGACACCTGGTAGGGGTACGCACCCGCCGGAGCATCCGTCCCGCCCACCACCGCAGCCGCCGGACCCGCCCCACCGGCGATCAGCCCGGCCGCCAGAAGCACCGCTCCCAGCACCGACGCCAACACGCGTTCCAGCCGGTCCCGCCGTCGCGTCATGTCCCCGCCCGTGGCTCCATTGCACGCCTCCACGCGGGGTGCGACCGTCTGGGATTGTGGCCTTGAGGGCACGGAGACCGCAAGAGGCGAACCAGCCGTTCCCGACCAAGGGCCCGGTTCGATCACGGGGAAGGCTGGAGCCCGGCTCGAAGCGGCGTGGCCGGCCGGCCGGCCCGAGGAGGCACCCGACGGGTCCACCGCATTTCCCTCTGACCGGGACGGTGACCCCGGTCGAGGATCCCGTCAGCCGTGGCGCCCGTCCGGACCACCGCAAGTGGCCTCGGCCGATGCACAGTTCGCCGTGGACGACGAGGAGCGGTGGGGAGCGAACCCACCACGGCGTCTCTGCCCCTTTCAAGAAGCCGGTAAGGAGACCGGGCTGTTCGGTGGGGTGCGGCCGCCCCAGCATGCTGAGCACATCGTCCGGCCACTCTGAGTACGGGTACTCAGGGCGCGGCAGCCTCTCGAAGGCGAGGGTAGAGGTACACCGAGCGACGGGAGAGAAGACA
Source organism: Streptomyces subrutilus (assembly GCF_008704535.1). NCBI lineage: Bacteria > Bacillati > Actinomycetota > Actinomycetes > Kitasatosporales > Streptomycetaceae > Streptomyces > Streptomyces subrutilus. The sequence continues at coordinate 322,819 of NZ_CP023701.1, forward strand.
TGGACACGCCCCGTATCGACCGGATCGCCTCCGCTCTCCGATGCGAACGGGTCCGCATCGTCGCGGCGGCCACCCTCGTGAGCGCCGCCGCGGCCGGAGTGCTCACCGGCTGCGCCGGCTTCGAATACAGGGAGGACATCTGCAGCCGCGGCGAGTATCCCGCCCTGACGGTGGGCGGTACGGGAGGGGCCTGCTTCTCGGACAAGGAAGAGCCTCCGGCGGGATACGCGCGCTACCCCGCGGGCAAGGTGCCCAAGCAGGTCGACGACAAGTGGGACGTGTACTGGAACACCCACACCCTCGACAAGGAGGGCAAGATCATCAGCGTCCCGGACGCGAGCTGAGCGGAACGGTCCGTCGCCGACCTCTGCGGGCGGACCCCGCATCACCTCGCCGAGTTGCTCCGTCAGTGCCCTGCGGCGCTGCGTGACGTCCAGTGTCCCTTTCGATCCCGAGCCGCGCGACGATCGGGCCGCGCGGCGGGCACACTGCGCCGGCCCCAGGGAGCCCCTGCGGCGAGCCCCGCCGTCGATCTCGCAAGGGCCCACGCCGGCCCTCCGGTGGGCGGGTTGGGCCTGGGCCGGGTGAGCTGGCGGTGGTGGCGGCGCGGCCGGCCTGGCAGCAGCGTCAGGCCGGGCGGACCATAACCACCTTGGAGACGGACCGACGGGCTGACGCCTGGCAGCAGCGCAGCCGGTCGTGTGACGGGGCAGGCCCGCGCTTGGCGCCCGGCGCGGCCGCGCGGTCTGGCGCACATGTTCGGGCGGCCCCTGCGCGGGCCCGTGGACCACGGTCGGGTTCGGGCAGGCATCGGCGGGTTCGGGGCGCGCTCCAGGACACCGGTGTGGGTTCCCGGCTCAGGTGCTGCGCTGTCCATGGGTGTTCTGGCGGAGTTGTTCGGTGTGCCGGGTCAGGGTGTCGATGTGTGCGGCGAGGTCGGCGTCCTGGGGCCGCAGATGAGCGCGTGTTTCGGTCAGGGGTTGGACGAGGCGGGCGGCGTCGTCGTGACCGAGGGCGAGGTTCAGGGCGCCGACCGCGTCTGCGGCGTCAGCGGGCAGGCCGGTGAGGGCGGCGACCTGGCCGGCGAGGCGGCGGAGGTCGGCTGCGTTGTCGCGGGCCCAGGCGGTGACGGTGCGGTCGGCGGCGCGGGTGTCGCGGGTGGCCTGGACTCGTTCCTCGCCGGTGGAGCCGGGCGCGCCGGGACGCAGGCGGAGGTAGCGGCGCTCCGCGGCTTGACGGCTGGCTACGCCGAGGGGTCCGGCGAGGTCGGCCCAGCTCGCACCCTCGCCGCGGGCGGTTTCGATCAGTCCGCTCTCCCAGCCGGCGAGCTGTTCGCGGACCTCGCGCAGCGTCGACAGTGCGGCCAGGGCCGGGTGCGGGCCGGATCCGGCCGCAGACGGCGCCGGGGCGGCGGGGGTGTGCGCGGGGGGCTGCTGCGCGTCCCGTACGGACTGGTTGATGGCCTCCAGCGCCGCCGCAGCGGCAGAGAAGGGTACGGGTGTGGCCGCCGGGTCGGGCTCGGTCATGGAACTCTCCGTCGTCTCGTCATCCTCCAGATGACTCCTTGCTTGTCGTCGTTCCGATGACATGCTACAACGGAAGCACGTTGAAGCGCATTGGCAGTTTCTGCCTGAACCAACTGGAGGTGTTTCGCGATGTTGATGCGCACTGACCCGTTCCGCGAGATGGACCGGATCGTCCAGCAGCTGTCGGGTACGTCCGGGACCTGGTCGAAGCCGTCGGTGATGCCGATGGACGCCTACCGCGAGGGCGAGGAGTACGTGATCGCCTTCGATCTCCCCGGCGTGGACCGCGACGCGATCGACATCGACGTCGAGCGGAACATGCTGCGGGTGAAGGCCGAGCGGCGCCCCGCGGCGAAGGCCGACTCCGTCAAGGTGGAGCTCTCCGAACGGCCCCTGGGCGTCTTCTCCCGCCAGGTCATGCTGGCCGACACCCTGGACACCGAGCGCATCGAGGCCGATTACGACGCGGGTGTACTGACCCTGCGGATCCCGATCGCCGAGCGCGCCAAGCCGCGGAAGATCAGCATCGGCGACGCCGGCCGCAAGCAGATCTCCGGCTGAACCCTCCGGCATCAGCCGGCAGCGGAGGGCGGGACGAGCCGATTTCCCCCTCCGGCTCCCCGCCCTCCGCACCTCCTCCGACCCCTTCACCACCCTTGTCCCGGAGGTGACGTGATGTCGATGCGCAGGCAGTCGTTCCTGGCACACGTCCAGGAACGCGGCGAATACGAGACACCGGAAGAGGCCGATCGCGTCGCCCGCGTCGTCCTTGCCCTGCTGGGCGCGCACCTGGCCGGCAGCGTGCGGGCCGAACTCGCCGCCCGCCTCCCGGAAACGTACGCCCTGATCCTCCTGAACCCGCTCCAGGCCGCGGAGCCGCTCTCGCCCGAGCGGTTCGTCCGGGCGACCGCGGCCTGGATCGAGGGCGCCACCGAGAAGACGGCCCTGTGGGACATAGGCGCCGTCCTGTCCACCGCGGCCGCCGCCGCGGGCGACGTCCTCACCCGCGAGGTCCTCCTCCAGCTCCCCCCGGGCTACGACCTCCTCTTCGGCCACCCCCAGCCCACCTGACCGTCGACCCACCCGAGCGCCCAGACCACCTGGCCTCCACCGGCCGCAGGCCGGATCCTTCACACAGCCGGATCCTTCACACAGAAAGGCAACCGCAGCCATGTACGACCAGCCTCGACCGAACCGAGCCACCTCCGCCATGACGTTCGACCAGATGCTGGAACGCGTGCGCTACGAAGGCGCCTACCCCACTCGCGAACGCGCCGCTGAAGCCGTCCACCACGTCCTGGCCGCCCTCGGTCACCAGCTCACCGGCGACGAACGCGTCGACCTCGCCCAGTGTCTGCCCGTCGAGGCCGCCCTCACCCTGACCGCCCAGATCCCCACCACCGAACACCTCACCGGCTGGGGCTTCGTCAAGGACGTGGCCGCACGCACCGGCGCCACCCCGGCCGTCGCCCGCTGGGACACCGGCGCCGTCCTCGCCGTCGTCGCCCGCCTCGCCGGCCCCGACCTCCTCGCCCGCATCCTGCGCCGGCTCCCCGGCGGCTACGCCCTCCTCTTCGGCCAGGCCGAACTGAGCCGGCCCGAGCCCGCCGCTGCCTGAACCAGGCTCGTAGTGCACAGACGTGGCTGGGGGCCGGAACCGCTCCCGCGGTTCCGGCCCCCAGCCACCGATCAGTGCTTGAAGACGTCCTTGACCTTCTCCTTGGCCTGGCGGGCGTCGCCCGCGGCCCGCTCCGCGCGGCCCTCGGCGGTCAGCCGGTCGTTGCCCGTCAGGCGGCCAGCGGTCTCCTTGAGCTTGCCCTTGGCCTGCTCGACCTTCGCCCCGGTCTTCTGCTCACCAGACACAGCTGATCACTCCCTCTTCGGTGGAAACGCCTTACGAAACCCCGTATGGCCACTGAAAGCCCCCGTAAACAGGGCGGCCGAAACAGGACCACCCGGGCCCGGACTGCCCTCGGATACGGACCGGCGCGCTACCGGGAGAGGAAGGCACGGACGGTCTTCCCGGCTTGAGGGCCGGGCGTGACGACGACGTGGTGGGCGAGGTCGTTGACCATGCGCCAGCCGAATCCACCTGTCCCGTCGACGAGGTCGGGGGTCCGCATGCGTGGCATCCGCGGGCTGGGATCCCCGACGGCCACCTCGATCGTGTCGGGGTGGGCGGATAGGTCAAGGGTGTAGGCGCCACCGCCGTGGCGCAGGGCGTTGGTGACGAGTTCGGAGACGACCATGACCACCTTTTCGGCGACGCCGGCCGCCACCGCCGGCAGGAGGTCTTCGAGGAACCGCCGGGCGCTTTCGCGCGCTTCGGCGATGGATGTCGCGGCGCCGGCGCGTGTGAGGGTGACGCTCATCGTGTCCATCAGGTCACCTGGTCTCTGGTCGTTGCCCGGTCCTGCCCCTGCCCGTGCGGGGCTTGTGCCCTGTTCTGCACGGGTTAAGCCGACGGTGACCGCGGTGTGCCCCTCGGCCAGGGGAGGGCTCCGGTGCGGGACAGGAGCCCGAGGAGTTGGAGGTTGGATCCCTTGAGGCGAAGGGTTCGGCCGTGGGCGACGGCGGCGCCGCGGGCGCGAAGGAGGATGTTCAGGCCGGTGGAGTCGCAGACCGCGAGGCCGCCGACGTCGACCGCGACCTCCGAGGGGCTGCCGGGATCGACGGCCGCGCCTCGCAGGACCGTGTCGAGCTCGGCGCCGCTCCGGGCATCCAGGTCGAGCTCAACGGAGACACGGATCAGGCCGGGCCAAGTCTGGTCGGGGTCAGGGCCGGCTCGGTGAGGTGTGTGACCGCTCCGTCCGCTCATGGCTCCCCCGTCGTCGCTGTCCGTTGCCGTGGACCGTGTCCGCCCGCACCTGTGCTTGTCGACGGGCGGTTACCTCCTCGCCTGCCGCAGGAAAATCTGTCTCGGCCAGAGTAGACATTGCGAGGTGGTGTGGTTATGGTTTCTCTCGTAGCCCAGTCAAGAAGGGCTCGGCAGAGACGAACTGCCGGGCAGTGGTACACGTAGGACGGTGCGGTGGTGGAGTCGCGAAGCCAGGCTGGTGCAGGACGGCGACGGGACTGACGACCGGACCGGGCGGCCCGCGGTCATCAGGGGCCGCCGCGGCAGTACCCCAGCAGTGAAGTCAGTGAGCAGCACCTCGGTGAAGGCGTCGGCTGCGGGCGCGCGCACCGGGAGGTTCGGCAGTGGGGTTCAAAGCCAGGGCAGATGTAGGACGGGCAACGGGGCTGGCTGCCGAAAACGTGGCGCTGGATCAGGCCGCGAGCGTTACAAGCAGGTCGCATCACCAGCAGTTCGCAGGAGTAGGCAGTTGATCGTCCGAGGGATGAACGGAGGAGTTGAGGCGCCATCAGGATCGCCCGGATCGAGGTCTGGGTCCGGGTACCGCAGGACATCGACAGTGAGGTGGTCTCCGGTCAAGCAACCGCGATCCCCGCAGCACCCGCCCACGATCGGGCAGGTCAGCGGATACAGAAGGCCGGCGCAGTACCAGGGCCGGCAGATGGTGTAGCAGTTCCTTCGGGGCCCTGGTGCCACAGGCACCAGGGCCCCTCCACGTGTTCCGTGAAAGAGCTGCGATGACCGCAGACGACTCGTACGGCCGACTCGACGACGACGACTTCCCCGCCTACACCACGGGCCGGGCCGCCGACATGCTCGGCACCACACAGGGCTTCCTCCGCGCCATCGGCGAAGCCCGCCTGATCACCCCGCTCCGCTCCGCCGGCGGACACCGCCGCTACTCCCGCTACCAGCTCCGCATCGCCGCCCGCGCCCGCGAACTCGTCGACCGGGGCACCCCCATCGAGGCCGCCTGCCGCATCGTCATCCTCGAAGACCAACTCGAAGAAGCCCAGCGCATCAACACCGAACACCGCCCCACCACCGGACCGGCGGAACCCACCGCCGCAGCCTGAAGCCGCACGCGGATACCTCGTCGACACCTGTAGCCAGAGCCTGTCCCGTGGATCGTGTCCGTGACCGGATGGTGGTGGCGGCAACGTGATCGACGTCGTGCGGAACATGCCGAGGGCGAAGGCCGACCGCCTGGCCGCCGCCAAGCGACAGCACACCAGGGGCCGTCGACCCCTCTTCCGTCCCAGGGGCGGAGCCTGGGCGCCCGCCACCACGCACGCAGCGGATCCCGATGATCGACCAGGTCCGAGTAGAGGAATCCTGCCTTCGCACGGTGGCAGCGGCGCGAAGTACTTCCGGCTCCGGCACTGCCGACAGACGTAGGCGGCTCCCCCCTTCGAAGGGGGGAGCCGCCTACGTCTGTGCGCCGGATCGCTCAGGCGTGGCGATGGTGACGCTTGTTCCCGGTGACCAGCCGGTAGACGGCGAGGAGGATCACGGAGCCGATGATCGCGGCGATCCAGGTGGAGAGGTCGAAGAACCCGTCGATGGAGTCGACGCCGAAGATGACCTTGCCGAGCCACCCGCCGAGCAACCCGCCCGCGATACCGATCAGAATGGTGACGATGACGCCGCCGGGGTCCTTACCCGGCATCAGGGCCTTCGCGATGAAGCCCGCGAGCAGGCCGATCAAGATCCAGGCAATGATGCCCATGCGCTTCTCCTACCTCGATGAATAAGAACGGTGTTAACCCCCGTCTTCACCGCTTCGAGGTTTTCAAACGTTCAGATCCAAGGCCGGCGCGCCTGAATTCGGTCGGTGCATCAGGACTGCTGTGTCCTTGAGGGCGTTCACTCATGGGCGACGACGGCCACCGGAGCCGCGGCATGATGCAGGACCGCGTGCGTGATCGGACCGATTCGTGAGGTGACCTCCCGGTCCGGGTACAGGCGTCGTACCTCGTCGCGCGCTTCGTGGAGCAGCCCCTCCGTCCAACGCCGTTGGACTTCGGTGCTCGCGACGCGAAGCAGAGGCCTTGCCGGCCGTCCCGGCTCCTCCTGGACTTGGACCCGTTCCAGACGGGTGCCCAGCAGGTCGGCTTCGCGCGCGGCCCAGCACGCTGCGGTGACGCTCTCCCGGGAACCGTCCAGGCCCACGGTCACGGGGTTTGCCATGGTGTCCATCTCCTTGAGCCGACTTCGTGGCCGGCGTGCTACAGCGAGGACGAGGGGCCGCGCAGACCATCCCGCGTCGTGCGGCGGGCCGTCGCCCGGTGTGCTCTCGGGGTGCCGGTCGGCCGTTCGATGTGACGGGGTCTCACCCGGACTGCACACGGCGGCCGGTGATCCGGGTGGGGGTCATGGACATCCAGTGCGTCCGGGGGCCGCCGGCCCAGGGGAGGGAGCGGGCGACCGCGTGCAGGTGGTGGATTCGCGCTTCGTCGGTGACGCCGGACACCTCGCCGACGGCCAGGACGCTCCAGCCTTCTCGCATCGCGTCGTCGATGTGGTCCACTTCGAAGGCGACCTCGGTCCCGGACGCCCCGGCGAGCCGGGAGAAGGGCGCCGTACGGAACGCGATCCCGTTCCCGACGACGACGTAGTTGACGGGGAAGACGGCGGGCCCTTCCGGTCCGGAGAACCCGACCCGGCCGATCCCGTGAGTGGAGAGCAGGCGGCGGCATTCGGCCTCGCTCAGGCCCGTCAGCTCCGCATCGCGCATCGCCGTCCCCGCGCCGGGGGGACGGTCCGTGGTCCTCCCGGTCAGTTCGGCCACCGTCGTGCCCAGTCCGTCCGCGAGACTCACGAGCATGCCCATGCTGGGCGCCGCGGCCCGTTCCTCGACGTAGGCGATGTACGACGCGGCCGCCCCGCAGCGCTCCGCGAGGTCCTCGCGCGTGATGCCCAGTTCTTCACGGCGGGCGCTCACACGCCGCCCCAGGTCACCGCGGGCAGCGGGGACCTCGGTCGGGGACGTGTCGGCTGCGGGCTTTCCCATGATCGTCACACCTTTTCCCATCCGAGCCGATATGCGAACGTGGCGACCCCTCGATGCCGCGGGCGGCCGAGGACCCATCCCGCCGGCAGTCCAGTGGAGCGTCCCTTCCAGGCTGTACCCGCTGCCGGCGCGTGCCCAGGGCCGGACGGTCCCTTCCCGGGGGCCGTCGAGCCCCTCCTCCCAGGAATGCGAGCCACCTCGGACCACGACCCCAGGCCTCCCCACTGGGGGAGGGATCCGCTGCCGTCGCCCGATTCGGGAAGCAACCGGCGGTGAAGAACTGTGGTCATCGCGTGGATGGCACGGGTCGGTTCCGTATCGGGCCTTGAGCTCCTGCTCCTGCTCCTGCTCCTGCTCCTGCTCCTGCTCCTGCTCCTGCTCGACGAAATCATGGTCGGCTACGGACGTCGTCGACCGCGTTCCGGGGCGCGCCGGCCGGGAGGGTACCGAACGGCCCTTACCGGGCGACCGCCACCGGCAGAAGGTGGAGGTGGACCCGAACGGAGAACCGCCATGAGCACCTCGTCCCCGCACCGGCTCACCTCCTCACCCGACCGTTTCACCCGCGCCCTGTCCCCGGAGCAGCGCAGCAGCCTGCTCACCGTGGCCCACGCGGCGAACTTCCCCGCCGGTGCGCGCCTGTTCGACCAGGGTGGCAACACCAGCCGGTTCTGGGTCGTCCGGTCGGGCAGCGTCTCCATGGACGTGCGCGTACCCGGACGGCAGGCCGCGGTGGTCGAGACGGTCGGACCCGGGGAGCTCGTCGGCTGGTCCTGGCTGTTCCGCCCCTACACCTGGCACTTCGGCGCCGAGGCGAGGACGCCGGTGCGTACCGACGAGTTCGACGCCGCCGCCGTGCGGACGCTGATGGAGGCCGACCCGGCCCTCGCCTCCGCCATGTGGCAGTGGGTGGGTCAGGTGCTCGTCCACCGGCTCGTCTCCGCGCGGATCCGGCTGCTCGACCTGTACGCGCCCCACGGCAGCGGAAGCCGCGTCTGAGACAATTGACCCCCGACGTATCCGACCCGAGGGTGTGGCGTGGATGACCGATGCACCAGCTGCCGCCGCGCCCCCCACCCGGGTGTTCCTCCTCGACGACCACGAGGTCGTCCGTCGGGGGCTCCACGACCTCCTGGACGCCGAGCCCGACATCCAGGTGGTCGGCGAGGCGGCGACAGCCGCGCAGGCCCTGGCCCGCGGGCCCGCCCTGCGGCCGGACGTCGCGGTGCTCGACGTGCGGCTGCCCGATAGCGACGGCATCACCGTCTGCCGCGAACTGCGCTCGCGGATGCCGGAGCTCGCCTGTCTCATGCTGACGTCCTTCGACGACGAGGACGCGCTGCTCGACGCCATCATGGCGGGAGCGGCCGGGTACGTACTGAAACAGATCAGGGGATCCGACCTGGTCGCGGCCGTCCGGACGGTGGCCACGGGGCAGTCGATGCTCGACCCGGCGACCACGACGCGCCTGATGAGCTCACTGCGGGGCCCCGCCACCGGGAAACCGCCGGCCGACGAGCGGCTGACGGTGCTGTCCGAGCGCGAGCGGGCCGTGCTGGAGCTCGTCGGCGAAGGGCTCACCAACCGACAGATCGGCAAACGGCTCTTCCTCTCCGAGAAGACGGTCAAGAACCACATCTCGCGCCTGCTCGCCAAGCTGGGGGTGGAACGGCGCGTGCAGGCGGCGGTCATCGCCGCCGAGGTGCGCGAGCACGACGAGTCGGGCCGCTGACGGCGGCGCCGCTCACCCCGGAGACCCGAGCGGGACCCGCCAGTCCAGACGCGTTCCGCCGCCCCGACTCGACGAGACGGACAGCGCGCCCCCACGTGCCTCGGCGCGCTCCGCCAGGTTGCGCAGGCCGCTGCGGCGGCCGCCCCGCGCGATACCCACGCCGTCGTCACTCACCGTCACGCCCAGCACGCCGTGCGTCACGACGATGGAGACGTCGACCCGCGCCGCCCGCGCGTGGCGGGCCACGTTGGTCAGGGCCTCACCGAGGACCGCGGCCACGTCGTCGGCGACCAGCGGCGGCACGTCGGTGTCGATCAGCCCCTCCATGCGCAGAGCGGGTGCGAAGCCGAGCACCCCGGCCGCCTCGCCCACGGCGTGCACCGCGCGGACCCGGAGCCTCGGGACGCCGCCCGCCGCCTCGTGGTCCCGGAGTCCGAAGATGGTCGAGCGAATGATCTTGATTGTCTCGTCCAGGTCGTCGATGGACCGGCTCAGCCGCTCGTTCGCCTCGGGATGCTCCACGAAGCGCTGCGCGCTCTGCAGGGTCATCCCGGTCGCGAAGAGCCGCTGGATCGCGAGGTCGTGCAGGTCGCGGGCGATCCTGTCGCGGTCCGCGAGCCTGCTCATCCGTTCGGTGTCCCGGCGCCGGTCGGCCAGCTCCAGGGCCAGGGCGACCTGCCCGGCGAATCCGGGCAGGGGCGCGACCTCGGCCGCGCCGAACGAGGGCCGGCCGGCCCGCCGTGCCAGCATCAGCACCCCCCGCAGCTGCGCCGTGGTGCCCACCGTGACGGCCACGGCCGGCCCGAAGCCCGTCCAGACGTCGGACTGCGCCGCGACCCGGACATCGGTGGCCGCATCCGCGAGGGTGATCAGTCCGTCCCCGGCCAGGGCCAGCCCTCCCAGGATTCCCTCGCTGCCGGGCAGGACGATCCCCCGGTGCGCGTCGGCCCCCTCCCCCAGGGCGAGCGAACCGTGCAGCTCGCCGCTGGGCCCCACCTGGTAGAAGACGCACATGTCGGCCGAGATGATGTCCCGGGCGCGCTCCAGCATGCCCTCCAGCACCTCGATGTCGGAGGAGCCCGACAGCAGGGCGCTCGTGAAGTCGGAGCCGGCCGCCAGCCAGCGCTCCCGGAGCCGCACCTCCTCGTAGCGGCGGGCGTTGTCGACGGCGACCCCCGCGGCGATGGCAAGGGTCGCCAGGACCCGTTCGTCCTCGGCGTCGAAGTCCGCAGCACCCCGCTTCTCCGTCAGGTAGAGGGTGCCGAACACCTCATCACGGACCCTGATCGGTACGCCGAGGAACGAGTGCGTCGGCGGATGGTGCTCCGGAACGCCGGCGGCGGCCGCGTGCGCCGCGAGGTCGGCCAGGTGCAGCGATCGCGGATGCCCGATCAGCTCGCCCGGCAGTCCGGGCCCGATGGGAGGGGCTGCGGTGCCCGCCCGGAGCGGGCCGCCGATGTCCCCCGTGATGAACTCGGCGAGTCGCCCGTCGTCCCCCACCACGCCCAGCGCACCGTACTCCGCGTCCACGAGGACGACCGCGGCCTCCACGATCCCGCGCAGCACTTGGGTCGGGTCCAGCTCCTGCCCCACCGACATGACCGCCCCGAGCAGCCCGTTCAGCCGGTCATGGGTCCCCCGGGCGTCCGTGCTCGGTGCGTGGAGGCCGTCCGGCCTCCCCTGCGCGCTGCCGCTTCGCGCGGCATCGCGATCGGCCCCGACCATGGACACCTCCGGCGCCGTCGAGAGAGGTCTGCGTACCAGCCCGTCCTTCAGCGTAGTCCGTCCGCCGATCGGCCGGTCACCGTGCGTGCTGTCGAACCGCGTCGCCCCGCGCCGCCCGGGGACCGGTCAGTCCTGGCGCAGGACCGTTCGGCACTCGCGTCGCGGGCGGCGCACGGCGGAGGGTGGCGGGTGAGGGCGTTCCGCGAGATGCGCCGCCGGCCGACACGGACAGGAGAGCGGGACATGAGGCACGCCAAAGTCGGCTTCCTGATGACCGACGAGGTCGTCTCGGTCGTCGGGCGGACTTCCTCCGCGGTGGTGGGGGCCCTGCTCGTCGCGCACGACATCAGCGGAATGCCGGTCATGGATGACGACGATCACGTCCTCGGAGTGGTCTCGCGGACCGATCTCACCGGCCGCGGTGAGAGCACCGCCGAGGAGCTCATGTCGGCGCCGGCGGTCACCGTCCGTGCCGAGCGGACCGTCACCGAGGCCGCCCGTCTCATGACCCGGCGCGGCGTGGAGAGGCTCCCTGTCGTCGACGAGGAGGACCGCCTGGTCGGCATCGTCACCAGACGGGACCTGCTCAGGGTGTTCCTGCGCCCCGACCACGAGATACGCCGGTGCGTGATCGACGACGTACTCGCGGAGACCATGGGAATCGACTCCGAAGCGGTGGGCGTGCGGGTTCGGGACGGGGTCGTCACGCTGGACGGCCGGCTGGCAAGGAGCAGCCAGATTCGCCTCGTTGTGCGGCTCGCCCGGGAGCTGGACGGAGTCGTCGCGGTGACCGGCCGGCTCACGGCCCGGTTCGACGATGTCCACCTGAGCCCTGCGGACCGCAGCACCGGCGGAGTTCCCGGGTGACGCGGCGGGCGGGGCGGATCAGCTCGGAAGGGTGGACCGTTCGGCCCCTGCCCCGCGGGCCGCCGCGGAGCGACCCTGGAGACAGGCAGGCTCGCGGCACCGAGCCGTACCGGTGCGCACCCTGCGACGGACCCGGGACACGCCCCTGCTCCGCCACCATTCGGGACCGCACCCCTACGGGGTGCCGTCTTCTCCGGGAGGAGCAGCACCATGGGAGTTCTGATCGTTCTCCTGGTCGTCCTCGCAGCTCTCGTCCTGCTCGTACTCGCCATGGCCGTCAAGGTCGTCAAGCAGTACGAGCAGGGCGTGCTGTTCCGGTTCGGCCGGCTCATCGGCACCCGCAGGCCGGGCCTGCGCCTCATCGTGCCGTTCGCGGACGTCCTGCACCGGGTGTCCCTGCGGATCGTCACCATGCCCATCCAGTCCCAGGGCATCATCACCCGGGACAACGTCAGCGTCGACGTCTCCGCGGTCGCGTACTTCCGCGTCGTCGACGGCGTCAAATCGGTCGTCGCGATCGAGAACGTCGGAGCGGCCATCAACCAGATCGCCCAGACCACGCTGCGCAAGGTCGTCGGCCAGCACACACTGGACGAGACCCTGTCGGAGACCGACCGCATCAACCTCGGCATCCGCGAGATCCTCGACGTCACCACCGCCGAATGGGGTGTGGAAGTCACCCTGGTCGAGCTGAAGGACATCCAGCTGCCCGACAGCATGAAGCGTGCGATGGCCCGTCAGGCGGAGGCCGAACGGGAGAAGAGGGCCAAGATCATAAACGCGGAGGGCGAATCGATGGCCGCCGCCGCGCTCGGCGACGCCTCCGATTCCATGATGGCCCACCCGCTCGCCCTGCAACTGCGCAACCTGCAGAGCCTGGTGGAGATCGGTGTCGACAAGAACACCACCGTGGTCTTCCCCGCACCGCTCATGAGCACCATCGGCGAACTCGGCGCCTTCCTCGCCCGCGAAACCGCGGCCGCAACGTCCCAGACGGCGCCCGCGCCCGAGCTCACCGCGTCGGTCCCCGGCCGTCCCCTGCCGAACGGAGCGGTCAAGACCGTATGAGCGAGATCGGCGGTCCGCCGCATCGTCAGTCCCGGCAGATGGGCCACCGCGCAGCCCAGTGGGCTGCCGGGTGGTCGTCTTCCGGGACCGCCTCCACCCGGCACCCTCACCTCGCACCAGCCGTGATGGACTCCGGACTCCCGGGGAGGTGTCACGCCGAGGTCGCCACGGTCGGCCGGTGACGACGCAAGGCCAGCGTTTCGGGCAGATGTCAGGGCAATTCGGCCTCGCAAAGCCGGTCCTGGTACCGGGCCTGGACATCGCGTCGTACTCACATGCCATGAGCTTGGGGAGAGTAGGTATCCGGAGCCTGGCCTTCACCCACGGGAATGGACACCGTGCAGCTCAGGCCGCCGCCGAACTGGAGGAGTTGGGCTACGGCACGCTCTGGTCGGCGGCCGTCCCGGCGGACATCCCCGTGGTGACCTCGTCAGGCCGGCCGAGCTGCTCGCGGCCACCGACCGCATCACCGTGGCCACCGCAGGCGTGTCGATCTGGACGCAGGAGGCGGCCACACTCGCCGCGGGCTGTCACGCACTGCCGCCCGCTCGTCGTGAGCGCCTGATACTCGGTCTGGCCGTGAGCCACCCGCTGACCGAAGCGCGCTACCGCCTCCCGTACACGGCCCTCTGCACCTATTTCGACGAGTTGGACGGCTCAACCGTGCCGTCCGCCCGCGCGACTGCTCGCGCGGCACTGGCTCCGTGCCTGATCCAGCCGAACTACGCGAACGCCTGGCTGCGTTCAGGGTTCACCACGAGCGACCTGTCAGCACCGGGAAGCGACCGTCTCATCGACGAGGTCTTCGCCCGGGGCACACCCGAACGGATCGCCGACCGGATCACCGAACACCTGACCGCAGGTGCCGACCACGTGGCGGTCCAGGTCGTCACGCGCTCACCGCACAGCTTCCCGCGAGCCGAGTGGCGGGCCCTTGCCGAGGTACTCCTGAGCGACCGGTCACCCGGGTTGAGCGAGTCTCGGCGCTGAAGCGCGCCGAGCGAAGCAGGCAGGGGCCTGCCCGGACGCCGCTGCACCATCTGCTCGCACGGCTTCGCTTGCGCCCCGGCGTGTTGCACGGCCCCGACGGTCGGACGGCCGGGTCGTTTTGAGGCGTTCACGAGGACGAGCGACGCCGGATCCGGGCCGGGCGGGCGGCGCGCCATCCGGAACGGCCGAGGGCCGTGAGCAGGGTTTCGCCGCCACGTGAGGCTGCCGCACCCGCCGCCTGACGGCCGCGCCTCCCGGCGTCGCAAGCCGTCGTAGGGCCCCGGCCCTCACCGCCTACGCGGCTGCGTTCGCCGCGCCGCGCCTCCGGTCTCCGACCCCACCGCGGCCGCAGGACGGTCGCAGTCCGCCACTCGGTCTACGGGTGGGGGCTGGGATGTCGTATCGTGGATGAGTTCCTGTGCCGAGTCGTCGGTGGCAGTGATCGGATCTCCTGTTCCTTCTGTGTCGATCTTGAGGTGACGTCCTATCAACCAGGCCGTGTAGTCGTCCGTGTTCCCCACGTGCTGTCGTGACGCACGTGTCCGGGGGCGGACGTCGCGCTTGCCTGAGTTGCGTCACCCTCCCCGCAGTCTTCCTTCCCGGGTGCAGCTCTGCCGTCTGCCCCGGGTTTCGCGTGTCCGGCCCCGGTGCGGCCGTCGGCAGGGCTCCCCGATCCCCTTGGATCAGGAGTTTCCCCGTCGTGTCTTCCTCCGCGCTCGACAACGAGCCGCAGCACACCGCCCGGCCCCCAGCCCACCCCACAGCCGGCCTGTCGAAGATGGGCTCGGCCGCCTGGATCGCGCTCTTGGCACTGCTGGGCGCCGAGCTCATGGACATGATCGACCAGTCGGTCGTCCTGACCGCCCTGCCCGCGATCCAGGAATCGACCGGCGCCGGCCCGGACGCGGTGCAGTGGCTGACCACCGGCTATTCACTGCCCATCGCCGTCGGGCTGATCACCGGCGGTCGCCTCGGCGACCGCTACGGCCGACGCAGGGTCCTCCTCATCGGCACCGTCGTGTTCACCACGGCTTCGCTGCTGTGCGGCCTTGCTGGCGGCGCGGGCGTGCTGATCGGCGCCCGCGGGCTCCAGGGCCTGGGCGTGGCCCTGATGATCCCGCAGATCCTGGCCACCCTCCATGTCACCTTCGAGGGGCAGAACCGCAGCAAAGTGTTCGGCCTGTACGGGGCCGTCATGTCCCTCGCCAATGTCCTGGGCCCGGTGATGGGCGGTCTATTGACCGAGGCCGACCTGTTCGGGCTGTCCTGGCGGCCGATCTTCCTGGTCAACGTGCCCGTCGGCCTCGCCGTGATCCTCCTGGGACGCAGGTTCATCCCCGAGTCGACCGTGAAGAAGGCCGACCGGCTCGACCTGACCGGCATGCTGCTGTCCGCCCTGGCCATCGTCCTGATCGTCTTCCCGCTCACCGAGGGGCACCTCCGTCACTGGCCGCTGTGGTGCTTCGCCCTGCTCGGCGCGGGCCTTCTCGTCCTCGGTGGTTTCCTGCGCCACCAGCAGCGCAAGCAGGGCCGTGCCCCGCTCGTGGCCCTGTCCCTCTTCCGAAGCCGGCAGTTCTCCGGCGGCATGGCCGCGCAGCTGGTGCACGGCCTGCTGTGCGGGCTGTTCTTCATGACCTGGACGCTCTACCTCCAGCGCGGCCTGGGCATGAGCCCCTTCCACGCGGCCCTGGCCTTCGTACTGCTCTCCCTGGGAGAGCTGGCGGGCGCGACGGTCACGGCGAAGACCGGCGGACGCTTCGCCCGCCGGCTGCCACAGGCCGGAGCCCTCATCACGCTCGCCTCGACGGCGGCCTACGGGCTCCAGATCGACGCAGGCCAGGCGGACCTGACCCTGCTCGGGATGACCGCTCCGGTGGTACTGATCGGCTTCGGCCTCGGCATGGTCGGCGGTCCGCTCGCCGACATGTCACTGGCCAGGGTGCCCCACGAGGACGCCGGGTCGGCCTCGGGCCTGTTCAATACCGTCATGCACCTGGGCATCGCCCTCGGTACCGCGCTGACCGCCCTGGTGTTCTTCGCCATCACCGGCGGCTCTGCCGACGCCGGACTCCACCGCGACGCGTTCACTGCCGTACTGCGGTGGGTCGCCAGCCTCCTCGCCCTGATGTGGGCCCTGCTGTTCTGCCTGCCCGAACAGGCCGACAACCAGGCCGACTGAGCCACGCCCGGGCTCCGGCCACCGGCCGGAGCCCGGGCGCCGAACAACCGGCAGCAGCACACCCTGAACCCGGAGCGACTCCAACCCGACCAGCCACGCGCGGCCGGTCGGCGCGCGAGCAGACGGGCGGGCGGGACGCGGGTCACGTGCGGCGCCGCAGCCCCACAATCAACAGCGCCCCACCGAAGGGCGGCACCCCGGGCGACCGGGCAGCAGCCAAAGAAGCGGCCGACAGCGCGGGCGGCTGCCGCGCAGCCCGGACGGGCGGCACCACAGCAGGGTCTTCGAGCGCGGTGGGGTCTACTCGTGGCTGCTCTGGAGCGCCGTCACGGGCTCGCTGCTGCTGGCCGGACACCCGCGTCGGCGCGCGGTGACGGCGGGCGTCCCGGCATGACCCGGGAGACGCAGCGCCCGCCACGAGCGGACGCGGAGCGAAACCGCCAGCTGATCATGCGGACAGCCAGCCGGATGTTCGCGCGGCGCGGCACCCCGGCCCTCTGAACGAGATCGCGCGCGAGGCAGGCATCGGCGTCGGCACGGCGTACCGGCGCTTCCCCGACCTCCAGTCGTTGATCGGCGCCCTGTTCGCCGAGCGGTCCACCACGTTCCTCCACCTCGCGTCGGTGTCCGCGCAGCAGTCGGACCCTGGGCATGCCCTGCGCCACTACCTCCTGGAGGCGGCGGGGTGGCGGTCCGGCGACCGCGCGCTGGAGGTCGTTCTCGCCCGCGCGAGCATGGAGGCGGAGCCGATCCCCCGGATACGCGACGAACTCGCCCGACTCGGCGAGGGCCTGGCGGAACGGGCCGTGGCGGCGGGCGCGGTCCGTGGGGACTTCACCGGCGCCGGCGTGTACGCGTTTCCGTACATGGTCGGCGCCGTGGCCGACCGTACCCACCCCATCGCACCCGGCACCTGGCGCCGCTACGGCCCAGGGTCACGGGCTCTGGTGCTGGGGGACCGAGGAGCGGACCTCCTCGATGGGGGGCGCGTTGACGTTGTCCGGGGTGACGGGTCGTCGGCGGGCGAGGACCGCGAGCAGCGTGGCGCAGGCAGCGGTGACGGTCGCCACCAGGGCGACCCCGAGCCCGCCGCGGTCCGCGGCCGAGGCGGAGAGGGAGCCCAGGAGCGCCGCCGCGGGGAGGGTGAGGACCCAGGAGACGGCGATCCGCCCGGCGACCTTCCAGCGCACGTCCGCCCGGCCGTGGCCGAGCCCTGCGCCGAGGATGCTCCCGGTGCAGACCTGCGTGGTGGAGAGCGCGAACCCCAGGTGCGTCGAGGCGAGGATGACGGTGGCCGCGCTGGTCTCGGCCGCGAAGCCCTGTGCGGGCGCGATGGCGGTGAGCTTGCGGCCCATGGTCCGGATGATCCGCCAGCCGCCCGCGTACGTGCCCAGCGAGATCGCCAGGCCCGCCATGAGCACCACCCACCAGGGCGGGCCCGAACCGGCACCGAGAACGCCGGCGGAGACGAGGGCGAGGGTGATGACGCCCATCGTCTTCTGGGCGTCGTTGGTGCCGTGGGCCAAGGCCACGAGGGAGGCCGAACCCACCTGTCCTACGCGGTACCCGCGTTCGCTCGTGTCCCGGGCCGCCCGCCGGGTGATCCCGTAGGCCAGCCGGGTGGCCGACACGGCCACCACGCACGCGATGACCGGTGAGGCGAGCGCGGGCACCAGGACCTTCTCGTTGACCTCGCCCATGTTGACGGCCGCCCGTCCGGCGCCCGTCCAGACCGCCCCGATCAGGCCACCGAGCAGCGCGTAGGTGGAACTCGACGGCAGGCCGAGGTACCAGGTCAGCAGGTTCCACAGGACGGCTCCGGATAGCCCGGCGAAAATCATCTCCAGGGAGATCTTCGAATCGTCGACGATGCCGCCGGAGATCGTTTCCGCGACCTTCACGGAGAGGAAGGCACCGGCCAGATTGAGTACCCCGGCAACCGTGACGGCCACCCGCGGGGTGAGCGCGCCGGTGGCGACGGAGGTTGCCATGGCGTTGGCCGTGTCGTGGAAGCCGTTGGTGAAGTCGAAGGCCAGCGCCGTCACGATCACCAGTACGAGGAGCAATGTGCCCGAGCCCACCGCCGACCTCCGCAACGCCGCACGCGGCTCCCTGCCCCTCCCGGCCGCAACGGCTGGGGAAGGCCACGCTAGGCGAAGCGCCCTGGCATGTGTTGCTCCGCCACGCACGCCCGTCGATCACAGCGAGCTCCAGGGGTGGGTGACGGGCAGAGACCTTGCCCTCACCCTCCATTTTCCTCTCGGCGACCGTACGGCGGACGCGGCACCACCGGACGGACGCCGCCGGACAGCGGCGGGCGGTACCACGCGCGGACGGGCGGCCGGGCAGGACCGCAGCAGCCCGACCACGACCCCGTCCTGGGCCGTGCCAGGGCGGTCCGGACCGGCCTGGCACGGATGCGGTGCCAGGGCGCCCCGAAGCGGCCTCCGTCTCCTTCCTCCCGGGTCACGCCCGCGCCGTGGACCGGCACCGCCAACCCGGCCGTCGCCGTACGCTCCGGCGTCCCTACCGTTCGCGCACGTTCCGTACCGTCCAGGGACCGGAGCCGAACGTCCCGCTCTGCGGCCATGTCCCTGACCGTAGGCACCATCCCGAGACCTCTGCGGCACATCCACCGGGAAGGAGCCTCAGGCCCGGACCGTTACCGCCCTTGCGGACGCGCTGAAGCTGGACGCGGGTGGTCGCGTAAGGCTGATCCAGTCGGCGCGATCACTGGACGCGTGGTGGGGCTCATCGCCGCCCCGTCTTCACCGCCCCGGGGTTTTCGAACGTTCAGATCCTTCGATCATTTCGCGCTGGGCAGCCGGGGCTGCGGAGCCGACTGCTCCCGGGCTGTCGGGCCCTGTGTGTCGCCCCGAAACGGCGAGGACCGCGGCCGGTCGACGGAAGCGGCAGCGTCCCCGACCGAGCCGCCCCTCGCAGACGCCGGCTCGACCGATGATCGACATGACGGTCCCTGCCGATGCCACCCCCGCTGGCGGTTGCCACACGGGAGAGCGGGCGGATCCCCTGGACGCACCACAGGCGCTCCTGCGCGCGGTGACGCCGCACGGCGGTGCTCGTTGTGCGTCATTGTCCGGCGAATGGATTCGCCTGGGCTCGGCCGCAGGGCTCCTTGCGGCCGGCAGGCGGTGGGAACTGGAGGTAGACCGCCAGCGGCGGCGAACGGGAACCCGACCATCAGGAGGATCAGGCTCGGTGCGGAGCTTCGACGGCTGCGGCTGGTCCGCGGCCTTACGGGAGCGGAGGTTGCGGGCCGACTGATGGTGTCCCAGCCAAAGATCAGCCTCATGGAGACCGGGCGCAGGGCGATCAGCCCGCGCGACGTACGGGATCTGTGCGGTCTGTACGGAGTCGAGGACCAGCAGGTCGTCGACGGGCTGATGCGGATGGCGAGGGAGTCGGGGCGGCCGGGCTGGTGGGTCGCCTACGGGGAGGTGCCCTGCTCGGCCTACATCGGGATGGAGATGGAAACCTCCTCGATCAGCTCCTACGAACCCATGGTGGTCCCTGGGCTGCTGCAGACCCCCGCCTATGCGGCCACGGTCATCGCGGAAACGATCCCGCGGCTCTCGCCGGAACACGTTGCGGCCCGTGTGGAGGTACGGATGCGGCGCCAGCACCGGGCGCACCATCCGGCCCGTCCCTTCCGACTCCGGGTCGTCCTGGACGAATCGGTACTGCTGCGTGTCGTCGGAAGCCCCGACGTCATGCGCGAACAGCTTGAACACCTGAAGCGCCTCGGAGCGCAGCCGCACGTCAGCGTGCAGGTGCTTCCTCACGGTGCGGGGGCCCATCCCGGGCTGTGCGGACAGTTCTCCCTCCTCCGTTTCGCCGACTCCCCCGGGGCGGGGACGGTCCATCTGGAGCGGCTGACGAGCGACCTCTACCTGGAGAAACGATCGGAGGTCCGGAGTTACGGTGCGCTGTACGACCGTCTGCGGGCCCAAGCCCTGGACGCGGAAGGCTCCGAGCACCTCATCGCCCGGGCGGCGATGGCCTATGCGGACCGGGCGGGCGAACCCCCGCCGCACCCGGCCGCGTTCGATCGGGCGCCGGGCGGTGCGGGCTGCCTGCCCTGTGAGGGGACCTTGCCGGGGGCCGAGGAGGCCGGCGGCCAGGGGACCTTACCCCGGCCCGCCCGGCGACACAACGCGGCCAGTGAGGCGTAGAAGCGGTCGGGGAGGAACACGGCGTCCGCCACGATCATCGCGCCGGAGAAAAGGGGCAGTCCCATGATCAACGCGATACCGAGGTGCATCCCCAGCAGCATCACCAGCACCGGATACTTGAGCCTGCCGAAGAGCACGAAGGGAAACGCCACCTGGAGGAGCACAGTGGTGTAAGTGGCGATCGCGATGAGGAGCGGGTACCCGTCCACGAGGTGGGAGAGGGCCGGCCAAGGCCGGAAGAGTTCGAGGTTCAGGACGTAGTGGAGTGCGGTGCCGCCGCCCCAGGAAGTGCCCTGGACCTTGTACAGGCCTGCGGATCCGTACAGGAAGCAGACTTCTGCCGCCATGACGAAGAGTGCGCAGTTGTGCACGACCGTCGTCAGGGTGTCGCGCGCTTCACGGACGGGGTGCGGCGCGCGGCGCGCGTCGTGTGCGGTGGCGCCGGGTGCCCGGGCCGCGCCGCGGCGTTCCCTGCGAGCGTCCAGGGACCAGCGGCGCCCGCACGCGGTGAAGGCGAGGTAGACGGACATCAGCAGGATCAGGTTGTCGCCTCCGTCCGTCATGAAGATCGCCTTGGCATGGAACGAGGTCACCACGACGGCGAAGAGGACGGACACGGCACGGGTCCGCCAGCCCAGCACGAACAGCGCCGACGTGAGGAGGGCGGCCGCGTAGCAGAGTTCGAAGTAGAGGCGACTTTCGGACAGGGCCAGGATGCTGTTCCAGCCCGTCTGGTCGAAGAGCTGCCGGGAGAGCGCGGGTGTCCAGGGGGAATCGGCCCCCCAGATCTCGTGTCGGTGCGGGAACTCGCGCAGCAGGAAGAGCAGGTAGAGCATTCCGTACCCGGCCCGCATGACCGATACCGCGTACAGCGAGACGGGCCGGCCCGTGACGACCGCGAGCCCGCGCTGCGCGCTCGCCCGCACGTTCCTGCCCAGGGTGCCCGACGGCGCGACGGCGCGAGGCCGAGCCGGGATGTTGTGTTCGTCGCTCACGGGGACGTCACCTTCCACCAAGGCAGGAGCCGCTCGTCGGGGGGACCCGGCGGGCGGTGGCCGGCCGCAGCGCCCGGTGCGGCAATGGGCTTCGTGAGAACGCGGAGTTGGATGAAGTCGATGGTGTTCGCCTCGGTATGGGCCTTGACGCGGTCCACGGCGATGTTCCGCAGATAGGTCTGCATCATCACGGCGCGTTCCGAGTCCGCTCCGTCGTTTCCTCCGTGGGTTTCCACGTAGGAGGTCCAGGCCCGACGCAGGAGGTTCTGCGCCGTGTGGCTCGGGAAGGCGTTGTGACGCACGGCGGAATGGTCCACGGCGCTCAGGTCGCTCCATGCACTCACCCGTACCGGACCGCCCGGAGTCGTCTGTGCGGTCCTCGCGAGGATACGCCGGTTGACCGAGTCGGGTTCGGGGGCGAAAAGACGCCAATTCTGTTCGAAGAGGGGGTAGACCCAGGCGTTGATCTGCGGGCCGAAACGGTTCGATACGGAGTTCGCGGGCGCCACGTGGAGGAAAAGCATCAGCACATGGGTCGCAGTAGTGAGCAGGCTCAGGACGACGGCGGTACGGAGCGCCACCGCCAGCACACGGGCACTACGCGATGATCGCCGGTGCGCGGCCGGATCCTCTCGCTGTTCCTGCCGGTCTGGATCAGGTCCGGCCTGTGAGTACTCCTTCACGGCCGCTGATTCGGTGCCGCTCAACTCACCTCACCTGACTTTCTCGTACGGGCTGCTCACGCTCGCCCTTCTGCTTGACCCGGGGGTGTGCGGCGGAGCCGATGGAGGCTCCGCCGCACACCGTGGTCCGGTTCGCGGATTCGTGCGGTCCGCGTCCCGGCCGTCGACGGCCTCGTGCTAGAAGTTCACGGGTTCGGCGCCATAGCCGTGGTGCTCACCGGGCTTGTCGTCGTGGCCGGGCTTGCCCGGGCCTTCACCGTGCTCGTGACCCGGCTTACCCGGACCCTCGCCGTGCTCGTGACCCGGCTTGCCCGGGCCCTCTCCGTGGCCGGGCTTACCCGGACCGTGACCCGGCTTGCCGCCGTGGCCCCCGCCGGTGTTGCCGACGGTGCTGGCTCCGGTCGTGTTGCCCGCGATGTTCCCGGCGACGTTCCCCGACGTGTTCCCGGAGATGTTCCCCGAGGTGCCTCCGGTGACGATGCTGGCGATGGGGCCGCCGAGCAGGCCGCCGCCCGTCGTCACACCGCCGAGGACGCCACCGAGGACGCCGGAGGTGCCGCCTGCCGTACCGCCCGTGGTGCCGGCAGTCGTACCTGTCGTGGTGCCGGTCGTGGTGCCCGTGGTCGTACCGGTCGTCGTACCGCCGATGGTACCGCCGGTCGCGCACGTCCCCAGGAAGATCCGGTTGGTGTCGAGCGAGACGGCGCCGTTGCGAGCCAGGGCCCGGCCCTCGATGTTCGTGCCCGTGGTCACACTGATCGAGGTCAGCGCCATGATCGTCCCGACGAAGGTGGAGTTGGTGCCGAGCGTGGCCGAACTGCCGATCTGCCAGTACACGTTGCACGCCGAGGCACCGTTGGTGAGCAGCACCCGGCTGGACGAGGCCGTGGTCAACGCCTCGGGGATCTGGAACACCCAGACGGCATTGGGATCTCCTCCGGCGTCCAGGATCAGGTCGCCGGTGAGCCCCACACCGGCCACGGCCGTGTGAACCCCGGGAAGCAGGGTGGTGCCCGTGCCGATTCCCGCCGGCAGCGCGAAGTCGGTGGCCTGGCCCGCAGCGTTGTTGTAGGCCACGACCAGGTCGCTCTTGGCCTGGAGGGCAGCAGCATCGGCGGAGTGCACCGCACCCTGCACCAGGCCGGGCGGGAATCCCGTGATGGCCGTGCCCGGATGTACGCCGAGGTCATGACTGATCACGGACGGGCCGGTGTTCGTGACCTGCGAGCCCGCCAGCACGGAATAGCTCGCCGCCGTGGCCAGCGGTACCGGCGTGGCGATCGCCAGTGCCAGCGTCGGGGTACTGGCGACCACGACAGCGGCAACCGTCGCGGCGACACCCGCGGCCAGCCCGCTGGACACAGCGCGGCGCCGGGCCGCTTGAAGGATTCTCAGTTTCATCATGAGGTCATTTCCTTGAGGGGCCGTGGCGTGCCGGGCCCTGCCCGATCGCCCGAAAAGCCTGATGGACGAGACGGCATATCACGCAGTGAATTGCACCGGGCAACGACCGCTGCGGGCACGGAGGGGGCGCAAGGTGGCACAGGACAGCGAAAGATGCGCCGGTAATATCCGAAATCACATGGGAGATCATCGGATATGCGACCTGAACACCACGAGCGCCTACTCCACGCGAGCCACGACCTCTGACTCTCGCGCGATAATCACACCCGCTTACCCGTGGGAAGATTCCGCCATTCTGGCGATTTGAAGAAATCCCGGCGCCGGGTGTGCCTGCCAGGATTTTGCCTCTGCGAGTGGAGTGGATCGCGCTGCTGCGAGCGGGCTGAAGGGGCATGCGCGTCTCCGGAGTGCCAATGCAGCTGTGCGCGCCGCGGTCGCGATGGCAACGCGGCCGAACCGGGCGGCAATAGCGGCGTGCCACTCGTCGACGGCGGACGTGAGCGTGGTGCGCGGCCAGGGCCCAGGACGCGCAGGTCGGTCACCAGCAGTGGTCCGGCGACGCCACCTCTCCCCCGGCCAGGTGCGTGGGGCCGCGCGGGGCAGGGTCGGACATGCTGGCGGAAGAAGCGGTCGGGCCTGCCCGGCTTTTGATCGCCCTCCGCGCCCGGCGGCGCGGCGGCCTGGAGGCGAGCGGCTTCGGTGGCGGCCTCGCGAGAGTCGTCGTGCGCGTGGCAGGTGGCCACACGGCCGCGGCTCCGGCCGTTCAGCCGTCGCGCTGCGACCGTCGGCGACCCCCGGGCGTCTTCGGCTCGCCACGGAACACTGCAGACCATGGCGGCGTTCGATGCCGTCTACCGGCCGGGGCACGATGGCGGCTACGAGGTGCGACGGCGCCGAGGCACTCCTCCCGGTCCTCCGCTACGGCCCTGCCATCACGACCAGCACGGGGCCGGCAGCCGAACTGCGGGCGGGTGGTGGCCACGACGGCCCCGTCGGGGCGGTTGACGGCGTACCGGCTGTCGGCGGCAGACCAAGAGCGGGCGATGGCGAGTGGGGCGGGTAGGGCGGCCATGTGCTCGCGGTCCAGGGGCGAGTCCGGTCTCTTCGACCAGCGCGCCCGGGACCGGGCCTGTCCGGCCGGCCCGGGAGCAGGGAGTCCGGCCCTCGCCGATGCGTCACCGGAGTTGTCGATGGACGCCTTCGATGAGATCGGCACCGCAACAGCCTGGCCGCGGACCGCCCCGCAGGGCGAGGCTGCGGCGGTCAGGACACGCCTCGGCCGACAGCCCAGCCGCTCACGATCGCTGCGTTCGGCACGAATCAATACCTGTCCCGGCGGTCTAAGAATTCAATGGACCTCGCAAGGAGAGTTTCTCTCACCGTGCGTCGGGTGGAAATATTTCACGCACACAACCCGTCGCAGCGTGCTACTGTCGATCTCGGTTGCAGTTTTGGTACCCAAAAACTTCAAGCGACTCGGACCGGCCTCACCTCTGCATCGAGCGCTTCATATTTCCGGTCATTTCCGGGCGGGGCATCATCGCGGCGACACGGTGTCCGCACTGTGCGGACGCTGCTGTACTGCCCCAAAGGAGATATGACATGGCTGCTGGCACCGTGAAGTGGTTCAACGCGGCAAAGGGATTCGGCTTCATCGAGCAGGACGGCGGCGGCGACGACGTCTTCGCCCACTTCTCGAACATCGCCGCCCAGGGCTTCCGCGAACTGAACGAGGGCCAGAAGGTCACCTTCGACATCGCGCAGGGCCAGAAGGGCCCGACGGCCGAGAACATCGTTCCCGCCTGACACTGACGCACATTCTGTAGCTGGGGCCCGCATCCCTCGGGGTGCGGGCCCCAGCTGCACACTTCCCCGCAGTGCGTCCTCCTGCGGGACAAAACGCTGAAGAATGCACCCTCCTTGAGGCTGCATTCGAATAATTTCTCTGGATTTATCGCGTCCGCATGACGCCATCCCGTTCCAGCGCCTGCGCCACCGCTGATTCCCTGTGAGCCAGTTGCGCTTTCGCATTGCATTCGGCCCGTTCCTGTGATTCCCGCACCGCTCTTCCACTGCCGGAATTCCTTGATGGGTGCCGCAATCAAGGAAGGTTCTGAATGAACCCCACACGTACGAACAACCGCTCCTCCTCCCGCAGCCGCACCGGCGGCCCCGCTTTCGGCACTGCCGCCGGTTCGGGTCGAACCAGCCGCTTCGGCTCGTCGGCCCCGAGCCGCTCCGGAGGCCCGAGCCGTTCGAGCGGCCATGGCCGACGGCCCGCGGCCGTGCAGGGCGAGTTCGCGCTGCCGAAGACGATCACGCCGGCGCTGCCCGCGGCCCTGGCCTTCGCCGATCTCGACATGCCCGAGCAGCTGCTCGCCGCCCTCACCGCGCAGGGCGTGAGCGTCCCCTTCCCGATCCAGGGCGCCACCCTGCCCAACACGCTCGCGGGCCGCGACGTGCTCGGCCGCGGCCGCACCGGCTCCGGCAAGACGCTCGCCTTCGGCCTGGCCCTGCTGGCCCGCACCGCCGGCCAGCGCGCCGAGCCGCGCCAGCCGCTCTCGCTGATCCTCGTCCCCACCCGCGAGCTCGCCCAGCAGGTCACCGACGCCCTGACCCCCTACGCCCGCTCGGTCAAGCTCCGCCTGGCCACGGTCGTCGGCGGCATGCCCATCGGCCGCCAGGCCACCGCGCTGCGCGGCGGCGCCGAGGTCGTCGTGGCGACGCCCGGCCGGCTCAAGGACCTCATCGACCGCGGCGACTGCCGGCTGAACCAGGTCGCCATCACCGTCCTCGACGAAGCCGACCAGATGGCCGACATGGGCTTCATGCCGCAGGTCACCGCACTCCTCGACCAGGTGCGCCCCGAAGGCCAGCGGATGCTGTTCTCCGCGACCCTGGACCGCAACGTCGACCTGCTGGTCCGCCGCTACCTGACCGACCCCGTCGTCCACTCCGTCGACCCCTCGGCCGGCGCGGTGACCACGATGGAGCACCACGTGCTGCACGTCCACGGCTCCGACAAGCAGGCCACGACCACGGAGATCGCCGCCCGCGACGGCCGCGTCATCATGTTCCTGGACACCAAGCACGCCGTCGACCGGCTCACCCAGGACCTCCTCAACAGCGGCGTGCGGGCCGCGGCCCTGCACGGCGGCAAGTCCCAGCCCCAGCGCACCCGCACCCTGGCCCAGTTCAAGACCGGCCACGTCACCGTGCTCGTCGCCACGAACGTCGCCGCCCGCGGCATCCACGTCGACAACCTCGACCTCGTGGTGAACGTGGACCCGCCCACCGACCACAAGGACTACCTGCACCGCGGCGGACGCACCGCCCGCGCCGGCGAGTCCGGCAGCGTCGTCACCCTGGTCACCCCCAACCAGCGCCGCGACATGACCCGCCTGATGGCCGCCGCGGGCATCGTCCCGCAGACCACCCAGGTCCGCTCCGGCGAAGAGGCACTGAACCGGATCACCGGCGCCCAGAGCCCGTCCGGCATCCCCGTCACCATCGCCGCACCGGTCTCCGAGCGGCCCAAGCGCAGCGCAACGTCCCGCGGCCGGCGCAGGCCCGTTTCGGCTGCCCGGCGCGTGAGCGCGCGACAGTCCGCCTTCGACGCGGCGGCCTGAGCGCCAGTGATCCGGAAACTGACCCATCTCTGCAGGAGGCACGTGTTGACGCTGGTCCAGATGCAGCAACGCCCGGCGAACGCCCCGGTGGCACCCCGGACGGTGGACGACGTGATGGAAGCGGCCGGCCCGCAAGTCTGCGACGACATGACGGTCGAGGTGGCCTTGGCCGTGATGGCCAGTGCCCGCGCGGACCATCTGCTCGTCTGCGACGAAGACGGCCTGTGCACCGGGCTGGTCACCCAGTCCCAGCTCGCCGCCATCCGCGACAGCGCCGCGTACACGGACCGGGTCCGGCTGCGCGCCGTACTAGGCGATCGCGGGCCGTTCGCCTCGCCGGCCACCACGATGGCCGAGGCGGACCACGCGATGCGCTACCGCAGGCTCGATGCCCTGCCCGTGGTCGACGAGCAGGGAAGCGCGCTGGGCGTTCTCGCCCTTGCACGCTGACTGGCTCGCAGCGGCACGACCGTCCCCTCCTTCTTCTCCCTGTGAGGCATCATGCGCTGCGTCATCGCCCGCTTCCCGTTCGACCTGACCAAGAGCGGTGTCCTGGAGTCCATGAAGGGCGTCAAGCCCGAGCAGGTCTTCGGTGAGTCCGTGATCATCGGCCGACGCCACTATCCCGTCAAACAGGTCGGGCAGGTCGTCACCCGCCAGGACCGCCGTGACTTCAGCGCCGGCGAGGTCGTCCGCGCCATGACCCGGCTCGGCTTCACCTGCCGCAGCCTGCCCCGGGTCGCCACCGTGCCCGCGCGCGTCCTCAGCCCGCTCCAGCGGGCATCCGCGATGCTCGGCGTCCCGGCGACCGTCTGACGGAGAGCCGGCGCGCGCCGCCATCCGAGCAGGGGGCAGCGGCCCGACAGATGTGTGCCTGTCGGGCCGCTGCCCCCTGCTCGGATGGTTCCTCAGGCAAATGTCGGGTCGGTGAGCGGAGCAGCTGAAGTCGCCCACGGCCCAGGCGCTGACCTCCGCGATCGAGACCTGAGCGGGTGACGGTCGGCTGGCGGTGGACGTCTCGCCGTGGTTGCGGCCGGATGCCGATGCCATTTCGGACCCGCTCCCTCTGCCATGGCCTCGGCAGGGGCCTGGGCAAGCACCAGTCGGTCGGCGGCCGACGTCGCCGCCGGTCACTTCGGACGGTCCCTCCGGTCGTCACCCGCGTGGGAAGCCCGTGCTGTCGGTTGCCCCGCGATGATGGTCCCAGCGATCACCGGAGCTCTGGAAGGGAAACCATGGCACACGTCTGGATCATGCGGAACACCGAGGGACAGTACGGCCAGGAGGAGACGTCCGGGCTCGTGCGGGCCGACGCCGTCACCTACATCCGCACCACCGTGGGACGCAAGGTCGTGGTCGCCGATGTCGCCTCGCAGGAAGTCGTGACGCTGGCGGACGAACAGGACGGCGTCCAGCACGGACGGCCACCACTGCCCCGGAACTTCCACACCCAGCTCTTGGCCCGCCTCAACGACCTCCGCCAGAGCGTCCTGGGCGACGACGACGAAGACCGGTTCGTCACCGCGGAGATCCGGGAGGGAAACTGGGTCTGGGCCACCTACACGTTCTCCGAACTGCCACAGAACTGACACCGCCCGAACACTCCGAGACCCCGAACACTCCGAGACCCGCGCTCGCCGGCGCTTGCGCTCGTCGGCCGCCCGCGCGCGACCACGACGGCGATCTGAACGACGCCGTCGCCCGTCCGAACCGGCGCGGCGAGAGGCCCGCGGGTCCGTCCGCCCCGGCCGCTGCCGCCGTGCGCGAACCCGTGTCGGCCCTGTGGGTGCCGCGGGCGTCGACGCAGCCGCCCTGAGGCTGTCGGCGACGCTCCAGTCCCGCCGTGATCAGCATGGCGACGACCGGATCGCAGACCGTCAGGTCATGACCAGTTCTGGCGGGCCATGCGGTCGGCGTATGCGTAGCTGTTGCGGGGGAACTGGTCGCACGGGGCCGCGGACGGGGAGGCCGTGATGGTGAAGACCGCGGCAGCGGACAGCGCGAGGAGGACCAGAAGGCGACGCATGGTGCTCCCTGCCACCGCTGCGCCTTTCGGGTGAACAGGGCTCGGCCATCGGGCATGTTGCGGAAGGCGGCCATGACGCGGCCGGTCCAGGAGCCGGAACATGGGCTGCCGGGCCGCCGGTGGGGCGGATGGTGCGGTTCTCTCTCCGGCTGAGCAGTCATGGGTGCCCGTGACCGCGGGTGGGGGCTGGCGGGGGTGCTTGCCTCTGACGAGGGGTATCCGGGAGAGTCCCGGCATGGACGTTCTGCCTCCGCCCGCGCCGCGCCCGCCGGGCTGGGGGGATCCGATCGCCGAGACGCTCGAACTGGCGGGGGCGCGCTGCGTGCTGACGCGCGGCTTCACGTACGCGGGCCGGTGGGCCCTGGCGTTCCCGCCGCCGGGGCGGATCAAGGTCCACGCGGTTCTCGAAGGCACCACCTGGCTGGTGATGGACGGCGTCCAGGAGCCACAGCCACTGCAGGCCGGGGACGTGGTGGTCCTCGCCGGTGACCGGCGCTACGTCCTGGCCAGTGACCCCGCGGTGGCCCCGGTGGAGGCCCTGCCGCTCCTGAAGGCGACCGTGGAGCCCTTCCATCACACGGGCCCGCCGGGCGTCCGGGACGTGACGGCGCTCAGCGGCCATGTCGAACTCGAAGCACCGGGGAAGGACCTGCTCCTCGGCGCCCTGCCGCCCCTGATGCACATGCGGGCGGGGAGCGTCGAGGCCCCGGCTGTCCGCTGGCTCCTCCACGAGGCGTTCCACGAGATGCGCGAGGACCGGCCCGCGGCCTCGTTCGTGGCGGACCACCTGGCCCGGCTCCTCTTCGTCCACGTGCTGCGCACCTTCCTCGCGGAGGCGGACGCCTTCCCGGCCGGCTGGCTGCGGGCGCTGGCCGACGAGCAGATCGCCCCCGCGCTGAGGCTCATGCACGGCGACCCGGCCCGCCAGTGGACCCTGGCCGAGTTGGCACGGGCGACGGCCATGTCACGCACCAGCTTCGCCGACCGGTTCAAGGCCGTCGCGGGCGTGCCGCCCGTGACGTACCTCTACAACTGGCGGATACGACTGGCCCGGCGGAGCCTGTGGCGCGAGGACACTCCCGTCGCCGAACTCGCCTCGGCCCTCGGCTACGCGTCGGAGAGCGCCTTCAGCAACGCCTTCAAACGCACGACCGGCATGGCCCCGCGCCACTACCGCCACTCCGCACGCATGGCGGGGACCGCACCGGTGCCGGTCGCGGCGTCGTCCGGCAGTGGCTCCCCGTAGCGGCGGCTGCGGCTGGCGGGAGGACGGTCCGGCCCGGGGCCCCTCGGAGGGCGTGAGCCGAAGCATGTGCCATGAAGCACCGAAGACCGGCCGGGACGGCTCACCGAGTATCAGTGGACCGTTCGGCGGGAGGCAGGAAGTCGACCGAGCACGACACCGGCACTGCCACCAGCCGGTTGTCGCACCAGCCGGTCGAGCGAAGTGCGCGCAATGCCCCGGACGCAGCAGCGTCCGGGGCCACCTGCTTCACGCGATGATGGGAGCAATGACGGGTACGAGGTACTCGATGACGGCAAGTACGTGGTCTACCCAGTTCATGACGCCAGGCCTCCTTTGTGTGATGGTCGCACGGGCAGCCGCATCCTCTCGCCCCGGAGGTGCGAGGGCCAGCCGTTCACTCACTGACCCCACCCATGGGTGAACCACCCGAGCCGGAGAAAGCCCGCCGTTCCGACGCTCAGGGAAGGAGAAGCGGGGATCTGGTCAGGTAAGGCGTTGGCCGTTTTCGGCGGAGCCGCGTGCGTACCGGACGATCCGGGTTCCGCCCCTTGTGCGGGCCGCGGCGCCCTCCTCCGCGTCGGGGGATGGAGACCAGCAGCCGCAACGGCGGGCCCTTAACG
Source organism: Streptomyces subrutilus (assembly GCF_008704535.1). Lineage (NCBI taxonomy): Bacteria > Bacillati > Actinomycetota > Actinomycetes > Kitasatosporales > Streptomycetaceae > Streptomyces > Streptomyces subrutilus. The sequence continues at coordinate 353,572 of NZ_CP023701.1, forward strand.
AAAACCATCGTTTCGGTTTAGATTGGAGGCGTGCCCCGGCTGACTGAAGAGACGAAGGAACTGCGGCGCCGTCACATCCTGGTGAGCGCGTGGAGCTGCTTCTCACGTGATGGCTTCCACGCCACCTCGATGGACGACATCATCGCTGCGACGGGCATGTCCTCCAGCGCCGTCTACCGGTACTTCCGCGGCAAGGACGAGCTCGTCGACGCCGCCGCGAACGAGGCCCTGGCCTTGGTGCGGGACATGTTCGGTCGGCTGCTGGAGCAGCGCCCTACGCCGCCGCCCGCCGAGGTGCTGGAGGCGATGGCCGGGGAAGCCCGCGACCGGGGTGAGGGCGAGCCGTACGATCTGACCCGCATCGCGATCCAGGCATGGGGCGAGGCCTTGCGCGATCCGGAACTGCAGGAGCGTACCCGCACCTTCTACCTGGCCGTGCACGACAGCCTCGCCGAGCTGGCCCGCCGCTGGGGCGAGGAGGGGCTCCTGGCGTCCACGGCGGATGCGGAGCAGGTCGCGACCGTCTTGATGACCCTGATGCCCGGACTGCTGGTCAGCCGTCACCTGGTGGCGCCGGTCAGCGCGGAACAGCTGGTCGGCGGCCTGTCGGCGCTCGCCTCCGGGTTCGGCGGCGCGCCGTCCCCCTGAGGGGCCCGCGCCGGTGGTCGCGGTGGCCCCGGCCGAGCACGTGATCCCGGCGTCCCCGGCCCGCTCGCGTGCGAGGGGCCGGACGCGGCGGTGTTCCGCGGCGGCGGGGTGTGCGGCGTCAGCGTCGGCGGCACGGGACGAGCGGCTGTGTGCGGGGCGGCGAGGCGGCCAGGCGGGCGACGTCGGTGCGGAAGCGGTCCATGCGGGGTGTGGCGTGGTGGGCGTCCAGTGCCTGCTGGCTCGCCCATTCCTCGTAGACGATGAAGGTGCCGGGTGTCTGCTGTCCGCGGTGCGCCCGGAAGGCCAGGCATCCGCTCTCCCGGTGCGCGGCGATGGCGAACTCGGAGAGGAGGAGCTCCAGTTCGCGGTCCTTGCCGGGTCGGGCGGTGAGCGTGGTGATGCCGCGCGGCCCGGGTTCACCGTCGTGGGCGCGGCCGGTCGTAGGGCCGGTGCCGATCCAGGGCGAGTCGTATTCCACGCGTGAGGCGTCCAGGCCGTGGGGAGTGGTGGTGTAGAGGCGCAGGCGCTGTCCGTCGGGGTCGGGGACGACCAGGAGCCAGCCGGCCAGGGCGACCAGCGGTGGGGAGTGTGTGATGCCGAGGGTGTCCAGATGGGCCGTCCACGCGTCGAGGGCGCTGCGGTCGTCGACGGCCAGGGTGAGGAAGTCGTATCCCTGCAGGGTGCTGGCGGTCGCGGGGTCCAGGCGCAGTTCGAGGGGGGTACCCAGGCCGGGGACGTCGAGGACGACGGCGAAGAGGATGCCGTCGGGGCGGTGGTGGTCCAGCTCGGCCAGTCGGCGGGCGCCCAGGACGGCGCCGTACCACCGTGCGCTGCGTTCCAGGTCGGTGACGGGCAGTTTGATGTGGTGGATGCCCGAGAAGGCGGGGGGCGCGGTGGGGTTCATGGGGTCACTCCTGAGGCTGCGGGGCGCGGCGGTCGACGCGGGTTCCGCGGCGCCACAGGGCCGTGGTGTCGCGCAGCGCGGTGAAGTCGCGGGTGGGGTCGGTCGCCGTCGACGAGAGATGGTCGTGTCTCGTGCCGGCCCGTGTGCCGCGCCGGGCGAGCAGGTCCTCGACGAACCGGGCGTCGGGCACGGCCGAACCGGCGGGGACCGGAGCGACGAGGCGGTACACGCCGGCGGCGAGCGGCGACAGGAGCAGCAGTCCGGCCCCAGAGAGGAAGAACGTCGGCTCCTCGCAGACCTCCTCCCCCGCTCCGCTCCCCGTGCCGGTGTTCGCGAGGCGCACGCCGGCGAGCGCGAAGAGCTGCTCGGGTGCATGGCCGGGGAAGGCGATCCCGGCGGAGGGGCGGACCGTGCTGTGCAAGCCCGCAGCAGCGGGCGTTCGCCGTCGTGCAGGCAGAACCCGGCTCCCTTCCGGCCTTCTTGGACCAGACCGGGTCCGACGCCGATCCGGTCCAGGTATTCCAGGGCGCGCGGCTGTCGGCCGCGGCTCTACTGCCGGAGCGGATCGCGTCGTTGCGGTCGATGAGGATGTGGTCCACGCCGAGCCGGCGCAGGCTGGCGGCCAGGGTCAGGCCCGTCGGACCGGCGCCGGAGACATGGCCATCGGTCCGGGAGGGGAGAGGGGGTGTGCTGCGTGGCTTCCCCATCGCGGGCGTTCAGGGTTGCAGGGAGGCTTGGAGGTGGAGCGCTAAGGGGCGCACTGCGCGTTCAGGTCGTTGATGTCCCGCTGGAGGGCCTGGGTGGCCGGGCTGTTCCAGGGATGGCTGCTGACGAAGCGCTGCGCGGCGTCGCGGACGTCCTGCCAGCCGTTGGCGTTCGTCGGGGCACCGGCGTTGCTGAGATCCGCCTTCGTCCGGGCGACCGTCTGGCGGCAGCTGGCCAAGGAGGCGGCCGCTCCGGCCGGGGCGTAAGCCCCGAGTGCGATGGCGGCTCCGAGCGCGACGGCCAGAGCGCCCGCGGGCAGCGTGTTCCTGAAGAGCTTCATAGGGTGACCTCCTGTGGGGTGGGGCCCCGTCCGGTGTGTGCGAGCCCGTGGCGCTCGGCCGGTCGGCGCGCGCAGGCGGGGGCGGTTGTGCTGCACCGTCGATCATTCGCGTCGGCCGGGCGCAGGTGAATACTCGTCAGTCCGGATCATGTGCGCGTCCGTCCGAACACCCACCGCCCCGCCCCCGGACCGGCCCCGGGCGTTCGGACGGAATCTGGTGCATGAGCGTGGGACGGGAGGATGGGGCGCACGGCCGGCGCCGGGTGGCCCCGCCTGCTGTCGGCGGCGGCGTGAAGGGACCCCGGAGGCGCCAGGGAATCAGCGCCGGCACTCGCGGCGACGGCGGTGCCGACCAGGAGTGCCGGCCGGAGGCCGCCTGCGCGTTGAACGCCTGGTAGCTGAGAATAATCCGGCCGGCGTCCGGGTGGTTGAGGACCTCGGCCTTGCGGCCCAGGCCGCTGACGCTGTGGTCCTGCCACGGAGCGGCGAACTCCGGGCTGTCCGCCAGGAGTGCCCGGACACGTGAGGCGATCCCGGGGTCGCGGCTTTCTCGGCCTGCGGCCAGGCGCAGTGCTCGACTGTCGACCGTGCCGATGAAGCCGTCGGTCGCCTCAACCTCGCGTTCCTCAGGTCATCCGCTCCCCTGCTCCCGGCGTGGACGGCGCCCAGCTCATGCTGGAAATCGCCGAGCGCGCGGACAACGTCTCCCCTAGGGATCCGGCGGAGGCACCGCCCGACCGGTTTCCCGTTCCCGGGGGGCCGGTCATGGCGTCAGGTTCTCGGCCGGCGGGCAGGCGGTCCTCAGCGGTCGAGTGCCTGCTCCAGCTGCTGCCTGTTCATGTGGGAGCGGCCTTCGATGCCGGCCTTGGCCGCCTCGTGGCGCAGTTGTTCCACGGTGCGGTGTGAGGCCGGGCCTGCGGAGTGGCGGCTGTCCTTGCGACTGTCCTTGCGAGTGTGCGCGCGAGCGCCGTTGCCGTTGCCGGCCTGGGGGTGCAGGACGACCTTGGTCCAGCCGTCGTCCCGGTTGTCGAAGTGCTCGTACGCGGAGGGTGCCTCGTCGAGGTCGAGTTCGTGGGAGACCAGGAAGCCGGGTTCCGCCTTGCCGCCGGCGATGAGGTCGCGCAGGGCGCGGTTGTAGCGTTTGACGGGGGCCTGGCCGGTTCCGACCTTCAGGCCCTTGAACCAGAGCATGCCGAAGTCGATCGGCATCTTGCCTTGGGCTTCTGCCTTTCCCTGGGTGTCGGCGGCTCCCGGGTCTTCGGGCAGGAACACTCCGACGACTCCGAGGCCGCCGGTGAAGCGGACCGCGTCGATGAGGCCGTTCATGGTGAGCGTGCCGTCTTCACGGCCCTGCGGGTCGTGGGCCTGGTAGCCGACGCACTCGCAGCCGTTGTCCGCGCCGAGGCCGAGGGTCGCCTCCTTGACGACCTCGGCGGGGTCTTCCTCGGCGGTGTTGACGGGGATCGCGCCGATCTCTTCGGCAAGGCGGAGCCTGTCGGGCTGGTGGTCGGCTACCCAGACGCGCCCGGCGCCCTTGAGGAGGGCCGAGTAGGCGGCCATGAGGCCGACCGGGCCGGCGCCGTAGACGAGGGTCTGGTCACCGGGCTTGACGCCGGCCATCTCGGTGGCGTGGTAGCCGGTGGGGAAGATGTCGGCCAGCATCACGTAGTCGAGCTGGCGCTCGGCGGCGTCCTCGCCCAGGCGCAGGGCGTTGAAGTCGCCGTACGGGACGCGCAGCAGCTCGGCCTGGCCGCCCTGGTAGGGGCCCATCTCGGCGAAGCCGTACGCGGCGCCGGCCTTGCCGGGATCGGGCTGCATGGTCAGGCAGTAGCTCGTAAGCCCCTGCTCGCACTGCTTGCAGAAACCGCAGGCGATGTTGAACGGCAGGACCACCCAGTCGCCGACCTTGACCTTGCCGACCGCTTTGCCCACCTCGACGACCTGGCCGAGGTTCTCGTGGCCCAGGGTCCGGCCCGTCTCGAAGGAGGTCCGGCCCTCGTACATGTGGAGGTCGGAGCCGCAGATGTTGGTGCTGGTGATCTTGACCAGGATGTCGGTGGGGTGTTCGATCCTCGCGTCGGGGACGTCCTTGACGGTCACCGTCCGCGGTCCTTCGTACACAGCCGCTCTCATGGTCCCTCCTTCTCGATGGTCTCCCCCCTCTGTCCCGCCGACGGGACCGGTCGCTTCGAGACGTGGTACGGCCCACCACCCCGGGACGGCGGCGGCTGCACGGGCGGCAGCCCGTCCGGCGCCTACCCCGGCCTTCCGGATACACACCTTCGGTCGAAGCCTCCCGAAGCGCCCACAACGCGCGATCTTCTTGCGACATGACAGCGCTGGAGCGCGGCCCGGCGAGATCCCGTAACGGACCACACCCGAGCCTCGGTGGGGGCCCATGCCGTGTCCAGTGGCCCTGGAGGGGTCAGGTCAGGCGGCCGCCGTGGCACGCGAGACGTCCCGGTCAAGGGCTATGCGATGTCCTCCCCTGGGCACCGGCGGGCCGGTCCACGTCGCCACCGCCCGAGGGATGAGGTGGCCGGGCAGGCGAGAGCGCCGACTGGGAGCAGCGCGCCCGGCTCTTCCTCACCGCTCAGGAACAGCCACGGGAAATACACCGTCGCGGTCGCGGGTGCTGCGCCCCCGGCTCGCCTATGTCCCAGGTACCGGCGGCAGCAGGTCCCCGGGGCGCGTCCGGGTGTCGAGGACGGCCACCATGCGCGGGCGGCCGGCGATGCTCGCGAGGACCGGCGTACCGCTTGGCGGGGCATGAGTCCGTCGACGACGACGTCCAGCATTCGGTTCAGCTGGGGACGCTGCTCGGGTGCGCCGGCCACGGAGAGCAACCGGCGAGGATGCCGCCCACCTCGACCGGGTCGATGTCGCTGCGCAGTTCTCCTGCTGTGGCCGCTGACCAGTTCAGGGCGGAGCGGACCGCGAGCAACCCCATGAAGCGCTACGGCACCGTCGAAGAGTTCGCAAAGGCGGCCGCATTCCTCGCCTTCGATGCCACGTACACCACCGGCATCGAACTGGCCGTGGATGGCGGCGAAACCCAGCTCTGAGCTCGTCTGCCGTCCCGCCACGGACGTGAGGCCAGCTACCGCGGCGGTTTCAGGGGGCGCTGCACTACGTGGTCGTGTCGATCAGGCCGCGAGCAGTTCATGCCGGTCTCCCCTCGGGGGCCCGCGGCCTGGCCACGGCGCCCCGGGCGGTCAGGTCCGGGTCGAGGCGTCTGTTCATGTCCAGCTCGAACCGGCCGTAGAGCTGATCATCGCCGCCCTGGAGGCGGAACCCGCCGGACTCCCCCGCCTCCCCCGGAGTGGAAGGTGGAGGGGTTCCGGACCGGCAGCGGCCCACAGGGGTTCCGAGTCCGACAAGGGACTGCCGAATGGACCGCGCCACACGCCACCGTCGCCGAGCCCGCACCCCGGATGGTCGCCGAGGGCTTGATCCCTTGCCTCTACTGCAGCCCGGACAACACCCTCGGCATCATCGGCTGACCAACCGGACAAGGCGCCCGGCCCGGCCGGCCAACCGGGGGACTTTTGTGCAAGCCGCCACTGCGCGGGGGCTCGTGGACCACGGTCGTCGTGGGACAAGCCCCGGCATGGCCCAAGAGGGCCCGGTACTCGTTCTCGTCGCCGCGAGGTCCCGGCGAAGCTTGATACCGACCCGCATCGCCGCACAGGCGCAGCGGTAGGAAGGGTCGGAAGGCGGCCACTGAGCCCGGTCCTCGGCGGCCATGGAACGGTCGAAGGCGGCGGACACCGCGATCAGCGTGTCCGGCGGCGCCTGGTCGCCCCCGCACACCTCACGCCGCCCCGCCGACCACCGCGTCTCCTCGGAGTCGAAGACCTCGACCAAAGGCACGAAGTGGTCGGCGTCCAGGCGGCCAGCACCCGTGACAACCAAGTCGTCGTACGCGCTCCGCCAGCTCCCGCCGGTCACGCGGCGTCGAGCTCGGCGGTGAGCCGAAGCTCCCCACTACACCGTAACGGGCTCTTCAGCGGCGCGGTCATCCCAGAAGACTGCGCGGTCAGCGCCGGCCGCCGCCGATGCGGCGGTCGTCGGCCAGTGCGGTGAGCGGGCCGAACTCGCGGGCAAGCTGGTTCCACGTCAGAACCTCGCCACAGCGGGCCGGGAACTCCTTCGGGTTGAACTCGGGCATGGTCCAGGTGCCGGTGCCCCGGTCCCGCAGCCACAGGTCCCCGTCACCGTCGACCACGGTCGGCGGGACCGGCACGGGTTCGGCCTGATCGGTGGGGTCCCAGGTGACTCGGCCCGGGTGGGAGACGCGGCGCAGCTCGGTGGTGGCCAGCCGCGCGGCCAGGTCACGGGTGGACTCTTCTGCGTCCTTGACCGACGCGAGTCGGAAGGCGTCGTCAAGTACGGGCAGGGCTGGATTCTTGCTGCGCTTTGAACTCATACGCTGACTACCTCCGGTGGGGGGCGTCACATCCGTTATGGCACCCCGTAGAGGAACACGGTATCCGAGGCGGGAACCGGGCCGGCTGTATGTCCAGGTGGAGGCGCCGGCACACCGGGCGGGACGGCTAACTGATGGTGCAGACGAGGTGGAGGTCGGCGCACCTCTCGTATCGGATGCGGAGTCGTTTGAACTGGTGTAGCCAGGCGAAGGTTCGCTCGACGACCCAGCGGGTCTTGCCCAGGCCGGATCCGTGAAGTGTGCCGTGGCGGTCGACGATGAGGTGGTGCTTGCTGCCGGGGCGGGCGCGGTCGACCGGCGAAGGTCCGGTGTGAGCCCCCTTTTGAGGGCTCTGACGTGCGAGGCGTCGATCGCCGCGTCATCCATGTCCAACAACTCCGCTGCCCGTGGTTCCGACAGGAGGACCTGGTGCAGACGGGGCCACACCCCTGCCTCGGTCCAGTCCCGAAGACGCCGCCAGGCCGTCACACCACTGCAACCGACCTGCTCGACGGGAACATCATGCCAGCTCACGCTCTTGCACAGCACGTAGGCGATGGCCCTCAACGCCGCACGATCGTCCACCGGCCGACGTCCGGGATACCGGTACCGGCGAAATAGACGTACCGGTAGCAACCGGGCCACAGGTTCCCACAGGTCATCAGGCATCAGATCAGCGGACACACCCCGGATCCAGCCGACACGACACTCAACTGCCACGGCCCTCAACGAATCTCATTCTGAAACCATCAATCAGAGGGGCCGTGGCCTGCGATGCGCATGGTGGTCCAATTGCGTTCTGCCGGGCGGCGGGCTGCGAGTTCGGACAGGGGGCGTGCGTATCTACTGCGACCGATTGTCCAGGAGCGCAGCCATCAATCCACGCCCGCTGGAAACCATTTGATCTGTTCGCTTACACGGCATATAGGTGAGGCTGCTCCAGACAGTTCCAGTGGGGGCCATTACAGCCCGTTGCGAACACAGGGTTGCTAATGATTGACAACGAGTGGTGCTGCTCCCCGGGCCGGCGCGGGCGACTGACGAAGGTCCGGATGCACGGACCCTTGCCGACAGTCCGCGGCCGACGGCCCGGCGGACACTTCTGTCGTGCAGAGCCAGCGAGCGGCGAGCATAGTGGACTAGGGGGTGAGGGACGGCGCGGGAGGTCATATGAAAGCAACTGGTCTTCTACTCGGACTGGCTCCCTGGGTGCTGTTCGCACTGGTCGTAGAGCGTCTGGGGGCAGACTCCGTGGGGTGGGCTGCGCTCCTGGCCTGCCTGGCCTCTGTGGCCCTCATCCTCTATGGCCTCCGGAACGGCAGCGGAGTGAAGGTCATCGAACTGACCGGAGCGATAGCCTTCGCGATTCTGGCGGCCGTCGGTTTCTACGGAAGCAATCACACCCTGAACCTGCTGGCAGACTACGGACGAGGCGGATCCGTCCTTTTGCTGTCCGTGGTCATGTTCATCTCGGCATTCACCATCCCCTTCACGGAGCAATACGCACATGCCTTCGTCGATCAGAAGTACTGGGGAACGCCGAGATTTCGCCAGGTCAACCGCCGCGCTTCGCTCATGTGGTCGGGAATCATCTTCGTGATGGCGGTCTGCCACCTGATCTCCGGCGCTCTGCAATCCTCCACCGGCAGCAGTCCGCCCCCGGGACACCTGCTGCTCAATTGGGTGATCCCCATCATACTGATTATCGTCGGCGTCAAGCGCACCAACCACCTCTCCGAGGCGTCGCCGTAAGCCCTACGACCATCCGCTGGTACCGCGGGATGAAAACCGTGGGAAATACCGCGAACCCAGAGCGCAGCCAGAACGCCGACAATCGCGCTGCCTACGGCCGGGGCATTCGGCTTGTGTGCTCGGTGGCGTTACGCGTTGGCTGGGAATGAGGTCAGTGTGCGTTCGCGGCAGGTGGCGAGGGACCTGGAGTCGATGCCGCCGGGGCGAAGGCGACAGATGCAACAGTCTCGCGAGGCCTTTATGGGTTACATCCAAAACAGGCGCGGAGAATACAGATCAAATCTGCCACCCGCTCTCCGCGGCTACGGTGTTCTGCGTGGAATTGCACCCTGGATAGTCTTTGATGTACTCGCCAGCGCCAGCACCTGGGAGCTTGCTGCGTTCAGTGCATTCATCGTGGCAACCCTGTTTAGCGTTTCAGATTTCTGGCATGGAGAATTCAAGTTCCTTGACGTGGTCGGGATACTTTTCTTCGGCATAATCGGCTTGTTGGCATTCTTCTTCGATCGCCGGGAACTGACATGGCTGGAAACTTACGCCTCCGTGCTCTCCAGTGGCGTTCTCGCGGCTGTTGCGTTCGGCTCTCTAGCCGCAGTACCATTTACCGAACAGTATGCGGAAGAATCCGAACACCGAGAAGTGTGGAAGACGCCTGAATTTCGCAGAACTAACCGGATCATCGCCGCCGCCTGGGGGGCTGCATTCCTCACAAGAGCGGTACTGGGGCTCACCTTGTTGCATGTTTCGGCCATGCGAGGATGGCTGAACTGGGGTTTCCCTATAATTCTGCTGATATTTGCGGTTCACTTCACCGCGCGATATCCGACGCGCGCACGAGAGCGAACTCGCTCTCGTCGGCCCCTCTAAAACATATTGCGTTCGCACGGACGCAGTCGCCCAAGACCTGCCCATTACGGCCTGACAGCGACAGGGCGCAGGGGAATGATACGAAAAGGTCGCCTGACCGGGACCGGGCCTGGATACGTATCGACGACATGTGCAGCCACCCCGCCTTCCTCATTCGACGCAACCGGTCCATTGATGAACTCCCGTCATGGCTCGGAATCGAAGGACGGTTCGGAAGGATTGAACCTCTGGCGACGGACCTCTTCGGCGGCCGGCCGCTCCCTTCCTCCGCCGCCGCCGCGGACGCAGTTGGCGGGGACGGCGGAGGTTCGGGCGGTCTCGGCCGAGCGCAGGCAGCCAGCGAACTGCCCGTGGTCATGTCTTGTCGATGGGCGTTACGACCGTGCGGGCGACACGGAGCTCCTGACGGAGTGGTGCGAGGACGTCGTCCTGCTCGATGATCGGCTCGACGTCGGCGTTGTCGAGCACCGCACCCGTCCGTACGGTGTGGGCCAGTTCCCTCAAGTGGCGTTCGATGTCCGTGACGGCCTGGGGCGCAGGCGGCTGTGCACCGTGTTCGCCGCGGACCTGGGCGGCTGCGATCGCACCGACGATGCGTTCGACCGCGATGACCAGTGGCCACCACGCGGCGGCCTGGGACCCGATGGGCGCAGGCTCGGTCAGGGCACGCTGGAATTCCGATCGTACAGACGAGAGGTCTTGGTAGAGCCGTCGTTGCCAGCGCACCCGCTCGGCGTAGGAGATTCCACTGAACGCGTGTGCGATGTAGGTTCCGGTGTCGTCGATGGCCCTGGCCAGCCGGTCGCCGACGCGGGTGCTCCAGCTCTCCGGCCACAGGAGGTATCCGGCGACCAGGACGATCGCGCAGCCGAGGAGGCTGTCTGCCAGCTGGGGGCCCATGAGTGCGAAGCCCTGCCCGGTCATGATGTCCGACTGCAGGAGCACCACGGGTGACACGGAGGCCGTCATGAAGGCGAAGCCCATGGCGTTACCCGCCGGGATCAGCGCGCCCAAGCCCATCAGGACGGGCACGTAGGCCCAGCCGGACGGCACCACCGCGAGGATCAGGGCGGCGGCGAGGAGCCCTACCGCCGTGCCGACGGCTCGCTGCACGGCCCTGGAGAAGACGGACCCGAAGTCGGGCTTCAGGACGAAAGTCACTGCGAGCGGCACCCAGTACGAGCGGCCTGCCGAGGACACGGAGACCAACGACTGCGCCAGGCCGATGCACAGGGCAAGCCGGAGCCCGTAGCGCCACGACGTCGTCGAAGTCAGCATGTTGCGTGTCGCTCGGCGTACCCGCAGGGGCAACGGCTCCGGGTTGCCCAGGAGGTCATCGTCCTGGTGGGGGGTGGGGCCCGGAGAGTGGATCACTGCCGAGGCGTGGCGCAGGCTCCGGTCGACGGCTCGGTCGGCGGGCCCTTGCGGCTCGGGAAGCACCAGGGCCGGGGGCGTGCGCCGCTCCGAGGCGACGGAGTCGGCCAGGCCGTTCACGGCGGCAGCGACCTCGGGGTCGCGTGAGGTCCGGCCGTGGTGGTGGGCGGCGGCCGCCGATTCCAGGAGCGGGATCAGGGCGTTGAGCTGGGCGAGCAGCCGCACCATGGGGCCGCGAGGTCCGTGGTCGTGTGCCCGGTGCGCGAGCAGCACTTCGTAGGCGCTGTCGACGGACTGCGTGACCGCGTGCCGCCGGGCGTCGTAGACGGCGGTGTCACGGGTGCCGACGACGGCATACAGTTCGGCGACGCTGCGGTAGGCGGCGGCGACGGCTGCCCGGTCGGGCGCATGGCGCCGGAAGGGCCAGCCCAGAAGGGTCAACAGGAGGATGAGCAGTCCGCCGAGCGTGAGGAGCAGGGGAGCCGTCCACCACGGGTCGGGCATGGGCAGTCCCGCGCCGACGACGGCGTTGAGGAGCAGCATCAGTCCGGACACCGACGCCAGCGCTCCGACCGAGGAGATCATGCCGGAGACGAGCGCGATGGACGCGAGGACGCTCACTGCGGCCCAGCCCTGGCCGTAGGCGAGGGCTCCCAGAGTGACGCCGACGGCCCCGAACAACTGGGGTACGGCGATGTTGAGCAGTCGCATCCGGTAGGCACCGGCGGTGTCGCCGATGACACCCGCCAGCGCGCCCATCGACGCGAGTGCCCCGTATTCGGGGCGGCCTGCCGCGATCCCGGCCACCACGGGGAGGGACAGCGCGAGGGCTGCCCGCCCCATGGCCGGCCACGGGAGGGGGCCCCTGTTCGGGCGGATGCTGTTGGCCAGCCACACAGGCGGGACGAGGCGAGGGGACGCGGTCATTGTTCTCAGCTCTTGTTTCTTTCGACTCGGCGGGGGCCACCGGGGCAAAGAGCCCACCGGGCCGCCGCGGGGCACGTTCACACGGAGCGGACCGGGGGCGATCCAGCGTCTGGGCTGTGATGGCCCGGGAGGCTGAAGCCCACGTCGGTCCGGCGAGGGGCCTGCCGTCTCCGTGATGAGTGTCGGAGAGAGGCCCATGCGCCAGTTACTTTACCTTCCAGACGGTAAAGTTCCAAGGGTTGGAGAAGCCCTTTCCCGAGCGGACGGCCCGGCCGGCGACGCACCCCGGCGCGAGGGCCGCCGAGCCATCCGGGCAACACCGAGGAGCGTCGCCCCGGCCTCGCCCCGGCCTTTCGGGCAGGCCATCGGGCACGGCCGATCCTCCGAGGTCCTCAGGAGTGGGGCCGATCCTCACCGTCACGCGTGGACGTCCCGGTGCCGGGATTCACGGGCAGAGCACGGCGACGAGGACTGCGGGGCGGACCGGCACCACCCGCCGGGGATCCCGGAGCGGCTGCCCCGGAGCCGAGGCCTTGAGAGGACGTACCGCAGTACGAGCGGACGAGCGGCCCCCAACGGACGTTCGTCCGGGGCCGCCGCATACGACCCGCCCGCGCCCTGGCCGGCTCGCCCTGCCGGGCGCGTCCGGGCATCACCCGCGGGCGCCCGTCGACGGGCTGCCCGCATCGCTGGGCGGCAAGGTGGAATCGTCATCGCTCCGGGACGCCCTCCGGCGCGGGCCGGCGGCGCGACCGGGGCGCCAGGCGGGTGGGGGCGCTCGGGGCCCGCACGGCTCGCGTCGCGTTCCGCCGCCACCGCAACGGAGCGGGAGGCCCTCGGTAGCCACGCGGGGTGGCGGGCGTCCGCTCCCCGGGCGCGGTCGCCGGCGGCACGGTCTGTTCATGACGTGCCGGCTCGGGTGATGGCCTGCGGCTCGATGGGCCTTGAGGTCGACGCGCAGCCCGGATGGCCGCCGGTCAGCCGGTGCCCTCCGGCCGCTGGGTGAGGGCGATGATGCGGGCGACGAGCGCTTCGCGGACGGCAGGGGTGAGCCTGGTGTGTGTCGTGCCCTGCAGCATCCAGAGGCCGTCGGCGGCCATGCGGGCGAGCAGCAGGTCGATGTCGTGGGGGTCGGCCGTGTCGGGAGTGGGCACCCTTCGGTCGAGCAGGTTGTTCCACACGGCTTCGACCTTGGGATCGTGCTCGACCATGAAGGCGAGTTCGGCTCGACTCGCCGTGAGGCGTGTGCCGACCAGTACATAGGCGGCGACCTTCTCCTGGTCCGTCGCCTCGTCCAACGGCTTGCCGAGCCGGTCCGCGAGGAGCGCCTCCCAGCGTGCGGTCAAGTACTCCTGGATCGCCACCACGAGAGCCTGCCTGGTGGGAAAGTGGTACATCAGGCCCGGTTTGGTCACGCCGGCCTCTTCGGCAGCGGACTGGAGGGTCAGGGCGGTGATGCCATCGCGCTCGGTGACGCGGACGGCCGCTTCCAGGATGCGGGTTCTCGCACTGGGGCGCATGGATCTCCTCTGGGCTGGCTGGTCCGGGGTGCTCGGAAGCAAGGGGGGCGACGCGGAGATCACCAGCCTCTTCTCCTCCTTCGCCTCCGTCGACATGGACCTCGAACAGCTACGACGCCAGGGTGCGCGGATATCCCGCGAGCAGAGGCAAATGGCGCGCTCACCATGATTACTTTACCATCCAGAAGGTAAGCATCGAGTGGGCGCCCGCCGCCCTCCCACCAGCTCACGCTGGGCAGCCCCCTTCGAATCGAGCGCCGCCGGCCGCCCGGCCCGACAGTCATCACGGCATGCCGCACCACCCGCACCCACCCAGCATCGGATGCGTCCTGGCGATCATCGGTGGGGGCGGCCGCAGCGGCCACCCCCACCGGGGCCATCGGCGCGTCACCCTTCGACCGCGCACCCGTCGGGCGGGATGCACTTCCTGCCTCCTTCCGAAGTGTGGGCCGGACAGTCGCCCGAGTTAGTTACTTTGCCATCCGGATGGTAAAGTAACTAGCCTGCGGCGATGGCGGCACGACCTTCACGCTTTACCTTCTGGATGGTGAAGTAATAGAGGGGTGAACACAGTCTCCCGCCCGTCCACAGCAGCCGGAACACCCCGTACAACCTGGAGGAACCATGACTCGAGGAGACTTCGACCGCTTTGCCGAGCGCCTCAGCGGGAGGGTGCTGCTGCCGGGAAGCGAGGGCTTCGACTTCGAGCGGGGCGGCGCGGATCCGGCTTTCCGGCACGAGCCGGATGTGATCGTCTGCGCCGAGACGGCCGAAGACATCCAAGAGGCAGTGCGGTTCGCCGCGGAACGCGACATGCCGATCGCCGTTCAGGCGACGGGGCACGGTCTCGCGAGGCCGGCCCGGGGCGGTGTCCTGCTGTCCACCCGCCGCATGTCACATGTCGAGATCGACTCCGAGCGGCAGACGGCGACGGTCGGGGCGGGCACCCGGTTCGGACAGCTCATCCCCTTGGCCGCGGAACACGGCCTGGCGCCTCTGAGCGGGTCCTCGCCCGGTGTCGGTGTCGTGGGCTACACCCTGGCCGGCGGGCTGAGCCTGCTCACCCGGACTTACGGATGGGCTGCCGATTCGGTCCGGTCCCTCGACCTGGTGACGGCCGACGGCACTCTGCGCACCGTCACTCCGGAGAGCGACCCGGACCTGTTCCGCGCCCTCTTCGGAGGGCGGGACAACTTCGGGGTTGTCGCCCGCCTGGAGATCGAGCTCGTCCCCGTCACGCGTCTGTTCGGCGGCGGATTCTTCTTCGACGGCGAAGCGGCCGGTCGGGTCCTGAACGCATGGAGCCGCTGGACCCGTGACCAGCCACCCGAGATGAACTCCTCCGCGGCGCTGATCTCCTTCCCCGACGCCCCCGACGTGCCGCCGGCCCTGCGTGGCCGCGACGTACTGCATGTGCGCATCGCCTACACCGGCACCGCCGACGACGGGCGAACCCTGGTGGAGCCGCTGCGGCAGGCCGGGCCCCTGCTCCTCGAAGACCTGCGCGACATGCCCTTCACGCAGAGCGCCACCGTCCACAACGACCCGCCTGTCCTCCTGGCCGCCCACGCCGACACCGCGCTGCTGGAACGCCTGGACGAGGCGACCGTCGACACCCTCCTCACGATGGCGGCCCCATCCACCGGCTGGCCGACCGCGATCGAGATCCGACACCTCGGTGCTGCCGCCACAGACCCGTCTCGCGCCATCGCCGTAGCGGACCGTAACGCCGAATTCCTCCTCTCCCTCGTCACCCTCGTCGACGCGGACGTCACACGCGACAAGGTCGCGGACCTCTACGACCGCGCCCTGGCAGCGCTGGCACCGGTCACACGCGGTGCGGCACTCAACTTCCTCGGGGCCGGCGCCGATCCGCACCGGCTCCGGGCCGCCTACAGCGAGCAGGACTTCGCCTTCCTGCAGAACATGAAGCGCACCCACGATCCGAAGAACCTCTTCCGGAACAACCACACGATTCCCGCGCCCGACCCCGACCCCGACCCCGACCAAGCGACATCGCCCCGAGCAAGCGCGGGGGCCTCGTGATGCTGCGCTCCGACACCCGGGCGATGACCCCCACCAGCCAGCCGGACCCGCCCTCCTCATGAATCGCGGGCCCCGGTTCCGAATGTCCCATCGATCTCGAACACCAGAAGTGCTTGTAAGGAGAGAATCCATGACCAGGTCAGCAGCAACGACCGAATCGAGTCCTGGAGCCAGCCGCCGAAGCGTGATGGTCAGCGCCGCCGCAGTCGGAGCAGCGGCAGTCGGCGTAGCCGCGGTCGCGTCCCCCGCTTCGGCCACGTCCGGATCCACGCCGACGGCGGCGGAGCCGACGACCGGACCGCGCGCCTTCCCGGCCGACCGTCCCGTCCTCTTCCGTCGGGCGACCGTGATCACCATGGATCCGCGCCGCGGCGTGCTGACCGACACCGATGTCCTGGTCCGCGGCACCACCATCGAGTCCGTCGGCAAGCGGCTGCCCGCGCCGCCGCACGCCACCGTCATCGACGCAGCGGGAGCCCTGCTGCTCCCCGGCTTCGTCGACACACACCGCCACCTGTCCGAAACGGCACTGCGCGGCGTGGGAGCGGACTGGACCCTGGGCAACTACTTCCAGTGGATGGTCCAGAAGTGGGGACCCCTCATGCGGCCGGAGGACATCTACGCGGCCAACTACATGGGCGTGGTCGACGCCGTCAACGACGGCGTCACCACCGTCACGGACTGGTCCTACGCGATGCTCACTCCGGAGCACGCCGACGCCGCCGTGGACGCGCTGGTCGCCGTACCCGGGCGCGCCCGCTTCGCCTACGGCAACGGCTTCTCCCCCGACCTCGGCTGGGTGCTCGACGGGCGCATCGACCGCATGCTCAAGAAGCGCTTCAGCGGCCGCCCGGACCAACTCGTCACCATGCAACTGGCGCTGGACGTCAACGGTTCCATGGGCCATGCCCGCGAGGCCCTGAAGTTCGCCCGCGACCGCGACCTGCCGGTCACCACCCACGCCGGCGTCTTCCAGTTCGCGGAGGACGCGCAGATCAAGTTCCTCGCCGAGACCGGCTCACTGTCACCGTCGTACACCCTGGTCCACGGCGGGGCGTTGACCGACGACGCCTACCGGATCATCGCCGACAGCGGAGCCCAGCTGTCCATCTCGGCGGAGAGCGAACTCAACGCCGGGCAGGGGTACCCGCCCACCGCGAAGGCGCGCGAGTTCGGCATCCCGGTCTCGCTGTCCCTGGACACGGTGGCGTGGTGGAGCGGCGACATGTTCTCCATGATGCGCGCCACCCTCAACGCCGACCGGGGACTGGCCCACCTGCGCGCACATGAGGCCGGCAGAACGGTGGCCAGCAACCAACTGCGCGCCCAGGACGTGCTGGAGTACGCCACCATGGGCGGCGCACGAGCCCTCGGCCTGGACCGCCTCATCGGCTCCATCACCCCGGGCAAGCACGCGGACCTCGTGATGCTGCGCACCGACACCCCGGCCATGACCCCCACCATCAACCCGGTGGGACAGGTCGTCTTCCAGGCCGGACGCGGGGACGTCGACACCGTGATGGTCGACGGACGCGTCCTCAAGCACCGCGGCACTCTCATCGGCGCGGATCTGGGCCGCGCCCGGCGGCTGATCGAGGATTCGCTGGAGTACCTGCGCTCGAAGATCCCGAACAACGAATGGGAACAGGCCGTCAACCCGCCGCAGGACGCAGCCACGCGTTCCTGAGACCGAACACTGCCGGCGAGTCCTGTGGACCACCTGTGCGAGGGCAGTCCGGCTCGGCTGGCCGCGATCGCGGCCAGCCGAGCCGGACGAAGACTGCCTCCGCACGGGTCAGGCCGATGCCAGGCCGTGGCGCGCCCACGCTCCCGCCGCTTTCGTGGGGCTCCCGCCGGCGGATGACCGCGCGGGATGCGGAGCATCGTTCGCGTATGTACGCCGACGCGAGCCGGGAAAGGCGTGCCGGCCGAACGGACCGGTGCCCGGCGCCGCCTTCACGAGGTCCGGCCGGACCGGGCCTCTCCAAGAGGGCTCCCCCATCGCCAAGAGGCCTTTCCAGCCCGCCCTCGGCTCCACGTTGCCCTCGTGTTCAAAGGGGCCCTCGGCCACCGGCTCGCACCGATGACCGCAGGGTGGAACACCTCCCGCCCGCCGCGACCTCGCACCTTGATCCGCACACCGAGCGGTTTCCCGCGCCAGTTTTCCACGCCATCATTACTTTGCCTTCTAGAAGGTGAAGTAATGATGGCGTGATCCCACGCACCCTATGACATCGACCTTCCCGTGCAGCTCGGCCGCCGACGGCATCCCCGTGCTGCTGCGGAACGCATCCGGCGCTTTCCGTTCCGTCGTGAAGCGCTCGTGCACGCATGACCGTCCGGCTGATGAGCCGGGCGTACACCGACCGACTCCCCCGGCTCGCGCCGCCCGCGCGAGCCGGGCGTACGAGAGGAATCCGAATATGAGCAGTCCACGCCGTTGGTGGCTGCTGGCGACGGTGTCCCTGGGCCTCGTCATGATCGTGGTGGACAACACGATCCTCTACACCGCACTGCCCGTCCTGACCGGCGATCTCGGCGCGGACCCCTCCGAGATGCTGTGGATCATCAACGCCTACCCCCTGGTCATGGCCGGCCTCCTCTTGGGCGCCGGAACGCTCGGCGACAAGATCGGCTACCGGCGGATGTTCCTCTGGGGACTCGTGGTGTTCGGCCTCGCGTCGCTCGCTGCCGCCTTCTCCTCCTCGCCCACAGCGCTGATCGCCGCCCGCGCACTGCTGGGTGTCGGCGCCGCCACCCTGATGCCGGCCACGCTGTCCCTGATCCGCGTCGCCTTCGAGGACGCTCGCGAACGCAGCATCGCCATCGGCATCTGGGCGACCACCTCCGTACTGGGCATGGCTCTGGGTCCGATCCTCGGCGGTGTACTGCTGGAGCACTTCTGGTGGGGTTCCGTCTTCCTCATCAACGTACCGGTGGTGGTTGTGGCCCTCGTCGCAGGAGGGATCCTGGCGCCCAAGACCTCTGCACGCCGTGACACACCCTGGGACCTCGTAGCTTCCCTCATGGCCATGACCGGACTCGTGGGTCTCGTCTACGCCCTGAAGGAGAGCGTCCGCCCCGGCGGGAACCTCCTGCACATCGCCGTGGCCGCTGCCCTCGCACTCGTCGTCACCCTGCTCTTCGTGCGTCGTCAGCGAGACCAGGAACATCCCCTGCTCGACCTTGCCCTGCTGCGCGCTCCCCGACTCCAAGTGGGATTCGTCGCCGCCGCCCTGGCACTGTTCGCCACCACCGGCGCTCAACTCGTCCTGTCACAAAGGCTCCAGCTCGTCGACGGCCAGACCCCGCTGGGGACCGGACTCGTCGTAGCGGCCCTCGCCGTGGGCTGCCTGCCGACGGGTCTCATGGGAGGGGCGCTCGCGCACCGGCACGGCATCCGCCGCATGATCATGAGCGGTCTGATCGTCAGCGCCGCAGGCACCCTGCTCGTCCTCGCCACCAGTCCCGGCGTGCTGCCGCTCCTTCCCGCGACCGCCGGACACGCCTGGGTCGTACCCGGCCTGCTCGTCCTCGGAGCCGGCATGGGACTCACCATGACCGCCGCGTCCGCCACCATCATGAGCAGCGCCCCGGCCCACCGCGCAGGCATGGCCGCGTCCATCAACGAGGTCGCCTACAAGATGGGCACCCTGTTCGGCATGGCCGTCTTCGGCAGCGTCCTGGGTTCCCTCTACACCGCCACCATCGACCTTCCCCCGGCAGCACCCCCGGGCGCCGCCTCCAGCATGGACCAGGCCCGCGCGCTCGCCCAGGCCCTCCCCGCCGCGCCTGCCCGCGCCCTGCTCGACGCGGCGACAACCGCGTTCGACCGGGGATACCTCTGGACCCTGGTCATCGGTACCGCCCTGCTGGCCTGCGGCGCCCTGTTCACCGCACTACGTCTCGACAAGACGGCGCCGGCGCGGGAGACCTCGCCCCAGTCGGCAGCCGCGCCTTCCGAAGCCGGACGGTGACGTAGCAGGCGAGCCGCCGGCTCCCCGGCCTATGCCCTGTCCGAACGAGCGGCTCCGCCCCGAGGAAATGCGCGCGATCGCCGCCCTCGACGACGCCGGCGGCCGGCGCGGCTGACGGGCCCCGATGCCTCCGGGCTCGTACCCCCGTGGTGGGGCGGGCCGGTGCGGGTCCCGCTCCGACGCAAGCACCGACACACCTGCCGTCTCCATCGCGGACGGACTGCTGCCGCGCGGTATGTCCGACCCGATACCGTGCCGGTGGGAGCACGGCTCCCGCAAGCGGCCGGACCGGGAGTACACCGGCATGCTCTGCCGCGACCATGGCGCCACCCGCTGCCCGGCCTGCGCCTCCCTGAACCGTACGAAGGCGGCCCCGCCAGCTCTTGGCCGAGATCTCGGAGGGACGAGAGCTCCGGCGGGAGCCCGTCGCTCTGGGACTTCGGCATGACCGTCACCCCCGACGGGCAGCACATCCGGGCCGACGACACCCCCACGACCGAGCCGTACAGCGCGCCATCGCCCTCCCCGGCCGAATCGGAGTCGGGCTGAAGCTCCCGGTGGCCAGGGCTTCGGCTAACGCATCGTCCCGGCCACCGGTACGAGCCGTTGCCGCCCCGTGGGCCACCCGGCCGGCGCCGCCCCGGGGAGACCGGTCCCGCGACGGCGGGCGTAGGTCAGGCCGTGCCGCCGCCTCAGAGGAACGGACCGCGCGGATCCGCGCCGGCGGACCTGGGGTCGGATGGAAGGCCCGGGCCGTCACCGCGTGCGCAGGACGTCTCACCAGCCTGACTTCGGTGAAGATCCGACTGGACCTGGTCAGTCGATGCCTTCGACGATGCGGAAGTCGCGCTCGACGCCGTCGGAGAGGGCGGCCAACGCCTCCTGGTAGGCCGCACTCCCGTGCGCCGCGACGGCCTGCTCGAAGCTGTCGAACTCGATCAGCACGGTGCGCTCGGCGATACCGGCGTCGTGTGCGACGACCCGACCTCCACGGGCGAGGAACCGTCCGCCCCCGGCCTGGACGGCCGGACCGGCCAGCCTGCTGTAGGCAGCCAGCTTCTCAGGGTCTGAAATGGTGCGGTAGGCGCTGACCCAGTAGCCCTTGGGCACGGAACCTCCAGTGTCGGGATGGGTGCATCTGACGTACGGGGTGGTCTCGGACGAGCGTCGGCGGGCGAGAGCGGGGCTTGTCAGCGTCGCGATCGCCACGGCGACGATACCGACCAGGGGCGCGGTGGTGTAGGCGCTGTCGTCGGGGAGCCCTCGGCACGCCGAAAGCGGCGAAGCAGAGCAACGGCTACCGGACGGGGAGAGGGGGCTTGGTGCTGCGGCGCCTGGAGGGCCGGCCCGCCGGGTCACCGCAGGCAGGCGAGAGTCCCGACAAGGCAGGGCCGGTTCTGGAGCCCACGGGAGGACTTCAGGTTTCGCGGGCCGTCTCGCTCCCCACGACCACTGTGCCGAGCAGTCCCCTTCCCTGCGCCGTCCGACCGAAGCGATCCCTACCGACCGCGGCTCGCCGCCCCGGGCTCGGCGGACGGAACCACGTCGCTGCACTGTACGAACGACCGATAATGTCGACCAGAGAATCCGGCGCCCGGAAGAACGTCCTGAAAATAGTGATGCCCGAAGCATCCGCGAAGTTCTCGGCGCGCGCTTTGTCGTAAATCGGTCCTGCGGGATGACGACGGACGAGGGGGAGGTTCAACACGGTACGGAAGTTTCTCATGTGAGATCCACATGGAACAATATTCGGACATTTATCATTTCCCTTTCCTTTCGCCATCGGGCAAGGGCAGGCAGTTTACGCAGTTCAGACGCACCGTCGAGCCGGCCGCCCGGGATGCGAGCAGCCAGACGATAAGCAGATCCACGGTGGAGAACCCGATCCGCTTGCTAGGTCCGTCCTGGAGGGCAATCATGGGCCGTGCCGGCACGTGCCGCGAGAGCTGCGTCGAGCACGCGGCCCGTCCGCCACGTCGGCCCTTCCGCTTTTGGCGCACTCCTCTTGCCGCCGTCCACGATCTTCCTTCAAGGAGGGCTTGCTCTTGCCTGGCACCGAGTTTATCGACCGAGTCGGGATAAACATTCCCGAACACCTCAGCGCCAACGAGTTCCTTTCACTGGCCCGGGAAGGGATGATCGAAGAAGAACATCTGCGCAGTTTCGCACTGGCCGAGTTCCAGTCACAGGAAGCCGAGTTCACTGCCTACGGCCTGCTGACTTCCCGGTTCCCGCACGAGGTCCCCGGCGGGTTCTTCTCCTTCGTCACGCGCGAGCTGATGCAGGCACGCCAACGCATGGTGACCGACCTCGCACCCGCCCTCGGCATGTCGGTCGACCGCATGCGCCGGGAGCCCCGGCTGGAAGCGGTGCGGCGGTTCACCGAATTCATATCCTGGGTCGCCCTGCACGCCGGAGCGGGGGAGGCGGCTCTTCTGGCCCGCACCGACTTCGCCCTGTGGTGCAACTCCTGCGCGGTCCTCGCCGACGTCCTCGCCGAGACGGAACAAGTGCCTCAGGCCGTGGTGGCGTACGTGGAAGCCTATCGGGACAACCCGCCGGAGGTCGCGGACGGTGTTCTGGAGGTCATCGAGTACGGCAGGGCGCACCACGAACCCGACGCGTGGATCACCCGCAGCGCGGTGCGGATGGAGCCGGCACTGCGTGAGTGGTGGCGCGCGGTGGCCACGGCCGGCTGAGCGCACCGGCACC
This sequence comes from Streptomyces subrutilus, assembly GCF_008704535.1. Lineage (NCBI taxonomy): Bacteria > Bacillati > Actinomycetota > Actinomycetes > Kitasatosporales > Streptomycetaceae > Streptomyces > Streptomyces subrutilus. The sequence goes on from NZ_CP023701.1 coordinate 375,773, forward strand.
GCGACCGCTTTCGGAGGACAAGGGCACGGCCGTGCAGGGGAGTGACATGGGCCGCGAGGTCGGTCGGGTGAGGTTCACGGAGCGGGACCACATGTTGTTCCGGTCCCGCCTGACGGAGTGCCTTTCCGCGCTGGGGAAAGTGATCACGGACTCCGATTTCGGGACGGGGCCGCCCACGTTGGGAGCAGAACTCGAATTCTCCCTCATCGAGCCGGACGGCCGTCCGGCGCCAGTGAACGCGGCCGTCCGGGAAGCCTCCCAGGACGACCGGCTCACCTTGGAAGTGGCCCGTTTCAACCTGGAGGCGAACCTGACCCCGGTTTCCGCGCGCGGGCGCCCCTTCACTGCCCTTGCCGCGCAGGCGTCACAGACCCTGGCGGACATCGCTGCCCCGGCCTCGCACCCCCGCGCCGTCGTCGCGATCCCGATCGGAACCCTGCCTACGCTCACACCGGCCGATCTGACCGCGCGGGCTCTGACTCATCTCCCCCGCTACCAGGCGCTGGAGCGGGCGTGGGCGCGCCGGCGTCCTTCGCCCTTCGTCCTGCCGCTGGGCGAACGGGACGCGCTCAGGGCGGAGTCCGTGGCCGTCCAAGGTGCGGCGTGCTCCTGGCAGGTGCACCTGACGGTCGCCCCGGACCTCTTCCACCGCGCTTTCAACGCCGCTCAACTCGCCACCGGACCGGTTCTGGCAGCCGCGGGAAACTCCCCTCTCCCTCTCGGCCGCCCCGGATGGCAGGAGGCCCGCATCCCGGTGTACGAACACGGCTTCGGCGACCGCGTCGCGCCCGGCTCCGGCATCCGTCGCCCCCGGGTCGGATTCGGCCGCGGATGGATGCGGGGTGGTCCTCTCACGGCGTTCGAGGAGGCGGTACAGCGCTACGACGTCCTGCTGCCGGAGAGCTCTTCCGGCAACCACGACGCGCCCGGCTGCTGGCCCGCACTGGAGGAACTCCGACTGCACCTGAGCACGGTGTGGTGGTGGAACCGGCCGGTATACGACCCGCTCGGCCACCTGCGGATCGAGTTCAGGGCGCTTCCGTCCGGGCCGACCCCGCTGGACATGGCCGCGAACGCCGCCTTCCTGATAGGTCTCACCCTCTTCCTGACGGCCGACGGACGCGACGTGGCGGCGGACCTTCCCTTCGCCTACGCCAAGGAGAACTTCTACCGCGCCGCGCGTGAGGGCCTGGGCAGTTCCCTGTGGTGGCCCTCGCCTGGCGCCGCCCCACGGGAGCACGGGGCCGCCGCCCTCATCGAGGAGTTGCTGCCACGGGCCCGGGAGGGACTGGCCCTCCTCTCCGTGGACGCCGAGGAGGCCGACGCCCTGCTGGACCTGATGCACCATCGGGTCGTGACGGGCCGTACGGGGGCCTGGTGGCAACAGCGGACACGAGAAGCGCTGCGCCGGCCGGGACCATCGGACACCCGGCAGTCCGAACGCCGGCGGGACGTCGCCGAACTGGCAGAGCTTACGGTCCACTACGCGAGGCTCGCCGCAGGGGCCACTCCGGTGCACACCTGGCAACTGCCCGCCCTCCCACCCTGGAGCCAGCGATGAGCCCGACCACTCCCCCACCCGCCACCGACCTCCAGGTCGACTTCCCCTTCGACTACACCGCGCACGTCGGCGGCAGCCGACGCATGGGACGGCTCCCCGAGGCGGCCCGCGGGGCGCGCGTCGCCGTCGTCGGCGCCGGCGGCAGCGGGCTGGCCGCCGCCTACGAACTGCTGCGGGCCGGCTGCCGCCCTGTCCTGTACGAGGCCGAGCGGAGCCCTGACGGGCCGGGCGGCCGGCGTCTGGGTGGACGCATGTACAGCCGCCGCCTTCGAGAGGAGGACAGCGCCGTGGTCGAGCTGGGCTGCATGCGCTTCCCCGACTCCGCCTCGCTGCTGCGCCAGTACGCCCGGACGTTCGGCGTCCGACTGGAACCGTTCCGCGACAACTACGCCGCCCCCGTCACACCGCTGACCGTGCTGGACGTGGACGGCGCCCAGTACGCTGCCGAGAAGATCGAGGACCTGTACCACCGGCACGACGGCTTCCGCGAGGCGCACGTGCGCTGGCAGCGCGCCCTCGCCCGGGTCGGCCTCCCGCAGATCCGGCGGGACCTGGCCGCGCGTGACCTCACCGCGGTGCGACGGCGCTGGAACCAGGTGCTCGAACGATTCGAATCCTGGTCCTTCTACCGCTTCCTGCGCGAATCCGGGGGCGCGGGGTTGAGCCACGACCAGGCACGGCTCCTGGGCACCGCGGGGGTGGGGCCCGCCGTGTGGGACTCCTTCTTCGAGATCAGCGTGATCGAGATCCTGCGGCTGCTGCTGTGCACCGAGGGAAGCGACACGCTGTACGCGCCCGACGGCATCAGCCGGCTCGCCGAGGGCTTCTGGACCTGGCCCGTCAACGACCCCCGCGGACGGCCGTGCAGCCTGGAGGCGGTCAACGAGGGGGTCCTCCGGCCCGCCGTGCGTCTCCTGGAGGTCGATCCGGACGCGGCACGCGGTGTGGTGGTGCACGATGAGGACGGGAGGGACGAGCGGTTCGCGGCCGTGGTGTTCACCCCGCAACTGCGTCTCCTGGAGACCGGGGTCGAGGTGCGTTCCACCACTCCCCGCGTGCCCGTGTTCGGTCCCCGGTTGTGGAGGGCCATCCGACGCCTCTCCTACTGGCAGTCCGCCAAGACCGCCCTCGTGGTCGAACGACCGTTCTGGGAGACGACGACCATGGACGGAGTGACCCTCACCGACCGGCTGCCACGCGCCGCCTACACCATGGATTACGGGCCCGCGCGCGGCCCCGGGGGCCGCCGGGGTGTGCTCGACCTCAGCTTCAGCTGGGCCCAGGACGCCCTCAAGGTGTCCCCCTCCGACCTGGAGGAGAGGGTCGCCCTCTTCGTCCGCGACCTCGCGGACATCCACCCGGCGATAGCGGAGGAACTTCGCGCCCAGGTGCGCCTGGGCGAGGCGGTGACGGTCTCGTGGGAGAACGAGAAGAACTTCCGCGGCCTGTGCCGCTGGTCCTGCCCGGGCGACTACCCGTACCAGCGGGACCTTTTCGCCCACTTCCTCAAGGATTTCACCGGAGCCCCCGCCGTAGAGGGCGAACCACCGAACGCCCTCTACCTGGCCGGTGACGACACCTCCTGGTCACCCGGCTGGCTCGACCACGCCCTCGCCTCGGGCCTCAATGCAGCCTGGGGAGTTCTGCGACAACTCGGCGCCGCCCCCGAGCCCGGCAATCCCGGCCCCGGTGACGTCTGGAGCGACCCCCGCTACACGCCGCTCCCCAGCTCCTGAAGGGCGCCGACGCCACCCTCCGCACTCGTCGAACCGTGTCCGCCGCTCCGGAGGTACCCGTGCCCGCACCCGCCAGCCGAGAAGTCCTGCTGCGACCCGACCGCGTATGGGACGCGGTCGGGGACACCCCCGTCGAAGGCCTGTACGTCCTCGTGCGCGACGGCCGTGTCGCGGCCGTCGCGCACGACCTCGCCCCGGCTCCGGACGCGGACGTCCTCGACATGCCCGGCTGCACGTTGCTGCCCGGACTCATCGACTGCCACGTCCACCTGCTCGACGAGGAAGCGGAGACCGGACCCGCCGCGTACCAGACGCTCACCGCCGTGCCCGTCCTGCGCACGCTGCTGCGCAACGGATTCACCAGCGTCCGGGACCTCGGCAGTGCCCACCTGCCTCTCAACGTGTCGCTGCGCAACGCGGTCGAGGACGGCCTGATCGAAGGACCACGCATCTTCGCGGCCCCCAACATACTGTCCCCGCGCGGCGGCCATGCCGACAAGAGGCCCCATCTCGCCCAGCGGTACGGGCATCAGATCGGCACCCTGGCCGAAGGCGTCGAGGAGCTGCGCCGCGCGGTACGCGAACAGGCCCGCGCGGGAGCAGACTGGATCAAGTTCGCGGGCGGCGGCGGATTCACCTCACCGGTGGACAGCCCCACCAGCACCTCCTACTCGCGCGTCGAGGTGCACACCATCGTCGCCACCGCCAATGACCTCGGCCTGCCCTGTGCGGCCCACGTCTTCACCGACCGGGCCGTCCTGCGCGCCGTCACCGCCGGGGTGCGCAGCGTGGAACACGGCTGCTTCGCCACCCTGCCCACCTACCGGGCCATGGAAGAGGCGGGTACGTACCTGGTGCCCACCCAGTACGTCCAGACCCACTTCCTCGACCGCCTCGACGACGACGCCTTCTGGGACGGCTCCGCGGCCTTCGCCCGCGAGAAGTACCGCGAGCACGCCGAGGCGCTGCGCGAGGGACTCGTGCGGCCCGCCCGGACCGATGTGAAAACGGCGTTCGGAACCGACGCCGGGATGTTCCCCCATGCCGACAACTGGCGGGAGTTTCCCACCCTGATGGACCACGGCTACTCCGCCCTGCGGGCCCTGCGGGCAGCCACGAGCGTCGCGGCCGAACTCCTCGGCCGACCCGACCTGGGCACCATCGCCCCCGGAGCCACCGCCGACCTGGTCGCCCTCGAAGGCGACCCGTTCCAAGACATCGCCGCCGTCGCCCGGGTACGCCACGTCATCCAACGGGGCCGCCTGGTGCCCCGATGACCGACCACGATCACCCTGGGTAGCCCTCCCCCGCGCTCTCCTCTCCCCTACGCACTCGCACTCGAAAAGCCCGCTGGCCTTATTCACGGACCCTGCTCTGTTCAGGTTGTCCTCCCGGCCACGTACGGTCTGCGCATGACCAGGACCGCGCCGGCCAGACCGGTCTCCCCGGAGGCCGTGTTCCCGGAGCCGGCCCTCTACCGGGGCCGCGACCCGCTTGCATCCCCGGCCGGGGCGGCCCGGCATGCGCGAGAGCCATGTCGGCGGGCCGATGCTGTGGGGACGCCGAGCCGTGGCCGGTCTGCCGCGAGCCGCACCGGCCCGAGGCCGATGGGCACCTGCCGGACGAGATCCGCAGGGCCCGGGCAGCGGGTGTATGGCCGAGGAGCCGGCCGTGGCCCGGCGCGGGCACGCCCGGGGAGGACGGGCCGGTCCGTTCGTCTCACGCGGGCGCTGCGAACGCCCTGACCGACCGTGACCGATACCGGCCGACGTTCTGTCCGACCGAACGCGTGCCGAGCCCGCTCGCGACGCATCGTCCATCCGGTGGTTGGTGCGCCGCGGCGGCCCTGACCTCCTCCTTCCGGGACTACTGCTTCTTGAACGAACGGATCTGGTAGTTGCCCTGGAGGTTCCCCTCGCCGCCGGACGGAGTGGATCCGACCCGGGAGTGGAAGTTGGTCTGCGTGTAGTACTGCACGCGGTGGCCGGTGTTGTTCCGCACCGAGCGGACGTTCTGCCCCCGCTGGATGAACGAGCAGTCGTCGGCGGTATTGGCCTTGCTCTGCTGGGACCACTGACAGCGGGTCCCGCCGCCGTTCCAGTCGCTGTAGATGCAGAAGTGGCCCTGCGCACACGAATAGGCCCGCGCCGGCGGCGCGGCCGCGGCGCTGGCCATCGGGGCGATGCCGAGGGCGACGGCCGCGGCGAACGACGCGAGACCGAAGGAACGAAGACGAAGCATGGGAGGCTCCCTTTCGATTGTCCCATTGGGATTCCATTGCGCGATGTATCAGCATGAATGCGCATAGACAACCGCTCACACACGCCCAGTTACTGCTTGTCGTTACTGATCCACTCAGAGCGTCGCGCCACCGAGGCCGGGGGCGACATGCGCAACGAACGCAACCGGCTCCCGGCGCCCTCCGACGACTCTCGCTGCCCTCCCTCCTCCGGGCGGAGCCCGCCGCGGCCCCACGCCGCCGGGTCTTCTCCTCGTCTCGCTGCGCCGCCCGAAGCCGATGGCCGGCCGCTCTCCGCCGGATCGACTACCGGATTTCCTCGTCCTCCTGGAGGATCGCCACGGGGCGCCCGTCATGTGCCGCAGGAGCACGGACAGCACGTGCGGACGCGGACGTCGTCGATCACCGGCCCGTAGGCGCCGGCCACGGTGCTGGCGAAGCCCAGGGTCGTGGACGAGGCACCCGCGACGAAGGTGACCTGCCGGGTCACATAACCCATGGCGGCGCGCGTCTTGCCGGTGGAGTCGAAGGAGAAGTCCTGGATGTTCTGGCCGTCCAGCAGGACCCGCCCGGTCTTGACGGCGGGTCCGCCTTCCGGGTTCGCGCTGAGAGAGTAGGTGACCGTGTACTGCTGGCCCGCCGTCGTGGCGAAGGTCTGCGCCACCGCGCCGGGCTGGGCGGCGTTCAGGTCCACGGACTGGTCGCCCTCGGCCGCCTGCCAGAACCCGGCGCCGATCAGGTCCACCGCCCCGCTGGTGACCTTCCACGGTCCGATGGGCTGCCCGACCGAGACGGTGCTGTACGCGTTCACGGGCGCGGCGGGGTACTCGAAGCTGCCGTCATCGAAGCGGCTCACCGCCGCGGCCGCGGCGGGTGCGGCGAGGGCCGTGCCGGATCCGGCCGAGAACAAGGCCGCGACCGCGACAGCGGCAAGGACCGTACGGGTGGACGTCATGGGTTCCTCCATGGGGCCGAGGGTCGGTGCGACCACTCGAATGTCCTCAGTACCGACCGGCGTGCGCAAGGATCGCGGGGCGGTGCGCGGGGGCAGATGCTCTTCGAAACGACCGCTGTCATATCAGCGCGCGCCACCGGAAGCCGTTTGGGAATTGCCGGGCCGATCATCCGACTGCTCCCCGTTCATCTGGTTGTACGGCCGCGCCCAACACCTGGACGACCACCGAGCTCATTCTTCTCCTGCGCGAGCGAGGCATCAGCCTCTCCACGGCGCAGGTCCACCGGCTGTTCGCCGACCGGCCCGAGCATCTGCCCCTGCCCCGATCACGCTTCTCCCCCGGACTGCCCCGCCGCACCGCGACCGGCGTCCGCGCCTGGGCGTAGGTGGCGGACGACCGCTCCCAGGTCGGGCCGCGGCCATCCAGGGACGCCGGATGCCGGCGTGATCCCGGGCAGGGCCGCGAGGTGCTCGGCGGCCCCTGGCCGGTCTCGGTCGCCTTGGATCAGCGCGCGGGCCGGGCAGGGCAAGCGGCTCGGTGTTCGGGCTGGTCAGCGCCTTGAAGTACCCTGCCCTGACTTTAGGGGAGAACGAAATGACGGCTATCGGACGAGCGCGCAGTTGGGCGGCAGCGGGAGTGCTGCTGATCGGGGTCGCTGGATGCGGGTTGGTCCCGCACGCGTCAAGGCCAGCCGGGGGCGGCCCGACGGAGGCGAAGATCACGGCCCATGAGGCGGCTCTCACCGCCACCGAGCAGCAGCACGTCGAGCAGTACTGGGCGGGCCAGGGGATCGCCGCGATGGCGAGGACCGACCGGTCCGGTGCTTTTGTGCAGCCGGAATGGGACAAGGGCGGCGCGATCGCCCGCACCGTCGGCCGCATCTACGTCACGGGCGCCCAGGACGCGGCCTGCACTGCGACGGCCGTGGGCACGAACACGGTCGTGACCGCGGCCCATTGCGTGCGCACGACCCTGCCCGACGGATCCTCGCGTACGGCGACATGGGACAAGAACCTGTACTTCGTTCCCGGCTACCGGGACGGACAGAGCCCTCACGGCGGGTTCACCGTGCGCAGGGTGCACATGGCCGAGGACTGGCAGGCCGATGGCAGCGATGTCGCGATGCTGGAGATGAACCCCGCTGCCGACGGACGGAGCGTCTCGGCGGTGGTCGGAGCCCAGAAGATCGCCTTCGGGGCCAAACCGGGAGGCTCGACCCACCAGTTCGGGTATCCCTACACGAGCCGCGTGCTCCACTGCGAAGGTCCCGGCACGCAGCCGGGGGACGCGCCGCGGTTCTTGCGGATTCCCTGCCGCATGGGCGTCGGATCCAGCGGGGGCCCCTACATCGTCGATCTCGATCCGGCGGGCATCGGGACCGTGGTCGCCGTGAACGTCAGCAGCGACGCCGCCTACAGCTACGGCACTGCGCTGGGGCCCGTCGCCAGCAGGCTCTTCACCCAGTCCGAACACCCCTGACAGCAGGACCCGACCGCGGGGCTCCCCACGGTGCCGGGTCCGGCCGGGGAAGCGCGGCCGAGCCTCCGTCCCGTCAACGGCGCACGCCGAGGACGACATCGACTGGACCGTGTCAGTGGACTCCACCGTCGAGCGGCCCCACCCCGCACGCCGCCAGCGCACGCGCCAAGCCCGGCCGGTACCGCTCGCCCGTGGCCGGAGCGTCGGTTCAGCGTCGCCGCACCGGACAGGCGCCAACTCGGCGCACCGGGACCACGATTACGAACCTTCGGCCGGGCGCGCGGGAGCGCATGGCTCTGCGGTCGAAACCGTCCTCGACCCCGGGAAGGGAAAGGCCCGGCCCTCCCGAGTGGTTTCGGGAGGGCCCGGTCCGTGCCGTGCGCGGCCCATCGCCGACGTTTTCACCATGGGCTCCGCACGCCCTTGACTCCCAGGCCCGGACGCGGCCCTGGGCGTGCGGGTGGAGCTTCAGCAGCAGGTCCTCGCCGACGAATCCGTCGCGCCGCCAGATGGTGCACAGGGTCCCCGGACCCGCCTCGGCGACCTCCCGCTCCGCGTCGGCCGAGGTCCGCACCAGGGCTTCGACGACCGGCCTGCCCCGCTGTCCCCCGACCGCCCGTGCCAGCCGGACCCGCCGCCCGGCGGGGACGGCCCGGTCGGCCGGGTCGGCCGGGTCGCGGGCGTCCTGACAGGGCAGCTCCCACCAAGTACACGAGGTAACGAGCTGCGCGCCGACCACGATCAGGTACTGCAAGGGCACGAGCAGGGCCACGGGCAGCTTCAGGACCACTCAAAGGCTTCCGCGGAATCGCCACCCGTACGAGAAGACCGCCACCTCCTACGAAGCAGCGGACACACTCGCAGCAACCGCGATCTCGGCAAGATCATTGTGGGGACGGACCCTGGGGCACGACGTCGAGCGGCCGCAGGAAGCGGCGCTCATACCGCTTGATGCAGCGGGTGTTGCGAGCCAGTTCGAAGGCATCCTGGCACTCTGGGTCGGTCATGCTGTCCGTGCGGTACTGCTCGTACGCGGCGAGGCTGGGAAAGGAGAAGAGGGCGTATGCGATGTCGCTGTCGCCCTCACTCGGCAGGAAGTAGCCGTGGTGCGTCCCGCCGAAGCGGTTGACGAGCCCGACCCAGCGGCGTCCGTACTCCGCAAAATCCTCCAGCTTGTCGGCGTCGATCTCGTATTTCAGATGAATGGTGATCACGCCCACATGATGCTCCATGCCGGTTCGGGGTCGGAGGCAGCCCGTGTGCCTCGGCGCCCGCCGGGCAGATGAGCACGGGTCTACCTCCCGGACCACCACGCAGCCCTCCCGCCCAGTCCTGAACCCAATCCCACCCAGGTCGTTGGGCGCTGACCGGCGGGCGCCCTTTGTACGGCGGTGAGTACGCGCGCTGCTCCTCGCGCGGCAAGAAGGATGCGGCGGACCGTCTTGGGCCGCGAATACGCCGTCTACCGGCGCCTTCCTGACCGGTCATCGCCGACGTGGTCCGCGGGCTGCCGAAGGCCGCCCCGTCGGCCCGCTCGGCTTCGCGCAGGTCTCCCCGCACCTAACCGAGCACACTGAGCGATTCGACGAGTACTCCACCGCCGAACTCGGCATCGCCCCCGACGACTGCGATGCCCGCCTGGACATCGGCTTCAGCATGCTCGGCGACGACAAGAGGCGACAGCGGCATGACGGACAAACCGACGCCGTCCGAACAGGCCGTTCGCGGTCTCGGGGGCATGGAGCCGAGACTGGCGGGGCGATCACATCGAACAGGAAGAATCGCTAGCCGTGACGTTCAACTCTGACATCCTGTCCATCTCCGTGAACCGTGCGCCCCCTATCACCTACGAGGGCATTAGGAACTGGATGACGTCGACCCTGCCGCCACCCGTTCACCTGGGACGGGGACGAGGAGGAGCATCCCCGCTCGCCGGTCCGCGCGTGGGTGCCACCCGCGCTCTCCGGTATGGCGGGCTGGTGTCAGGGAGAACGCTGGTGTGAGGATCAGGTGGACGCGATCATCCGATACCGCCGTCGGGCGGTCGGCGAGTACGGCGGCCCGCTCGGTTCTGTCATACCCGGATGGCAGAGTGCGTCTCATGGAAACTGACGAATTCTGGCACCTGATCGAGGCCGCCCGCTCCCAGGCCGGGGAGCGCCGGACCTTCGACCAGGCGTTGGTGGAGCTTCTGGCCGCCCGCTCGAAGAAGAAGATCCTGGAATACCAGGAGCAATTCGATGAACTCCACCATGCCCTCTATCGCTGGGACGTGTGGGCGGCGGCGTATCTCATCGGCGGTGGCTGCTCGGACGACAGCTTCATCGACTTCCGAGCGGGCGTGATCGCCCAGGGGCGCGGCTGGTACGAGCGGATTGCCCTCGACCCCGATGAACTCGCGGAGCACCCCCTCGTCGTCACTGCCGCAGACGCACACGACGACCTGTTCTACGAGTCGGTCAACTACTCGGCTCGCTATGCGTTCAAGCAGCTCACCGGCGGCGAAGAAGACTTCCATCAAGCGTGGGAGCACTACCGGAGCACCCGAGCCCGTGAACAGGTGGACGCGGACATGGGCGAGGACTTCGACTTCGACGACGACGAACAGATGCGTCACCGCCTGCCGCGGCTCGCCGCCCTGTGCCTCCAGGACCGCCCAGCGTGAGCTGGACGTACGGGTCGAGGCTTGCGTGGGGACGGCCTCGCACCGATCGCCTGCGCCCGGACCAGTCGATGCTCTCCGTCTCCGCCGCCTGCGCCTGGAGGCCGTGGGCCCCGGCCACCCATCCGGGTGGGTGTGGGCGTCAGGCGGGGTGGCCGATGGGGCCCAGGAGGTAGTTGCCGGGGGCGTCGGGGTTGTTGCTGAGGTAGAAGTCGACGATCGCGGCGCGGAACTCGTCGTGGCTGATGACGCCGTTCCCGTCGAGGTCGAGCCTCGTGAACGCCGGCCCGGAGTGTTCGGGCGCGACACCCAGGGTTTCGTACATCCGGATGTACTCATCGCGGCTCAGAACGCCGTCGGTGTCGGTGTCGGCGGCGTTCATGACGGCGTCGGCGATCGCCATGACCGCGCTCTCGAAGTGCTCGGGGGAGGTCACGCTGGCTTCCATCGTGGTGATGAACTCCGTGCGTGAGATCTGTCCGTCGCCGTCGGTGTCGGCGTGCTGGAGCAGGAGCTGCCACCACTGCTCGAACGCGCTGTGGATGGCGCCGATGTTGCTGTGGTCCTCGTCCCTCGCTACCTGGGCGAAGACCTTTGCCGTGGTCCGCATGTCGTCCTCGGAAAGCTGCCCGTCCTGGTCCTGGTCGAACCAGGTGAACAGGACGGCGAACTTCTGGTTCTTCACGGCGCTTGCCATCGGGTGTTCCTCACATCCACAGGCCGTCGGCCCTCATGGCACGGCGGTCTGACCGAACGCTACGGACGGCCACGGCAGCCCGGGCAAGGAACGTTGCGGAGCCACCAGCACGGGGGAAGGCCCGCACGCACACCCGGACGCGAGAACCGGGCCCCTCTCCAGGTGTCGTGGTCCGCACCCCTCGGCCATACGGCTGCTGGAGATGGGCGAGGCGGACGTGCTGCTCGCCACGGACCCGCGCCCGGCTTCCTGGGCCTTGGGAGGTGCTCCACCGGGAACGGAGATCGAGCACGCGTTTCCGCGGGAAGCGTGGCATCGCCATTCCGTTTTCCCGACGCCCTCCTCGCCGCGCCCAGTGGGCGTGACAGCAGACCTACGCCGAGCTCGCCCGTACCCCGGCCAGGGCGGGTACCACCCCGCTGCGCCGCCGGCCGATCGCCTGCCCGGGCGCCTGTGCACCCACCCGTACCTGAGCACAACCACCGGCCGGCGGGCCGGCGCCGTCGAGCCGCGCCGCCGACGGCCGTAGCAGCGCCGACCGAGGCTCGGCATGGACGATCGGCCCGGACCACTCGATCGTCTCGGACCAGACGCCGCCGAGGGCACCCGCGGCGCGCTCGTCGGTCGCACTCGTCGGTCGCACTCGTCCGGCGCGGGCCGGCTCTGCGAGGGTGCGACTGGGCAGGCTGGTTGGCCTCTGGGCGACGGAGTTGGAAATTCCGGCGGCCAGGGGCCCAAGAGGGCCTGTTCAGTCGAGGACCGCGGTGGCTTCGATCTCGACCAGGTGGTCGGGGACGTCCAGTGCCGCAACCCCTATCAGGGTGGCCGGCGGGGCCGGTGTGACGCCCAGCTTCGCGGCTGCCCGGGAGATGCCTTCCAGGAGGGCGGGCATCTTGTCGGGGGTCCAGGCGACGACGTAGAAGGTCAGCTTCGCCACGTCGTCGAATGAGCCACCCGCCTCGGCCAGGGCGGCGGCGACGTTGAGATAGCACTGCTCGACCTGGGCGGCGAGGTCGCCCTCACCGATCGTGACTCCCTCGGCGTCCCAGGCGACCTGCCCGGCGACAAAGACCAGCTTGGACCCGGAGGCGATCGACACCTGCCGGTAGACGTCGATCTCGGGCAATCCGCCGGGGTTCGCAAAGGTGATGGCCATGCTGCGTGTCTCCTCGTCCTGAGCGCTTGGGTGAGCGCGTCCGCGCCGACCCACACTCACACTCTCTTGTGGTTACTCAGGAACCGTAAGAGAGTGGGCGCGGACGTGGAAGAACGCACTTTTCAGTGACTGGAGAACCCCATGGTGACCAAGCAGCTCACAGGCTCGCCCGAGGACGCGGACCTGGCACGGGCGGATTCCCTGGCGCGGGAGATCTTCTCCGACATCGCCAACAAATGGGCGTTCCTCATCGTCGAGGGCCTCGGTGACCGCACCCTGCGCTTCAGCGAGCTGCGGAACGAGACCGAGGGCATCAGCCACAAGATGCTCACCCAGAACCTGCGCATGCTGGAGCGCAACGGCCTGGTCGAGCGCACCGTGTACCCCACCGTCCCGCCGCGGGTCGAATACACCCTCACCGAGCCGGGTCAAGCCCTGCGCGCAACGGTCGACGGAATGTGCGGCTGGACCCACCAGTACTTCGCTCACATCGAGGCCGCGCGCCAACGCTTCGACACCTGACGGCCGGTGCACGCGCCGCCGGTACCGGCCGGCTGCGATGCCCAGGGTGGCCGACCAGAGAGTGCTGACCGCTCTTCCGTGGCGGCTACGCCGGAAGAGCAGCAGCCGCGTCGAGACCGGGACGGCGCTGAGCAGCACCGGGGCCGCGACCTGGTGTGGTGCGTGAATGCGGATGGCGGTGCCGCCATGGCGACGCCCGTACGGGCGGTGAGGACGTGCGGCAGGCCAGGGTGCTGACCCTGGGCTCAGTCTCCTGGCGGCCCGGAGCCGTTGCGCCGGCGAGCATGGCGGCCTCCGCACGGTTCGGCGAGCCGTCACACCGGACGGCTCTCAGGCCGCCGTGACGATCGAGGCCCGTATCGCCGCGGCCCACTCCTCCAGCAGCGCCGCGTGGCGGGCGCGCTCGGTGTCGGACAGGCGGCCCTGGGCTCGGGCGAAGAGGCCGCGGATGTCGGTGTTGATCTCGGCGAGGGGGCGGTCGGGGACCGGCTGGTCAGGGGTGGGGCTCACGTGATCAAGAGTAGGCGGGGGGTCTGACAGCCGACGGGCGTGTCCGTCATGCGGACGCCGTACGGCCGGCACCCCCTCCCGCGTCCTGTGCTCCCCCGCCCTACTGGGCGGTCAGCTTGCCCCGCTTCAGTCGCAGCACCTCGTCGCAGGCCGCGGCGACCTGCCGGGAGTGGGTGACGACCACGACGCACTTGCCCTCGTCGTGCGCGAGGCTGCGGAACACCTCGATGATGTCGGCGGCGGTCTCGTGGTCGAGGGCCCCGGTGGGTTCGTCGGCGAAGAGGACGTCGACCTCGCAGGCGAGGGCGCGGGCGATGGCCACGCGCTGCTGCTGGCCTCCGGACAGTTGGAGGGTGCGCCGGTTCCGGTCGGCGCGGTCGATGCCGAGGAGGTCGAGGAGCTCCTCGGCGCGCTGCCGGTGGCGGACCCCCTCGACCTTGGTGATCTCCATCGCGGAGGTGATGTTCTGCACCGCCGTCAGGTACGTCAGCAGGTTGAGGGACTGGAACACGGTCGCGGCGTGCCGGTTGCGGTAGGCGCCCAGGCCGAGGTCGCGCACGTCGCGGCCGGCGAAGCGGACCGTTCCGGCGGTCGGGGAGTCCAGGCCGCTGGCGAGGGAGAGCAGGGTGGTCTTTCCGCTGCCGGAGGGGCCGATCACCGCGTACATGCGGCCCGCCTCGAAGGCGTAGTCGATGTCCTTGAGCACCACGCGCTTGCTGTTTCCGGTGCGGTAGGTGTGGCTGACACCGGCCAGTTCGAGGAGTGCGGTCACGGTCAGTTTCCCTTCGAGAGGATGTCGCGGGGGGTGAGCCGCAGGACGCGGATGCCCGGGACGAGGGTGGCGAGGGCCGCGATGCCGAGGCCGGTCGCACCGATCCTGGCGATGTCGGCGGGGCCGGTACGGATGTCGATGCGGTCGATCGGCTCGACCTGTTCGCCGTCGTCCTCGGACGTGATCCCGTTCACCGCGCCGGGGTCGGGTGCGCCGTCGTCGGACGCGCCCTGGGCGCGGGCGGACGAGACCTCGCCCGCCAGCACCCGGTCCCCGATCGCCTGGGAGAGGACCTGGCTGCCGGCCGCGGCGAGGCCGATGGCCACCAGGGCGCAGGCCGCCACCTCCACCAGGTGCTGGCCCAGGAGCTTCGGCTTCTTCTCGCCGAGCGACATGAGGATGCCGAGCTCGCTCCGCCGCTCGCGCAGGTTCGAGGCGACGACGAGGGCGAGGATCGCGGTGCCCGCGACGGCCACCAGCCCTACGGTGAGGCCGGCGAAGGCCGCGGTCCTGGTGATCGGGCCGACCAGCGTCTTGTACGCCTTGTCGTTGACGGTCAGCGGGAAGATGCCGAGGTCCGCGCCGGCGGCCCGGGCGTCGGCCTTCAGCCGGTCGAGGTCGTCGGGGCCGCGCAGGGTGAACGTGGCCGACTTGACCACGCCGCCGTCGGCCGCGGTGTCCTTGCCGAGGAGTTTGCTGCCGCCTTCGGGGGTCACGTAGATCTGGTTGGCGGGGTGCGTCATGGCCGGTACGTAGCTGCCCGAGTCGGGGGTGCCGCTGCGGTAGACGCCGCCGACGACGAAGTCGAACTGCCGCGTGTCCGGCTCCTGTCCGGCGATCGGGGCGTTGCCGATCCGGAGCGTGACGCGGTCGCCGACGGCGAGGCCGTTGGCCTTCGCCAGGCGCTCTTCGATGACGACCACGTCGGCCGCGCTGTCGGGCTTGATGCCGGTGCCGGAGACGAGCGCGTCGTCGCCGTTGCGGAAGGCGGAGAGGGCGTCGAGGTCGCGGACGCCGTCGGCCTTGAAGAAGTCGAGGCCGTCGTCCTTCCGACCGGCGGGCAGCGGCACGGGTTCGTAGAGCTTCATCCGGTCGGTCGGCTTGGCGCCGGAATCGGTGGAGTAGTTGCACCGGGTCACCGCGGACGAGCCGCATATCCGGTCGACCAGATCGCGGTGCAGGTCGCCTCCGGCGCCGATCGTCCCGGGGGTCGCGCCATTGTTCTTGGACGCTTTGCCGGAATTGATCAGGGCATTCAGATCGAGTTGCATCGTGGCCACCGCGCCCACGCTCTCCTTCGCGTCGTCGGCGGCGCGGGCGGCTGCGGTCTGGATGAGGAATCCAGAGAGCACGAGGGTGCAGATGACGAAGAACAGGCCGGTCAGCATGACCGTCTTGCCCAGCTGGGCGGCGAGCCGCCAACCGGCCCGCTTGAGGAAATTCATAAATTTCTCATCCTTTCGCCAAAACCCGATCGCGTTTCCGGGAACGGAGAACAACGCTAGATTCCCGGGGTTTTGAGCCGCGTTCAGCGCGGGAAGGCCGCCCGGCCAAAATCAAACACGGCTCATATACGTGCTCTGATATCCAGGAGCCGGACCGCGGGCGGCGCGGGCCGGACACGGGACGGAAGAGGGACGCGGAGCGTGCGAGTACTGGTGGTGGAGGACGAGGCGTACATGGCCCGGGTCCTGGAGATCGGCCTGCGCCGCGCGGCCATGACCGTCGACGTCGTGCACGACGGGCAGTCCGCCCTCGACCTCCTGGCCGTTCACGACTACGACGCGGTGGTCCTGGACCGGGACCTGCCGGAGGTGCACGGCGACGAGGTGTGCCGACGGTTGCAGCAGTTGGACCCCGGCTGTCGCATCCTCATGCTGAGCGCGGCCGGACAGCTCGGCGACAAGGTCGCCGGACTGTCGCTCGGCGCCGACGACTACCTGGCCAAGCCCTTCGACTTCCCCGAACTGGTCGCCCGGCTGCGCGCGTTGTACCGGCGCAGCCCGGTCGCGCACGCCCCCGTGCTGGTCTTCGCCGACCTCACCTTCGACACGCACCGCCGACGGGTTTCGCGGGCGGGCGCCGAAGTCCGGCTGACGCCGAAGGAACTGGCGGTCCTGGAGCTGTTGATGCGGGCCGAGGGCGGGGTGGTCAGCACCGAGTACCTCCTGGAGAAGGCCTGGGACGCGCACACCGACCCGTTCACCAACGCCGTGCGGCTGGTGGTGCACACGCTGCGCAAGAAGCTCGGCGAGCCGCAGCTCGTACGGACGGCCGTCGGGGCCGGCTACCGGCTCGGCGACGCGTGAACCGCCCCGGCACACCGAACGGCACGGCCGGCCCGCACGGCACTGCCGGCCCGCACGGCGCGGACGGCCCGCGTCGGCCGTGCGGGCGGTCCGGACGGCGCGGGCTGCGGCGGCTGGGGGTCCGCCGGCTGGGCATCCGCGGGCGGCTGTTCGCGGGGTTCGCGGGGGCGCTGGCCGTGTGCGCGGCGCTGATGGTGACCCTCATCTACGTCGGCATCCGGTTCCTGCCGACCTACGACATTCCGGTGGAGCGCGTTCCGGGCGGTGCCGCGGAGCCCGCACCCGGTTCCCTCGTACCGGCGCTGCCGCTGCACACTCCCGCCAAGGGCAGTCCGTACGAGGGGGCGGCCACCACCAAGCTGGTCCGTACGAAGCAGGACGTGTGGGCGGCGGTGCTCGGCATCTCGACGGCCGGGGTCCTGGTGATCATGACGGTGGGGCTGGGTGCGGGCTGGATCGTGTCGCGGCGCCTGCTCGCACCGTTGCACGAGGTGAGCGAGGCGGCGGCGAAGGCGCGGGACGGGGACCTCGCCTACCGCATCAACGCGGTGGGCCCGGACGACGAGCTCCGGCGGCTGGCCGACACCTTCGACGCCATGCTGGAGCGGCTGGAGGAGTCCTTCGCCGCCCACCGGAGGTTCGCGGCCAACGCCTCGCACGAGCTCCTCACGCCCTTGGCGACCACCCGCGCGATCCTCCAGGTGGCGGGCGAGGACAGCAGCGGGGAGGAGTTGGCCGAGCTCGCCCCGATGCTGCGGGAGACCAACGAGCGCAACATCGGCGTCGTCAAGGCGCTGCTGGAGCTCGCGGGCGCCGAGCACGCGGCCTTCGACGCCGATCCGGTGGACCTGGCAGCCCTGGTGCGGCAGGTGGCGCGGGACCGGGCCCCCGCTGCGGCCGAACGGGCCGTGACGGTGCGGACGCACACCGAGGCGGGCTGCCCGGTGGCCGGGAACGCGGCGCTGCTGCGGCAGTTGGCGGTCAATCTGCTGGACAACGCGATCGGGCACAACCGGGCGGACGGCGAGGTGCGGCTGGCCGTCCTCCACGACGACGGCCCGGTCCTGGAGGTCGAGAACACCGGACCGCTCGTGGCGGCCGAAGCGGCCGGCCGGCTCTTCGAGCCCTTCTACCGGGCCCGGCCGCGGGTCGGTACGGGGCACGGTCTCGGGCTGGCGATCGTCCGCTCGATCGCGGTGGCGCACCACGGCTCGGTGACGGCGACGGCGCGTCCGCGGGGCGGCCTGACGGTGCGGGTCCGGTTCCCCGCGCGCTGACGTCCCGGCCGTCACCGCGGGTGCGGGAGGGCCGGGACGCCGGCGCGTACGGTGGGGTCAGTTGTTGGAACCGACCATGTTGTCGTGGCCCGCGTTGAACACGTCGTCGGCGGCGAACTGCAGCCAGTCGCCGAAGACCAGCGTGTACGAGTTCTGCGGAGCGACGTTGACCGAGACGTCGGCAGCAGCTGCGGACGCGCCGCCGAGGACGATGACGCCGGCGGCGAGGACGGAGAACAGGGTGCGCGCAGAACGCATGGTTCCACCTTTCACAAGGGGTACATCAGGGGGGTGATCGGGCACAGCAGAACCTAGAGAGACGGGGCTCGGATGTCCCGGCACCCGGCCGGACCGGGCCGAGAGCCAGCCGATCGGACCAACCCGACGCACCACGACCAACCCGGCCCCACCGGCCCGGCCGACCCCGCCGGCACGGCCCGGCCCGTTCGCCGGCGGTCCGCCGTCCCCCGCACCCCGGTAGACCACTGTGCGGGGATTGGCCTTGCCGTGACCACGATTGGCCTCGGTACGTTCGCGGCATGCGCATCCAGATCGTGGACTCCTTCACCACCCGCCCCTTCGCCGGCAACCCCGCGGGCGTCTGCCTGCTCCCCGCCGGGGAATGGCCCGATGACCGGTGGCTCCGGCGGGTCGCGGCCGAGCTGAACCACTCCGAGACCGCCTTCGCCCTCCCGCTCCCGGCCGGTGGCGAGGCGGAGCTGGAGATCCGGTGGTTCACTCCGCTCGTCGAGACCAACCTGTGCGGGCACGCCACATTGGCCACCGTGCACACACTGGCACGCGAGGGCCTGCTCACCGGCCCGGTCCGCTTCCTCAGCCGGTCCAGCGGGATCCTCAGCGCCAGCGTCGCTCCGGACGGCGCCGTCACCCTGGACTTCCCCGCGGCTCCCGGCAGCGAGGTGCCCGTACCCGACGGCCTGGCCGAGGCCCTGGGCGTGCGCCCCGTCGCGACGCTTCGCACCGGGGCGCTGGGCGACCTGCTCACGGTGCTGCCCGACGAGGCCGCCGTCCGGGCCGTGCGTCCCGACCTCGCGGCCGTCGCGGCCCTGACCCGCCGGGAGGGCCTGCGCGGCATCATCGTCACCGCGGCCGCCGCCTCGCCCGCGGCGGATCGCGGGGACGGGGGCTACGACTTCGTCTCCCGGTTCTTCTCGCCGGCCGAGGGGATACCCGAGGACCCGGTCACCGGCAGCGCCCACACGGCCCTGGCCCCGTACTGGGCGGCCCGGCTCGGCCGTACGGACGCCCTCGTCGGCTTCCAGGCCTCCGCGCGCACGGGTCTGGTACGGGCCTCGGTCCACGGTGACCGCGTCCACCTCACCGGGCACGCGGTCACCGTGCTGGAGGCCGACCTCCGGGTGTGACCGGCCCGGAGGTCGGCCGGGCCGTCCGGCACGGCCGCGCGGCGTCTCCGGCGGCAGCGCGGCGTCTGCGGCGGCGGGCCGTTGCGGAGGTCCGGCGCCGCGATCCGTACGCCGGGGCCCGGTCCCGGCGTCCCGGCCCGGCGCCGTGGGCGGTTCTGCCCGGATGCCGCCGGGCGCTCAGGCCCGGGTGAGCCGGAGCACCGGGATGTCCCGGTCGGTGTTGCGCCGGTACTCCTCGTACCGCGGGAACACGGCCAGCAGCAGCGGCCACACCCGCGCCTTCTCCTGCGGGGACAGCACCTCGGCGCGGGCCGCGAAGCGCTCCGCCAGGACCCGCACGTGCACCTCGGGATGGGTTTCGACGCTCGCGAACCACGCAGGGTGGCGGTCGGCGCCGCTGTTGGAGGCGACGATCAGCAGGGTGTCGCCGTCCTCGGCGTAGATGAGTACGGTGCGGCGCCAGTCACCGCTGACCCGCCCGCGGTAATCGAGCAGCAGGCAGGGCGAACCGTTCATGTCGGTGTCCTCGGTGCCGTCGGACTCCTCGTACCGGGCGGCCTGGTCCCGCACGCGCGGGTTCGGGCTGGGCTTCACGGTGCTCGGGTCGTAGTCGCTCATGGGGATGCCTCCGGGACGCGGGTGACCTCGGCTGGGTGACCTCGGCGACGATCATCCCCCACCGCCGGGCGGCCGGGAGCGCGGCCCGTCGCGCGGCCCGGCTCGCCGCCACCGGGCGACGGGGGGTCCCCGTGCTCCGGCCCCCGGGACGGCTCCGGCCGGCTCAGGGGAGCGGAGGAGGAGGCGTGACGGTCGTGTCTGCTTCCACACGTCCACTCAAAGGTTGAATCCAGAACCGGTGTGCCGCCCGTGCGCCCCCTCCGCGACGGGCGCATCCGATCCGCCGGGCCGATAGTGAAGAGGAGGGGGCCTCTTCGATTGGGGAACGCCCATGGACCGCTACCCGCCGATCGCCGAGCACGGCCTCATAGGCGATCTACAGACCGCAGCACTGGTGACCTCGCGCGGCGTGGTGGACTGGTTCGCCGCTCCCCGGTTCGACTCCCCCAGCATCTTCGCCGCGCTGCTCGACCACGACCGCGGCGGGTACTTCCGGCTCGCGCCCGACACCGCGGACGCCACCTGCAAGCAGCTCTACTACCCGGACACCGCCGTGCTGGTGACCCGGTTCATGTCGCCCGACGGCGTCGGAGAGGTGATCGACTGGATGCCGCCGGACACCGGAGGCACCGCGACCGACCGGCACACACTCGTCCGTACGGCGCGCACCGTGCGCGGCTCGGTCCGCTTCGACATGGAATGCCGCCCGCGCTTCGACTACGGCCGGGCCGCACACCGGGTGGAGCTGCGCCCCGGCGCCTCGGTGTTCCGGGCACCGGGGGCGACAGCGTACCTGCAGAGCACGTTTCCGCTGGAGCGGGACGGCGACGACCTGCGCGGATCGGTCACGTTGCAGGTCGGCGAAGTGGCGGCGGCCGTCTTCACCGTGTGCGGTGCGGAGGGCGGGGCCCCGCCGGCGCCGCCCACCCTGGAGGGCATGACCCAGGAGCTCTGGGACACGGTGGAGTTCTGGCAGAAGTGGGTCCGCGGCTCCAACTACCGGGGCCGCTGGCCCGACATGGTCAGCCGCTCCGCCATCACCCTCAAGCTGCTGACCTACCGGCCCACCGGCGCACCCGTCGCCGCGGCCACGATGGGCCTGCCCGAGCAGGTCGGCGGCGAACGCAACTGGGACTACCGCTACACCTGGGTGCGCGACGGTTCCCTCTCCGTACGGTCGCTGCTCGACCTCGGCTTCGTCGAGGAGGCCACCGAGTTCACCCGCTGGCTGGGAGACCGGCTGCGCGAGAGCGAGGGCAAGGGCGGCGAGCCGCTGCAGATCATGTACCGGGTCGACGGGGAGCCGCTGCTGACCGAGGAGATCCTGGGCCACCTCGAAGGCTACCGGGGCTCGGCCCCGGTCCGGCTGGGCAACGCCGCCTCCGACCAGCTCCAGCTGGACATCTACGGGGAGGCCCTCTACGCCCTGTCGGAGGGGCGCGAGGTCGCCGCGCAGTCCGGCTACCGGGGCTGGAAGGTGCTGTCGCGCACCCTGGACTGGCTGGCCGACTCCTGGGACCGTCCCGACGAGGGCATCTGGGAGACGCGCGGGGGCCGTAAGGACTTCACGTACAGCCGGGTGATGTGCTGGGCCGCGTTCGACCGGGGCCTGAAGCTGGCCGCCGACTTCAGCCGGCCCGCCGACACCGAACGCTGGACGCGGGCCCGCGACTCCATCATCGAGCAGGTCATGGCACACGGCTGGAGCGAGTCGAACCAGGCCTATGTGCAGCACTACGGCGGAGAGGACGTGTTGGACGCCTCGCTGCTGCTCATGCCCCGCGTCGGATTCGTCGCCCCCAAGGACCCGTCCTGGCTGTCCACGCTCGACGCGATGGACCGGACCCTGGTGTCCGACAGCCTGGTCTACCGCTACGACCCGGCCGCGTCACCGGACGGGCTGCGCGGCTCCGAGGGCACCTTCAGCCTGTGCACCTTCCTCTACGTGGACGCGCTGGCCCGGGCGGGACGGCTGCGCCCGGCCCGCTACACCTTCGAGAAGATGCACACCTACGCCAACCACGTCGGCCTGTTCGCCGAGGAGATCGGTCCCAGCGGCGAGCAACTCGGCAACTTCCCGCAGGCGTTCACGCACCTGTCGCTCATCACCGCGGCCTGCACCCTGGACGCGGCCCTCGACGGGCAGCGCTACTGACCGCGCCCTGGCGCGGTGCGGGGAACGGCGATCGCGGGGCGGGGCGGACGGCGGCGCCGTACCCCGTCGGCCGCTCCCGGCCCTCAGCGGTCGTCGTCCATGCGTTCGTCGTCGTGATCGTCGTCGTGCAGCCGCCGCCAGAGGCGGGTGCGGTGCAGCACGTACAGCGCGACGAAGAGGAAGGCCACCTGCAGTCCGACGGCGAGCAGCCAGAAGATGGCCCCGCTCTCCAGCTCGTCCGTCAGGTAGGCGAAGTTCATGCCGAAGAAGCCGGTCACGAAGGTCAGCGGCAGGAAGATCGTCGAGACGATGGCCAGGCGGTTGATGACGCCGTTCTGCTCGCCGGAGACCAGCGAGGAATAGCTCGCGAAGGCCCGCCGGGCGGCCTCCTGGAGCGACTCGATGTCCGTGAGCACCAGCTTCGCGGTGCGCTGGTACTCGCGGACGAGCGCCTTGCGGTCCTCGGCGAAGCCGCGGCTCATGGTCCGGCGCGTGACGGTCTCCTCCGCCACCCGGTAGTAGGGCAGCAGCGTGTGGTGCAGGAGCGCCGCGGTCCGCCGCAGGCGCGCGAGCTCGTAGAGCTGTTCGGGCTGACGCCGGCGGAACATCTCGTCCTCCAGGTCCTCCACTTCCAGCAGGGCCTGGACGGCGGACCGGCGGTAGGTCTCCATGGCCTCCTCCAGCAGGAGGAACAGTACGGCGACGGCGTCCGAGGGGCTTTCGTGGGGGAACCGGCCGGCCAGGCGCTGGATCAGGGCGAACGGTCCGCGGTGCACCGTGATCAGGTAGCGCTCCGTCACCAGGGCGTGGACATGGACGACCCGGCCCGCCTCGACCGCGGGAATGACGAACGCGGCCTTGTCCTTGAGGACATCGGCCCGGGCGGCCTCGCCCTCCCGGCCGAGCCACGCCAGGTCCTCGGCTTCCAGGCCCAGCAGGTGCGCCAACGGCTGTTCGTCGGGGTCGGTCTCCTCCGGCAGTTCGACGTCCACGAGCAGGAAGGACGAGACCGCGAGACGCTCGCGCGCGTCCGTCACGTGCGTCCGCGTCATGACGGCTTCCGGCATGGACACCACCGAAACGATCATCGTCCCCTGCCGTACGTCGTCCAGCGCAGCCTGACTCCCAGCCTGCGGCCCGCGGGGCCCCGCGCAAGCTCAGCGGCGCATTCGCCCGGCATCGGGCACCCGAAGGGGTGAAGGGGCCAGGATCACCCGCCGGTCGCAGACCGGCCGCTCCCGTCCTCCTCCGCGTCGAGAGAGGCCAGGATGGCCTGAACGGGAATGCGGCCGCTCGCCACCATCTGCGCGCCGCCGCGGCGCAGGGCCCGGGCGAACGGTGCGGCCCAGCGGTTCTCGTACACCAGGATCGCGGCCGCGTTGCCCGGTTGGAGGGCACGGCCGGCTTCCTCCAGGTCGTCCTGGCCGAGCAGGTCGGAGGAAGCGCCGTCGAACACGGTCAGCGCGGCCGTGTCCTCGTCGAGCCCGCTGAACTCCAGGGCGGTGATGCTTCCGTCGGCGTCCTTCTGTACGAAGCGCAGGTCGAGGATGCGGATGGTGCCCTGCTCGGCGAGGTCGACCAGCAGCGGCAGCGCCTCCCCCGTCATCCGGTTGCCCGGGAACTCGACGACGAGGTAGTCGACGGGACCCATCTCTTCGATGTCGTCACTCATCAGCACTCCTTGCGCGGGGGCTCGGTGGCGCGGTGGCCTGACGGTGGGCCCGGGGGCGGATGCCGCCCCCGGACGGGAAGCACGTCGGTACCCGCACACGGCTCTGTCCTCATTGCACCATCCGCCGGGCGGCGCCGCACGTCCGGACCGTGCCCGCGGACCGGCCGCGGCCGGCCGCCCGGCCGTGCGCCGCCGGGCCTCCTCACCGGTCTTCGGGCGGGTTGCGGTCCTCCGCCGCACCCGCCGGGTGCGGGCCCGGCGGTCCGGCGGGGCGCGGGTCGAGGAACTCGATGACCGAGACGGCGAACAGGACCGCCAGGACCAGGCCCACCACGACCCAGCCCGTGGGATAGGACCACAGGGCCAGCGCCAGCCCGCCGGCAGCCAGGACCGCCCATACGAGCCAGCGCTTCCGACGGTGCACGAAGGTGCCGACCGGGCCCGGCCGCAGCCCGATGTCCTGCGCCGCGCCCCGGGTGGCGTCGATCCCGGCCGACCACAGACGGCGCACCTGGGCGGCGCGGCGGCCGGGCCCGCTCAGCCAGGCGCCCAGCCCGACGGCGATGCCCAGCACGGCGACGGAGCGCACCGCCGTCCGCAGGAACCGGGTCAGCTGGTCGAAGACGGCGGCCGCCGCGTCGGGGGACACGCCGGCCGGGAGCTTGTCGAGGTAGAAGGCCCGCGCGAGGACCAGCAGCAGACCGAGCACGAGCGCTCCGGCGGCGACGGCGAAGGCCGCCGCCGTCAGGGCGCGCCGGCGGCGGCGGGCGAGCCACACGGCGAGCGCGGCCAGCAGCACCACGATCACGGCGAGCCAGTTGCCGAGGATCTGCAGCAGTCTGAACCCGGTCTCGACCCGCTTGACGTCGTGCGATTCCAGCAGGGTGAAGTCGGTGTGGATCTCGGGGATCTTGGCCGCGATCGTGACCCCGCGGTCGACCAGACGCTGCTTCACCTGGTCGATCACCGGGGCGAGGTCGAGGGTCACCGCGTCGTCGGTCAGCTTGACCGCGCCGCCCCCCTCCCCCGTGAGCGCCTTGACCATGGTGGTGTGCGCCCGGCGGTTGGCGTCCGTCCAGAAGGTGTGGAACCAGGAGCTGGCGACGACGGCCGTGGCCTCCCGCTGGACCAGGCTCGCCAGGGCGCCCTCGATGGGCGTGCCCAGCCTGCCCAGGGCGCGCGCGAGCAGTGGACGGTCTTCGGGCGCCGCCTGCTGGAGGAGCGCGTTCAGGTCGAGGTGCTCGGTCAGCGCGTGTCCGGCGCGGGTTCCGACGGCCGCCTGGACCGCCTTGTCCTCGACGAGCGGGCTCATCGTGGCGACGTAGCGGTCGGTGTCTCCGAGGAGGGAAGCGGTCCAGGCGGCGACCACGGCGAGCGGAGTGAGCACCAGTACCAGCGCCAGCAGTACCGCGGCGCAGGCCGATCTCACGGTGCGGCGTGGTCGGGAGAGCTCTGCCACCTGCGCTCTGAGCCGTGCGAGCTCCGCGTCCTGGTCGTGCGTCAAGGAGTGCTCCGTTCGATGGTGAGGAACCGGTTCAGCGGTGGCTCCTGGGCCACGACGGCGCGCCGATGGTCACGGCGAACGTGACGCCGGCGCAGACGACGATCAGCGATTCGAGGAGCTTCCGCAGTTCGCCCTTGGCCTGCCCGGTCAGGCCGAACACGGTGCCGAGGGAGTCGCGCATCTGGTCGCGCACTCCCTGCGGGGCGAAGGCGGCGACGGCGAACAGCAACGGCACCGAGGCCAGGAACGCCTGGGAGGCCGGCCGGGTCGCGCCGTCCGGGAGGTTCGTGGACAGCAGTCGGCCCGTGAGCTTTGAGACGACGGGGAACCGCTGCTCGGTGCCGGCCCTCAGGTCCTGCAGCCTCGCCCTCCACGGCATTCCAGCTCCGTTCGTGGTGCCGGCCCTCGACAGCAAGTCAAGAGGCACCGGCGCCGGAACGCGCGCGCTGTTGAGCCGTGCGGGGGGCGCCCGGCACGGGAAGGGGTGAGGCGGCGGGCGGGAAGGGGTGAGGCGGCGGGCGGGAAGGCGGCGGCGGTCAGGTCCCGAGGATCCTGGACTTCTGCTCCGCGAATTCGGCCTCGGTCAGGATCCCCTGCTCCTTCAGCGCTCCGAGCTCCTTGAGCTGGTCGATCCTGCTGCTCATCTCGTCCGCGATCGGCACGGCGGCGGACGCGGGAGCGACCGGCTGCGGGGGCGGGGGCGGGGCGGACTGCTGCTCGGCCGGCGGGCCCTCCTGCTGGGCCCAGCGGCCGGCCTGGCGCCGCGAGACCCGGTTGGAGACGGCCGTCGCCGTACCGGCGACGGCCGCCGTGCGCACCACTCCTCGAAGGAGACCAGCCATGACGTCCTCCCTTGCCGGGGAGACCGGCCGGACCGTGCGTCCGCCGGTCCTCCGCTCCTTCCAGCATCGCACCGGCGGCCGGGGCGCGCCGGGCGGTCATTCGGCGACGTCGTCGTCGGTCAGGGGTTGCAGCGCGCCGTGGGTGTCGAGGCGGTACAGGACGACCAGCGCGGGGCCGATCAGCACGAGGGCGACGACCGCGACGACGAGCATCCAGCGCAGGGGGCCGCTCGCTCCCGCACCCTGCTGGACGGTCAGCGAGGTGGGGACCAGGTACGGCCGCTGGGCGCACCCCCAGGCCGCGACGAGCAGGGCGACCGTGGCCACCGAGCTGTAGCGCGCCCATCCCGCGGCGGCCCCGGCCACCAGCAGCGCCGTGACCACGAGCGCCGCCGCGGCGGCGCACAGGAGGGCGAGTCCGGCGCCGTGGGTGAGCCCGTGGTGGACGTAGGCGGCGCGGGGTTCGGTCACGGTCAGGCCGATCACCGCGATGGCCAGCAGTGCTCCGGCGCCGATCCGGGCCCGGAGCCGGAAGTAGGCCGTCAGGTCGGGGGCGCCGAAACGGCGCGCGTCCGCGGTGAGGAACACCGCGCCGAGGAAGGCGGTGGCGGCCACCGTGACCAGTCCGGCCACGATCGGGGTGGTGTGGGCCCAGACGTGGGCCGTGGCGGGGGTACCGGGTGCCACCCGCCCGGAGGCCACCGCGCCGATGGCGGTGCCCAGGAAGAACGGGGTGAGCAGGGAGGAGACGGCGAAGGCGGCTCCGTAGATCCGGCGGCCGGCGATCCCCCGCGTGGGCTTGCGCAGCGCGAACCCGGCGCCCCGCAGGACCATCCCGACGGCGGCCAGCGCCAGCGGCAGCCAGAGCGCGGTGAACACGGTCTGGAAGAAGACGGGGAAGCCGGTCCACATCAGGATGAACGCGAAGATCAGCCAGACGTTGTTGACCTCCCACACCGGCGCCATGGCGTGGTCGATCAGCCACCGCACCCGTTTGCCGCGCTCGGCTCCGCCGGCCAGCAGGTCCCAGAAGCCCGCGCCGTAGTCCACTCCCCCGCCGCAGGCGTAGGCCGCGATCACGGCCAGCAGGATCGCGGCGACGATGCTCGCGGTCACCGCGTGCTCCCCGGCCCCGGACGGGCGCCGGGCGCGCCGGCGGGCGCGGGCCGGCGCGGGCCGTACGGTGTGTCCGCTTCGGGTGCGCCGTCGCGCGCTCGCGCCGAGTCCTCGTCCGCCAGCCTCCACCGGGTGCGCATCGTGAGCAGCACGCCGAGGAAGGCGCCGAAGATGAGCACGTAGACCACGACCACGAGGCCGAACATGATCCACAGCGAGGAGGCGGGGGTGGGGGTGACCGCCTCGGCGACCCGCATGTTCTGGTAGACGATCCAGGGCTGGCGCCCCACCTCGGTGGTGATCCAGCCGCATTCGACGGTCACCAGGCTCGCGGCGCCGGCCACGGCCGCGCACCGGAAGAACCAGCGGGACTGCGGCAGGTCGCGGCGCTTCCACCAGCACCAGGCGTACCAGAGCGCGAGCAGGATCAGGACGCTGCCGATGGTCGCCATGATGTCGAAGGCCCAGTGGGCGATGGTCGCCTGGGTCGCGGTGGGACGCTCGTCGGCCGGGACCGAGGCCAGTCCCGTCACCCGGGTGTCCGGGCTGAAGCCCGCCAGGATGGAGTCGAGTTGGGGGATCTTCAGTCCTCCCTTGACGCTGCCGTCCTCCTGGAGCCGGCCGAACATGTACTCGGGGACGTGGGTGCCGGTCTCCCAGACCAGTTCGGCCGCGGCGAACTTGACGGGCTGTTCGTGGAAGATCTTCCGGGTGATGTTGTCGCCCAGCAGGAACTGCACGGGGGTCAGCACGGTGGCGAGGGTGAACGGCACGGTGAAGCCGAGCCGGTGGTAGCGGTCGCGGCGTCCGCGCAGCCAGCCGACGGCGTACACGCCGGCCACCACGTATCCGGCGGTCAGGAACATCGCGACCACGAAGTGCCAGTACTGCGGGCCGAACATCGGGGTGAAGACGGCCTGCTGCACGCTGATGTCCACCGGCCGTCCGCTCGCGTCGAGGGTGAAGCCCCGGGGGGTGTTCATCCACGAGTTGGCGGCGATGATGCCGAACGCGCCCATGAGCGCCGCCAGCGGCATCGGTACGCCGAGCCAGAAGTGCGTCCACGGCTTCAGGCGGCGCCAGCCGTAGAGGTAGATCGCGATCAGGATCGCCTCCAGGAAGAAGGCCCAGGCCTCGATGCCGAACCCGAGGCCGAAGACGTCTCCCCAGCGGCCCATCATGCCCGGCCAGAGCAGCCCGAACTCGAAGGACAGCACCGTGCCGGTGACGATGCCGATGGCGAACTGCACGGCCATCACCGCCGACCACCGGCGGGCCAGCAGCAGCGCCACCGGGTCGCCGGAGCGCAGGCCCCGGTGGTGCATGACCAGGGTGATGAAGGGCAGGGCCACGCCCAGCGGTACCAGGATGATGTGGGTGGCCAGGGTGAACGCCATCAGCTCGCGCGCGGGGAGGAGCTGCGCGGGGGCGTCGGCCAGCAGGTGCGCCGTGGTGGTCATGCGGGCCTCGGTGGCTCGTGCGGGGTGACCGCGGGGTCCGCCGGCGGGCTCGGCGGGGTGAACGGTACGGCCGTCGTGTGCGGGGCCCCTGTGGTGAAGGCACGCTCGCGACGCGATCCGGAGGCGAAGACCACGGCCCAGCTGAGCAGCGCTCCGGCCCGGCTGCGGAATCCGGTGAGGAAGACGATGTGGACGAAGAGCCAGATCAGCCAGCCGATCAGTCCGGAGGCGTGGAAGCGGCCCCTCTTCACGACGGCCCTGCCGCGCGAGATGTACGCCGCGCTGCCGAGGTCCAGGTAGCGGAAGGGCCGTGGTGTGCGGGTGCGGCCTTCGACGGCGTGCCGGATCCGCCGCCCCGCGTAGGCACCGCTCTGCATCGCGACCTCGGCGAGACCGGGCAGCCGGTCCAGGACCATCAGGTCGCCCACCACGCGGATCTCCGGGTGGCCGGCGATGGTCAGGTCGGGCTCGACGTGGATGCGGCCCGCGCGGTCCTGCTCGGCGCCCGTGGCCCGGGCCAGTGCCGTGGCCAGCGGGGGTGCCTCGACTCCCGCGGTCCACAGCACCGTGCGCGCTTCGACCCGCTCGGTGCCGCCGTCCTCGCGTCGGACCGTCAGGCCCCGGTCGTCGACGCGGGTGACGACCGAACGCAGGTGGACCTCGATGCCGAGGTCGTCCAGGGTCCGTGCGGCACGGTCGGACAACGCGGGTCCGAAGGAGGCGAGCACGGCGTCCGAGCCGTCGAAGAGCAGCACCCGTGCCAGGCCCGGGTCGACGGCGGCGAACTCGCGCCGCAGCGTGCGGCCGGCGATCTCGCGGATCTGGCCGGCGAGCTCGACCCCGGTGGGGCCGGCGCCCACGAGGGCGAACGTCAGCCACTGCGCGCGCTCGGCCGGGTCCGTGCTCGCCTCTGCCATCTCGAACGCCCGGTAGATCTTGGCCCGTACCGCCAGCGCGTCGTCGAGGGTCTTCATGCCGGGGGCGAAGGGCGCGAACTCGTCGTGGCCGAAATAGGACTGCCGCACGCCGACCCCCACGATGAGGTCGTCGTAGGGCAGCGCGAGGGAGCCGCCGTCCGGGCGGGTCGCGTGGACCACGCGGGCGGTGACGTCCACGTCCTCGGCGGTCGCCATCAGGCAGCGCACCCGGGGGTGGCGGCGCAGGACGGCCCGCAGCGGCTGGGCGATCTGGCCCTCGGAGAGGATGCCCGAGGCGCACTGGTACAGGAGGGGCTGGAAGAGGTGGTGGGCGCAGCGGTCGACGACGGTGACCTCCACCGGGGCGCTGCGCAGGGCCCGTACGGCGAAGAGCCCGGCGAAGCCGCCGCCGAGGATGACCACCCGGCGGTGTCTGACGTGGTCGTCCACGGCGGCCTCAGCCGCCGGTGGCGAAGCCGGGGAAGAGGGTCATCCCGCCGTCGACGTAGAGGGTGGTGCCGACGACGTAGTCCATCAGGTCGGAGACCAGGACGGTGACGGCGTCGGCGATGTCCTCGGGGTCGCCCACGCGGCGGTAGGGGATCAGGCGCAGGAGGTCGGCCTCGGCCTGGGGGGTGTCCCAGGCGCCGCGGTTGATGGGCGTGCGGATCGCGCCGGGTGCGACCGCGTTGACCCGGATCCCCTGCGGGGCGAGTTCCTGGGCCAGCGTCTGCATCAGCATCAGGACGCCCCCCTTGGAGGAGGCGTAGTTCACGTGGCCGGACCAGGGGATGATCTGGTGGACCGAGCTCATGCAGACGATCTTCCCGGCCGAGCGCGAGACCTCGGGCACGACGCCCCTGCGGAGGAACTCCTTGGCCGCCTCCCGGGCGCACAGGAACTGGCCCGTGAGGTTGACGTCCAGCACCTTCTGCCACTGGTCGAGGGTCATCTCGGTGGCGGCGGCGTCGCGCTGCATGCCCGCGTTGGCCACCATGATGTCGATGGTGCCGAACTCCTCGACCATGCGGGCGACCATCGCGACGACGTGGTCCTCCCGGGAGACGTCCGCCTCGTGGGCGTAGGCCCGTACGCCGAAGGACTCGATCTCCTCGACCACCGCCGCGGCCTCCTCCTGCCCGGAGACGTAGTTGACGACGACGTCGGCGCCCGCGCGGCCCAGCCGGATCGCGGTCGCCTTGCCGATGCCGGAGTTGGCCCCGGTCACCAGGGCCTTCTGCCCACTGACGATCTGGGGCCCTCTGTCCCGGTTCCTGTCCTCAGCTGAGGTCACTGCTCTCTCCCGTCGTCGACCGCACACGGCACCGGATGCCACCGTCCGTGACGGCGCCCCCGCGACGGCGTCGGCTCGCCACCGCTCGCCCGTTCGAGGCGGCCCTCCCGCCCGATCGGCGGAAGCGGCACGGGGGCGGACGGCCGGCGGGTGGTGGTCGGGTCGGCGGCGCGGGCCGCGGCAGGGACGTTTCCCGGATGAACGGATTGGGCCGTTGGTGTGAGCCGGTCGGCGAAGTAACCGTTCCCCAGGAAATGGTCAGGAAATGATCTGCATTGGGTAAAGAGCTGCGCGTCGCAGCCGCTGCCCCGACGTCCGACGCCCCGCCTTCACGAGGAGCCTGACCATGAGTTACGGGAACACACTGCGCGAGCAGATCGCCGAGCCGGGTACCACCCCCCTGATCGGCGTGTACGACATGTACTCGGCGTCCGTGGCGGCCGCCCACTACGACGGGATGTTCGTGTCCGGGTTCGGCTTCGCGGCCTCCTACTACGGGCTGCCCGACATCGGGTTCATCGCGTGGCCGGACATGATGGCGTTCGTCCAGCGGCTGCGCGGCGCCTTCCCCCACCACCACCTCCTGGTCGACATCGACGACGGCTACGTCGACCCCGAGGTGGCCTGCCACGTCGTGGAGGGCCTGGAGCGGATCGGCGCCTCCGGCGTCATCCTGGAGGACCAGAAGCGGCCCCGCCGGTGCGGGCACGCGGACGGGAAGCAGGTCCTTCCGCTGGCGGAGTACCTGGAGAAGCTCGACATGGTGCTCGCGACCCGCAAGGACCTGCTCGTCGTCGCGCGCACCGATGCCACCGAGGAGGCCGACATCCTGCGCCGCGCGGAGGCGCTGGCCGCCACCGACGCCGACGTGGTCCTGGTCGACGGGGTCCGCAGCGTGGAGTGGATCCGGCGGATCCGCGAGGTCGTCGGGTCCAAGCCGCTGCTGTTCAACCAGATCGCGGGCGGCAAGTCACCGCGGCTCTCGCTGACCGAACTGGGCGATCTGGGCATCGACGTGGCCATCTACAGCACCCCGTGCCTGTTCGCGGCACACCGGGCGATGGACACCGCGCTGGCGGAGCTCCGCCTGGCCGACGGGCGGCTGCCCGCCGCGGAGGGAGCGGGCGAGATCGGCTTGGGCGAGTCCACCGGGCTCCTGGCCAAGAACATCGCCCGGCACCAGCCCGTCCCCGCCGCGCGCGAGAGCGCCGGGGTGTGACCGGTGTGCGGGTGCGGGCCGCCGCCTGCCTGGCCGCGGCTCTGCTCGGCGGCGCCGCCGCACCGGCCGCCGCCGGTGGCAGCCTGATCACCGTCATCGACAACTCCCACGCCGACTCCGTCCTGGAGGTCGACCGTTCGGCCAACGTGCAGAGCGGCAGCGGTACCGCCGGCAGCGACCACGACGGCAGTGCGGTCGACATGCTCGCCACCCTCGTCCACGCCGGTCACCCCGGCGAGGACGACAGGGAGGGAGGGGACGGCGGAGAAGGCGGCTGAGGCACCCCCGGCGGGGCCCGGCAACGGCGGCGGCCCGTCTACGAGGGGCAGCACGGCCCGGGGGCGTCGGTCGAGGCGCCGCAGACAGCGCACCGGCACCGAGCCGTGCCGGTCCCGGTGCGGAGCCCGGTGCGGAGTCCGGCCGGGGGCGCCGGCTCGCCGAGGGCGCGGGCCGCGGTCCGCCACGCGGCGGTGACGGCCCGGTGGGCGCGGTCGGTGGCGTCCGGCACGTGGGCCGGCAGCCGGAGCGGGGCGCCGATGTGGACGTGCAGTCCGGGCCGGCGCAGCGGGGCCGTCACGGTGCCGGCGAACTGCTTGGCCCCGCTGCCCGAGCACAGCCGGCGGACCCCCGCCTGACCCACCGGTACGACGGGGGCTCCCGTCGCGGCGGCCAACCGGGCGAGGCCGCTGCGGAAGGGCCCGGGAGCGCACTCGGCCGCGTCCCACCGGGCCGGCAGCCGTCCCTCCCCGTACAGCAGGACGGTACGGCCGCGGCCGAGGGCGGCGGCCGCGGCCTCCAGGGATTCGGCGGCGCGGGCGGTGCCCCGGTGGACGGCGATGTGGCCCTCGCGCCGGAGCGCCGCACCGAGCAGCGGCACCCGCCACAGACCGGCGGTGGCCAGCACCACGGGCTCGATCCCGTACCGGCGCAGGGCCGCGACCACCACGGCCGGGTCGGCGAGCGAGGTGTGGTTGGCGACGACGATGGCCCCGGCGGGCAGGCGGGCGGGGTCGGCGGTGACGGTCAGCCTGCCGAAGGCGGGGACGACGGCGGCGGCGATGCGGCTGAGCATGGGAGGCCCCGTTCGGAGGGTGCGCGGTGGTGTCGCGGCGGTGGTGTGGCGCGCCGCGGTGGTCGTTCCATGATCGGGCGGGAGGGACGGCCCGGGCATGAGTAGGCGTACTCAACCGGCACGGGGCGGGACCCCAGCGCCGCGCACCGAGGCGGTCCGGAAGGGAGCGTGGAGCACGTGGCGGCGCGGGCGTGCCCCCGCGCGCCCCGGCCGGGCGCGTTCTCGGGCACCGGGCCGCGGGGAGGAATGCACCGTTCGCACGCCCGGCGGGCCGGGCCCTGGGCGGTACGGGGGGAGCTGGGTTGACGACGTCGTCGGAGAGCGCCGGTGTGATCGTGGTCGGCGGCGGGGCCGTGGGGCTCGCGTCGGCCTGGGAGGTGGCGCGGCGCGGTCGGCCGGTGCTGTTGCTGGAACGATTCGCCCTGGGCCACGAGCGGGGCGGTTCGGCCGGGCTCGAACGCCAGTGGCGCGTGCAGTACAGCGAGGAGCGCTGGTCGCGCCTGGCCCTCGCGACGCTGCCGCTGTGGCGATCCCTGGAGTCGGTGTCGGGGCGGCGGCTGGTCCACGCGACGGGCAGCCTGTGGTTCGGGCGCACCGGCGTGGCCACCAGTGAGGGGGAGCTGCGGGCGGCGGCCTCCGTCATGGAGCGGCTGGGCGTGCCGCACGACTGGCTGACCGCGTCCGAGATCGAGGCGCGCTTCGGGTTCGCCGGGCTGCCGCGCGACTACGAGGGCTTCCACCAGGCCGACGGCGGGGTGATCGACGTGCGGGGGACCCTGGCCGCGCTGGCGGGCCTCGGCGCGGCGGCCGGCGTCCGCGTCCGGGAGCACGAGCACGTGCGCGCCATCGCACCGGACGGCACGGGCGTGAGCGTCCGCACCGATCGGGGCGTCCACCGCGCCGAGAGCGTCATCGTCAATGCCGGTGCGTTCGGCGGCGCGCTCCTGCAGGGTCTGGGCTGCCCGGTCGACCTGCACGTCTTCCGCATGAGCTCGGGGTACTTCGCGTGCCGCGGTCCCGCCGTCGACCTGCCCACCTGGTACGCGTTCGTCGAGCCCGACGCCTCGGGCGCCAACCGGTCGTTCTACGGCTTCGGCCGCAACCCGTGGACCGGTGGCGACCTGGTGCGCGCGGCGCCGGACACCGAGGTGCCGGTGGCCGCGGCGGACGCGGCGGACCCGCAGCAGCCGGACGCGGGCGATCTGGCCCGTACCGCCGACTGGGTCCGGGCCCATCTGCCGGGTCTGGTGCCCGAGGTCCGCGGAGCGGGCACCTGCCTCGCCTCGCTGCCCGCCGATCCGGCGCGGCAGTTCCTGCTCGGGACGCTTTCGGGGCGGATACCCGACGGCGAGCGGGTGGTGGTGCAGGCGGGCGGCTGGGCCTTCAAGTTCGTGCCCGCCTTCGGCCGGATCTGCGCGGACCTGGCGCTCGACGGGAGCAGTTCCCGCCACGAGGGCACGGTGGTGCTGCGGTGAACGCACTGACACGGGACCCCTGGCTGGACGGGTCGGGCGTCCGCGTACGACGGCACCGGGGTCCGTCCGGGCGCACCCTCTACGTCGCGCTCGCACCGGGCGGGCGCGGCCGGGCGCTGCCGGGCAACGGCGGGCTGCGCGTGGTGACCGGGGCCCCGCCGAGCGGGGGTGCGCGGCGGCTCGGCCGTCGGCTCGCGGTGGAGATGCTGCTCAAGCACCGGCTGCACCACACCGGTTTCTCGGGTGCGAAGCTGCTGGTCACCGGCGCGGCGGGGGTGGACGAGGAGCTGTTGGCGTGGATCGCGGCCGTACTGGGCCAGCACGCGGGGCGGTTGTACACGGGCGCGGACATGGGGGTGACGGCCGTCGACATGGAGCGGCTCGCCCGGCTGTCCCCGTACGTGCTCAACGCCGTCGGGAGCCGGGCGGAGCCCCACGCCTCGACCGCGGCGGGGGTGCGGGGTGCGGTGGAGGCGTGGGCGCGCGGGCCGGTGGCCGGGATGCGCGTGCTGGTGCACGGGGCCGGCAAGGTCGGCGCGGTGCTGGCCGCGGAACTGGCCGCGGCGGGGGCGGGGGTGCTGGTCCACGACCGTGATCCGGCGGTCGCGGAGGTGCCCGGGTGCACGGCCGTGCGGGACTGGACCGGCGCGGAGGTGGACGTCTTCGTGCCCTGCTCGGTGAGCGACCTGGTCGACCCGGCGCTCGCGAGGACGCTGCGCTGCGGGGCGGTGATCGGCTCGGCCAACGCGGTGCTGGCCGACGAGGAGGCGACGCTGCGGGTGCTGGCGGAGCGCGGGATCGTCTACCTGCCGACGCCGCTGGTCGGCGCGGGCGCCGTCATCGTCGACTCGATCGAGTACTACGCTCCCGAGGCGTTCCGGCTGGCGGAGCCGCACGAGGTGTACGCCTTCGTCCGGGCGACGGTCGGGGACTCGGTGCGGTGGCTGCTGGACGCGGCGTCGGACCTCTCCCCCGCCGCGTTGCTGCGCGAGCGGCAGTCGCTGTCCGCTCCGGTCCCGGTTCCCGGGGTCCCGGCGGCGCGGTCGGCCGCCGGGCCGGAAGAGCGGTTCTGCGGCCTGCGCTTCGCCCCGGCCGGCCTCGCGGACCGCGGCCGGCCCACCGGAGGGCGGGTGCCGGACGGCGCGGCCGGCGGCGGATGAGCGCAGGGGCGGGGACCGTCAGTGGGGCAGGCGGCGGCCGCAGCCGGCGCAGTGGCGGGCGTCGCGTTCGGTGGCGGGGCGGCCGCACGCGGCGCAGACCGGGTCCGGGAGGGCGGCCGCCCCGTCCGCCCCGGCGCGCGGGGCGGGGCCGATGCCGAGGGGCGGGCGGCGCCGGTGCGCGGTGGCGTACGTCATCCCGTCGGCGCCGGCGCACAGCGCGCGGGTGGCGCCGACGGGCATCCACACCACGGAGCCCGCTTCGAGGACCCAGGTCGTGTCGGGGGTGCGGAGCTCTCCCGTACCGGCGACGACGACGAGGAGCACGCCGAGGACCGGCTCGGTGTGCTCGCCGATCCGCGCGCCCGGGCCGAGTCGGATCAGGTTGGCGTCCAGGTCCCTCACCGGGTCGCCCAGGGCCCAGCCGACTCCGAGCTGTCCCGGGCCGACGGCGGCGTTCTGGGCCGGCGGGACCACCTGCACGGCGGGGCGGGTCGAGGTCATGGGGGGCTCCAGCTGCCGGACGCACGGTTCGTCAGGGGGCAGCCTCCCACAGCCGGACGGCCCGCACCCGGGCGTCGGCGGGGCCGGTGGTTCCCGGGCCGTGCCGGGGTGCGCCGCCGGCCCGCCGCCCGGGTGGTGGGCGACGGGCCGGCGGTCCGCCCGCCGGTGGGGGACGCGCGGGTCAGCGGGTGGTCATCAGGACCTGGCTCGATCCGTCGGGCAGGCCGGCCAGCGCGACCCGGTCCCCGGCGAAGGCGCCGGCTCCGGCGCGGCCGGGCAGCGGGCGGAACGGTGTCCATGCCCCGCCCCGGTCGCGGGTGGTGTGGTGGACGTTCCCGTCGAGGCCGACCGCCAGGACCCGGCTGTCGCCGTTCGGCAGGCCCGTGATGGCCAGTGCCCGGGCGCCCATCATCGGGGTGTCGACTCCGGCGGGGCCGTTCCAGCCCTGCAGGCTGCCGTCGGCGCGCAGGACGGTGTGCCAGATGTTGCCGTCGGTGCCGATCGCGACGAGCTGGCCTTCGCCGCCGGGCAGCGCGGCGATGGCGAGCGCGCGGCCCCGGAAGTCCGGCGCGTTGACCCCGGCGACGATCGGCCAGGCGCTCCATGACCCGTCGGACTGCCGGGTGCCCAGCCGCATCCGGCCGTCCTCGCCGAAGACCAGGACCCGGGTGGAGCCGTCCGGCATGCCCGCGGCCGCGACCTGGGTGGTGCGCAGCAGGGCGCCGGTTCCGGGCCCGGCGGACATGGCGGCCCAGCCCTGCCAGCTGCCGTCGGGGTGGCGGACGGTGTGGTAGGTGACGCCGTCCGTGCCCACGGCCACCAATTGGCTCGATCCGTCGGGCAGGCCGGTGATGGTCGAGGCGGACGCCTTGAACGCGCCGGCCTTGCCGGCGCCGGGCAGCAGTGCCCAGCCCTGCCAGGCGCCGTCCGCGTGACGGATGTTGTGGTAGAGGTTGCCGTCGATGCCGGTACCGGTCACCTGGGTGCTGCCGTCGGGCAGCGCGGCCGCGGACACCTGCGATCCGACGAAGCGCAGGGAGGTTCCGGCGCCGCTCAGCGGGCGCGGACCGGTCCACGTTCCGTCGGGGGCGCCCGTCGCGGAGTGGAAGGTGTGCGGGGTGGTGGGCGGGGTGTTGCGCGCGATGATCTCCCGTTGGAGTTCGCCGGCGCGCACGCCGGCCCGGTCCTGGTTGACGTCGTCGGTCATGACGATGTTCATGTTCTCGGAGATGTTGGAGCCGCTCCAGTCCCCCCTCAGCTTCGCCAGGATCTGGGGGTTGAGCTGGTTCTCCAGGTGGAGCAGGTACTGCGAGGTGACCGACGAGGGCATCGCTCCGATCTTCTCCAGGCCCTGGGCCACGACCAGGTCCGGGATGGAGAGGGAGGGGTCGATGATGCTCTGTAGGACGAAGAACTTCCCGGTGGTGTCGCCCGGGTCCTTGTCGAGGACCTGGTCGCCCCGGCCCAGCACCGCGTCGAAGTTCTTCTGCAGGGTGTCCCGGTCGAAGAGCGCCTTGACGAAGTCGGTCCAGTGGGTGTCCGCCTGCACGTAGCTGCCGCGGTACGTCTGCGCGCCGGGTCCCCAGGCCCAGGGCTGGCCGGTGGTGGCCTTGTCGTCGATGAGGACGACGTGGCGGCCCGCCGCGAGGTACTGGTCGTAGGTGGAGTCGGGGGTCAACGAGCCGTCGGCGAGGGCGGGGTGGCCCGGGCCGCCGCCGATCGCGTCGGCGAGCAGGGTGGCGGCCTCGGTGTTGGCGGCGCGGGCGGTGTCGGGCGCCGCGGCCGTCGACAGCCGGATGATGACGATCTCCTGGGGGTGCCGGGCGATCCAGTCCGCGACCTGGTCGACCTCGCCGCTGACGGCGGGCGCTCCCCCGCTCGCGGGAGAGTCGAAGAACTGGTTGCCCGTCGGGCCGCCGTGGTAGGTGAACCACTTGCCGCCCTGCTTGCACAGGCGCAGGTCGAAATACCGCGCCCCACCGTCGAGTTGCTGGACGAGGGTGCCGCTCTGGCTGCGCGACATGCTCGCCGCGATGGAGGGGAAGGTACGGGAGATCGAGGCCTGGTCGCCGGCGTCGCACACGCCGCTGTTCCGGGTGATGCTCCAGGAGCCGGCGT
Source organism: Streptomyces subrutilus (assembly GCF_008704535.1). Classification (NCBI taxonomy): domain Bacteria; kingdom Bacillati; phylum Actinomycetota; class Actinomycetes; order Kitasatosporales; family Streptomycetaceae; genus Streptomyces; species Streptomyces subrutilus. The sequence continues at coordinate 414,157 of NZ_CP023701.1, forward strand.
CGTGGCTGCCGGGCATGACGATGCGGTTGAGCGGCCGGCCGCCGAGGACCGACCGGTTCTCGGCCATCCAGGTGCGCAGGTCGGCCGAGGCCCGGCCGGAGGTGGAGGCCGCGGCCGGCGCGTCGGCGGGGGCCGGGGCCGTGGCCGCCGCGGCGGCGCCGGGAGAGAGGGCCGAGGCTGCGATCAGCAGCCCCGCGACCCAGTGGACACCAGTCTTCATGTCATCCCTTCGGTGCTGCGGACGTGGGCCGGCCGGACCGGACCAGGGCGAGGTAGTCCGAGGCGAGCCGGTGGCAGTCGCCGGGCCAGCGGGCGGAGAGGTAGTTGCGGTCCCGGACGGTGAAGCCCCGGCCGGGTCGCGCGGCGGTGTCCCGGACGGGGAGCACCGGACCGGGCGCGAAGTGCCGGGGATCGGCCAGTGCGGCCGTGACCTCGGCCTGCACGGTGGTCGGATAGGTGCGGTAGTAGCGGCCCAGCCAGAGCCGGGTGAGGTTCCACGCCGTCAGCTCCAGCAGCGCGGTCAGGGCGGTGGTCCGGCGTCCGTACAGCACGGAGCGGCCGGTCGCCGGGTCCGTCGCCCGCGCGGCCAGCAGCACGCCGTGGCACACCATCCCGAGGGGCAGGTCCCGGGCGAAGGCGGCCGCGACCAGCGCCTGGGCGGTGGTGTCCTCCAGCAGCGTGCGCATGCCCGGGGCATGGCCCCCGGGGACGAAGAGGCCGGTCAGGGCGGCCGGGTCGACCTCGGCGTAGGCCAGCGGCGCCTGGAAGCGGGGGTCGGCGGCGAGCCGCCGGTAGGTGGCGCGTTCGGCGCGGCGGGTCATCAGCCAGGGCGAGAGCAGCGAGAACCCGGTGTCGGTGAGCCGGCGGTCGGCGGCCGCCGGGAGGCCGTCGGGCGTGGCGAACCGTACGTCGAACCCGGCGTCCCGCAGCGCCGCCCAGGGCACGGCGGCCTCGGTGGGGTCGTAGCCGGAGGCGGGCAGCAGGAAGACGATCACGCGGTGCTCCTCGAAGGGTGGGACGGCGCCGGGTGCGGGCGAGTTCGACGGCGGTCCGCGGCCCCTTGTCGCGCAGGGTCCGCAGGGTCCGCAGGGCGAGCCGGCCGGCGGTGACGACGCTCGTGCGCCGGCCCCGGCGCCGTGATGGGCAGCCGGGCGACGGCGGTGCGCGCGCTCAGCACGTCGTGGTCGTCCATGGGCGGCGGCTCCTCCAGCCAGGCCGTGCCGAGGTCGGCGCGGGCGTCGGCGAAGTACCGGGCGCGGGCCGGGTCCCGGAGGGGTGCGTCGGCCACCGCGGTCACCCGCCGGCCCTGGTTGGCGTCGACGCCGGTTCGATCCGGGCGTTGCGCGGGCCCAGGTAGGCCCTTTCGCGCAGCCGCTGCTGCACGGTCGGGATGTCGGCGGGGTCCAGCCCCAGCAGGTACCGGCCGAGCAGATCGCCGAGCCCCGCGCGCTCGCTGGCCATCGCCGGGCCGGCGGACCAGCCTTCGACCCCGTCGTCGGTGAAGAGGCTGATCGGGTCGAGGCGGTCGTGGGTCCGGGGGCGGCCGGGGATCCAGGCCGGGCGGAAGGGCGTGGGCGGCGGGACGGCGACGTGGTGGAGCTCGATGCGGTAACGGGCGGCCATGGGCACCTCTCGGCTGGGACAAGGCCCGACCCTAGGAGCGGCGCCGGAGACGGTCATCCACCCCGGCGGCCACGCTCTTCGCATCCGGTACCCGCGGACCGGTTGACTCCGGCGGCGCCCCCGCATTGACTGGCCGCCATGCCGAGCCTGGAGCCCTCCACCGTCGCCGCGAGCTACGCCCACGCCGTGTGGACCGCCGTGCTGGCGGACGGGGAGGCCGGCGGTCCGCGGGGGCCGGGCCGGTGGGCCTCGCCGACCGAGCGGGTGCCGTTCGCCGAGGTGCGCGAGGTGTGGCGGCGGGCGCTGGGGGCGGGCGAGGCCGATCCGCACGTGGGCCTGCGGGTCGGCGCGCTGCTGCGGCCGGCGGGGCTGCACGTGCTCGGGCACGTGGTGCTGACGTCGGCGAGCCTGGCCGACGCGGCGCGGGCGGCGGTGCGCTACCACCCGTTGGTGAGCCAGGCCGGCACGGTCGGGCTGATCCGCGGGGCGGAACGCAGCCGGCTGCGGTACCGGCCCACGGTCGGCCCGGACGCGATGCACCCCCAGCAGGTGGAGGCGATCGTCACGGCCATGGTGACGGCGGCCCGCTGGGTCGCCGGGGACGGCTGGGCGCCGGTGTCGGTGGCGTTCGCCCACCCGCGGGCGGGCTCGCCGGAGCCGTACGCGCGCGTGCTGCGCTGCCCGGTGGTGTTCGGTGCGGCCGAGCACGAGATCGTCCTGGCCAACGCGGACCTCGACCGCCCCCGGGTGCCCTGCGATCCGGAGCTGAACGCGCTGCACCGGGCCTACGCGGACCGGTTGTTGCGGGAGTTGACCACGTCCGTACCGTTGCGGGAGCGGGTCCGGCAGTGGCTGGAGCACGCGCCGCTCGACGGCTCGGGACCGGCCGAGCCGTCGAAGGAGCTGCACCTGAGCCCGCGCACCCTGCGCAGGGTGCTGCGCGAGGAGGGCACCTCCTGGCGGGAGCTGCTCGACGGCGCCCGGCACGCGCGGGTCCGGCGGCTGCTGGAGACCACCGGTCTGCCGCTGGACCGGGTGGCCGGCGCGGTGGGGCTGAGCGGGGCGACGGCGCTGGTGCGGGCCTTCACCCGCTGGGAGGGGGTCACCCCGGGCGCCTACCGGCGCCTGCGGGGCGGGAGCGGGACGGCCGGCGGCCCGTCCGGGACCGCCGCGGGCCGGTAGCCCGGGGGCGGCCGGCCGGGCGGGGGGTCCGAGGCGGTCGGCTGCGGGACGGGACCGCCGGGCGCCTCACTGCTGTTCGGGCGGCTTGCCCTCGGCCGCGGAGACCTCGACGAACTCGGCCTGGCCGGCCGCGGTCAGCCGCAGGATGGGGACCGCTTTGTTGCGGGGGTTGCCGTTGTTCTGGAACGAGATGAACCCGCTCGCGCCCGCCACCTGCTGGCTCCCGTCCATCTGGTGGAACATGCGGCCCACCGCCGCGCCGTCCACCTTGCCCTGCCAGCGCGCGGCCATCTGGATGCCCTGGGCGGCGGCGAGGACCGCGTCGTGGCCCATCAGCGCGCCGCCGTCGTAGCGGGGATCGCGCGGGAACCACTGGTCGAGCAGTCCTCCCGGCTGGAAGTTCTTGGCCGACGGGGCCGACACCGCCTGCGGTGAGGTGCGGTACATGTCGGGGTGGGACAGGCCGGTGTAGAGGACCTCGACGCCGGTCTCGGCGGCGTGGGCGATCTGCTCGGCGGTCAGGTTGGTCGTGTCGTCGCCGGTGAAGACGGTGAACTTCTGCTCGGTGCAGCTGCGGTTGGACAGCGCGTCGAGGAAGTGGGTCAGCTGCCGGCCGCGGCCGGCGAAGTAGACGACCTGGGGACGCTGGAGGCACAACTGGCCGGGCATGTAGCGGAGTTCGTTCTGCCAGGCGCTGCCGACGGAGGAGTCGTAGGTCATCCGCTCGGCCACCAGCTTGTGCTGGGCGCCGTCCTGGAAGGCCTCGGTGAAGGCCGTACCGAGGGTGGAGGCGTACAGATTGCCCTGGGCCACGTCCTGGATGACGACGGCGGTGGCGGAGCCGCGCCGCTTCAGGAAGCCGGCCGCCGCGTAGGCCTCGTCGACGTTGGTGGGGGCGACCCGGACGAAGCCGTCGATGTTCTGGATGTCGGTGGCGGTCATGGTGGCGCCGACCATGGCGATGCCGTTCTCGGAGAGCCGTCGGACCGCCGCGAGGTTCTCGTCCGTACTGGGCCCGAGGCCGGCCACCGCGACCAGCCGGTCCGGGGCGCCCTTGCGGGCGATCAGTTCGTCCACGGTGTACCGCCACTGCGCCGACCGGCTGCCCGCGTTCGCGATCAGCAGGCGGATCTTGGGCGTGGCCGACAGGTCGCCGCGGTTGTGCCGGTACTGGGCGAGGTAGGCGCCCTGGAGCTCGTGCCGGACCCCTTCGGCGGAGTTGCTGTCGTCGGCCGTGGTGGTGAAGGAGGTCAGGTAGGCGACGCTGACGTACGGTTCCCGGTCCGCGGCGGCCAGGACCCTGGCGTTCTCCTCCCGGATCTTCTTGCGGACCTCGTCCAGGTCCGGGGCGAAGGCGTACGCGCCGTCCGTGACGCCGACGCACTCGTCGCGGGCGCCGCGCTCGACGACCCCCTCGGCGCAGGTGGACAGGCGTTCCTGGAGCCAGCCGACGCCCAGCCACAGGGCCGCGCCCGCCACGACGGCGGCGGCGACCGCCACGGCGACGCGGCGGACGACGTGCAGCGGCCATTCCAGTCTGACCACGGGCTCAGCCCTCCCCGCCGGCGGTCTGGGGGTCGCGCCAGTGGCGGTGTCGCTCCGCCTCGTTGAACAGGGCCACGATGTCGGTCCTCCGCAGTTGGGACAGCTGGGTGAAGCCGTCGGCGATCATGTCGTTGAGCCGCATGGCCGGGTCGGCGAGCGGATCGCTCCACACCCAGCGCGCGGTGACCAGCGTGTGGATCACGGATTCGACGTCCATGGCGCGGCCGGTCCGGCCCGGGCCCAGCGCGGCGAGCAGCTCCAGCGGACCGCGGTCCGTCGGGAGGCGGTTGGGGGCGGCGGTGACCGCGCCGAACTCGGCGATCCACTGCAGGGCCGGAACGGCGGTGAAGCGCCGCGTCAGATGGGCGGTGACCTCGTCGGTCCGGCCGAGCGCGAGCCGGTGGTACATCTCCTGGACCGGCCGCCCCTCGTCCCGGTAGTACTCCGCGAGGAGTTCGTGGGCGGCGTCCCACGCGTCGGGGCGCCGGGCCAGCCGCCACAGCAGCAGTCTTCGCAGCCACGGGTGCAGGACGGGGACGACGGTGAGCGGACCGGACAGCAGCCAGCGGGAGCGGATCTCGCCGAACAGCGCGTCACCGCTGCTGAGCAGCCGCGTGCCGACGGAGAAGTCCCGGGCGGCGGCGCATTCGGCGAGGGTCGCGCGCTCGGTCCCGTCGAAGTCGCGCAGCAGGTGGCCGAGGGCGGTGTCGGCGAGGGTGGCGGTGCTCTCGCCGATGCTGAGCGGCCGGTCCGGGAGGGTGCGCAGCCAGCGGTCCTGCTCGGGGCCGGAGCCCGGGGGCGGTCCGGACTGGCGCAGCGCGCCGAGGACGTGGTGGACGGCGCGCGGGAGGCCGCCGGTGAGCCGGTGGACGAAGGGGGTGAGGCGGGTCAGGGGGGCGAGGTCGCCGCGGCCGCCGAGCTGGAGTTCGATGCGGATGCGCACCTCGTCCAGGTTGAGGTCGCGCAGGCGCAGCGGGTACCACCAGGTGTCCTCGCTGTCCCGGGTGGGCCGGTAGGTGTTCCAGTCGGCCAGCGAGGCCCGGTCGGGGCCGCGCAGTTGCCAGGGCCAGGAGTCCCCGGTGGCCGGTCCCCAGCGGGGCAGCCAGCGGTTGGAGCTGGCGACGACGGTCAGCGGGTCGCTGGCGTGGCCGGCGACGACCGTCTCGTCGTGCCGGGCGCGCAGCAGCAGGTCGAGGAAGCAGCGGCCCTGGTCGGTGTGGGAGTTGTCGAGGAGGAGCAGGTAGGAGCGGGGCATGAAGTTGCGGGCGGTGTTGCGTCTGAGGTCTTCGAGGAACGCCGAGAAGAGGACGAGGTCGAGCCGTTCCTGTTCGTCGGCGTCGCCCTCGTGGCGCCACAGGTTGAGTTCGACGAGGGCTTCCATCGGGTCGCCGCTGCGGGTCATGGGGTGCCTGCCGTACCAGTGGGCGCCGGCGGTGAGCCGGTTGCGGCCGCCGAAGAGGCCCGGCATGCTGCGCCGGCCGCGGCGGACGGCGTCCTGGAAGAGGGCGAGGGCGGCGGTGGAGGCGCCCTCGGGCATGCCGAGCGCGCCCATGCCGACGTCGAAGAAGGCGGCGAGGTAGTCGCCGTACCGGGCTTCGTTCTCCTCCTGGAAGCGGTCGAGCTGGCGCTGCACCGCGCGGCGGCCCTCGGCCAGGCTCCGCATCCTCAGTTCCTGGTCGGAGGCGAGCAGGCCGAGGCTGAGGAGGGGGAAGTGGGAGCGGCCGTAGCGGGGCAGTTTGCGTTCGAGCTGACGGGCGAGCAGGCCGAGGGCGTACCGGGGCAGGAGGGACTGCGTCCCGCTGAAGTTGACGAAGGCGAAGGGGTGGTCGGGGCCGAAATGCTCCATCAGTGCGCTGTGCGCCTCGCTGGCGCCGCTGCCGGGCGGTCCGAGCAGCATGGTCAGGGGCCGCTCGGCGGCCGGTGTCTCCTTCAGGCAGGCGTCGACGAGGGACAGGATGCCGCTGCGGCCGCGCAGGCCCATGCCGGTACCCGGCTCCATCACGTGTCCGCCCCCCAGGCCTACGCTTCCGAGGACACGAGAGTGCCACTCCGATCGGTTCCCTGCTATAGGAACGGTTGCGCCGGATGTGCGGGGTGCGGTCCGCGGCGGGGAGAATGGGCGGGTGCCGTACCCCGCGCCGTACCCGCCCGAGCCCGTCCGTGCGGAGCCGCCCGCCGCGCCGGGGCGTCCGCTGCTGACCCAGTCCTGGCTGGACCTGGCGTTCCTGCACTGGGCGGCCGATCCGGCGGAGGTGGCTCCGCTGCTGCCGGCGGGCACGGTGCCCGACACGTTCGAGGGGGTCACGTACGTCGGCCTCATCGCCTTCCGCACGGACCGGGTGGGCTGGCTGGGCCTGCCCGGGGTCCCGTACTTCGGGTCCTTCCCGGAGACGAACGTGCGGCTCTACTCGGTGGACGCGCTGGGGCGGCGCGGGGTGGTCTTCCGTTCTCTGGACGCGTCCCGGCTGGTGTCGGTGGTGGTCGCCCGCGCGGGGTTCCGGCTGCCGTACCAGTGGGCGCGGATGTCCGTCACCCGCACCGGCGACGTCCTCGCCTATACGGGAACGCGCAGGTGGCCGGGGCCGCGGGGCGCCCGGTCGCACATCGCCCTGCGGGTGGGCGCGCCGATCGCGGAGCCGACCGGGCTGGAGCACTTCCTCACGGCCCGGTGGGCGCTGCACAACGATTTCCACACCGGGCCGCTGTACCTGCCGAACGCCCATCCGCGGTGGCCGCTGCGGCGCGCGGAGCTGCTCGCGTGCACGGAGGACCTGATCTGCGCCGCGGGGCTCTCCGCCCCGTCCGGCCCTCCGGTGAGCGTGCTGTACTCGCCCGGGGTGCGGGTCCGCTTCGGCCGGCCGCGCCGGCTGCGGTCGGGCTGAGCCGGGGCGGTGTCGCGGGCGGCGGGGTGCGGGCCGGGCGGGGATCAGGGCTCGGGGTCGCCGCGGGCGGTGTTGCGTCCGACGACGTGCATGGCGGCCTCCTCGGCCGATTCCTCGCCCGCTTCGGCGCCCATGTCGTGGCCCAGCACGTCGGTGTTGTGATCAGCGGCCTCGTCCACGAAGGGGACCAGGCGGCCGACGCCCGCCTCGTCGAGCGGGTAGGGCGCGCGGGGGGCGTCGCCGATCTCGGGGACCTCCTGGGCGAGGCGCTCGTCGAGGCTCTCGCCGTCCCGCTGTTCGCGTGCGGTGGTGCCGTGCCGGGCCACCACGGCGGGCCGGTCGGGGGCGGTCCGGTGGTCCTCGTCGAGGCTCTGGTCGGTGTTCGGCTCGTCGAGGGCGTTCTCCATGTCGGGCTGGCCCTCGGCGGGCTGGTCGGCGTCCTGCGGCTGGTACACGTCGTCGCCCGGGCCCTGCGCGTCATCGACCATGATTCCCATCCGTTCCACGAGGGCGGGGGCGGGTGTCCGCCGCCCGGCCGGCCCATGCCGGTCGGTCCCGATCGGCCCCGGCCGGCATCCGTGTGCGGGCTCCCCTCCCATCATCGGCGCATCCGGGCACGGTGACGACCGCTGCCGGCCGGGCCGCCGCGCGGGGAGCGGCCGTCGTGCTCACCGCCTACCCGGTCGGGCGACGGGCCGAGCAGCGCGTGACGGAAGGGGCCTCCCGGGGACTTTCGGCGCAGCAGCAGCGACAGACCCTCCTTTACGTGTTTATTGCGGGCTCACGTCGAATTCTTGCGCGACTTCATGGACTTCCTTCTTGTGGAGTCGTAGCCTCCTGCGTTGAGCCGACTCCCCCCACCCGCCGATCGAGCCGCAAGGACGTGCGTGCCCGTGTCCCAAGTGCCGCAGAACCACGACCCGAGCCCCGACCACCTCCGCCGGATCAGACGCCGGGGCGCCGCCGTCTTCCTCGCCCTGTCGATGACCGCCACCGCCGCGCTGACGGCCCTGAGCCTCGGCAGCGCTCCCGCCGCGTACGCCGCCGGCGTGCCCGCCCCGTCGCCGGTCGGGATCCCCGGGCGCGGTGCCGACGTGCCCTTCACCGAGCTGGAGGCCGAGTACGCCGCCACGAACGGCAAGCTGATCGGCCCCGACCGGTACTACGGCCACCTCCCCTCGGAGGCCTCCGGCCGCCAGGCGGTGACCCTGGACGCCGCCGGACAGTACGTCGAGTTCACCCTCACCAAGCCCGCGAACGCGATGTCGCTGCGCTACAGCCTGCCGGACACCGCGGACGGGAAGGGGCGGGACGCGACGCTCGACGTCAGGGCGAACGGCCAGTCGGTCCGGACGCTGCCGGTGACCTCCAAGTACAGCTGGTACTACGGGGGCTACCCCTTCAACAACAACCCCGGGGACACCAACCCGCACCACTTCTACGACGAGTCCCGCACCCTGCTCGGCGCCACCTACCCGGTGGGCACCAAGATCAGGGTCCAGGTGACCTCGACGGCGCAGTCGCCGTCCTTCACCCTCGACCTCGCCGACTTCGAGCAGGTCGCGGCGGCCACGGCCCGGCCGGCCGGCGCGTTGGACGCCGTGGCGGACTTCGGCGCGGACCCCACGGGCGCCGCCGACTCCACCGCGAAGGTGCAGGCCGCGGTCGACGCGGGCCGCGCGCAGGGCAGGGCCGTGTTCGTCCCGCCGGGCAACTACACCCTCTACGACCACGTGGTCGTGGACGGGGTGACCGTGCAGGGCGCGGGCCCCTGGTACACCGTCTTCGGCGGGCGGGACCCGGTGAACCGCAACCGCGCCGCCGGCTTCTACGGCAAGTACGTGCCGGGTGGCGGCTACACCGGCCCGGTGCGGCCGCACGAGGCCAACGGGCCGAGCCGCAACGTCACGCTGAAGGACTTCGCGATCATCGGCGACATCCGGGAGCGGATCGACGACGACCAGGTCAACGCCATCGGCGGGGCCATGTCGGACTCGACCGTGGACAACCTCTGGATCCAGCACGTGAAGGTCGCCGCATGGATGGACGGACCGATGGACCGGTTCACCATCAAGAACAGCCGCTTCCTCGACATGACGGCCGACGGCGTGAACTTCCACACCGGGGTCACCAATTCCCGCGTGACCAACACCTTCGTGCGCAACGCCGGTGACGACGGGCTGGCCTCCTGGCCGCAGGACAAGCCGAACGTCAACATCAGCTTCGACCACAACACGGTGGTCCTGCCGATCCTGGCGAACAACATCGTCACGTACGGCGGCAAGGACTTCACCCTCTCGGACAACGTCATGTCCGACACCGTCAGCAACGGCGGCGGCCTGCACATCGCCAACCGCTATCCCGGGGTCAGCTCCGGCAAGGGCACCGCGGTCGCCGGCACCATCACCGCGGCCCGCAACACCCTCATCCGGACCGGGAACAGCGACTTCAACTGGAACTTCGGCGTCGGCGCGATCTGGTTCTCCGGCCTGAACGAGCCGGTGCGGGGCGCGACGATCAACATCTCCGACACCGACGTCCTCGACTCCTCCTACGCCGCGATCCACTCCATCGAGGGCGCCATCAGCGGGGTGAACTTCACCAACATCAACATCGACGGCGCCGGCACCTACGCCGTCCAGGCCCAGGCCGACATCGCGATGAAGTTCACCGGCGTCAAGGCGAAGAACATCGCCCAGGCCGCGACCCCGGTCCACAACTGCATCGGCGCCGGCCTGCAGATCACCGACGGCGGCGGCAACTCCGGCTGGAACACGGGGCAGACCTGCTCCGGCGTGTGGCCGGCCCCCGTGTGGACCAACGGCGGCGTGCCCACGGGCGGGGGCGGCACCACACCTCCCACCACGCCGCCTACGACCCCGCCGACCACTCCCCCGACGACCCCGCCCACCACGCCGCCGGGCGGCAACCTGGCCCTGGGCCGCCCCGCCAGCGCCTCGTCCTCCGTCCAGTCGTACAGCGCGGCGAACGCGGTCGACGGCAACGCCTCGACCTACTGGGAGAGCAACGGCAACGCCTTCCCGCAGACCCTGACGGTGGACCTGGGCGAGGCCAAGCCGGTCGGCAAGGTGACCCTGCGGCTCCCGCCGGCCACCGACTGGGCGGCGCGGACCGAGACCCTGTCGGTGCTCGGCTCGACCGACAACGCCGGCTGGTCCACCCTGAAGGGCTCCGGCGCGGTCGCCTTCGATCCCGCGTCGGGCAACAGCGCCACGCTGACCTTCGACAGCGCCGACGTCCGCTACGTACGGCTGAACGTCACGGGCAACACCGGATGGCCGGCCGGGCAGCTGTCGGAGTTCGAGGTCTACGCCGCCGGCACCGGCCCGACGGCCCCGCCGACCACCCCGCCGCCGACCGCGCCCCCCGCGGGGACCAACCTCGCCCAGGGGCGGCCGGCCGCGGACACCGGCCACAGCCAGGGGTACGTCGCCGGCAACGTCACCGACGGCAACCCCGGCACCTACTGGGAGAGCGCCAACAACGCCTTCCCGCAGTCCGTGACCGTCGACCTCGGCGCACAGCGGACGGTGGGCCGCCTGGTGCTGAGGCTGCCCGCCGCCTGGGGCACCCGGAGCCAGACGCTGTCGGTGCTCGGCTCGGCCGACGGCTCCGCCTGGTCCACGCTGAAGGCGTTGGCCGGCTACACCTTCGCCGAGGGGTCGGGCACGGTCACCGTCCCGCTCTCCACGGCGAACGCGCGCCACCTGCGGGTGGTCTTCACCGCCAACACCGGCTGGCCGGCGGGCCAGCTGTCCGAACTGGAGGTGTACGCCCCGTAGGACCGTGGACCCGCGGAACCGGACGGCCCCGCGGAACCGGACGGCCCGGGCACACCTGGTGCCCGGGCCGTCCGTGCGCGGTGGACCGTCCGCGACGTCCGCACGGCGACGGTCAGATGACGCCCTGCGCGAGCATGGCGTCGGCGACCCGCTCGAAGCCCGCGATGTTCGCGCCGGTGACGTAGTCGCCGGGGGCGCCGTACCGCTCGGCGGTCTCGTAGGCGACGGCGTGGATCGAGCGCATGATGCCCGCCAGCTCGTCCTCGACCCGCTCCGCGCTCCAGGTGGCCCGCGCGGCGTTCTGGCTCATCTCCAGCGCGCTGACGGCGACCCCGCCCGCGTTGGCGGCCTTGCCGGGGCCGAAGGCGACGCCGGCGCTCTGGAAGAGGTGGACGGCCTCGGGGGTGGTGGGCATGTTCGCGCCCTCCGAGACGGCCTTGACGCCGTTGGCGATGAGCGTACGGGCGTCCCGCTCCTCCAGCTCGTTCTGCGTGGCCGAGGGGAAGGCCGCGTCCGCGGGGACGTCCCAGACCCGGCCGCCGGGCACGTAGCGGGCGGACGGGCCGCGGCGCTGCGCGTACTCGCTGACGCGGCCGCGCTCGACCTCCTTGATCTGGCGCAGCAGCGCCAGGTCGATGCCCTTCTCGTCGACCACGTAGCCCTGGGAGTCCGAGCAGGTCAGCGGGTTGGCGCCGAGCTGCTGGAGCTTCTCGATGGTGTAGAGGGCGACGTTGCCGGAGCCGGAGACAACGGCGGACAGGCCGTCCAGGGACCGGCCCCCGACCTTCAGCATCTCGGCGGCGAACAGCACGCTGCCGTAGCCGGTGGCCTCCGGCCGGATGGCGGAGCCGCCCCAGCCCTGGCCCTTGCCGGTCAGGACCCCGGCCTCCCAGCGGTTGGTGACGCGCCGGTACTGGCCGAAGAGGAAGCCGATCTCGCGGCCGCCGACACCGATGTCGCCGGCGGGGACGTCGGTGTGCTCGCCGATGTGGCGGTAGAGCTCCGTCATGAAGGACTGACAGAAGCGCATGACCTCGGCGTCGGACTTGCCGTGCGGGTCGAAGTCGCTGCCGCCCTTGCCGCCGCCGATGCCGAGGCCGGTCAGGGCGTTCTTGAAGACCTGCTCGAAGCCGAGGAACTTCACGACGCCGATGTCCACCGAGGGGTGGAAGCGCAGGCCGCCCTTGTACGGGCCCAGGGCGCTGTTGAACTCGACGCGGTAGCCGCGGTTGACCTGCACGCGGCCCCGGTCGTCCGTCCACGGGACGCGGAAGAGGATCTGGCGCTCGGGCTCGGTCAGCCGCTCGACGAGGGCGACGGCCGGGTCGGCGTAGTCGGGGCGGGCGGCGAAGACGGGGGCCAGGGATTCGAGTACCTCGCGTACGGCCTGGTGGAACTCGGGCTGCGCGGGGTTGCGGCGCTCGATGTCGGCGCGCAGGGCTTCGAGCCGGGCCTTGGGGTCCTTCACGTGTGTCCCTCCAGTGGGGATGCGGTGCGTAGAAGCGACGGGGTGGATGGCGGGCAGGTGCATGGTGTCAGGGCCCTGCCGGGTTCCGGTCGCTTCCGGATGGAGCGCTTTCGGAAAAGTTTTTCCGTTTACGGTCCGAAGCGGAGGCTACCCCGATCGGCGGCCCTCCGAAAAGCCCTTCCGACCTGCGGACACCTCGCCGTCCGCACTCCGGTGACCGCCGTTCGCCCGCGGTCCGTCCACGGTCGGCCCCTCGTGCGTCCGCCGGGCGCCCGCCGTCCGTTCGCCGTCCGTTCGCCGTCCGTCCCCGCGCGCCTCCGCCGCCCGCCGGAAAGGCGCACCGGGGGCCGGCTCTCCATCCGGGACGCAGGAGCGCCTCGGGCACGGTCCTGCCGCCGCCGGCCAGGGAACTCGCGCCCGCTGCCCGACCCGCCCACCGACGACACCGTCCTGGTCCCGGCCCGCGTGCACCGCGCCGCTCAGCGCGGCAGGGAGGCGGCGTAGTAGCGCCGGCAGGCCCGGAGCATGCCCTCGTCCGAGAGGGTGAACACGTCGACGAAGTCCCGCTCGTGCGGGGTCAGCCGGCCCATCGCGACGACGCAGTCCCCCTCGGCGACGATGCGGGTGATCTGGTGGCGCGCGCCACGGGCGCCGGGGCCCTCCAGATCGGAGCCGAGGGGGCCCTCGTGCAGGAGGGAGCCGTAGCCGTCGAGGTCGCCGCTGTCGAGGTAGTGGTAGGCGAGGCGCACGTGGTCGACCCCGGAGTCGGTGATGACGGGGCTGGGCTGGATCCGCCCGGTGTACCGACCGGTCATGGGAAGTCCTTTCGTACGGCCGCGACCCCTCCCGGGGCCGGTGGGTCCACCTTGCGCCGGTCGTGCAACTCGGCGCTATCGCCGCCCTATCACCGCCGCGACGTGCTGCGCAGCGGGACTTCGGCCACGCTGGCCGGATCCACCCCGCCTGTTCCCCACCACGAAATCTCCACACCATGGACAACCGGAGAGGTGTTCGGGAACACTGATCCTCCGCTCCACCCGCATTCCCTCATGGCTCGACCGTGGCGTGTTTCCACGGCGCGGGCCCGATTCGCCGTGCCCCCGGCTGGGAGACTCATGACCGCTTCGCCCGGCCGGGTTCCGCCCACCCCGGACACGGTGGTTTTCCGGATACTCGGCCCGTTACAGGTGACCGGTCACGACGGTCCGGTCCGCATTCCCCCGGGGCGCCAGGAGGTCATCCTCGCCGCGCTGCTCCTGGAGGCGAACCGCGTCGTCAGCACCGACTACCTGGTCGACCTGATCTGGGACGACGAACCCCCGGACACGGCCCGCACCCAGGTGCAGATCTGCGTGTCCCGGCTGCGCAAGGTGTTCACCACGGCGCGGATCGCCGCCGCCATCACCACCCGGCCGCCCGGGTACGTCCTCAAGACCGAGGGCGACCAGGTCGACGCGGCCCTGTTCGCGCGCCGGGTCGCCGACGCGCGCGCGTCGGCGAGGTCGGGCGGCCTGACCGAGGCCGTCGAACTGCTGTGCGCGGCCGCCGAGCTGTGGCAGGGCGACTGCCTGAGCGGGGTCTCCAGCGACACGCTGCGGAGCAAGGCCCTGCAACTGGACGAGGAGCGGCTGACGGCGGCCGAGACCCGCATCGAGCTGGAACTCGCCCTGGGGCGCCACCACCAGCTGGTCGGTGAGATCCAGCAGCTGGTACGGGTCCACCCGCTGCGGGAGCGGCTGCGCGGGCAGCTGATGCTGGCCCTGCACCGCTCGGGCCGGCAGGCGGAGGCGCTGGAGAGCTACCGGGTCGGGCGCGACCTGCTGGTGGAGGAGCTGGGCCTGGAGCCCGGCGGCGAGCTGCGGGCGCTGGAGTCGGCGATCCTGGCGGGCAAGGTCCCGCCGGCGGCCGGCCCCGGCGGCCGGGGCGCGGACCGCGCGGAGCGGGACGGCGCGCACGGCGCGGTCCGGGCCGGCGCCGGTACGGGCCCTGGGCGCGGGGCCGCCACGGCCGCACCGGCCCGCGCGGACGCCCGCTCCGGCACCGGCCCGGACCCCGTCGGTGACCGGCGCCCGGGCGGCGACGCGCACCCGGCCGGCGGCGTCGAAGCGGCCGACGGCGCCGACCCGGCCGCCCCCGCGGCCGGAGTCCGGGATTCCGACGGGTCCGGCCGGCACGGCGCGGTCGCGGACGGGCGGGACCGCGCACGGCCCGCTCCGCCCGAAGGGGCCTCGTACCGCGAGGAGATCCCGCGGCAGCTCCCCGCGGACACCTCGGACTTCGTGGGCGACGAGGCGCAGATCGGGCGGATCGAGCAGACCCTGCTCGGTGCGGGCGGCCGGCGGGCGGTCGGGCTGGCGGTGATCGTGGGCAAACCGGGCACGGGCAAGTCCACCCTGGCCACGCACATCGCGCACCGGCTCGGCGACGGCGGCTTCCCCGACGGGCAGTTGTACTGCGACCTGCGCGGCACCGGCAGCCCGGCCACCTCGGCCGAGGTGCTGGGCCGTTTCCTGCGCGCCCTCGGCATCCCCGGGCCGGTGATCCCCGAGTCGCAGGACGAGCGGGCCGAGATGTACCGGACGCTGATGGCCTCCCGGCGGGTGCTCGTGGTGCTCGACGACGCGGCGTCGGAGGCCCAGATCCGGCCGCTGCTGCCGGGCAGCCGCGACTGCGCGGTGCTGGTCACCAGCCGGGTCCGGCTGACCGGCCTGCCCGGCGCGCACCGGGTCGAGCTGGACATCATGGGCACCGAGCACGCCCTGGAGCTGCTGGTGCGGGTGATCGGCGCGGACCGGGTGCAGCGCGAGCTGGTGGCGGCGGAGGCCCTGATCCGGACCGTGGGCGGGCTGCCGCTGGCCCTGCGGATCGTGGCGGCCCGGCTGGCGGCCCGCCCGCACTGGTCGCTGGCCTCGATGGTGCACCGGCTCTCCAACGAGCGGCACCGGCTCGACGAGCTCACCCACGGCGAGATGACCATGCGGGCGAGCCTCTCGCTCACGCACGACGGGCTCGCCGCGGCCGACCGCCGGCTGCTGCGGCTGCTGAGCCTCGCCAAGGGGCCGACCCTGCCGGGCTGGCTGGCCGGGGCGCTGCTGGACGACGACCGGCCCTTCCCGTCCGACCTGCTCGAACCGCTCGTCGACGTGCAGATGCTGGACGTGGTCGGGGTGGAGTCCACGGGCGGCTTCCGCTACCGCTTCCACGAGATCATCCGGGTGTTCGCCCGGGAGCAGCTCGCCGCGCACGACGAGCCGGCCGCGCAGTCGGCGGCGCTCGGGCGGATGCTGGGCGGGTGGATGTCGCTGGCCGAGCAGGCCCACCGGCGCATCTACGGCGGGGACTTCACGGTGCTGCACGGCGGCGCGGCGCGCTGGGAGCCGCCGGCCGCCTGCGTGGACGAGCTGCTGGTGGACCCGTTGGAGTGGCTCGACAGCGAGCACACCAACCTGGTCCAGGCGGTCGAGCACGCCGCCGAGGCGGGGATGGACGAGCTGTGCTGGGACCTGGCGACGACGCTGACGACGCTGTTCGAGGGACGGGGCTACTTCGACGACTGGGAGCGGACGCACCAGCTGGCCCTGGAGGCCGTCCGGGCGGCCGGGAACACGCGCGGTACCGCGGCGCTGCTCGGCTCGCTGGGGGTGCTGTACCTCGGCCGCAGCCAGCAGGCGGAATCGCGGACCGCGCTGAACACGGCGCTCGGCCTGTTCCAGGAGTTGGACGACCGCCGGGGGCTGGCCCTGTGCCACCGCGACCTGGCCCTGCTGGAGCGGATGCGGGGCAACGAGGACCACGCGCTCACCCTGTACGACCGGGCGCTGCGGGATTTCGACCGGGTCGGTGACGTGGTGGGCCGGGCCATCGTCCTGACGCAGAGCGCGCAGATCTGGATGGTGCGCGGGCAGGCGCCGGCCGCGCAGGACCGGCTGGACGAGGCGCTGGGCATCTACCGTTCGGTGGGGTACACCGGCGGGCAGGCCAGGACGCTGCGCCGGGCCGGGCAGCTGCTCCAGTCGCAGGGCGAACACGAGCGCGCGGTCCGGACGTTCAGCGAGGTGCTGGAGCTCTGCCGGGACACCGGCGACGTGATCGGGGAGGGCTACCTGCTGCGGGACCTGGGGCACGCCAACGCCGAGGTGGGCCGGGGTGAGGCCGCTCGGGGGTTCTACGCCCAGGCGCTGTCGGTGCGCGAGCAGATCATGGACCAGGGCGGGGCGGCGCTGGTGCGGCTGGACCTGGCGCGGCTGCTGATGGCGAGCGGTGGCGCCGGTGAGCGTTCCCGGTCCCGTGAGCTGCTGGAGAGCGCGGTACGGGCCTTCCGCGATCGGCGGATGGAGCCCGAACTGGTCGAGGCGGAGCGGCTGCTGGACTCGGGCCTGCTGCCCGCCCGGCCGCTGATCGCGGTTCCGTCGCAGGTGAGGGCGCCGGTCTCGGGGGCGGTTGTCGCCTCGGTGCTGGGGTCGGCGGTCGGGTCCGCGGGGAGCCCGGTCGTCGGGTCGGACGCGGTGCACGCGCCGGTGACGGAGTCCGCCGCCGGGGTCTGAGGCCGCCGTCCGGTGCATCGGGTCCGGTACCGGGGTCCGTACCGGAAGGGTGCTCGGGCCGCCGCGAAGGTGCGCCGTGGCCCGGGGCGGGTGGGGTCAGTCCCAGGGGTTGGTGTCGGTGGTGGTGCTCGGCGTCGGGGTGGGCTGCGGGGCGGTCGCGCCGGCCGGGGCCGGGGTGACGGGGCCGTCGGCCTGGGCGACCTGGGTGCCGAACACGGCCGCCCCGGCGATGGCGACGGTGACGAACGCGGTGCGCAGTGCGCGGGTGACGGTCATGTCCGGGTCCCTTCGTCGGTGCGCTCCGGTTCTTCCGGGGCGCTTCCTTCGTTCTGGGCACCACGTTAGGAACGGCCGGAATCCCCGCACCGGCCCCGCTCCTATCGCCGCGCTATCACGGATCCCCATCCGCCGTGATAGGTGCGGCCGCCGTCCGCGACAGGCGTCCGGCCCGGGCGGCGGCGGGCCCCGGCGGGGATAGGACGGGCCGCCGCGGGCTGTTCGTCCGGCGATGCCGGGGCGATAGCGCGCTGCCGACGATGGGAGTCAGGAACCGGGCCGCGTCACCCCAGGCCCAGCCGTTCCCCACCACCACCGCCGGGAGCGCACATGAACAGCACGGCCGCCGTCGCCGCCGCCACCCTTCCCGCACCGGAGACCTCCCGCCTGGGAGGGCTCATACGGACCCACCGGCTGCGGATCGGGCTCACCCAGCGGGAGCTGGCCGACCTGTCGACCATCAGCGTGCGGGCCATCCGCGACCTGGAGCAGGGCAAGGCGAGACGGCCCCGCCCCGACACGGTGCGTCTGATGGCCGACGCGCTGCGGCTGGGGCCGCGGGCCCGGGCGGCCCTGGAGGCCGCCGCCCAGCAGGGCCGGGCGACCGGGGCCGGTTGGGAGCAGCCTCCGGCGCCGCCGACGGCCCTGCACCCGATCGTGGGCCGGGACGCCGAGGCGGCGGCGTTGGAGACGGAGCTGTCCTCCGGGGCGGAACGGCTGGTCCACCTGGTGGGGTTGACCGGGGTGGGCAAGACGCGGCTGGCGCTGGCGGTCGCCGAGCGGCTGCACGCGGCCGGGATGCCGGTGCTCTGGTACACCTCCCCGGGCGCGACGGCGGACCACCTGGGCTGCGCGGAGGGCGAGCTGACGGCACGGACCGCGGCGGCGGTGGCACAGGTGCAGGGTCCGGCGGCGGCCGGGGCGGACGGGGGCGCGGTGGACGCCCTCGCCGAACTGCTGGGTGAGCAGTCCGCGCTGCTGGTGCTCGACGGCGCCCCGGCGGGCCCGGTCCGCTTCGACCGGCTGACCGGGCTGCTGCGGGCCTGCCCCGGGCTGCGGCTGCTGGTGACCTCGGACCAGCCGTGGGAGGTGCCGGGCGAGCGGATCTTCCTGCTGGCCCCGCTGGAGGTGCCGGCGGTCGGCGTGGCGGACGCCGCGGCCCCGTCGGTGCGGCTCTTCCTGGACCACGTCCGGCGGGTGCGGCCCGAGTCCACGGCGACGGCGGCGGACCGGGAGTACGCGGCCCGGGTCTGCCGGCGGCTGGACGGCCATCCGGGGGCGCTGGCCGCGGCGGCGTCCTGGTTGGTGGTGTGCGATCTGGCGGCCCTGTGGCAGGGCCTCGACGAGGATCCGGTGGCCCTGCTCGACCACCTCGGCGGCCGCGCCGGGTCCGATGGTTTCCGGGGCGCCCTGCACCGGCGGCTGGAGCGGCTCTCGGCCCCCGCCCGGGGCCTGCTGGAGGCGTTGTGCGGGCGGGCCGGGGACGAGTTCGAGCTCGCCGGGATCACCGGCCTGACCGGCAGCGGCCTGGCGGAGTCCGGCCGGATGCTGCGCGAGCTGCTGCTCAGCGGCGCGGTGCGGACCGCGCACGAGGGGGGCGGCTCCCGCTTCCGGGTGCTGGGCCTGGTACGGGCCGCCTGCGGTGCGCCGCCGACCGCGACGGCGGGTGCGACGGCGGGTGCGACTGCCGCCACTGCCGCCGCTGCCTCCTGAACTGCTCGCCGAGTGCCGGAGCAACTGCCGCCGGGAACGGGGGCCCGCCGGTTGGATTGCGTACGGCCGGACCGCACGACCGATCTCGTGTCGGGTCACGGAGCAGATCCCGACAGCCCGCCGCGGAGACCATCTTGAGGAGCCCGAGCATGTCCCCCACGCCGTCTGAACAGAGCACCGTGCACGGGCCGGCCGCTGTGCGGCTGCCGCTTTCGGCGGCGCAGCGCGACATCTGGATGGCCCACGGTCTCGACGCCTCCGGGTGCCGCTACAACATCGGGGAGTACCGGGAGATCCTGGGCGACCTGGATCCGGCCCTGTTCGCCCGGGCCTGGTACCAGCTGGTCCGCGAGGCGGACACCCTGCGCGTCCGCGGCACCGGCTCGGACGAGGACGGCGGCCTGTGGCAGCTGGTCCGGAGCGAACCGGGCGACCGGCGGCTGGAGTTGCTGGACCTGGGCGGCGAGGCGGACCCCGCGGCGGCGGCCCGCGACCGGATGGACGCGGAGCTGGCCCGGCCCTTCGACCTGGCGGCGGACTGGCTGAGCCGGCACCTCCTGATCAGCGCGGGCCGGACGGCCGCCGGGGAGCCGCGGTGGTACTACTTCCACGCCTTCCACCACCTGGTCATCGACGGACTGGGCATCGCCCTGATGGACCGGCGGCTGGTGGAGCTGTACGAGCGGGCCGGGGCCGGCGAGGACTGGGGCCCCAGCCCGTTCGGGACGCTGGAGGCGCTGCTGGCCGAGGACGCCGGATACCGGAGGTCGCCGGAGGCCGCCGCCGACCGGGCGCACTGGGCCGCGCACCTCGCGGGGCTGCCGCAGACCCCGCGGCTCGGCGAGGGCCGCAGCGGGGGGACGGCGCCGGGCGCGCTGCCCTTCGTACGGCGCACGGTCGTGCTGCCGCCGGACCGGGCGGACCGGCTGCGGGAGGTGGCGCGGGAGCACCGGGCGCCGTGGACGATGCTGGTGATCGCGCTGGTCGGGGCGTACGTGCACCGGGTGAGCGGCAGCCCCGAGCCGGTGCTGGGCCTGCCGGTGACGAGCCGGCGGACGGAGCTGGCCCGGCGGACGCCCGGCATGATGTCGAACGTGGTGCCGCTGCGGGTGCCGGTGGCGCCGGACGGCACGCTCGCCGAGCTGCTGGCGGCCACGGTCGAGGAGACCCGGCAGGGGCTGGCGCACCAGCGCACCCGGTACGAGGACATCTGCCGGGACCTGGGGCTGGGCGAGGCCGAGCGGCGGATCACGGCGCCGCTGGTGAACATCATGGCGTTCGCGCCGGGGATGCGCTTCTGCGGGTTCCCGACGACCCAGCACAACCTGAGCAACGGGCCGGTGGAGGACCTGGCGGTCGGCGTCTACGACCTCGGGCCGGAGGGCGGGCTGCGGATCGACTTCGACGCCGCGCCCGAGGTGTGCGACCTCGCGGCGGTGGCCGGGCACCAGGACCGGTTCGTGCGGTTCGTGGAGCGGGCCGTCGAGTCGGCCGATCTGCCCCTGTCCGCGCTGGAGCTGCTGGACGAGGAGGAGCGGCGCAAGGTCCTGCACGAGTGGACCGGCGGGCGCACCGACATCGAAGCGGCCACGCTCGTCGACCGCTTCGAGGAGCGGGCGCGCCTGCATCCCGGCGCCCGCGCCCTGGTCTTCGGGGACGAGGAGCTCACGTACGGGGAGCTCGACGCCCGCGCCAACCGGCTCGCCCGGCACCTGCGCGCACGGGGTCTGGGGCGCGGCGACCTGGCCGGCGTGCTGCTCGACCGGGGCCTCGACTTCGCCGTCGCCGTGCTCGCCGTGGTCAAGACCGGCGCCGGGTACGCCCTGTTGGACCCCGAGTTCCCCGACGAGCGCCTGGGCGGCACGGCCGCCGAGGCGGGCCTGCGGGTCCTGGTCAGCGACGGTGCGCACCACGCCCGGGTGAGCGGCCCCTGGGCGAACGTGCTGGTGGACGCCGAGAGCGCGGCCGTCGCCCGGCGGCCGTCCGGTCCCCTGGGCATCGCACTGACGGCCGACGACTCCGCCTGCGTGATGTTCACCTCCGGCTCCACCGGGCGCCCCAAGGGCATCCTGTCCTCGCACCGGAACCTGGTCTCCACCGTCACCGCGCAGACGTACGCGCGCTTCGGGCCGCGGGAGGTCTTCCTGCAGTGCTCGCCCGTGTCCTGGGACGCCTTCAGCCTGGAGTTCTGGGGCGCCCTGCTCCACGGCGGCGCCACCGTCCTCCAACCGGGCCAGCGCCCGGAGCCCGCGGTCATCGCCGCGCTGTGCCCGCGGTGGGGCGTCACCATGCTCCAGTTGTCGTCCAGCCTCTTCAACTTCCTGACCGACGAGCACCCCGGCACCTTCGCCACCACCCGCATCGTCTACACGGGCGGCGAGCCGGCCTCCCCCACCCACGTCCACCGGCTGCACCGGCTGTACCCGGATCTTGCCGTCACCAACGGCTACGGCCCGGCCGAGTCCATGGGGTTCACCACCACGCACCCCGTCCCGGTCTCGGAGCGGGCGGCGGGCACGGTGCCCATCGGCCGGCCGCTGACCAACAAGCACGCGTACGTCCTCGACGCGCGGCTGCGCCCCTCGCCGCCCGGCACCACCGGCGAGCTGTACCTGGCGGGCGACGGCCTGGCCCACGGCTACCTCGCCCAGCCCGCCACCACCGCGGCGAGCTTCGTGCCCAACCCCTACGGCCCGCCCGCCTCGCGCCTCTACCGCACCGGCGACCGGGCGCACTGGGACGCCGACGGCAACCTGCACTACACGGGCCGGTCCGACACCCAGGTCAAGGTGCGCGGCTTCCGCGTCGAACCCACCGAGATCGAGACCGTCCTCACCACCCACCCCCGCGTCGCGCAGGCCACCCTCCTGCACACGACCCACCTGACGGCCTACCTCACCCTCACGCCCGGCCCCGAGCTCGGGCCGGCCGCCCTGCGGGGATGGCTCCGCGACCGACTGCCCGAGCACATGGTGCCCGCGCAGTTCGCGGTGCTCGACCGGCTGCCGCTGACGGCCAACGGGAAGATCGACAAGCGGGCCCTGCCGGCCGTCGAACCGCCGCTGTCCTCCGGGGGGCGCCAGCCGCGCACCGAGCTGGAGGAGATCGTGCGGACCCTGGTCGGCGAGGTCCTCGGAGCCCCCGCGCCCCTCTCCATCGACGACGGGTTCTTCGACCACGGCGGGCACTCCCTGCTCGCCGCCCGCCTCACCAACCGCATCGCCGCCACCCTCCACGTCACCCTCACCCTCCGCGACGTCTTCCAACACCCCACCCCCGCCACCCTCGCCCGGCACATCCAGACCCTGTCGGGCCGCCCGGCGCTGCCTGCGCTCACCCGGAGCGCGCACCGGCCCGAGCTGCTGCCGCTGTCCTTCGCCCAGCAGCGCCTGTGGCTGGTGTCCGGGCTACAGGCCGGGGGGACCTCGTACAACGTGCCGATGGCCGTCCGACTGGACGGCGTACCGGACCTCGACGCCCTGCGCGCGGCCCTGGGCGACCTCGTCGGACGGCACGAGCCGCTGCGGACCCGGTTCACGACCGCGGACGGCGATCCGCGGCAGGTGGTCGATCCGGCGGGGGAGCCGGTGTTCGAGGTGCGCACGGTCGCGCCGGAGGAACGGGAGGGCGCGCTGCTGGCGGCCGCCGGGCACTCCTTCGACCTGGCCGCGGAACACCCGCTGCGGGTCACGCTGCTGCGGACCGGTGAGGAGCGGTCCACCCTGCTGGTCCTGCTCCACCACATCGCCACCGACGGCCAGTCGCTGCGCCCGCTCTTCGACGACCTGTCGACCGCCTACGCCGCCCGGCTGGCCGGCCGCGCTCCCGACTGGGCCCCGCTGCCGGCGGACTACGCCGACTACGCGCTCTGGCAGCGGGCCGCACTGGCCGGCGGCGACGTCCTGGCCGAGCAGCTCGCCTATTGGAAGACCGCGCTGGCGGACCTGCCCGAGGAACTCGACCTGGTCCACGACCGGCCCAGGCCGGCGGTGGCGGGCCAGCGGGGCGGGGCGGTCCGCGTCGACTTCGGGCCCGAGCTGCACAAGCGGATCGTGGCGCTGGCGCGCGCCGAGCGGTGCACCGCGTTCATGGTGCTCCAGGCGGCGCTGGCCGCACTGCTGACCCGGCTCGGGGCGGGCACGGACATCCCCCTCGGCTCACCGGTCGCGGGACGTTCGGACGAGGCGCTGTCGGATCTGGTGGGCTTCTTCGTCAACACGCTGGTGCTGCGCACCGACACCTCGGGCAATCCCGCCTTCCGGGAGCTGCTGGCCCGGGTGCGCGCCGCCGATCTGGACGCCTTCGCCCACCAGGAGGCCCCGTTCGACCTGGTGCTGGAGGCCGTGAACCCGGCCCGTTCGCTGTCGCGGCACCCGCTGTTCCAGATCTGCCTGGCCCTGGAATCGGGGCCCGCGGTGACGCCGCGGCTGCCGGGCCTTCGGGCGGGCGCCGCCGAACCGCTGGCGACCGGGGCGGTCAAGTTCGACCTGGAGTTCCTGCTGCACGCCGAGCCGGACGGTTCCCTGACGGGCGCCGTGCTGTACAGCTCCGACGTGTACGAGCGGGCCACCGTCGAGCGGTTGGCGTCGATGCTGCGCCGCACCCTGGAGCACGTGGTGGCGGATCCCGGGGCGCCGCTCTCGCAGCTGGAGCTGCTGGGGGAGGCGGAGCGGCGGCAGGTCCTGGAGGAGTGGACGGGCGTGCGCAGCGACATCGGCGGGGCCACCCTCGTGGACCGCTTCGAGGAGCAGGTGCGCCTGCGTCCGGGCGCCGTCGCGGTCGTCTCGGGCGACGACCGGCTCAGCTACGGCGAGCTCGACGCCCGCGCCAACCGGCTCGCCCACCACCTCGCCGCCCGGGGCCTGCGCCGCGGCCGGCTCGCCGGCATCCTCCTCGACCGCGGCGCCGACTTCGCCACCGCCCTCCTCGCCACCCTCAAGACGGGCGCCGGCTACGCCCTCCTCGACCCCGAGTTCCCCGACGAACGCCTGGCCACCACCGCCCGCGACGCCGCCGTCACCCACCTCGTCACCAGCACCCACCACCACAAACGCCTGGCCGGCCCGTGGAACACCACCCTCGCCGACGCCGACCGGGCCGCCATCGCCGCGCACCCCGACTCCCGCCCGGGCACCCCGCTGACCGCGGACGACGTGGCCTGCGTCATGTTCACCTCGGGCTCCACCGGGCGCCCCAAGGGCATCCTCTCCAGCCACCGCAACCTCGTGTCCACCCTCACCGCCCAGACCTACGCCTCCTTCGGCCCCGCCGAGACCTTCCTCCAGTGCTCCCCCGTCTCCTGGGACGCCTTCAGCCTCGAATTCTGGGGCGCGCTCCTGCACGGCGGCACCACCGTCCTCCAGCCCGGGCAGCGTCCCGAGCCGGCGCTCATCGCCGAGCTGGCGCCCCGCCACGGCGTCACGATGCTCCAGCTCTCCTCCAGCCTCTTCAACTACCTCACGGACGAGCACCCCGACACCTTCGCCACCACGCGCATCGTCTACACCGGCGGCGAACCCGCCTCCCCCACCCACGTCCACCGCCTCCACCGGCGCCATCCGCACCTCACCATCACCAACGGCTACGGCCCCGCCGAGTCCATGGGCTTCACCACCACCCATCCCATCCCGGCCTCCGACAGCCCGACCGTGACGGTCTCCATCGGACGCCCGCTCACCAACAAGCACGCCTACGTGCTCGACGGGCACCTGCGCCCCGCCCCGCCCGGAGCGACCGGGGAGCTCTACCTGACCGGTGACGGCCTGGCCCACGGATACCTCGCCCAACCCACCGTCACGGCCGCCCACTTCGTGCCCAACCCCTTCGGGCCGCCCGGCTCCCGCCTCTACCGCACCGGTGACCAGGCCCACTGGGACGCCGACGGCAACCTGCACTACATGGGGCGCACGGACACCCAGATCAAGATCCGCGGGTTCCGCATCGAACCCACCGAGATCGAAACGGTCCTCACCACCCACCCCGAGATCACCCAGGCGACCCTGGCGACCCATCCCGACCACCACAACACGCCCCAGCTCACCGCCTACCTCGTCGCGAGCGACCCCGGCCTCTCCCCTCAGGGCGTCCGGCTCTGGCTGCGCACGCTGCTGCCCGACCACATGGTCCCGGCCTTCGTCGTACTCCTCGACCGGCTGCCGCTGACCCCCAACGGGAAGATCGACAAGCGGGCCCTGCCCGTCCCCCAGGCGGCGGACACGATCGGCGGGCGCGCACCGCGGACCGAGCTGGAGGCCACGGTCCTCGCACACTTCACGGCCGCCCTCGACACGAGGGCGCGGCTCTCCATCGACGACAGCTTCTTCGACCACGGCGGGCACTCCCTGCTCGCCGCCCGCCTCACCAACCGCATCGCCGCCACCCTCCACGTCACCCTCACCCTCCGCGACGTCTTCCAACACCCCACCCCCGCCACCCTCGCCCAGCACATCGAGGGCCTGCGGCTCGCCGCACCGGCCGCCGCGCCCCGGCGGGCCAGGCCCGCCCTGCGCCGCCGCACTCCCGACCAGGAACGGAGTTCCTCATGACCGACGACACCCACCCGGACTTCACGCCCGCGCCCGACGACGTGGTGTGGGACCTGCCGGGCGACGGCCCGCAGCGCACCTCCCTGCTGGTCCTGCCGCACGCCGGCGGCAACGCGCACGCGTACGCCGAGTGGCGCCGGTACCTGCCCGCCGACGTCCGTCTGCTGATCGGCCAGTACCCGGGCCGCGGGGCGCGCTTCGCCGAGGAGCTGCCCCGTACGATCGCCGACCTGGCCGGCCCGGTGGTGGCCTCGCTGCCCGCCGGGACCACCGAGGACCTGGTGGTGCTCGGGCACAGCATGGGTTCGCTGGTCGCCTTCGAGGTGGTGCGCGCCCTCCAGACGGCCGGGCGCACCCCGCGCGCCCTGGTCGCCTCGGCCTGCCGGGCCCCGTTCCTCGCCAACCCGTGCGCCGTCCACCCCGAACGGCTCGACGACGACGAGCTCGTCGCCGCGATCAAGGCGCGCGGCGGCACCGATGACGGCATCCTGGACGAACCCGAGCTGCGGGAGATCATCGTCCCGTCCATCCGCGCCGACTTCGCCATCGACGACGTCTACCGCTGCGAGGAGTCCGCGGCCCGGGTGGACTGCCCGGTGACCGTGATCGGCGGGGACGCCGACCCGGTCGCGCCGGCGGCCTCGCTGGACCGCTGGGCGGAGATCACCGACCGCGCCTTCGCGACGCACGTCCTGCCCGGCGGCCACTTCTACTTCCAGCAGCAGCTGCCCGCGTTCTTCTCCGTCCTGGGCCCGGTCCTCGACCCTGCCCGGGCCCCCGGCGGCCACGTGCCGGCCGCCGCCGCGGCCTGACCGCGCCCCCTCCACCGATCCGAACTCCGCATCCCGTTAAGGACCTTCCATGACCACGTTCGCAGACGCCCCCACCCAGACCGGCATCAGCCCGATCCGCGAGAGCGGCAAGCCCGTCGTCGTCCCGACCCCGGCCGGCGCGGACCTGGAGACGGCCGTCGCGTGGCTGACCGACCACCGCGCCGACATCCAGGCCGAGCTGCACCGCTCCGGCGCCGTCCTGCTGCGCGGGCTGCCGGTCACGGACGCGGCCTCCTTCGCCGCCGCCCGGGACGCGCTGATCCTGCAGCGGGCCGGCTACAAGGAGAAGGCCACGCCGCGCACCGACTTCGGCGAGGGCGTCTTCTCCTCCACCGACCTGCCGGCCGTACAGCCGATCCGGCTCCACAACGAGAACAGCTACACCCTGGACTTCCCCGGCGTCCTGCTGTTCGGCTGCGTGATCGCCCCCGAGGAGGGCGGCGCCACCACCGTCGGCGACATGCGCGAGGCGCTGCGCCTGCTGCCGCCGGAGCTGGTCGAGCGGTTCGCGCGGGCCGGCTGGCTGCTCGTGCGCAACTACTCCGAACTCGCCGGACTGCCCTGGTACAAGACCTTCGCGACCGAGGACAAGGCCGTCGCCGAGGCGTACTGCGAGGAGAACACGGTGGGCTACGAGTGGGTCGAGGAGGACGACTCGATGATCACCCGGCAGCGCCGGTCCGCGATCGTCACGCACCCGGTGACGGGCGAGCACACCTGGTTCAACCACTTCGCCTTCTGGAACAGCCGCACCCTGGACCCCGACGTCCGCGAGGTGCTGGTGGAGACCTACGGCGAGGACGGCCTGCCCTTCAACACCTACCTGGGCGACGGCACCCGGCTCACCGACGCCGAGGTCGACGTGATCAACGACGTCTACGACCGGGTGACGGTGCGCGAGACCTGGCAGCAGGGCGACCTGATGCTCGTCGACAACATCCTGTGCGCGCACGGCCGCGAGTCGTACAAGGGCGACCGCAAGATCCTCGTCGCGATGGGCGAGCCGGTCGCGCTCGCCGACTGCGCGCCCGCCACCCAGCCGTCCACCACCGTCTTCGCCGGGGAGTGACCACCATGACCGCCGTACTTCCCGAGCGCCCGCGTACCCACGGGGCCCCGCACGCCCCCGTCGACCTGCTGGAGCGCCTCGCGCAGGCGCCCGCGGACCGGGCCGCCGTCGCGGCCGGCGACCGCGGACTGACCTTCGGCGCGCTGCGCGCCGAGGCCATGCGGATCGCCGCCCGGCTCGCCGCGCGCGGCATCGGACCCGAGAGCGTGGTGGCGCTGTGCCTGCCGCGCGGGGCCGACCTGGTAGCCGCCCTGATCGGCACCCTGACGGCCGGCGCCGCCTACCTGCCCGTCGACCCGAAGCTGCCGGCCGAGCGGCGCCGCTACCTGGTGGAGGACGCCGGCGCCGACCTCGTCGTCACGGCGGGCCCGGACGCCGAGCCGCTCGCCCCGCACGTCGCGCACCTGGCCGTGGCGGAGCTGACCGCGCCGGACGACGGGCCCGACCCGGTGTTCGCGCCGGTGCCCGTCTCCGGCGACTCCCTCGCCTACGTCATCTACACCTCCGGCTCCACCGGCCGTCCCAAGGGCGTCGAGATCGGCCGGGCCGCCGCCTCCGCGCTCCTCGCCGAGCTGGAGGGCGCGGGCATCGCGGTCACCCGGGGCGGGCGGGTCGGCTGGAACGCCTCGCCGTCCTTCGACGCCTCCGTGCAGCAGTGGGTCCGCGTCTGCCGGGGCGACACCCTGGTGATGATCGACGAGGACACCCGGGCGGACCCGGCGCTGCTGGCCCGGCTGATCGACGAACAGGCGCTGACGGACCTCGACATCACCCCCTCGCACGCCGATCCGCTGCTGGACCTGATCAGCGCGGACGGCGGGCCGCGCCCGCTGACCCTGCTGGTCGGCGGCGAGGCGATCAGCCCCGCCCTGTGGCGCCGTCTCGGCGAGAAGGACGCCCAGGGGGTGCTGCGCACGGTCAACCTGTACGGGCCCACCGAGTGCACCGTGGACTCCACCGCAGGCTGGGTCGACCCGGGCGACGCCACGCCGCACATCGGCAGCGTGCTGCCCGGCCTGCGGATGCGGGTGCTGGACGCGGACCTGAACCCGGTCGGTCCGGGCGAGAGCGGCGAACTGTACCTGGCGGGCCCGCGCGTGGCCCGCGGCTACCGGCGCCGCCCCGCGCTGACGGCCGAGCGGTTCGTGGCCGACTCCGGGACCCCGGGCGCGGACGGCGCCCCGGAGCACGGCGGGCGGATGTACCGCACCGGCGACCTGGTGCGCCTGCTGCCGGGCGGCCGCCTGGGGTACCTGGGGCGGGCGGACGGGCAGGTCAAGCTGCGCGGCCACCGCATCGAACTCCCGGAGGTCGAGGCCGCGCTGACCGCGGGCGAGGGGGTCGCGGAGGCGGCCGTCCTGCTCTTGGACGAGGTCCACGGAGCGCCGGGGCTGGTCGCGTACTACCGGGCCGGGACGGCCGCGGTCACCGAGGCCCTGCTGCGCGAGCGGCTGGCCGCGGCCCTGCCCGCCTACATGGTCCCCTCGGCCTTCGTGGCCGTGGACCGCTTCCCGACCACCGCCAACGGCAAGCTGGACCGGGCCGCGCTGCCCGCCCCGGCCGCCGCGGCTCCCGCCGCCGCGACCGCCGCGTCCACGGCCGGGCTGACCCGCTCGCAGGAGCTGATCGCGGGCGTCTGGGCGACCGTGCTCGGCGCCGCGCACGTCGGGCCGGACGACAACTTCTTCAAGCTGGGCGGGCATTCGCTCCTCGCGATCAAGCTGGTCTCGCGGGTCCGCGCCGAACTGGGCGTCTCCCTCGCGGTCAAGGCCGTCTACGCCCACCCCCGCCTGCGGGACCTCGCCGCCCACCTCGACACGCTCGTCGCGGCGACCGCCGACGCGGCCGCCGCGCGCCAGGACAGTTAGGACAGTCAGGACATGACCGAGATCCCGTTGTCGTTCGCGCAGCGCCGGCTGTGGTTCCTGGGCCGCCTGCACGGCCCGTCGGCCGCGTACAACGCCCCCGTGGTGCTGCACCTGGACGCGGAGCCCGACGCCGGTGCCCTCGGCGCGGCGCTGGCCGACGTCGTGGAGCGGCACGAGGTGCTGCGCACCGTCCTGCCGGCCGGGACGGACGCGGAGCCGTACCAGCGGGTGCTGGACGCGGCCGCCGTTCCCGGGCCGACCACCGGGCACTGCGCGCCGGGCGGCGTGGACGCGGCCGTCGCCGCGTTCACGCGGCAGGCGATCGACGTGACCGCCGAGGCGCCGCTGCGGGCCCGGCTGCTGCTCCCGGGTGACGGGACCTCGGTACTGGTGCTGCTGATCCACCACGTGGCCACCGACGGGTGGTCCGTCCGTCCCCTGCTGCGCGACCTGTCCCTGGCCTACGCGGCCCGGCTGGCCGGCCGGGCGCCCGGCTGGGAGCCGCTGCCGGTGCAGTACGCGGACTACAGCCAGTGGCAGCGCGAGCTGCTCGGCGACCCGGCCGACCCGGAGAGCCTGGCCCACGAGCAGGCGGAGCACTGGCGGGGCGTCCTGGCCGGCGCACCGGCCCTGATCGCCCTGCCCGCCGACCGGCCGCGCCCGGCGGAGCCCTCGGGCCGGGGCGCCACGGTGACCGCCCGGCTGGACCCGGCGGCCCACCGCGGGCTGCTCGACCTGGCCCGCTCGCACCGGGCCAGCCTCACGATGGCGGCCCGGGCCGCGCTGGCGGCGGCGCTGTCCGCCGCCGGCGCCGGAGACGACGTGCTGATCGGGGCTCCCGTGGCGGGGCGGCCCGACGAGGACCTGTACGAGCTCGTCGGCTTCTTCGTCAACTCCCTCGCCCTGCGCACCGATCTGTCGGGCGATCCGACCGTGGCCGAGCTGCTGGTCCGGGTCCGGGACGCGGACCTCGCGGCGTACGAGCACCAGGAGCTGCCGTTCGACGTGCTGGTGGAGCGGCTCGCGCCGGAACGGGCCCTGGGGCACCACCCGTTCTTCCAGGTGATGCTGACCGTGGACGCGAACGGCGGCCCGCCCGGCCCCGTGGGGCTGGGCGCGATCGGCGGGCGCCTCGCGGACGTGGGCCTGGACGCCGCCAAGTTCGACCTCACCTGGTACTGCGCGGAGCGGCACACCGCGGACGGCGCCCCGGACGGCCTCGACATCGCCCTCCAGTACGCACGGGACCTCTTCGACGAACCGACGGCGCGGCTGCTGCTGGAGGCGTACGTACGGGCGCTGCGCGCCTTCGCGGCCTCGCCGCGGACCCGGCTGGGCGCGCTCGGACTGCTGACCGGGCCGGAGGCACGGGAGCTGGCCGGGCGGCGGGAGCGGCTGGCCGCCCTTCCCGGCGGGGCCGTGGCGCCGGCCGCCCCGGTGCGCCGCGACGTGCTCTCGCCGCGGGAGGAGATCCTGTGCGGGCTGTTCGCGGAGGTGCTGGGCCGGGAGGCGCTGGCCGCCGACGCCAACTTCTTCAAGTCCGGCGGGCATTCCCTGCTCGCGAGCAAGCTCGTCAACCGGGTCCGCGGCGCGCTCGGCCTGGAGCTGGGCATCCGGGACCTGTTCCTCGCGCCGACCCCGACCGCCCTGCACCGGCGGCTCGCCGAACTGGGCGGCGCGGCGGCGACCCGTCCGGCGCTGTCCCCGGCGGCGGAGCGGCCCGAGCGGCTCCCGCTGTCGGCGGCCCAGCGGGCGCTGTGGCTGCTGGGCCGGATCGAGGGGCCCTCGGCGACGTACAACGCGCCGCTGGTGCTGCGGCTGGACGCGGTCCCGGACCGCGAGGCGCTGGCGGCGGCCCTGGGCGATCTGGTGGAACGGCACGAGGTGCTGCGCACCGTGTACGGCTCCGAGGGCGGCGAACCGTACCAGCGGGTGCTGGACGGGGCGGCGGCCGGGCTGCTGGAGGTGGCGCACTGCGCGCCCGGGCGGACGGCGGCCCTGACGGCCGCCTTCGGCCGGGAGACCTTCGACCTGGGGGCGCGGCCGCCGTTCAGGGCGCGGCTGTTCGTCCCCGGGGACGGCGGCTCGGTGCTGGTCCTGCTGGTGCACCACATCGCCACCGACGGATGGTCGCTGGCCCCGCTGCTGCGCGACCTCGACGAGGCCTACGCGGCGCGCTGCGCCGGGCGGGCCCCGCGGTGGCGGGCGCTGCCGGTGCAGTACGCCGACTACGCCCTGTGGCAGCGCGAGCTGCTCGCCGCGCCGGAGGCGCTGCTCGGGTTCTGGAAGGCGGCGCTGGACGGGCTGCCGGCCCGGACGGCGCTGCCCGTGGACCGGCCGCGCCCGGCCGAGCCGTCGGGGCGGGCGGTGACGGTGTCGGCGGAGCTGGACGCCGACGCGCACCGGGCCCTGCTGGGTCTGGCGCGCGGGCGGCGGGCCAGCCTGTTCATGGTGGCCCGGTCGGCGCTGGCGGCGGCCCTGTCGGCGACCGGCGGCGGTGAGGACCTGGCGATCGGGACGCCGGTGGCGGGCCGGGCCGACCAGGACCTGCACGACCTCGTCGGCTGCTTCGTCAACTCCCTGGTGCTGCGCACGGACCTGTCCGGCGACCCGGCGGTCGGCACGCTCGTGGAGCGGGTGCGGGACGCGGACCTGGCCGCCTTCGACCACCAGGACCTGCCGTTCGACGTGCTGGTGGAGAACTTCGCCGAGCCGGGCCGGGCGTTGGGCGAGCACCCCTTCTTCCAGGTCATGCTGACCGTGCAGGAGGCCGCCGACGACCGGGTGCGGCTCGGCCCGGTGGGCGGCCGGGCCACCAGCACCGACCTGGGCGCGGCCAAGTTCGACCTCAGCGTCCACTGCGCCGGGCGGCGCGGCCCCGACGGCGGGCCGGGCGGCCTGGACGTGCACCTGCAGTACGCCGAGGACCTGTTCGACGCCGGGACGGCCCGGCTGCTCCTGGACGTGTACGTACGGGCGCTGCGCGCCTTCGCCGCCTCGCCGGAGACCCGGCTGGGCGAGCTCGGGCTGCTGACGGAGCCGGAGCGGCGGGGGCTGGCGGAGCGCGGGGACCGGGTGGCGGCCGCCGTACGGCCGGAGCCCGGGTCGCGGCCGGTCTCCCCGGCGGCGGAGCTCTCCCCGCGGGAGGAGATCCTGTGCGGGCTGTTCGCGCAGGTGCTGGGCCGCGAGCGGATGGCCGCCGACGCCAACTTCTTCAAGTCCGGCGGGCATTCCCTGCTGGCCAGCAAGCTCGTCAACCGCGTACGGGCCGTACTGGGCGTGGAGGCCGGCATCCGGGACCTGTTCCTGGCGCCCACGGCGAGCGCCCTGCACCGGCGGCTGGGCTCGGCCCGCGCCGTGGACCGCCCGGCGCCGACGGCCGTGGCGCAGCGGCCCGAGCGGCTGCCGCTGTCGTACGCGCAGCGCCGGCTGTGGTTCGTGGACCAGTTGGAGGGCCCCTCGCCGACGTACAACATCGCGCTGGTGAGGCGGCTGGACCGGCCGCTCGACCCGGCGGCGCTGGCGGAGGCGCTGGCCGATGTCGCCGCGCGGCACGAGGTGCTGCGCACGGTGTACGGGGTGGAGGGCGGCGAGCCGTACCAGCGGGTGCTGGAGGGGGCCCGGCCGCAGTTGGAGCTGGCGCGTCCGGCGGACGTGGCGGCCGCGGTGGACGCGGCCGCCGGGCACGTCTTCGACCTCGCGCGGGACCTGCCGCTGCGGGCCTGGCTGTTCCTGCCGGACGGCGAGGGCCCGCAGACCCTGGTGCTGCTGCTGCACCACATCGCGGCGGACGGCTGGTCCACCGGGCCGCTGCTGGCGGACCTGGCCGCCGCGTACGGGGCGAGGGCGGCCGGACGGGCGCCCGACTGGGACCCGCTGCCGCTCCAGTACGCGGACTACACGCTGTGGCAGCGGGAGCTGCTCGCCGGGGCCGCTGCCGACCTCGCCCACTGGGAGGGGGCGTTGCGCGGGCTCCCGCCGCTGCTCGACCTGCCCGCGGACCGGCACCGGCCGGCCGAGCCCTCGGGGAAGGGGGCGCTCACGGGCTTCGCGGTGTCCCCCGACACGCACCTGCGGCTGGTCCGGCTGGCGCACGGGCACGGGGCCACCCTGTTCATGGTGGTGCAGGCGGCGCTGGCCGCCGCCCTGACCCGGCTCGGGGCGGGCACCGACCTGGCGCTCGGCACCACGGTGGCCGGGCGCGCGGACGACGCGCTGTCGGGGCTGGTGGGCTTCTTCGTGAACACGCTGGTGCTGCGCACCGACACGGGCGGCGACCCGACGTTCGAGGAGCTGCTGGGGCGGGTGCGGGAGGCGGGCCTGGCCGCGTACGAGCACCAGGACCTGCCGTTCGACCGGCTGGTGGAGCACCTGAACCCGCACCGCTCGGCCGCGCACCATCCGCTGGTGCAGGTGATGCTCCAGGTGAACCCGGCCGGGAACGCGGGCGCTGCCGGCGGGCCGCTGGCCGGGACGGAACTCTCGTACGGGTCGGCCACGGCCAAGGCGGACCTGACCTTCGCGCTGACCGAGCGGCCCGGCGGCGGTCTGGACGGGGTGCTGGAGTACGCGACCGATCTGTACGGGGAGGCGGGTGCGGGCCGCCTGGCCGGTCTGCTGGTGGCGGCGCTGGAGCTGTTCGCCGCCGATCCCGGGCAGCGCGTCGGGGACCTGCCCGCGCCGGCCGACCGGCGCGGGGAGCGGCCGGTGGCCGGCGGCTACCGGATCGACGTCGGCCACGTGGCGGAGGTGCTCGGGCGGCATCCGGAGGTCACCGACGTACGGGCGGGGGTCGAGGAGGGCCGGCTCGTCGCGTACGCGGCGGGGGCGGTCACGGAGGCGGGGCTCCAGGAGTGGGCCGCGGAACGGCTGCCGGAGTACGCGGTCCCGTCGGTGGTGCACCTGCGGTCGGCGGCCGGGACGGACCCGGCGGAGCAGGTGGCCGGGCAGGCGGCCGGGGCCGGCGCGGACGAGCGGCTGGCGGCCTCCCTGCTGCGGTTGTTCGCGGAGGTGCTGGAGCGGGGCCAGCTCGGCCCGGACGACAACTTCTTCAAGTCCGGCGGCCATTCGCTGCTGGCGGTACGGCTGGTGAACCGGGTCAAGGCGGAACTGGGCCGCGAGCTCACCCTGCGCGAGGTGTTCCGGCACCCGACCCCGGCCCGGCTGGCCGCGCTGCTGACGGCGGTCCCCCCGACGCCGCCCACCCCGCCCCCGGCCCTGCGCCGCCGCACCCGGGCGGGCTCCCGGGTCCGCCAGCCGTAGGCCCCCGGGACGGCGGCGGGGCAGGGGGCGGCGGGGCGGAGCACACCGCCCGGCCGCCCCCTCCCCGCGTGCGCTCCCCGCTCCCCCGGCCACCCCGCCCGGAACGGCCCCGCCCGCCCGCCGGGCGGCGGTGCGTCCCACGGCACGGCGCCGCTCGTCGGCGGCGGTTCGGGGCGGCAGTTCGGGGCGGCAGGGCGGGGGTGCGGAAGCTGCCGCGGGGACTGCCCGCCGGAGCGGGGCGGGGTGCCTAGCGTGGTGGCACACGGAGTCCTCTCCGCACCCGTCCCCTCGCCTGGAGGCCCCGCGATGCCCTCGACCGCCCCCACCGTCTCCGCCGTCCTGGACGGCGGACCGGCGATCGCCCCGGCGCCGCCGGTGCTCGAACGGATCGACTCCCGGGTCGCCGACGGCGCCGAGCAGACCGCCCTGGTGCACGGCCGGCGCCGGATGACGTACGGGCAGCTGGCCCTGGCGGTGGCGCTGCGCGCCGAGGAGCTGGCCGCCGAGGGCGCCGGCCCCGGGCGGCTGGTGGCCGTGCACCGGCCGCGCGGCATCGAGGCCGTCGTGGGCCTGCTGGCGGCCCTGCGCACCGGTGCCGCCTACCTGCCGCTGGACCCCGGCGCCCCGGCCGCCCGGACGGCCGCCATCCTCGCCGACTGCGCCGGACGGGAGGTCGCCGCCGCGGACGGCGAGACCGTCCTGCCCGGCCCCGGCGTCCCGCCGGGCACCGCGTACGTGATCTACACCTCCGGTTCGACCGGAACGCCGAACGGCGTGGCCGTCGGGCACGCCGCCCTCGCGCACTTCACCGCGGGCGCGACCGTCCGGTACGGGATCACCGCCGAGGACCGGGTGCTCCAGTTCGCCCCGCTGCACTTCGACGCGAGCGTGGAGGAGATCTTCCTGACCCTCGGCGCGGGCGCCGCGCTCGTCCTGCGCGACGAGGAGATGCTGGACGTCCCGGGCCTGCTGGCGGGCTGCGCCGCGCACGGGGTGAGCGTCCTGGACCTGCCCACCGCCTACTGGCACGAGCTGGCGCACGCGCTGGCCTCCGGCGTGGCCGAACTGCCGCCCGCGCTGCGCACGGTGGTCATCGGCGGCGAGGCGGCGCTGCCCGAGCGGGTGGCGCAGTGGTGCCGGGCCGTGGACCCGGACCGGGTGCGGCTGCTGAACACCTACGGCCCGACCGAGGCCACCGTCGTCGCCACCGTCGCCGACCTGTCCCGCCACCCCGGGGGCCCGGTCCCGATCGGGGAGCCGCTGCCGGGCGTGCGGGCCGCGGTCGTCGACGGGGAACTGTGGCTGCTCGGCGGGGCCCTGGCGCTCGGCTACCTGGGCCGGCCCGAGCTGACGGAGCGGCGCTTCTCGGCGCTGGACGGGGAGCGCGCGTACCGCACCGGCGACGTGGTGTTCGTCCGGGAGGACGGCCAGCTCGGCTTCCGGGGCCGGGCCGACGACGAGGTGAAGATCAACGGGCACCGGGTGGACCCGGCGTCCGTGGAGTCCGTGCTCACCGCCCACCCCGGGGTCCGCGAGGCCGCCGTGGTGGCGCAGGAGACCGCGGACGGGGTGAAGCGGCTGGCCGCGTTCGTGGTCGCGGAGGAGGGGGTGGGCGCGCAGGAGCTGCGCGCCCGGGTGCGGGCCGAGCTGCCGGCCGCCGCCGTGCCGTCGGCGGTGACGCTGGTGGACGCGCTGCCCCGCACCTCCTCCGGCAAGATCGACCGCAAGTCGCTGCGCGGTCCCGCGCCGCAGGAGCCGTCGGCGGACCGCGTCTTCGACGGGGTGGTGCTGCCGGCCGAGGACCGGATCCCCCTGTCCTTCGCCCAGCGCCGGCTGTGGTTCCTGGCCGGCCTGGAGGGCCCCTCCACCACCTACAACCTGCCGCTGGTGCTGCGCCTGGACGGCGTCCCGGACCACGAGGCGCTGGCCGCGGCGCTCGCCGACGTCGTGGAGCGGCACGAGGTGCTGCGCACCGTGTACCCGGCCGTCGACTCCGAGCCGTACCAGCACGTGCTGGAGCCGCTCGCGGTCCCGCTGCCGGTGCGCGCCTGCCGGCCGGAGGAGGTCGACGCGCTGGTGGCCGGGTTCACCGCGGGCACCTTCGACCTGGCCGCGCAGCTCCCGATCCGCGCCCGGCTGTTCACGACCGGGGACGGGGGCGCCACCCTCGCGCTGCTGACCCACCACATCGCCACCGACGGCTGGTCGGTGGGACCGCTCCTGCGCGACCTCGGCCGGGCGTACGGGGCCCGGCTGGCCGGTGGCGCGCCCGACTGGGAGCCGCTGCCGGTCCAGTACGCCGACTACACGCTGTGGCAGCACGAACTCCTGGAGCGGCCGGAGGAGTTGATCGGGCACTGGCGGGCCGCCCTGGAGGGCATGCCGACCGTACTGGACCTCCCCGCCGACCGGCCGCGGCCCGCCGAGCCCAGCGGGGAGGGGGCCGGTCTCGTCGCCCGGCTGGACGCGGCCGCGTTCCGCCGGCTCGCCGGGCTGGGCGAGGAGCGCGGCGCCAGCCTGCTGATGCTTCTGCAGCCGGCTCTGGCCCAGGCCCTGGCCGCGGTCGGAGCGGGTACGGACGTCGCCATCGGCACGCCGGTGGCGGGGCGCGGGGACGAGGCGCTGGACGACCTGGTCGGCTTCTTCGTGAACACGCTGGTCCTGCGCACCGACGTCTCCGGCGACGTCCCGTACGCCGAGCTGGTGGACCGGGCGCGGGACGCCGACCTGGCGGCCTACGCGCATCAGGAGCTCCCCTTCGACCTGCTGGTGGAGCACCTGCGGCCGGACCGGTCGCTCGCCGTGAACCCGTTCTTCCAGGTGATGCTGACCGCCCAGGAGCAGGACGGGCAGGAGCTGTCGCTGGGCGGCGGCCTCACCGGCCGCTTCGCCGAACCGGGCCTGGAGGCGGCCAAGTTCGACCTCAGCGTCTCCTGCGTGGCCGCGCCCGACGGCGGACTGGAGGTGTGGTGGCAGTACGCGGCGGACCTCTTCGACCGGGAGACGGCGCAGCTGCTGCTGGACGTCTTCGTCCGGGCCCTCGCGCGGGCCGCCGCCGACCCGGACGGGCCGCCGTCGGCGCGGCCGCTGCTGGACGAGGGGGAACTGCGGGGACTCGCGGAGCGGCGGAGCCGGCTGGCCGCGGCCCGTGCGGAGGCGGCCCGCGCGGCCGCCGCGGCCGCACCGGCCGGCTCGGCCGCGGACGGGTCGGCGGCCGAGGAGGTGCTCTGCACGCTGTTCGCGGAGGTGATCGGCATCGACCGGGTGGCCCCGGACGACAACTTCTTCTCGGTCGGCGGGCATTCCATGATGGGCGTGCGGCTGGTGAACCGGATCCGGGCCGTGCTCGGGCTGCAGGCCCGCATCCGCGACCTGTTCCTGGCCCCGACGCCCGCGCTGCTGGCGGTCCGGCTGGCCAGGGGGGCGGCGGACACCGGGCGGGCCGCGCTGGTCCCGGTCGCGGCGGCGGACCGGCCGGAGCTGGTGCCGCTGTCGTACGCGCAGCGCCGGCTGTGGTTCGTCGACCAGTTGGAGGGGCCGAGCCGCTCCTACACCATCCCCTTCGCCCTGCGGCTGGACCGCCCGCTCGACCCGGCCGTGCTCGCCGGGGCCCTCGCGGACGTGGCCGGGCGGCACGAGGTGCTGCGGACGGTGTACCCCGCGGTGGACGGACACCCGTACCAGCGGGTGCTGGAGTCGGCCCGGCCGGTGCTGGACCGGGTCGCCGCGGCCCCCGGGGAGCTGGACGCCGCCGTGGACGCGGCGGCCGGGCACGTCTTCGACCTGGCCCGCGACCTGCCCTTCCGGGCCTCGCTGATCGACGTGGCGGGGGGCGGGCAGGTGCTGGTGCTGCTCGTCCACCACATCGCGGCCGACGGCTGGTCCGCCGGGCCGCTGCTGGCCGACCTGGCCACCGCCTACGGGGCCAGGTCGCGGGGCCGGGCGCCCGGCTGGCTGCCGCTGCCGGTCCAGTACGCCGACTACACCCTGTGGGAGCGGGCCGCCCTCGACGGCGAGGCCGCCGCCGGGCACGTCGCCTTCTGGAAGCGGACCCTGGCCGACGCGCCCCCGGTGCTGTCCCTCACCGCCGCCCGCACCCGGCCCGCCGAGGCCTCGCACCGGGGGGCCGCGACGCCGCTCGCCCTGGACGCCGCCACCCACGCCCGGCTGGAGCGGCTCGCCCTGGACCACGGGGCCACCCTGTTCATGGTGGTCCAGGCGGCGCTGGCGGCCACCTTGACCCGGCACGGGGCCGGCACCGACCTGCCGCTGGGCACGGTGGTCGCGGGGCGCGACGACGAGGCGCTGAACGACCTGGTCGGCTTCTTCGTCAACACCCTCGTCCTGCGCTGCGACACCTCCGGCGACCCGCGCTTCGACGAGCTGCTCCGGCGGGTGCGGGACACCGACCTGGCCGCCTTCGCCCACCAGGACCTGCCCTTCGACCTGGTGGTGGAGCAGCTGAACCCGGTCCGCTCCACCGCCCACCACCCGCTGGTCCAGGCGGTCGTCCAGGTGCAGCCGGCCGAGCCGCCGACGCCGCCGGACGCGGTGTTCGCCGGGACCCCGCTCGGGGCGGTGTCCGGGTTCACCAAGTTCGACCTGACGGTCTCGCTCCAGGAGGCGCGGACCGCCGACGGGGCCGCGGCCGGGCTGGACGGCGTACTGGAGTACGCGACGGACCTGTACGACGAGGCGACCGCGGCCCAGTTGGCGGCGCACCTGGCCCGCACCCTGCGGGCGGTGGCCGCGGACCCGGCGCAGCGCATCGGGGACGTCGCACTGCTCTCCGCGGAGGAGGAGTTCCGGCTGCTGACCGAGTACAACGACACGGCGACCCCGCGGTCCGGGCGCGGTCCGGTGCACGAGGTGTTCGCGGCCCGGGCCCGCCGCACCCCGGACCGGATCGCGGTGTCGTACGAGGAGGAGACGCTCACCTACGCGGAGCTGGACGCCCGCGCCAACGCCCTGGCCCACCGGCTGATCGCGGCCGGGGTGCGCCGGGAGGGCGCGGTCGGCGTGCTGATGGACCGCACGCCGCAGCTGCTGGTGGCGGTGCTGGCCGTGCTCAAGTGCGGCGCCGCCTACGTGCCGCTCGATCCGCGGCTGCCCGACGCCCGGGTCCGCATGATCATGGAGGACGTGGCCGGGGAGGTCCTGCTGACCGAGGGCGCCCACCTCGACAAGCCCGCGGTGCGCCGGGAGGCCTCGGCCGGCGTGCGGGTGCTGACGGCGGACCCGGCGCAGGACCGGACGGACGGCGCGGACGCGGCGGACGTGTCGGACCCGGCGGTCGTGGTCGGCGAGGACGCGCTGATGTACGTGATGTTCACCTCCGGCTCCACGGGCCGGCCCAAGGGCGTCGGGGTCACCCACCGCAACGTGGTGGAGCTGGTCACCGACCGCTGCTGGAACCGGGCCAACCACCGCCGCATGCTGGTCCATTCGGCGATCGGCTTCGACGCCTCCACCTACGAGCTGTGGGTGCCGCTGCTGAGCGGCGGCCAACTGGTGATCGCACCGGGCGACGGAACCGACGTCGCCGAACTCGACCACGCCGTCCGCACCTACGAGGTGACCGCCGCCTACTTCACGATGGGCCTCTTCCACATCATGGCGGACGAGGGCCTGGACACCCTCAAGCTCCTGGACGAGGTGTGGACGGGTGGCGACGTCGCCTCCCCCAGCGCCCTCCAGCGCGTCCTGGACCACTGCCCCGACACCGCGCTGGTCCACTCCTACGGACCGACCGAGACCACCTTCGCCTCCCACCAGCAGCGCATCCCGGCGGGTGCCGGGCGCACGCTGCCGGGGGTGTTCCTCGGGGCGGCGCTGGACAACACCCGCGTCCACGTCCTGGACGCCCGGTTGCGGCCGGTGCCGATCGGGGTGGCCGGAGAGATGTACCTCGCGGGCACCCAGGTGGCCCGCGGCTACCTCGGGCGTCCCGGGCTGACGTCGGAGCGGTTCGTCGCCGACCCGTTCGGCGCGGACGGCGGGCGGATGTACCGCACCGGCGACCTGGTGCACTGGACCCCGGCGGGCGAACTGCGGTTCATCGGCCGGGCCGACGGACAGGTCAAGCTGCGAGGGTTCCGCATCGAGCCCGGCGAGATCGAGGAGACCCTGGCCCGGCACCCGGGCGTCGGCCGGGTCGCGGTGGTCGTGTTCGAGGACGGCCCGGGCGGCAAGCGGCTCGTCGCGTACGCCGTACCGCGCGCCGGCCACGGCCTGACCACCGGCGAACTGCTGCGCTGGGCGGCGGGCGAACTCCCCGAGCACATGGTCCCGTCGGCCGCGGTGCTCCTGGACGCCATCCCGCTGACCGTGAACGGCAAACCGGACCGCGGGGCGCTGCCGGCGCCCGCTCCGGCCGCCCGCCCCTCAGGGCGCCCCCCGCGCACCCCGCGGGAGGAGGTCCTGTGCGGGCTCTTCGCCGAGATCCTGGGCGTGGAGGGGGTCGGCATCGACGACAACTTCTTCGGCCTGGGAGGGCATTCGCTGCTGGGGGTGCGCCTGGTGAGCCGGATGCGCACGGTGCTGGGGCTGGAGCGCGGGGTCCGCGACCTGTTCCGGACGCCGACCGTGGCCGGGCTGCTGGGCGACGAGCCGACCGGCTTCGACCCGATGGGGGTCCTGCTGCCGCTGAGCACCCGCGGGTCGCGGGCGCCGCTGTTCTGCATCCACCCCGGCACCGGTGTCGGCTGGCCGTACGCGGGCCTGGCCCAGCACCTGGGGCCCGACCAGCCGCTGTACGCCGTCCAGGCGAGGGCGCTGAGCGAGCTCGGCCACTCCCCCGAGTCGGTCGAGGAGATGGTGGCGGACTACCTGCCGCTCATCCGCGAGGTCCAGCCGCACGGCCCGTACCGCTTCCTGGGCTGGTCCTTCGGCGGCACGGTCGCCCACGCGCTGGCCGCGCGCCTGGCGGAGCTGGGCGAGCGCACCGACCTGCTGGCCATGATGGACGTGCACCTGCTGCCCACCGAGCCGGTGCGCCGCCGGATGACCCCGGCGCAGAAGCGGGACATGCTGGTCGGGGACGCCACCGGCGAGCCGGCCGACGCACCCTTCGACGTCGACGCGCTGATCGGCCTGGTGCGGCTCAAGGACCCGGTGCTCGGGGCCTTCTCGGACGCGGAGATCCGCTCCGTGATCGGCGCGTCCATCAACCACGCCGAAATCATGAACCTGTACGCCCCGCGCCCCGTGGCCACCGACATGCTCTTCCTGGCGGCCATTGAGGACGGGGAAACGGAGAACACTCTCGCGCAGCACTGGATTCCCTTCGTGGAAGGCCGCGTGGAGAACCACATCATCGGGGTCCCGCACACCAGAATGGGCGAACCCGAACCGCTTGCCCTGATCGGCCGTATCCTTTCCGAGAAATTGAGGAGCCTGTCATGACCAATCCTTTCGACGACACCGAGGGAACGTTCCACGTCGTGGTCAACGCCGAGGGCCAGCACTCGCTGTGGCCCGGGTTCGCCGACGTCCCCGCAGGCTGGGAGGGAGTCTGGGGCCCGGGAACCCGGGCGGACGCCCTCGCCTACGTGGAGCGCAACTGGACGGACATCCGGCCGAAGAGCCTCGTCACGCAATACGCCTCCTGACCCTCCGGAAGCCGCCCGGTCGGCATTTCGGTTCGTCGTGGACGACAAGAAGGCCGTGCCCCGCATCCGCGGGGCACGGCCTTTTCGCTGCCCTGCCGGCCCGCTCGATAAAGCGGCCACTTCCGCCATACTGCCGCTTCGACTTCCCCTCGCCCGGGATATCGCTTCCTATATTTCTCGCATGCGACGAAGGAATGTGAACATCCTGCTGGCGGGTACGGCCTCGGATTCCCACACCTGGAACCTGGTCTATCTGCAGCTGCTCCTGGAGGAGCTCGGGCACCCGGTCCGCAATCTGGGTCCCTGTGTGACGGACGAGCTGCTGACCGAAGCCTGCGCGCGGGAGGAGCCCGGTCTCGTCGTCCTCAGCAGTGTGAACGGGCACGGCTACCGGGACGGACTCGGCGCCGTGCGCGCCGTACGGCGGGCCGGGCTCACCCTGCCCGTCGTCATCGGGGGCAAGCTGGGCGTGGCCGGCGAGGCCGATCCCGCACAGCGCGGACTCCTGCTGGACGCGGGCTGCGACGCCGTCTTCGACGACGGGGACGTCGCCGCCCTGCGCGCCTACCTGGCCGCCCTCGAAGCCGCGGCGCACCGCGCACCGCAGGCCGTCGCATGACCGCCGCCACGCTCGCCGCACCGACCGTGGCCCCCCGGCAGTCCCCGCCCCCCTCCCCTCGTTCGGCGCGTTCGTCGCGGAGGCCGCAGCGGCCGGACAGCTCGTGGTGCAGCCCCGGATGGGGTTCGGCGACCCGCGCCGGATGCGGGCCGGCCTGGAGCGCACCAAGGCGGCCGTGGCCACCACGGTCGGCACGCTCACCATCGACAGCTACACCCGCGTCGGCGACCACGCGGCCGCGCGGGCCGCCCTGGCCGAGGGCGTGCCGCTCAACGGCTACCCGATCGCGACCCATTCCGCCGAGTCGACCCGGGAGCTGCTGGCGGGCGTACTGGACGCCGGCTTCCCGGTCCAGGTGCGCCACGGCTCCTCGCGGCCCGAGGCGATCGTCCGGGCCCTGGCCGCCGCCGGCCTGGACGCCACCGAGGGCGGACCCGTCTCGTACTGCCTGCCCTACGGGCGCACCCCGCTCGCCGAGTCCGTCGAGAACTGGGCCCGCTCCTGCGAGCTGCTGACCACGCTGGTGCCCGCGGGCCGGGTGCCGCACCTGGAGAGCTTCGGCGGCTGCATGCTGGGCCAGCTGTGCCCGCCCGGGCTGCTCGTGGCGCTCAGTCTGCTGGAGGGGATGTTCTTCGTCCGGCACGGCCTGCGCAGCGTCTCCCTCAGCTACGCCCAGCAGACCGACCCCGGCCAGGACGTCGAGGCCGTTCGGGCGCTGCGCCGGCTGGCCGGGGAGTTCCTGCCGCGGGACGTGGAGCGGCACGTCGTCCTCTACACCTACATGGGCGTCTTCCCGCACACCGAGCGCGGGGCGACCCGGCTGCTGGAGGCCTCCGCGCGGCTGGCCGTGACGGCCGGCGCGCAGCGCCTGATCGTGAAGACCGCCGCCGAGGCCCACCGGATCCCGACCGTGGCGGAGAACGTACGGGCGCTGGAGACGGCCGCGGCGGCCGCGGCGCTCACCGCGCCCGGGCGGGAGCCGGAGCGGTCGGCGGACAGCGAGGTGTACCGGGAGGCCCGGGCGTTCGTCGAGGCCGTGCTGGAGCTCGGCGACGACCCGGGACGGGCCCTGCGCACGGCCTTCGCACGGGGCGTGCTGGACGTGCCGTACTGCCTGCACCCCGACAACGCGGGGCGCTCGCGCAGCTTCGTCGCCGCCGACGGCCGGCTGCGCTGGTCGCGGACCGGCGCGATGCCGGTGGCCCCGTACGCCGCCGGCCGGCGGGCCCCGGCCCGCGCGCCGGCGATGACCTCGGACGGGCTGCTGGCGGCCCTGGGCGGCGTCGCCGGGCGGTACGACGCGCCCCACGAGCAGCCCCACGAGAGGCCGCGCGAGCAGCCGCAGCGCCGATCGGACGGGGCGCAGGCCGCCGGGGCCGCGGCGCCCGACGGGGCGGCCGGACCAGCCGGTCCGGGCCTCGGCGGGGCCCGCGCGACGCCCTCCGCACACCCCGTCCCGCCGCCCGTTTGCGACCCACCGGTGTGCGACCCACCCCTTTGCGTACCCGTACTTCTACGAACAGGAGCCGACATGGACCTGCAGACCCCTCCCCCGCTCGGCGAGCACCTGCGCTCGCCGCAGCTGCGGTCCGCGATGCTCGTGCAGCAGGAAGCCCTCCACGCGGCGCGGCGGTTCCTGCGCGGCGAGGGCTTCGTGGAGCTGCTGCCACCGCTGGTGGGCCCGGTCACCGACCCGGGCGGGCGCGGCGCGAAGGCGCTGGACGTCGACTACTACGGGCAGCCGTACAAGCTCATGACCAGCGCGATCCTCTACAAGCAGGCCTCGTTGAAGGGCTTTCCGCGGCTCTTCTACATCGCGCCGAACGTCCGGGTGGAACCGCCGGAGACGGCCGGCACGGGGCGGCACCTGGTGGAGTTCCACCAGATCGACGTGGAACTGGCGGGCGGCAGCCGCGCCGACGCGCAGGAGATCGCGGCCGGGCTGCTGACGCACGTGGTGGAGCACGTGTGGACGGCCGTTCCCGAGGTGCTGCGCGAACTCGGTCGCGACGAGCTGGACTTCGCTGAGCTGCGGTCGGGGAAGTTCGATTCCTGCACCCACGAGGAGGCGGTG
The DNA here is from genome assembly GCF_008704535.1 of Streptomyces subrutilus. NCBI lineage: Bacteria > Bacillati > Actinomycetota > Actinomycetes > Kitasatosporales > Streptomycetaceae > Streptomyces > Streptomyces subrutilus. The sequence continues at coordinate 459,073 of NZ_CP023701.1, forward strand.
GCCAGGCTGCTCGGGCAGGGGCATCCGCAGAGCCCGGACGCGGAGATCGACTGGGCGGGCGAGAAGGTCCTCTCCCTGGAGGCGGACCGTCCGTTCTTCATCAACGACTACCCCAAGGGGTCGCGCGGGTTCTACGACCGCGAGGATCCCGAACGTCCGGGCGTGCTGCGCAACTTCGACCTGATCGCGCACGGCGGTTTCGGCGAACTGGTCAGCGGCAGCGAGCGCGAGTCCGGATACGCGACGATCGTCACCCGCATGCGGGAGAGCGGCGAGAACCCGGCCAAGTACGCCTGGTACCTGGACCTGGCGCGCGAGGGCATCGAGCCCAGTGCCGGCTTCGGGATGGGGCTGCAGCGCCTCGTGCGGTTCCTGACCGGGCTGGACGCGCTCTGGCAGGTCAGCGCCTACCCGAAGCTGCCGGGGGTGATCGCGCCGTGAGCGCGCCGAACGGACCGGGCGCACCGGGCGCACCGGGCGCACTGGATGCGCCGGGCTTCCCCGAGCGGGCGGTACGGGCGCGGGCGCGGGCCGGGACGGCCGAGGTCTTCCCGCCCGCGGACGCCTACGGGGCGCGGCTCTTCGGGGCGGCGGGGCCGGGTACCGGCGACGGCGCGTACGGGCCCGCCGGGGCCGGGGCACCGCTGCCGGACGCGCTGGACGCACTGCGGATCGTGCCGCCGGTGTTCATGCCGCGGCGGCTGGAGAAGCTCATCGACCTGGGCCGGGAGCCGTCGTACGAGGACGTGGACCTGCGCACCCCGGTCGGCGGTTTCGACGCCCTGCTCCCGCTCTACCTCTCGGCGTTCGGCTCGACCCGGGCCGGCAGCGGCGACCTCGGGGTGGCGGCGGGCCGGCAGGCGGCGCGGCTGGGCATCCCGATGGTGATCGGCGAGAACATGGTGCCGGTGCACGGCTACAGCCGGGGCGGCGAGGGCGGAACCACGCGCTCTGCGCTGCTGGAGCGGGTGGCGGCGTACGCGCAGGAGCTCCCGGACGGGGTCGGCGGCGTGGTGGTGCAGCAGTCCACCGAGGACGCCGACTCCGAGGTGTGGAACCTCCTCTACAGCGACCCGGGGACACGGGCGCTGCGGGACTCCGGCCGGCTGGGCTTCGAGCTGAAGGTCGGCCAGGGCGCCAAGCCGGGTCTCGGCGGGATGACGGTGGTGAGCGCGGCGGAGGCCGGGCGGCTGTCCGGGCAGTTCGCCGTACGGGACCTCCTGGGCGACGGGGCCGGGGCCGGTGCCGGTGCCGACGGCGGCGGCACGGGCACCGGCGCCGGACGGCGGCTGCGGTGCGCGACCCCCGGGACCTTCACCGAGGAGATCGTCCGTCAGCAACTGCGGTTCATGCGGAACAACTTCCCGCTGGCCCGCACCTGGGTCAAGTTCCACCCCGGCCGGGACATCGCCCTCGCGGCGGCCACGGCCTGGGCCGCGGGCGCCGACGCGGTCACCGTGGACGGCGCCGAGGGCGGCACCGGGTGGGCGCCCCGCGTATTCCTCGACCAGGTGGGCCTGCCGCTCGGGGAGTGCCTGCGCCGGATCGGCAGGCCGGCCGGGGACCTGCTCGCCACCGGGCGGATCTGGGAGGGCGGCCGCGCGGTGCGGGCGCTCGCGCTGGGCGCGAGCGCGGTGGGCCTGGGCCGGGCGGCGCTGCTGGCCGTGGACGAGGACGCGGAGGCGGGCCTCGTCCGGCTGGTGGAGGCCCTGGCACTGGAGCTGCGGCTGCTGGTGAGCGCGGTCGGCAAGTACCGGGTGGGCGATCTGGACCCGCAGGACCTGTGGCCCGTGGACACCCCGGCCGACGCCGGGGCGCACCCCCTGCCGCTCGGGAACCGGGCATGAGCGGGCCCCGGCGGGAGCCGCCCGCGGCCCCTGCCGGCCGCCGGGCCCGGCCGGGCCGGACCGGCGGTGCGCACTCCCGGCCGCCGCTCGGCCGCGACCGGCTCGGCGCACGCGGCGCCGCCTGCGTGCGGGCGCGGTTCCGGCTCTCGGAGATCCCGGGGGTGACCGTCGCCCCGGCCGCCGGGGCCGGCTGCGTCACTCCGGCGGCCGCGGCCGCGGCCCGGGCCCTCGGCGAAGCCGGGCTCGGCCATCTCGGCGGCCACCTGGAGCTGCGGACGTACGGCTCCGCACCCCGCACCGTCGATCTGGCCCGCGCCGCCCGCCGCGCCGTCGCCGCCGCCCTGGCCCGCCCGCACGACGCCTGAAACCGCCTCCGGCCCCTCCGAACCCTTCGGCACCCTCCGCCCGCCCCTCTCCCCCTTCGCCCCTTCGCCCTCGCAGAGAACAGGTACACCATGGACACCCCCGCAGCGCAGGCGCAGCAACCGGTCCAGTGGGGCCGGGTCGGCTCCCTCGTCGGCGGCCAGGCCGCCGTGCAGCTCGGCAGCTTCGCCCTGCTCATCGCCATGAACTGGACGGCGGTCGAGATCGGCGGGACCCGCGCGGTCACCCTGCTGATGCTCGCCGCGACCGTGCCCCGCGCCCTCATGCTGATCTTCGGCGGGGCGGTGGCCGACACCCTCGGCCCGCGCTTCGTCCTGCTGCGCACCACGGCGGCCCGGGTCCTGCTGCTGGCCGGCGGCGCCCTGGTCACCGCGACCACCCAGTCGCTGTGGCCGCTGGTGGTGATCGCGCTGGTGGAGGGGGTGCTGCTCGGGCTCGCCGGACCGGCCTCGGGCGTACTGCTCCCGATGTTCGCCCGCGGTGACCAACTGGCCCGCGCGAACTCCCTCTACGCGATGGTGCTGCGCGTCGCGCCCATCCTCGGGGCCCCGGCCGGGGCCTTCCTGATCACCGTCGGGGAACTGTGGCTGGCCATGGTGGTCGGCGCCGTCACCGGCGCGATCTGGCTCGGCTGCCTGCTGCACGTCACCCACGGGTTCGTCCGGCCGGAGCCGGAACCCGGCGTCTCCCTCGTCAAGCGCTCCGGCGACGGGTTCCGGCTGCTGGCGGGCAACCCCCGGCTGCGCTGGATGTTCGTCGCGGCCCTCTGCCTGGACCTGGCCTTCAGCTGGCCCGCCGAGGTGGCGCTGCCGCTGCTGGTGTCCGAGCGGGGCTGGGGGGTGAGCGCGGTGGGCGTGGTGCTGGCCGCGTTCAGCGTGGGCGCGCTCGGTTCCAGCGCGGTCGGCGCCGCGATGGCCCACCGCATCCCGATGTTCGTCCGCCTCGTCGTCACCGGGGCGGGTCTGGCCGCCGGCATCCTGGTCATGGCCCTGATGCCGTCCGTCACCTCGCTGACCGCGGTGGCCGCCGGCGTCGGGCTGCTGTCCGGGCTCAACGGGCCGGCCATCGTCACCCTCTACCAGCAGTCCGCGCCCGAGGACCGGATGGGCGCGGCGATGTCCACCCTCTCGCTGGCGGGCATCGGCGCCGCGCCCCTGTCCATCGCCGTCTTCAGCTCGCTGTCGCTGGTCCTGGGCGTGCAGACCACCTGGCTGCTGTGCGGTGCGATCGCCTTCGTCTCGCCGCTGGCCGCGGTGCTCGCCCTGCGCCACCCCGCGCGGACCGAGCAGCCGGCGCCGGTGGAGCTCCCCGTCCCCGCGGCCGTCTGAGGAGGCCCTCATGACGCTCGTCACGCAGCAACTCCTGCTCCCGGAAAGGCTGTCGGACCCCGGCCCGGCCCGGGCCGTCCTGGTGGGCGCGAGCCCCGGACTGTGGCTCGTGGACACCACCGCGTACCGGGCGCACGCGGCCCGGCACGCGCCGGGCACGCTGGACGCCCAGGAGCTGGCGCGGGCCGCCGAGTTCGTGCGGGCCGCCGACCGCGACTCGTACGTCTGCGCGCACGTGGCGCTGCGCCGGCTGCTCGGCGCGTACCTGGGGCTCGCTCCGCGCGAGGTGGCCGTCGAACGGGCGCCGTGCGCCCACTGCGACGAGCCGCACGGGCGGCCGGTGCTGCCGGGCGGGGCCCTGCACTTCTCGCTCTCGCACTGCACCGGCATCAGCCTGCTGGCCTTCGCCACCGCCCCGGTCGGGGTGGACGTGGAGGAGGTCGTGCCGCTGCGCACGATCGCGGAGCTGTCGGACGTGCTGCACCCGAGGGAGGCCGCCGAGCTGGCGGTGCTCCCCTCCGCGGAACGCCCGCCCGCCTTCACCCGGGTGTGGACCCGCAAGGAGGCCTATCTGAAAGGTCTCGGGGTCGGCCTGTCGGAGAACCCGGCGGCGGACTACGTGGGTTCGGGCCCGGTGCCGGCCGGACTGCCCGGCTGGACCCTGACCGACGTCCTGGTGCCGGACGGGCACTGCGCGGCGGTCGCGCTCCGCACGCCGTAGCCGGCCGGGAACCGGCCCGCCCGGGCCGGTTCCCCGCGGTACGGCGCCGGGCCGCCCGATCGACCGGACAGCCCGGACGACCGAACCGCCCGGACGGCCGGGCAGCGCCGGTCAGACGAGGCCCGTCAGGCTCGCGATCGCCGCCCGCGCCCACTCCTGCGCCCCCACCGCCGCTCCGGCTGCCGCTCCGGTGGCGACGGGGGCCAGCGCTCCCCGCAGCCCGGTGACCGCGCGGCGCAGCCGGCCCGGCTCCGGGGGCTCGGGGCGGGTGATCTCCGCCAGGACCTCCCGGGCGGCGAACTCGGCGTCCTCGCGGTCCGGGTCGGCGAGACCGGCGTCGGGCAGCTGCCGCAGGAGCTCGGTGACGAGCTCGGCGAGCGGCTCGAACCCGGGGGCGACGGTGGTGTCGTTGCGCTGGTTCTGGGTGACGCTCTCGTTGTTCCACGCGAACTGGGCTCCCGAGACGGGTCCGTTGAACACCGGTCCGGCGCCGTGGGGGGCGTGCTGCGGGTCGTTCATGGGCCGGGGCCCTCCTCGTTGGTCTGCTGCTGGACGGCATGGGTGTTGTTCCAGGCCAGCTGGGCGCCGTGGACGGCGGCGTTGAAGACGGGCCCGTTGAAGTGGTTGACGACCGTCGGCGCGGGACCGGCCGGTTCGGCGGGCTGTGCGACGACGCGCAGGGTCGTGCGCAGGCCGGTCAGGTCGACGTGTCCGTTGTCGAGGACGGCGAGCCCCTCGTCCCCCTCCACCGCGCAGTCCACCATCCGGCCCGCGCAGGTGCCTTCGAAGCTGGCGCCCGCGGCGGCGCAGTCGGTGAACGTGCCGCGCGCGACGTCCACGTAGGCGCGGTCCCTGCCCGCGAGGCCGTACGACCGGGCGCCGGCCACGGTGAGGTCGCGGGCGACCAGCTGTCCCTGGCCGAAGGCGATGGCCCCGCCCGCGCCCAGTTCCCGGGCCGTGCAGTCGCGCAGCGAGAGCCAGGCCTCCTCGCCGACCCCGAAGGCCAGCACGGCCCGCTCGGCGGTCACTCCCGTCAGCGCGACCCGGGCCTGCCCGGCGACGGCCACGGCCATCGTGCCGAGGTCGCGGAACGTGGAGCCGGTGACCTCGGCGGCGGTGCCCGCGCCGCCCCATCCCTCCAGCCCGGCCTTGCAGCGGTCCACCCGGACGTCCGTGAAGACGGCCCGGGCGTCGCCGAAGACCCGTAGCGCGGTGCCCGTGAGGTCCTCGATCGCGATCCGGCCGAAGCGGCCGCGGCCTCCGTCGGTGACGGCGATGCCGACGTTGCCGCGGGCGATGCGCACACCGTCGGCCTCGATGACCCCGCCCGTGGTCGAGAAGACGCCGAGGGTGCCGGAGCCGAGGACCTCGCAGTCCTCGAACCTGCCCCGGCCCGCGGTGTGGACGTTGATCCCGCTGTCGCGGCAGTCGGCGAACACGCAGCCGCGCACGAGGAGGTCGGCGCCGCTCGCCACCGCGACGCCGTGCTGGGCGTCGGTGACGCGCGTGCCGTCCACCGAGCCCTTGGCCTGCTCGGTGAAGAGGATGCCCTCCGCGTGCACGGCCGTGACCGTGCAGCCGCTGACCGTGAGCCGCGCCCGGGTGTCCGCCGCGAGCGCGGCCTGTCCGATGCCGGTCAGTTCGCACCCGGTGACCTGGGCGCGCGCGTCGCTGACGCGGACGCCGTGGATGCGGCTGCCGTCGATCCGGCTGTCGCGGATCGCGACGTCGGCGCCTTCGATCACCGCGAGGGCGTTGTCGGCGGCGTCGGTGAACCGGCACCGTTCGACGAGGCCGCGGGAGCCGGTGAACAGGGTCCGGCCGTAGAGGACGGTGCTGTCGCGCAGCGTCACGGTGGTGTGGGGCCTCGCGTGGACGCTGACGGCGTGGTGCCCGCGGACCTCCGCGTGGTCGAGCGCGAGCGTCCCGCCGGTGCAGGCGACCACGTCCGCTCCCGGGTCGCGGCCGGTCAGCATGAGGCCGTGGACGGACACCGAGCCGCAGGCGTCGAGGACGGTCCCGCGGACCGCGCTCACGAGCACGGAGCCCGGGCCCGCGGTGGCGACCAGCCGGACCTCGCCGCGGACCGCGAGCGCCTCCTCGTAGTGGCCGGGCTCGATCTCGATCAGCGCCGGCCGCCGCTGCGCGGCCGCGGCGGCGAGGGCGGAGGAGATGTCCCGGTGACCGCGGCGACCGCCGCGCGGCGAGACGAGGTACCTGGCTGACATAGCGGCCTTCCCCCGATGCCGTCCGTCCGGAGCCGCCGATGGTACCGGAGCCGCCGGCCCCCACCAGGGCCGCCGGGTCGCGCCGGCCGTCGTCCGCGGGGCCGGGCGGTGTCGGTGAACTCGCCTTCCGGTGGGCGGCGTTCGGCGCTCGCGCCGACGGTCGGCGGCGGGCGGGGACGGCCGTGCGCGGCGGGCCGTTAAGGTGGCGGGATGCCTCCACACTTGAGTCCCACCAGAACCACAGCCGCGCTCCGCACCTCGGCGCGCATCTCCGTCGACCTGCTGCTGGTCCTGGTGATGACCGCGGTGGCGCTGTGGATCGTCGGCCGGATGTGGTCGGTCGTCTGGCCGCTCGTCGTGGCCTTGTTGCTCACCACGCTGACCTGGCCGATCGCCGCGTTCCTCCGGCGGCGCGGCTGGGCGCCGGCCTTGGCGGCGTCGGTGGTGACGGTGCTGTTCCTGCTGGTCGCCGCCGGGATCGCGGCCCTGATCGCGGTGCCGGTGGCCTCCCAGTCCGGCCAGTTGACCGATGGCGTGGTCGACGGCATCCAGAAGGTGCGCGAGTGGGCGTCCGGGCCGCCGCTGAACATCGGTGACGACCAGATCACGGGAGCCTTCGACACGGCCGTCGCCCGAATCCAGGACAGCCTGGGCAGTGCCGTCACCACCGTCGTCACGGGGGTCAGCACCGTCTTCAACGGGGTGGTGACGGCCGTCCTCGCGCTCTTCCTGATGTTCTTCTTCCTCAAGGACGGTCCGCGCTTCCTGCCGTGGCTGAAGGGTCAGCTGCCCGGCCGACTCTCCGTCGACGTGCCGGTCGTGATGGCGCGGAGCTGGGACACGCTGGGGTCGTTCGTGCGGTCGCAGGCCTTCGTCGGCCTTCTCGACGCCGTGTTCATCGGGCTCGGCCTGTGGATCGTGGGGGTGCCGCTGGTGCTTCCGCTGGCGGTGCTGACCTTCGTGTCGGCGTTCGTCCCCATCGTGGGTGCGCTGTTCGCCGGTTTCGTCGCGGTGCTGATCGCGCTGGTGTCGAACGGTCTGACCGACGCGCTCATCGTGTTGGCGATCATCGTCGCGGTGCAGCAGTTGGAGGGCAACGTGTTCCAGCCCATGATCCAGAGCCGGGGGCTGGGCCTGCACGCCGCGGTGGTCCTGCTCGCCGTGACGCTGGGCGGCAGTCTGGCGGGGGTCGTGGGCAGCCTGCTGGCGGTGCCGGTCGCGGCGTTGATCGCCGTCTTCTGGAACTACCTGCGCGAGCAGCTCGCCGATCCGTCGCCGGAACCGGAGGCGCAACCCGCGGCGCCGTCCTGACGGCGTCCGTCCCGGTCAGAAGCCGGCGATGCGGGCCGCGAAGAAGGCCGCGAACATCAGGCCGCCGAAGGCGATGAGCGCCAGCAGGATCCGCGGGTGCTCGAAGATGCCGCCGTCGGGGCGCTCCTGGTGGGCTTCGGCGATGCAGCCCTCCGCGGGCGGGGTCTCCTGCGGCGGTACCGGATCCACACTCATGGGGTCCTCCTGGAAACCGGGGGTTCCGGGGGTTCCGGTCCCTGTGGTCCCAGCGTGCGCGCCCGTGCCGAAAGGCGCACCGCGCACCGTTCGTGCAGCGCTTGACCAGCCGGTATGACGATCGGTCCGCCGGAGGCATGGCTTCACCGTGACGGGGCATAAGCGGATCGGCGAGACGCGAGATGGGAGAAAAACATCATGATCGCACTCGGAATCGTCCTGTTGATCATCGGCTGGCTCCTCGGCATCTCGATCCTCTGGACCATCGGCATCATCCTGCTGGTCATCGGTGCCGTTCTCTGGATCATGGGATCGCTCGGTCACGCGGTGGGAGGTCGGCGGCATTACTGGTAGTCGTCACTGGTAGCGGCCCGTCGCACAGGCGGCGCGTCTCCCGGCCCGGGCCGGGAGACGCGCCGTTTCCGTGTCCCCGCCCCGGCCCGCGTAGACCGCCGCGAACGCCGTCGCGGCCGCGTCGATGGAGTAGCGACCGCGGACGGTGGCCGCGGCCCGGGCGGTCATCGCGCCGAGCTCCTCGTCGGACAGGGCGAGCAGCCGGTCGATCCCGCGGGCCAGGGTCCCGGCCGAGGACGTGTCCAGGAGCAGCCCGTTGACGGTGTCCTCCAGGTAGTGCGGGACCCCGCCGCGCGCGGTGGCCGCCACGGGCAGTCCCGCGTCCATGGCCTCCAGCACGGCGATGCCGAACTCCTCCTTCGCGCTGGGGCACACGTAGTACGCCCGGCCCGCTCCCCCGCCGGAGCGGGCCAGCGCGCGCTCCAGGCACCGGACCTCGGCGTTGGGGAGGGCGGGTACGAGCGCCAGCCGGGCCGCGGCTCCGGGGTGCTCGGCGCGCAGGGCCGCGAGGGCGGCCCGCACGTCGCGTTCGGCCGGTTCCGCGGCGTCGGCCCGCACGGAGCCGCCCACGACCACCAGGGTGGAGCGCAGGCAGAGCCCAGACTCGATCCAGGCGCGGACCAGCAGGTGCTGCTGCTTGAGGGGGTGCAGTCGGCCGACCGTGAGCAGGAGCGGCAGGCGCCGGGCGTCCGGGTCGAGCGCCGACACCCGTTCGCCGCCGCCGAAGAGCCGCTCCAGCAGCAGTTCTCCGCGCCGGCGGGTGTCCGGTGTGTCGTGGTACGCGGTGATGCCCTCGGGCGGGGCCGCGGGGCCGCGGCCGCCCCTGGCACCGGCGAGCTGGGGGAAGTGGCGCAGGAGTTCGGCCGTGGCGTCGGCTCCGTCGCCGCCCGGGCCGGGAATGCCGACGACCTCGTCGGCCCGCTGGACGAGCCGGTCGGCCACGAAGACCCGGTGCAGGTCCCGGCGCAGCTCCTCGCGGTCGGCCGGCACCGCGGGCCGGGCGGCGCCGTGCCGCTCGCCGATGCGGCGGTGGGGGTCGGGCGTGGCCGTGAAGACCAGGCGGGCGCCGAGCCGGCGGGCCGCCTCGGCGACCGCGAGGGAGGCGTCGTCGGCGTACCGGACGTGGACCAGGTCGGGCCGGCGCTCCAGCGCGCCGAGGAGCCGGGCGGCCCACCAGCTCGCGGCCCCGAAGTCGTCGGGGCCGTGAGCCGCGTCGCCGGCCCCGTCGTCCTCGGCGCCGGCCGCGTCGGGGCCCGCGTCGTCGACCGGCAGGCCGAGGGTCCAGTGGCCGGGGCCGCGGGGCCGCAGGAGTTCCGGTTCTCCGCGGTCCGAGGGCCGCATCCGGGCGGTCACCAGCGTGAGGACGCCGTCGACGGCGTCGGTCCTGACCAGCGCGTCGCCCAGACCGCCCAGGAGCACCCCGAGGCCGCCGCCGGAGCCCTCGCCGGGGCTGTCCATGGCCCCCAGGAGCATCGACTGGACGACGAGGAGCCCGCCGCGCCGCGGGATCGGTGGCGCGGCGAGGACGTCGGCGCCCGCGGCCGCGGCCAGCAGCAGCCGTTCGTACGGGTCCGCTCCCGTGGCGGGGTCGGGCAGCAGGCGCCGCCCGTCGGGCCGGGTCGCGAGGTGGCGCCACAGCGCGTGGCGGACCGGCCGGGCCGCGAAGGGGCCGGTCCGGTCCGGGTCGGTCCGTCCGGCGGGGTCGGGGAGCGGCAGTCCGCCGGCCGTGGCCAGGGCGATCAGGGTCGCGAGGGTGCGGGGGTCGGTGTGGCGCGGCAGCTCGCGCCGCAGGGCGCGGCCCGCGCGCGCGGGCCCGTAGCGGTGGAGGGAGCCGGGCCAGGCCTCGGCGACGGTGGCGCGCAGCCGGCGCTCCGGCCGCAGGGCGGCGGCGACGAGCTCCTCCGGGGTGGCGGGCAGGCCCAGGCGCAGGGCCCTGCGCAGGCGGGCGACGGTGTGGTCGGCCGGGTCGGTCAGGGTGCCGGGGTGGACGGAGGGCAGGTACTCGGCCCGCAGGAACGGTGCCAGCGCACCTGCGGGCACCGGCAGGCCGCCGGGCGCGCGGGCCGGGCGGGAGCCGCCCGCGGCCCAGAACGCCTGGCGGACCGCGACGAAGGGGTCGGGCCGGTCGTGCGGGACGGCTGTGTCCACGGGGCGCTGCTCTCGCTCGGGTGGGGGGTCATCCGTGCTTCCGCCCCCGCGCCGCCTTCGGATGCGATGCTCGTGCTCGGCGGGTCTTCGGGCGGTGGTGCCTCCGGTCGGGGGCGGACGGCGGAAGAGGACGCGTGAGCCGACCGAACGGAAACGAGTCCCGCATGCCCCGCGTCCACGTGATCGCTCCCCCCTTCCGGTCCCACGCCCAGCCGCTGTCCGTGCTGGCCGGCGCCCTGCGGGCGGCCGGGGCCGAGGTCCGGTTCGCCTGCTCGGAGGCCTTCGCGCCGCTGGCCGCGGCCGCGGGCGTCGGCTTCACGCCGCTCACGGTCACCCGCAACGCGAACACCGGCATCGCCCGGCGTACGGTCCAGGGCGGGGCGGAGGCGGCCCGTCTGGAGGAGTTCCTGCACGCCACCCGCGCCGGGGCCGTGCCCGCGCTGCTGGTCCAGGCCCGGCACCGGCGGGCGGACATGCTCGCGGAGCCCGACCGGGTGCTGGCGGAGCTGCGCGCGCTGCACGCCCGGCGGCCCGCCGACTGGTACGTGGTGGACCAGCTGAGCTACGCGGTGACGCTCGCCCTGCACTGCCTCGACCTGCCGTTCGCCACGTTCTGCCCCGGGCACCCCAGCTACCTGGCGCACTCCCCCGGCGCCCTGTTCGGGGTGCCGCACGCGTGGCCGCGGGCCGTGCGGCCGGCCCCGGCCGACCTCGTCGCGCTGCGCGAGGAGGCCGGGGCGAACGACGCCGCCTTCACCGCGCTGTTCACCGAGTTCACCGCGCGCCACACCCCGCACCGGCCGGCGCCCGGCCGGGCGTTCGCGCTCAGTTCGCCGCACGCGGTCGTCCTGAACTACCCCCGGTTCGACTGGCTCCCCGGGCTGTCCGGGGCGGGCCGGGACCCCCGGTTCGTGTTCAGCGGGCACTGCACGCGCGCCGACGCGGCCGGGCCGGGCCCCTTCTGGGAGGCGGAACTGAGCCGGCTGCGGCGGGCGGGGCCACGCGTGGTGCTGGTGGCGCTCGGCACCTTCCTCTCGGCCCGGGAGGACGTGCTGGAGACCGTGACGCGGGGCGTCCTGGACGGGCGGCCCGACACTTCGGTCATCCTGGCGGCGGGCGACCGGGCGGGCGCGCTCGCGCACCTGGCCGGGCCGCGGACCGCCGTGGCGGAGTCCGTACCGCAGCAGGCGCTGCTGGCGCGGGTGGACGCGATGGTGCACCACGGGGGGAACAACTCGTTCACCGAGTGCCTCGCCGCCCGGGTGCCGGCGCTCGTCCTGCCGTTCTCCAGCGACCAGTTCGCCATCGCCCACGACGCCGAACGCGCGGGGGCGGGGCTGTGCCTGGACCCGCACGGCCTGCGCGCCGCCGAGGTGGGCGAGGCGGTGTCGGCGCTGCTGGACGCGCCGCACCACGCCCTGGCCGGGCTGACCCGGCAGGTCCGCGCGCTGGGTCCGGCGCGGGCCGCGCGGCGGCTGCTCGCCCTGATGGCCTGAGCGCCCGTCCGGGCGCGGTGGGCCGTGCCTCATCGGGGCAGCATCCGCTCGATGAGGTCGAGCCCGGAGCCGAGGCCGGTGAGGCGCCGGGACCCCGCGTCGGGCACGGCGCTCCAGCCCGGCCCCGCGACCAGCAGCGTCGAGCGGGTCCGGGCACCGCGCAGGCCCCGCTCCGTGCCCTCGACCGCGGTCACGATGTCCGAGGGCGCGCTCGGTCGGCCCTGCGCCCACACCACGACGAGGGAGGGCGCGACGCGCCGTACGGCTTCGCCCAGGGCGTCGGCCGGGACGGCCGGCCCGAACATCCGTACCGGCAGTGCCCGCTCCCCGAGGCCGGCCCAGAGCGCCTCCAGGGGCAGGCTGTGCAGCTCTCCGGGCGCGCAGGCCAGCAGGACGGGCGGGAAGCCCGTCCGGGGGGCGCTGCGCGGCAGGCTCCGCAGGGCGCAGGAGACGAGCCAGGACAGCAGGTGCTCCACCTCGATGTACCGCTCCCCCGCCGAAGCGGCCGACGCCGCCGAAACCGCGGCAGCCGGGCCGGCCGGGACCGCGCCCTGGGCCCGGGCCGCCGCCGAGGCCCATTTGCGGCCGACGGCGTGCAGGGTCGGCGCGATGATCTCCTCCCAGGCGGACACGCAGCCGTGCTCCTCCAGCGCACCGCGCAGCAGCACCTCCACCGCCGGGGCGTCCAGGCGTACGGCCGCGCGCGCGAGCCCCCGGCACTCGGCGCGGGCCCGGCCCAGCGGCAGGGCGTCACGGCCCCCCGGGGCGCGCGCCTCGGGACGCCCGGGGCCCGTGCCGGCCGGGCCGCCGGGGGTGCGCGCGGCCCGCGCGGCCTCGGCGGGCGGCACCCCGAGCGCGGTGAGGCGGCACATCTCCTCCAACCGGGCGATGTCCTCGGCCAGCCAGCGGCGGTGCTTGCCGTCGATCCGTACGGCGGGCCCGATCGCGTAGCGGCGCTCCCAGGAGCGCAGGGTGGTCGCGGCCACGCCGAGCCGCTGGGCGACGGCGCCGGTGCTCAGCCCCACGTCCGCCCGGCGGGGCGCCCCGGCGGGCGCGGCGGTCGCACCGGCCCGGGCGCTTCGCGGACCGCGGGCGGCTCCCGGAGCCGCGGCGGCGGGACGGGCCTTCGCGGGAGGCATCAGCGGTCCAGGTCCGCCAGCACCTCGCGGGCCGCCCTGGCCCCGGAGGCGAGCGCGCCCTGCACCGAGCCGGTGGCGCGGTGGTCGCCGCACACGTAGCGGCGGCCTCCCGCGCGCGTGGTCCGGGACAGCGGCCAGGCACCGGTCATCGCGGGCAGCGCCTCCTGGACGGTGCGCACGGCCACTTCCGCCCAGCCCTCGGTCGGGGTCCGGTACACCTCGGCGAGCGTCCCGAGCAGCGCCTTCCCGGAGCCGGCCGGTCCGCCGGTGCCGAGGACGGAGGTGGCGACGAGGGAGCTGCCGGCGGGCGCGTACCCGGGCGACACCTCGCTGAGGACGCAGCTGTTCAGGAACCGGCGGGCCGTGTCGGTCACCAGGTCGGGGCCGTGTCCGCGCAGGTCGGGGGCGGCGTGGTAGAAGGTCGTCACGGTCCGGTAGGGCGGCGTGCCCACGTCCTCCAGCAGCCGGCCGGCCGCGCCCGGGCCGGTGGCCACGACCACCGCGGCAGCGGGCAGTTCGCCGTACCGGGTGGTGTGCACGCCGTCCGCGGTCAGCGCCGTGACGGCGGTCTCCAACCGCACGCTGCCCGGCGGCAGGCCGTCGGCCAGCTGCCGCGGGACCGCGCCGATGCCCTCGGCCGGCAGGCAGAGCGTCCCGCGCAGCATGCTGCGCCACACGAGGTGGAAGACCCGGCCCGAGGTCTCCAGTTCGTCCTCCAGGAACACCCCGGACAGGAACGGCCGGAAGAACTCCTCGACGAACCGGTCCGAGAACCCGGCCCCGCGCAGCGCCGCCCGTGTGGTGCGCGCGGCGCCCGCCCTGCGCAGCAGCGCCGCCGGGAGGCACGCGTCGCGGGCGGACAGCGCGCCGAGCGCGGCCAGGTCGCGCGGCGAGAGCCCGGCGTCCGGCAGGTGGCGCGCCTCGCGGGGGCGGCGGCTCGGGTCGACGAGCCGGCGCGTCCGGCCCTCCCCCGTGTGCGTCACCACGCCGGGGGTGAACGGCGACAGCTTCAGGGACCGCAGGTCCATCCGGGCCCGGACCTGCGGGTAGGCGGTGTTGAAGACCTGGAATCCCCGGTCGATGAGGTAGCCGTCCACCCGGTCGGTGCGGACCCGGCCCCCGACGGCGTCGCCGGCCTCCAGCACCTGCACCTCCAGGCCGGCCCCGGCGAGGTCGCGGGCACAGGCCAGCCCGGCCAGTCCCGCTCCCACGACCACTACGTTCCGCTTCGCTCGACGCGTGCGCACGGTGTCCTCCGCTCTCGGCCCGGCCACGGCCCCGTACCGCGCACCGTGTTCGAGAGGTATTCCTCCGCCCGCACCCCGCAGGATGCACCCGGATGCGGAATTCCCCCCACCGCCGCGCACACGGGAGAGCACAACGGTCGGTCCGAAGACGATCATTCCGGCCGATCGGGGAAGGCACGGGATATGACTCATGCTTTCGCGCCAGTCCAGCGGCTCCTGAGCCGGTACCGGGAGCCGGCCGTCGTGCAGGCGCTCCGCTCGACCGCCGCCGCCGTCGTCTCCTACGTGGTCGCGCTGCGGCTGAGCAGTGAACCGGCGCCGCTCACGGCCCCCCTGACCGCGCTGCTGGTCGTCCAGGTCACCCTGTACACCACGCTCACCACGGGGGTGCGGCGCGTGAACTCGGTGGTCGCCGGGGTGCTGATCGCGATCGGGTTCAGCGCGCTGGTGGGACTGACCTGGTGGAGCCTCGGTCTGATCATCCTCGCGTCGCTGGTCGTCGGGCGGTTCGTGAAGGCCGGCGAGTTCGTGCCGGAGGTCGCGATCAGCGCGATGCTGGTCCTGGGCGTGTCCCGGGTGGCGGACACGGCCTGGGACCGGGTGCTGGAGACCCTGATCGGGGCCGCGGTCGGCCTCGCCTTCAACGTCCTGTTCGTCCCGCCCGTGTGGGTGCGGCCGGCCAGCGAGGCCATCAACGACCTCGCCGCCCGCATGCGCACCCTGCTGCTGCACATCGCCGACGAGTCGGGCAGCGCGACGACGGTGGAGAAGGCCGCCGCCCGGCTGCACGAGGCGCGCCGGCTCGACAACGACATCGCCCAGGTCGACGGGGCGCTGCGGCAGGCCGAGGACAGCCTGCGGCTCAATCCGCGCGTCCGCGAGGGGGTCCTGTTCCGGCTGGTGCTGCGCACGGGGCTCGACACGCTGGAGATCTGCGCGGTGGTGCTCCGCGTGTCCTGCCGCACCCTGACCGACCTGGCCAAGGTCCGCGGGTCGGAGCCGCTCTTCCCCGCACCCGTCGCCGCGGCCGTGCGGGAGCTGTACGGGCACACGGCCATCGCCGTGGAGTCCTTCGCGCAGCTCATCACGGCCCAGGTCAGCGCCAACGCGGAGGCGGCCGAGGCCCGGCTCATCGAGGAGCTGGACACCGCCCGGCGCAGCCGCGAGCGGCTCGCGGTCCTGCTGCCCGAGGAGATGGACCGTCACCCCGGCCAGTGGCAGCTGTACGGCGCGCTGCTCGCCGAGGCCGATCGGGTGCTGGACGAGCTCAGCGTCGAGAAGCGTTCGGAGCGGCTGCTGGAGGAACTCGACCGGCACGGCCGCGAGCGCCGCGAACGCCACCCGCGGCTGCACCGCCTCACCGAGCGCGCGTCCTCCCTCACCCGCTCCGGCTGACGGAGGCCGCCGAGGAGGGGGCCCGGGCGGGGTGGCCTGCTCGCAGGTCGCGTACGTCGTCGTGTTCCAGCAGGGGCGTCCGGCCGCGCCGGCCGGCGGTGGGCGGCCCCTCGTCGACGGGGGCGAGCAGGAATCCGACGTGGTCGCCGCCCTCGATCTGCCCTTCGACGTGCCCGGTGAACCAGGTGTCGGCCTCGTCGAGGACCGGGCTGCCGCCGGTGCCGGGCCGCCAGGCCGTCCGCGCGAACTTGTCGGTCCGGTCGCCCGTCGCGGCGCCGAAGAGCTCGGCCAGGGCCGTCTGGTCGCGCCGCAGCAGGTGGACGGTGAGGTACGGGGCCTCGCGGGCGACCCGGTACGTGTGGTTGGCGGTGGAGAGCCAGACGACGAACCGCGGCGGGTCGATCGAACACTGGGAGGCGAATCCGACGAGGCAGCCCGCGCGGCTGTCCCCGGCCGCGGCCGTGACCACGTACACGGGGCCGTCCAGCGCGGTGGTGAATGCGTCGGGCTCGGTCACGTCGACTCCTCGCGGGGGTCCGGCGCCGGACCCGTAGGGGGAAGGTGCCCCGAGCCGCCCGGGCCATGCCCGTCCCGGGGGGTGGCGGCGGGCGGGGCCCCGCGGCCCAGCAGTTCGGCCAGGCCGCGGCGGGTCGCGGCGAGCACCACGCGGTCCTCCGGCTTGAGCACGTAGCCCGGGTGCAGTTGCCAGACCAGGCCGGGGCCGGCGGACGGCGAGGCCTCGCGGGCGGCGGTGGCCAGGTCGGGGCGGCGGTCCTCGGGGGAGGCGGTGTCGAGGGCGATCACCCGCCAGGCTCCGGGTCGGAAGGATTCGGCGAGGGTGCGGCCTTCGAGCTGGGGGTGCCCGGCCACGTCGACCACCGCGAAGAGCAGCACCCGGCGCTCCACCGCGATGGCGCCGAGGATCTGGCGGCCCATCATGGCTCCGGCGAAGGCGGGGGCGGCGAGGTGGGTGACGCTGCGGCTGCGGGTGAGGGCGGCCGGGTGGGCGGCGCGCAGGGTGCGGTAGACGGCGGTGGCGAAGTCGTCCTCGTACAGGCGCATGACCACCCGCAGGTCGGGCCTCAGACCGCGGGCGTACAGGGCGGCCTCCAGATTGGTGGTGTCGGAGCTGGTGAGCGCGAGCAGGCCGTGCGCGCGGTGGACGCGGGCCGACTCCAGCACCCCCTCGTCGGTGACGTCGCCGACGACCACGGGCACCCGCAGCCGGCGGGCCAGGGCCAGGCCGCGGGCCTGCGGGTCGGACTCCACGCACACCACCGGGATGTCCAGCTCGCGCAGCCGGGCGAGGACGCGGGTGCCGATCTTGCCGAGGCCGAGCAGGACCACGTGCCCGGACAGCCCGCGGGGCGGGCGGCGCAGGACGGTGGCGGTGCGGAAGGCGCCCAGCGCTTCGAGTGCGGCCGCGACGAGCACCGGCAGCAGCAGGAGGCCGACGAATCCGGCGAGTATCTGCAGCACCTGCTGCTGCGTCGGAGCGCCGACGGCCGGTTCGTTGATGGCGAAGATGTCGAGCAGGGTGATGTAGGCGGCGTGCAGGGGGTGGTCTCCGGTGGTGAGCCAGGACGCCACGGCCAGCGCGGTGACGGCAGCGGTGATCCCGCCCAGGGACCAGCGCAGCCGCCGGGAGAACAGCGAGGCCACGGGCAGCGAGGCCGTGCCGAACCGGGGTGCGGCGGGCGCCGGGCCGGTGCGGGCCACCGCCTCCAGCGCGACGGTGCCCCGGCCGGTGGCGCGGGCCACGGCCCGGTCGTCGGGCAGGAGTTGGAGGCCGCGTTCGCCGCCGATCACGGAGCTCTCGCTGCCTGCGGGATCGCTGGCCGTCGCCGACAGCAGGGCGAGCGTGCACAGCCCGGGGTCGGCGCTCTCGCCGCGCCGGGGCGGGGTGCGCTCCACCGCACGCAGCAGCAGTCCGTCCGCCTGGACCACCTTGCTGGTGCCCGCGACGGCACTGGCCGCGAGGGCGGGCGCGGCGGTGTCGGCGTCCGACAGCACGGTGGTGGAGGAGTCCAACTCGACCGGTTCCAGGCCCGGTTCGGAGATGATGGCGGCCTGGTCGAGCAGTTCTTCGAGGTGGCGGCCGAGCTTGCGGTTGTAGAGCCGGATGACCAGCCGCAGCCTGGGGTTGAGCCTCCGGGCCACCAGGGCGGCCCGTACGTTCCGGTCGTCGCCTTTGTAGACCAGCGCGAGCGCGGCGGCGTCGGCGACCCCCGCGGCGGTCAGCCCGGCCTCGTCGGGCTCGGCCGCCTCGACGATCCGCAGGTCCCTCGGGGGCCGTTCCGCGACCGGGTTGGGCGCCGGGGTGGGCGCGGACCGGCCGCGGCGGCCTTGGCGCACCGGCGGCCCGATGGTGATCGGGGGCTCGGCCGCGGGCGGGACGACGAGCGTCACCCGCTCCCCGTACACGTCTCCGAGTTCCTCGGCCAGGCGGCGGGCCAGCCCGTCGTCACCGCACACCACCATCCGGCCGTTCGTGTCGGGGAGTTGAGTGAGCTGTCGCGGAATCTGCACGGCCCCAGCATGCCGTGCCGATCCGACATCCGGACGGCGGGGAGGTGGCGGTGGCGGTACGGACCCGGTGCGGGCGGCTCCGTACCGCGCCGGGTGGCCGGCGGCCGTCGCGCGGACGCTCACGGCCGGCAGCCGCTCTGCGCCGTCCCGCCCCGGTCTCCTGATCGGGGCGGGGCGGGGGCTCCGACGGGGCGGTCAGCGGGCGGTGGCGTGGGGTGCGGCCACCGGTGCGGTGATCGTCGTGCGGTGGGCGGGGCGCGGGGTGCGGGTCGGGACGTCGACGGTGTACGCGTCGACGGTCAGGGCGCGGTCGGAGACCTTCAGGGTCATGAAGCCCAGCGAGGCGAAGTCCTGCCAGGCGGCCGGGTGGCCGAAGTGGCTCCGGCCGTCTCCGCCCTTGGCGGCGGCGCCGCAGACGAGCTGGCGGGTGCCGCCGGTGCGCACGGTGGGTTCGAGGACCTGGAGGGTGTGGTCGTGTCCGGACAGGATCAGGTCGGCGCGGCCGCACACCACCTCCTCGTAGAGCTGCTTGAGGTGGATGCCGCTGGTGTAGTGGCCCACGACGAACCCGTCGTAGGAACCGGCGCTGCCGTGCTGCCCGTTGTTCAGGTAGGGGTGGTGGCCCAGCACGATCTTCCAGCGGGCCCGCGAGGCCCGCAGGCCCTGGTCCAGCCAGGCGCGCTGGGCGCGCATGTAGGGGCCGTCCCAGCGGTAGAAGGGGTCGGTCTGGGTGACGGTGGAGGCCACGGGGTTGGTGTCGAGGGCGAACAGCTCGACCAGCGGGCCGGCCGGGCCGGGCAGGGCCACGCTGTAGTAGCGGCTCGGCATGTACCAGCGGGGCGAGGTCGCGGCGTAGGCGACCTCGCGGTCCCCGCGGGCGGGATCTCCGCCGCTGCCCGGGATGAGGCCGGAGCAGTCGTGGTTGCCGAGGACCATCAGCCAGGGGACGTCGATCCCGGTGTTCGGGAGCTCGAACTTGTCGCGGAACCCGGGGTCCTGGGCCGACTCGGGGCCGTTCTCGTAGATGTTGTCGCCGAGCCCGACGGCGAGGGCGAAGCGCTGCTCGGCGTGGATCCGGCGGGCGGCGGCCGCGACCGCGTACTGGGCGTCGGTCCCGGTGCCGGCGTCGCCGGTGACGAGGAGGGTGAACTCCCCGTTCGGGTCGGGCCCCGAGGGCAGCGGGAACCGCGGCGGGGCGGCGGGGAGCGGGCGGGCCGCGGCCGGCGCGGCGGCGTACGGCAGGGCCGCGAGCGCGGCCCCGGCCACGGCGCCGCCCAGCAGGGAACGCCTCCTCGGGCCGACGGGCCGGGCGGCCGCCGGCCGCGGCCCCGGCCCCGCGGCGCGGGGCGGACGCGCGGCGGGCGCGGCGCCGCCGGCGCGGAGCCATGCGTCTTCGGTCATGTCCGCCTCGGGCGGGATCAGCTCTCCATCGCACATCCGAGCGTTCTCCCACACCCGGCTCCAGGGCGGAAGGCCCCGGACGGGTTCGGAACGGGTTCGGAACGGGTTCGGAACGGGCTCGCCGCGTCACACCCCGTGGACCCCGGGCCACGGGGGGTGGCCCCCCGGCGGGCCGCAGCGCGCCCGTACGGCCCGTACCGGCCTTCGGAGCGAAGATGGTGAGGAGGACACCGCGCGCGACGGGAGTGATCATGTTCCAGGACGCCAGGGCATTCAGCGGCTTCTCGGTGGACGACGTCGACGAGGCCGAGCGGTTCTACGGCGGGCCGCTGGGCCTGCGGGTCACCAAGGAGCGGGGCATGCTCCTCCTGCACCTCGGTGGCGGCGGCACGGTGCTGCTCTACCCGAAGGAGGGCCACCGGCCGGCCGACTTCACCGTGCTCAACTTCCCCGTGGACGACGTCGAGAAGAGCGTGGACGAGCTGACCGCGCTCGGTGTGGTCTTCGAGCGCTACCCGGGCTTCGAGCAGGACGCCAGGGGCATCGCCCGGGGCGGCGGCGGGATGCCGTCGATCGCCTGGTTCAAGGACCCGGCCGGCAACGTCCTGTCCGTGCTCGACGGGTAGCGGAGGGCCGGGGCGCCGCCCGTACGGCAGCGGCCCCGGGACCCGTGCGCACGGGTCCCGGGGCCGCCGTGCCGCGGTCCGGCCGGCCTGCCGGGCGCGGTCACACGGGGCGACCGCCGCCGAACGGCACGCCGACGTCGTAGTAGCGGCCCAGCTCCCGGTGGTAGCCCGGGTGGTCCAGGTGCTCGTCCCTCCGGAACTCCGGTGCGTCCTTGACCTGACCCCGGGTGAGGTCGAGGAAGACCTTCTCCTCCTCGGGGTCGATGCTGACGACCGTGTCGGCCGGCAGCAGCACCTCCTTGCCGAATATCCATCCCCCGGTGTCGACCACCAGGTACGCGTCGTCGACCTCGTCCGAATGGGCGTCGACCTTGCCGATGCCCCCGTCCGTGGCCTCGACCTTGAACCCGGTCAGGTCGACGCCGGCCACGCGGCCCGCGGTCGCCTTGTAGTTCCACACGCGTTCGGTCATGGGATCGACAACTCCTCGTATCGAAGGGGAAGGGGGTGACGTACGGGAACGGGGACGGGGACCGTCAGGCGAAGTCCTCGCGGTGGGCCGCGCCGCTCATCGCGACGTGCGGCAGGGCGTACGGGTGCTTCTCCGCGAGCCAGGCCACCAGCTGCTCACGGACGGCGCAGCGGGCGGTCCACAGGTCGTCCGCGTCCTTCGCGGTGACGATGGCCCGGACGGTGATGGTGCTGGGCGTGGTGTCGGTGACGGCGAGGTCCCAGCCGCGGCCGTCCCACGCGGGGCAGGCCTCCAGGATTTCCAGGAGCTTCTCCCGCATGAGCGCGACCGGCGCGGTGTGGTCGCAGTGCAGGAAGACGGTGCCCGTCATCTGGACGCCGCCGCGCGACCAGTTCTCGAAGGGCCGGGCGGTGAAGTAGGAGACGGGCATCGTGATGCGGCGCTCGTCCCAGGTGCGGACGGCGAGGAAGGTGAGGGTGACCTCCTCGACCACGCCCCATTCGCCGTTCACCACCACCGTGTCGCCGATGCGGACCATGTCGCCGAAGGCGATCTGGAAGCCGGCGAAGAGGTTGCCGAGCGTCGACTGGGCGGCCACACCGGCCACGATGCCGATGATGCCGGCCGAGGCCAGCACCGACGTGCCCAGGGCACGGAAGCCCGGGAAGGTGAGCAGCATCGCGGCGGCCGCGACCACCACGACGACGGCGGTGACGATGCGCATGAGCAGCGTCACCTGGGTGCGGACCCTGCGCACCCGGGCCGGGTCGCGGGTGCCGGTGGCGTAGCGGGCGTAGGTCGACTCCACCACGGCGGAGGTGATGCGCAGCACCAGCCAGGCTCCCGCGGCGATCAGCACGAGCCAGAGGATCTGGCCCACGCCGGCCGCGTGCTCCTGCAGGGGCTCCCACCGGATCTGCCGGTAGGCGCCTCTGAGCAGCGCCGTCAGCAGCACGATCCGCAGGGCCAGGTGGCAGCGGCGCAGCAGCCCCCACAGGGGTGTTTCGGGATGGCGGGCGTCCGCGCGACGCAGCAGCAGGTCGGCTGTCCAGCCGGCCGCGAGCGTCAGCAGGACCGCGCCTCCCAGGACGATCGACAGGTGCAGAACGGGGTTCATGACTCCTCGGCGAAGGGTGTCGTCGGGTACGGACCGCCGCGGCCGTCGCCTGCGGAGCGGCGGCGCGGACGTACCCGTACGGGCGGCGCAGTTCCGGGGTGTGCGGGTGCACGTGGTCTGACCATGTGGCGCGCCTGCTTCAAGGGACGGATTTCATGCGCGATGCCGTCCCGGATCCTGATCCGGATCAGGATCGTGTTCCCGATCCTGCTCGGAGACCTGCGTCCCGCTCCGCGCCCTCACCCGGCCCCTCCGCCCCGGGCCCGCCGCGGGCCCCCACCCGGTCACCTGACGGCGCGACACGCCGTACGTCAACCCAGGTGATTTTTCCATATATTCGTCGATCTGTTGCAGAATCGATATGTCCGACACCACGTCAAGAACGGATTCGAGGGCGGCATCGGAGAAAACTGGTCGGCCGTTACGCGCCAGGAATCACGTCACTGAAAGCAGGACCTTCACAGGTATCCGATCGACCGCTGTCTCACCCGAACGCGGAGGTACCACGATGTCCCACTCCAGGACCGACTCCCGTAAGGCCCGACGGGCCGGACGACTCGCTCGCCGCACCGCCGGATTCCCGCTCCCCCGCCTCTCCCTGCTCCTCTCCCTCCTGACGACCGGAATACTGGCCGGCCCCGTGCCACCCGCCGAAGCGGCCACCGGGTACGGCGCACAGGCGGTGGCCGTGGCCGCCTCCAAGGAAGGGGCCCCCTACGCACGCGGCGCGACGGGGCCCAAACGGTTCGACTGCTCCGGACTCACGCTCTACTCCTTCCGCCAGGCGGGCAGGCGGCTGCCCCGGACCGCGGAACAGCAGTACGAGCAGACCGCGCACATCTCCCGCAAGAACCGCGCCCCCGGCGACCTGGTGTTCTTCCCCCGAGGGGCGACCGTGGAGCACGTGGGGATCTATGCGGGCCACGACAAGATCTGGCACGCCCCCCGGCCCGGCACCCGGGTCCGGCTGGAGCGGATCTGGAGCAGAGACGTCCGCTACGGCCGCGCCGACTGACCCGGCCCGCGGCGCGCAGCGCCCGCCCCCCGCGCCGGCTCCCCGCGCCACGGTCCCGACCCGACCGAATCGGTCCGGCCCCTACGGAAGGATCGAGTCCACGTAGCCGCCGTCCACCCGGACCGCGCCGCCGGTCGTGGCCGAGGCGAAGGGCGAGCTGAGGTACACGACCAAGTGGGCGATCTCCTCGGGCTCGATCAGCCGGCCGAGCAGCGACTGGGGACGGTGGTCGCGCATGAACGCGCGCTGGGCCTCGTCCCAGGGCAGGTCCCGGTCCACGAGTTCGTAGACGAAGTCCTCCACGCCAGCGGTGTGGGTGGGCCCCGCGATGACGGAGTTCACCGTGACACCGGTCCCGGCGGCCTCCTTGGCGAAGCCCCGGGTCACGGCGAGGAGGGCCGTCTTCGACATGCCGTAGTGGATCATCTCGGCCGGGATGGCCACGGCGGAGTCGCTGGCGATGTTCTGGATGCGTCCCCAGGACCGATCGACCATTCCGGGGAGGTAGTGCCTGATCATCCGGACGGCGGAGAGCACGTTCGTCTCGAAGTAGCGGCGCCACTCCGCGTCCTCGATCTCCAGGGCCGGCCGGGCGCCGAAGATGCCGAGGCTGTTGACGAGGACGTCCACGTCCGGGACCGCCCCGAAGACGGCTCCGGCACCCTCGTCCGTGGCGATGTCGCCGACGGCGGCGAAGAACTCGCCGCCGTCGGCGCCCAGCCGCTCCACGGCGGCTTCCACGGATTCAAGGCTGCGGCCGTTCACGGCGACGCGCGCGCCCGCCGCGGCCAGACCGGCCGCGATGGCCGCGCCGATGCCCTGGGTCGAGCCGGTGACCAGTGCGGTCTTCCCCGAGAGGTCGATGAGCACGCTGCCTGCCTGTCTGCCGTCGTACGGCGGTCAAGATCGGACGTCCTCACTCCGGCTTCCCGTTTTCTGCCGGTTTACCACCTGTGCACACTCCCACCACTCGCGCGCCCGCCCACCGCATCGGGCTGACGCACGAACCACGGAGCCCCGGAGCCTCGGAGCCGGCGCGGATTCCGTCGTCCCGCCGGATGGCGGACCGGGCTCGGGGTAAGCGGTCCGCATGCTTTCTCTTCCGTCCCCCTCCCCACCCCCTCACCCGTCGCCGTCGCCGTCCGGATCCCGGATCTGAGCGCGCCGTGGTCGCGTCGTCCCCCTTCCCGTCCCCCCTCCCCTCCTCAGCGCTCCCGGCACCGGGCACGACCGCGGCCGGCGGGGCCGAGGCCGCCGACCCGGTGGCCCCCGGCGCCACGACGAAGGAGACCGGCCCGCGCGATCCGGTCTCCTTCCGCCGCCGACTGCCCGGTGTGTTGCGCGGTACCGCGCTGCGCGGCTGGCACGACAACCTCGCCGACTGCGCCGCCGCCCTGACCTACTACTCGGTGCTGGCGCTGTTGCCGGCCCTGCTGGTCGCCGTCTCCCTGTTCGGGCTGGCGGGGGCCCCGACCCGCGAGCGGCTCATCGCCGACCTGACCTCGTACCTGCCCCCGCAGTCCGCGCTGGTGCTCCAGGAGGCCCTGGCGGGCCTCGTCTCCTCGCACACCTCCATCTGGGCGCTCCTGGTCAGCGGATTGCTCAGCTCACTGTGGTCGGCCTCCAGCTACCTCGCCGTGTTCCGGCGGGCGCTGCACACCATGCACCGCGTGCCCGACACCCGGCCGCCGCTGCGCACCGCACACACCATCGTGCTGACCGCGCTGACCCTGCTGGTCCTGCTGCTGTCGGGAGCCGCGCTCCTGCTGCTGTCGGGGCCCGCGGCCCGCCGGCTCTCGCAGATCCTCGGGCACGACACCAGCGGAGCCTGGGCCGTGGCCCGCTGGCCGGCCCTGCTGGTCGTGGTCACCGCGCTCGTCCTGGTGCTCTTCCGCACCGGCCCCCGCACCAGCCCCGGCCGGACGCGGCGCGGCCTGCCGGGCGGGGTGCTCGCGGCGTTGCTGTGGCTCGCGGCCTCGTTCCTCTTCACGCTGTACAGCCAGAGCGGGCTCGGCACGTACAACAGGCTGTACGGGTCCCTGGCCGGGGTCGTGGTCTTCCTCGTATGGCTCTGGCTCGGCAACCTCTCGCTGCTGATCGGCGCCCAGTTCAACTTCGAGCTCCAGCGCCGCCGACCGGCCGGGGCGGCCGGCGGGGACGTTTGCCCGGACGGGCAGCGGGAAGGCGCGGGCCCGGAGAGCAGGTCATGATATCCACGGACAGTGACGGAAGGTGTTCGGGCGCACACGCCCGGCGACTTCCGTCCCGAGCGGCATCCCAGGAGTGGTCATGAGGATTTCGGACGGCACCGACGAGAGCGCCCGGCGCATGCGCGACAAGGCGCAGGAGCTGGAGCAGGCGGCGTCTCGGACCGACAGTTCCGCGGAGCGCCGGCGCCTCACGGAGAAGGCGCTGCGCATCAGGGAGAAGAGCGAGCAGGTCAACGGCCCCGGCAGCGGGACCATGGACCCCATGTGAGCCACCCGCCGCCCCGCGTCCCCCCGACCGGTGGCGCACGAGACCCGTGCGGCGGGAGCGGCGGGGTCTACCGGCCCGACCGGGGCGGCACGGTCATGACGCGTCCCTCCGCCACCGAGGGCGCCGCGGCGAACACCCGGTCGGCGCCGGTGAGCCGGAGCAGTTGCTCCAGGTGCGGCGGCTGGGTGCCCGCCAGCACGACCTCCCTGGCGAGGGTGGCCTGGAGCAGGATCGTCAGGGTGATCGAGTCGGCGAACGACACCTCCGACACGTCCACGACGTAACGCCGGACCCCCTCGGCCGCCGGATCGAGGGCGATCCGCAGCGGGCCGGCGTGGTCGAGGTCGAACTCGCCCGCCATCACGACGACGCGCACGCCGTCCCGCTGGTCCAGCACTTCGACGCGGCAGCGATCGGCAGTCACCCTGGTCTCCTTCTCCTCTGTCCGCGGCATGGACTACCCATGGCCTGGACCAACCATGCACAACGCGCTCCGAGCGCCGTCGGGCGCCCCCGCCACGAAGTGGACTGACGGAGCGTGATGTCGTAGCAGGGGCGTGTGTCAGCCGCTGCGGAGGCGCGTGACAGCCCCGCTCGGGTCCGGCCGGACGCGTCGGACGCGCATCGACGTCAACGACTCCGCGAACGCCCGCCGGCATCGGTGCGCGGGCCCGCACCGGGCACCGGGCACCCCGCGGCACCGGCGTCCTAGCGACCCGGTTCGCGCCAGCCGCCGCTGCCGTGCGTGATGTGCGGGGAGGGGCCGTCCGTGGGGTGGAAACAGGCGGTGATGGTCTTTCCGCCGTGGAACGCGTGGGCGTCCCAGTCGTCGGCCAGGGCGTCGACGATGGCGAGGCCGCGGCCGGAGGTCGCGCCCGTTCCGGCCTCGCCGGGGGCGGGCAGGAAGGGATCGCTGTCGGCCACGCTGACGTGCAGGCAGCGGCCGTCCCAGGTGAGCACCAACTGGGCGGTGCTGCCCGCGTGGACGTGGGCGTTGGTCACGAGCTCGGACACCGTCAGCAGGATGGAGTGCACCGTGTCGGGTGCCTGCGCGGTCCACTTCAGGGCGTCCAGGTGCTCCAGGCTCCACCGGCGGGCCTCGCGCGCCCCGCGGTGGACGGAGAACGACCTGGCCCAACCCATCGCACGGAGCGACAACGCACCCACCTCGCTCTCCATCCGGTCCGGTCGCGTCCTCGGTTCCCGACGCGCTTCTGCCCGTATGACCGGAAGGCCGCGCCCGAAACCCCCGAACGACTGTGCGTATCCAAGGGCGCCCGGCACGGAGGTCCGGTGAATTTCGATGCGCTTCACCCGTTTCCATCCGAGTCATCCGGGTAATCGATATTTCGTCCGACAGCAGCATTCCGCAGCGGCACGCACCGGAGGCATCTCCGAAGCACCGTTGCCCGCATTCCGCATTGGAGAATCCCTGTGTCCGTCGTCAAGAGTGCCCTTCCGGATGCCGACCTCAAGACCGTCGGCGAAGCACTGCAGGGCGCGCTGGTGGACCTCGTCGACCTCGCCCTCGTCGCCAAGCAGGTCCACTGGAACGTCGTGGGCCCCCGCTTCCGGTCGGTCCACCTCCAGCTCGACGAGGTCGTCACCTCGGCCCGCACCCACTCCGACGTCGTGGCCGAGCGCGCGTCCGCCCTCGGCATCGCCCCCGACGGCCGTGCGTCCACGGTCGCGTCGACCACGGCGATCACCGGCGTGCGGGAGGGCTGGGTGAAGGACGTGGACGCGGTACGCATCCTGGTGGACGCCCTGGCCGTCGTGATCACCCGCATGCGCGAGCGCATCGGCGCCACCGAGACGGCCGACCCCATCACGCAGGACCTCCTGATCGACCTGACCGGCGACCTGGAGAAGCACCACTGGATGTTCCAGGCCGAGAGCGCCTGAGCAGGTCACATCCTCAGGAGGCTTGCTTCTGACCTGCGGCGCAATGCGTTTCACGCCGTTTCGTGAGACGTCGAATCGTTCCGTGAGCCTATGGAACGTCGGTGGAATCCGGCATCCCACCGGAACGATTCCGGAACACTCCCCCGATCTGGAACATCACCTCACGAGGTCGCAGAGCGCAGCGAGGCCCTGACCGCCATTCGGGCGGTCAGGGCCTCGACGTTCGAGAAGCGACCGTTGGGGTACCGACGCAAGATCATTCCGGTTTCGGCGTCAACGCGTGCCAGCCGTCGTACACCCCTACCCGAACGGGTCATCGTCCGCAGACAGGAGCTGGGCGAGCGCATCGCCCAGGGCCGCCGCGATCTGCACCTCTCGCAAGATCAGCTTGCCGATCGAATCGGTCTCGAACACCGCAGCATCGAGCGCTACGAGAGCGGCGAGCGCGATCCTAGATGCACCGATCTCCTGCCGAACGCCCAGGCATCGGAGGTTCCCGTCACGCGGCTCGTAGACAGCAAGGAGAGGCCTCGGGCCGGAGGCAGCCGGCCGGGGTCCAGCGGGCGCGGCGCCCAAAAGCGTGCCAGCCCGTGGGCGCCGAGGCGCGACTATGGGGACCAGCGAAGGCCCCGTCAGGACCTTGTCGCGCTCAAGCCATTGACCCAACACTTTTCAGCCGGTCCGATTCCCTCTGCGGCGAACGCATCTCGTACGCGACGAGCTCCCGGGCCAGCCGGACGGATAGCAGGCCGGGGCGGTCTCAGATCAGCGGGCGACGACGAACCCCCGCTGCGGCTGCTGCTGCCGAGCAGACAGCACCCGGGCGTAGGCCGAGGACGTCACGTCCCGCCCGTCCTCATCGACCACGAGCCAGTCCCCGTCAAGGCGGGCCGGGTCGGCAGGGTCCACGGACCTCGGGATCCCGTGCTGCCTCACGGAGACGTGGAGCTGGTGTGCCTCGGCACCAGTCATTTCCTCGCCCTTTCGTCGGCGTGGAGGTGAACCTACTCCCCGTCACCCTCGCCGCCGTGCGTGGCGCAGTTGCCCGGGTTGATCGGCCCGCACCCGCCGGGGACGGGGGTGTGCGGGCAGGTCGCCGCGACGGACACGAGCGACCGCTTCGGCCCCACCCACAGCTCGGCGTCCGGCGTGTACCCGGCCTGCTCGATCAACGCGACCGTGCGCGTCAGGACGTCGTCGTGGCGGACCGGTCCGGCCGCTCGGGGCAATGACGGACGGTCCGGCCCAGCCTGCTGCACAGGCCGGCGTACAGGTGGGTGTGGAGGATGAGCGCGTGCCAGCCCTCGTCGACCTCGCGGGCCGGGGCGATGCGGACGCTGGGGAACGTCGCCGCCGTGACGACGAACTTCAAGGCCTCGACGACGATACGGCTGGCCATGCCGATGGCCGTGACGGGGTTGTTGTCGAGGACGGTGTGCATCACTCCGTTGAACTGGGCGTCGCCGAGCAGCGCGCGCGGTGTCGTCGTCGGGACGGCCGGGACCAAGGCACCCCTGTTCGGGTTCGATTCTCCGCTGTCGGACGAGCACGGCGGCGGCACGGGGTTGGTCATGTCGCGCCTCGGTGAACGTAGGGGTGCGCGGGCCCGCCCATCCTGGGCGGGGGTTCAGGTGCCGATGACGACGGCGGCGACCGCGGCCAGCACGGCCACGATGATCAGCAGGTGTTTCGTCAGCTCTCTCACCGGCGGCGGCCCGGGACGGCGGACCGGGACTCGTTGGCGGGGTCTCCTGGCCGACGCCGCCGACAGCCGCTGTCGTGGAGCACGGCTCCGCCCTCCGGGCCCCCGATCGGCAGCGGCGAGGCGCGGCAGACGGGGCACCGCGACTGGTCGGGCTCGTCGCCGAAGGGCCCCCTCATGCCGCGCCCCCGCCCGAGGGCGGGCAGGAGTAGACGTCGTAGTCCAGGAGGAGCCCGCCGTCGCGGACCAAGGCCACGCCCCGGTGAACGCGGGACTCGAAGAGCTGGCCGCGGCAGGCGACGCACGCCACACCCTTCAGCTGCTCCACCGAGAGGTGGCTCGTCGGCGGAACCGGTACGTCTCGGCAGGCAACCCGACGGTCGACCTCCGATCCGCTTCGTGTGCTGGCCATTCCGGGTCTCCTGCCACAGTTCGTCAGCGCGTCATGTGCTCCTAGGTGGATGATGGGCGAGCACGCAGATGGGCAGATAGGCCATCGCGTGGCCACCGTTGGCCACGTAGTGGCCACGGCCGGAGACAGACGCGATGACACCTCGCACCGGGGCCATGGGCCGCCGAAACGACGCGCTCAGGGCCGCCCGACTCCGGGCTGGCTGGCGCAGCATGGACGCCGCAGCAGCCGCGCTCAGTACCCACGGGCAGCGCTTCCTCGACGACCGGTCATACGAGGTATCCGCACGGACGTGGCGGCGCTGGGAGGGCACGCAGCCGGGCTGGCCGTCGGAGGAGACCGCGACCGTGCTGCACGACGCACTCGGCCGGTGGCCCGAAGATCTCGGTTTCCGGGCGCCCGCCGGGTGGATCCGCCCCGAAGCCCATCAAGAGGCAGACATGAAGCGTCGTACCTTCGTCAACGTCACGGCCGCCGCGCTCCTGCCAGGCCCCGTCGCCAAACAGCGCGTCGACCCCGCCCTCATCGACTACTTCCAGCAGCAACTGGAGGGCCACTACCGCGCCGACATGTTCCTCGGCCCGCACGACCTCATCGGCACCGTCAGCGCGCAGTACCAGCTCATCGACAAGCTCGTCCGCTCCGCGCAGGGCGAGACACGCCGCGGCATCCTCCGCGTCGGCGCCGCCTACGCCGCGCTCGTCGGCTGGCTCTACCAGGACGCCGGCGACCTTGGCGCGGCATCCTTCTGGCGGGGGATAACTCAGGAGATCGCGGCCCGCTCACGGGACCCGCACCTCGTCGGCTACAGCCTCGTCAACCTCGCGCAGGTCCGCACCGATCTCGGCGACGGGCACGGCGTCATCGACCTGTGCGAGGCCGCCCTCGACGACGACCGCCTGTTCCCCAAGGTGCGGGTCATGGCGATGCAGCAGCAGGCCCACGGCGCCAGCCTCACCGGCGACCGCACCGCCGTCGACCAGCTCATCGACACCGCCGGCGGGCTGCTCTCCCGAGTCGACGACGACCTGCCCTGGGGCAACGCCTGCCGCCGGACCCCCGGCTACCTCGAAGTGCAGCGCGCCACCTGCTACGGGCGGCTCGGTCTCGGCCGTGAGGCCGAGTCGCTGTGGTCACAGGTCCTTGCCGTGGTGCCCGCGACCGCCCGCCGGGACCGCGGTGTCTACCTCGCTCGGCACGCCACCGCTGCGGCTGGCGCGCGGGAACCGGAGCAGGCCGTCGAGATCGCCCGGGCCGCCGCGGAGATCGCCGTCGAGACCGGGTCCGCCCGCATGCGCCGCGAACTGGTCACCCTGGAGCGGGCGATGCGGCCGTGGCACGATTCCCCGGTAGGCCGGGACCTCGCCGATGTCCTGGCGCCGGTGAACGAGGGGAGCTGACGTGGGCGTGCCGAGGGTGCTGACCGACGAGGAGATCACGGAGGGTCTGGCCGGGCTGCCGGGGTGGGAGCGGCAGGGCGACGAGATCAGCCGCACGTACTCGATCCGGTATCACGCGGCGGTCGCCGCGATCGTGACGATCGCCGACCGGTCCCGGCGGGTCCAGCATCACGCCGACCTCGACCTACGCATGGACAGCCTCCGCGCGTCGATCACGACACACGACGCCGGGTATCGGCTCACCGCAGCCGACCTCGACCTGGCGCACCGCATCGACGCGATCGTCGCTGCGCACCAGGCGCTCCCGCTCGACTGATCCCGGACGCACGGAAGTGCCCCCTCCCGACCCCGAAGGGCCGGAAGGGGGCAGCGGTGCGGTCAGCCTTTGATGAGCGGGGCGTCCTCCGGGATCGGCTCGGGGACGTCGGTGCCGAGCTGACGAAGGGCTTCTGGCAGCGGTGCTGCGCAGCTTGGCCGCCTCCCGGTGCCCGGGGTCGCGGTCGGACGGGTCAGCACGGCGCCGGGCGGTGGGAGCGGCGGATGACGAGGACGGCGCGGTCGTCCTCGTGCCGGGTGGCCCGGGCGCCGTCCATGAGGGCGTCGGCGATCGCGCCCACCGGCTCGTGGCGGGCGGCCTCCATCGCCCGGCAGATCAGCGCCGTACCGTCGTCCAGGCTGAGGCCGGGGCCTTCGACGAGACCGTCGGTGAACAGGGCCGTCGCGTCCCCCTCCGCGAGGGCGCCGCGGGCCAGTGGGTAC
Source organism: Streptomyces subrutilus (assembly GCF_008704535.1). Classification (NCBI taxonomy): domain Bacteria; kingdom Bacillati; phylum Actinomycetota; class Actinomycetes; order Kitasatosporales; family Streptomycetaceae; genus Streptomyces; species Streptomyces subrutilus. Next base: position 490,682 of record NZ_CP023701.1, read on the forward strand.
AGCGTGTCGTGCAGCACCCCGAGCGGGAGGCCGCCCGGCGTCTCGGCGACGAAGGCGCCGGCGGAGCCGCACTGCACGGGCGGCACGTGCCCCGCGCGTGCCGACAGGATCTGACCCGACGGGTCGAGCAGGGTGTAGAGGCAGGTGGCGAAGCCGGGCGCGCCCATCTGGAGCATCAGCTCGTTGGTGCGCCGCAGGACCCGGTCGGGCGAGGGGTCCTGCCAGGCGTACGCGTGCATGGCCGTGCGGACCTGGCCCATCAGGGCCGCGGCCTGGATGTTGTGACCCTGTACGTCGCCGATGATGCAGGCGACCGCGCCGTCGGGGAAGGCGATGACGTCGTACCAGTCGCCGCCCACGTCCAGGCCCTCGTGGGCGGGCAGGTAGCGGGCCGCGATCTCGAAGCCGTCGATGGCGGCCAGTGCGGCGGGCAGCATCTCGCGCTGGAGGGCGCCGGCCAGCTCCAGCCGGGCGGTGCTCAGGCGGATGCGCGCCCAGGCCTGGCCGGCCAGTTCCGCCGTGACGCCGAGCAGGGTGCGCTCCGGTTCGGTGGTGCGGTGGGGGCGGTCGTAGGTGATGACCCAACCGCCGAGCGGGCGGCCGGGTTCGGCGGCGAACGGCACCATCAGGAAGGACTGGGCGGTCGTCGCGTCGAGCAGGTGGTGCGCCTGGGGCCAGGTGGCGCGGTAGGCCTCGCGCGAGTCGATGGTCTGCATGCGGCCGGTGCGGATGGCCTCGGCCAGCGGTTTCGGCGCGTCGAGCGGCATACCGTCCAGGGAGCGGGCCATGGCGGGGTCGATGCCGTCGCCGAAGGTGACGCGCAGCCGGTCGTTCTCGACGAACGCGAGCAGCGTGCCCGTACCGGCGAACGCGGGCGCCGCCTTGTGCAGGATCGCGTCGGTCAGCTCCTCCTCGGTCTGGGCGGCGACGAACGCGGCGGCGAGCTCGCGCACGAGCCGGCTCTGCCGGGTGTGTTCCCTGTCCAGTGACCGTCTGCGCTCGACGGCCCGGGTGTTGTCGGTGGTGGAGCCCACGATCTGGCGCGGCCCGTCGAAACCGAGGTGCAGGATCCCGGACATGGAGCTCAGCGAGCGGTAGCCGCCCTCGCCGTCGGGGTAGCGGAAGCCGATGCGGGTCAGGTCGGTCTCGCCCCGTCCGAGGGCCCGGAAGGCGCGGGTGACCTCCTCCACGTCGTCCGGGTGCAGCCGGTCCAGAACGGCCTGCAGCGGGAGCTCTCCGGAGAGCTGGTGCGGGCTGTGGACGAGCGACTGGTGGATCCAGCGGAACCGGTCGTGGACCTCGTCGTAGGCCCACACCGACTGGCCGCGCAGTGTGGCCATCGCGTGCAGCACGGCCCAGTTCTCCCAGCCCGGGACGGGCTCGGCGGCCAGTTCGACGGTCACGGTCGTACGGCCGCCGTACGGGTCCGCCGCGGCACGGGCCGCGGCCAGGCACAGCACCGGTCCCGCGGGCCCGCGCAGCACCAGCGGCCGTCTGGTCGCGGGTGGTGGGCCGACATCGGTCACGGCCGTGGCGGCGCAGACGCAGGCGGCGGGAGGGATGCGCACGGGCCGGGAGGCGGTGGCGGCCCGGGCGGCGGAGGACAGGTCGGACACGGCGTCGGCGAGGAGTCGGACGGCGGAGCCGGCGTGCACCCGCGGGGCGAGGTCGCCGAAGGCCACGCCCCGCAGGGCGTCCGGCTCGACCCCCAGCAGGACGCCGGCCTCCGGGTCGGCGTCGAGAACCACGCCGCCGGCCCCGTTCCCGTCGGGCCCGAGGCCCACCAGGAGCCGGGCCGTGCGCTGCTGCGCCGGGGGCAGAGAACGCATCGGGCGGTCCGTCCTGTCCAAGTCGGTGGCACGACCTTCCACTCAAGCGCAGCGGGGCGGACCGTGCCGAGGGCCGCTCGTCCACCGCCGACGGGCCGGAGGTCCCGGCCGTGACGGCCGTCCCCGCGTCCGCGCCCCCACCCTCCCCACCATCCGCCCGGACGCCGCCGCCGTCCACTCACGGCTTCGCGCGCATGCGGCGGCCGGGACGGGGCAAGGGCGTAACACACCCTGTAGAAAGGCGACCTCCCGTGCTGAAGCCCTCTCCCTCCGTCCTTCGCGGCCTCCTCTCCCGCTACGCCGACGCCCGGATCACGCTCAGCCGCGAGGACACCCCCGCCAACCGCCTGGAACTGGACAACGTCTCGTTCACCCTGTGCGTCGCGACGGCGACCACGAACGTCCGCGACGCCCTGGCGGCCGCCGACACCCTGCTGCTGCCCTCGGCGGCGCCCGCGCCCCGCGTCCGCGCCGTGAAGGCGGTCAAGGGCGTGAAGGCCGTGAAGACGCCGACCACCGCCTGACCGCAGGTCCGCGGCCCCCGCGGGGCCGCCCGTCCACCCGGCTCGCTTCTCGGCCCGGGTACGCCGTCCGCGTCGCGGACGGCGTACCCGGGCCGAGACACGCCCCGCCTTGCCCGCCCGCGGCGTACGACGGCTGGTGGAATGCGTTCCTCGGCGGCGCGGGCCGGCGGACGGACGGGGTGACGGCGGCATCATGGCGGAGCGGGACGGTGCGGGGGCGCGCCTGCACGCGATGGAAGAGGCCCTGGACCGGGTCGGCACGACGGGCGACGAGAGGGAGACCTGCCGGGAGTTGGCTGGTTTCCTGGCCCGCACCGTGTGCGACGCCGCTGCCGTAGACCTGGCCGGCGAGGGCGGCTGGTCCGAACGAGTGGCCGCGGTCGGTCCCGCCGAGCTGCTGGACGCCGCGCGGCCGGGTCCGCCGAGCACCCTCGCACCGCACTCCCCCGCGTCCGGCCCCTCGTACCCGCAGGTCCGCGCCCCGGACGAGGGGCGCGTCCCGCGGGCGTGGACCGGGAGTTCCCGGGGCCGGACCGCGCACGTGGTCTCGGTACCGCTGCTCGGGCCGGGCGAGGCGTACGGGCAGCTGCTCGCGGTGCGGGGCCGCGAGGGGTTCGACGACCACGAGAGGGCCACCCTGCACTTCGCGGCGCGCCTCGCGAGCATCCACATCGGGCACGCACGGCGGCTGTCGGCGACCGAGCGCACCGCGCTCGACCTGCAACGCGCCCTGGTGGCGGCGCCCGGACGGCCCCACCCGAACCTGGACATCGCCAGCCGCTACCTGCCGGTCGGCCCGCGGGCGCTGGTGGGCGGGGACTGGTTCGAGACCGTACGGCTGCACTTCGGCCGCACCCTGCTCGTCATCGGCGACGTCATGGGCCACGGCCTGGAGGCCGCCGTCGACATGAACGCCTACCGCTCCGTCCTGCGCGAGATCGCCTCCACCGAACTCGCCCCCCACCGGGTGCTGCGCCGGCTGGACGCCCTGTCGGCGGCCGACGAGGGCCGCCGCCCCGCGACCTGTCTGCTGGTCCGGATCGACCCGGCCCGCCGTACCGCCGTCTACGCCAGCGCGGGACACCTGCCGCCCGCCCTCTTCGGCGGTGACGGCCGCGGCGCACTGGTCGACGTACCCGTGGGGCCGCCCCTGGGGACGGGGGTGGGCGGGTACGAGGCCTTCGCCCGGCCGATCAGGGACGACCAGACGCTCCTGCTGTACACCGACGGACTCGTGGAGCGCAGGGGCGAGGACATCGACACCTCGCTGTCCCGGCTCGCGGCGCTGCGCATGGCACCCGGGGCACCGCTCGCGGACGTGGTGGACGCCGTCTGCGGCGGGCTGGACGCGGGGCACGCCGAGGACGACGTGGCCGTCCTCGCGGCCCGCCTCCGGCCCAGGCCCGACCCGAGCCGCACTCACGGTGCGTGACCACCGCCGCGCTGAACGTGGCCACCTGTGTCAGGCTGAGGGAATGCCGCTGTGGAACCTGGAGCCCGGCGCCCCCATTCCCGTGAAGGAGCCCGCACCGTGCTGGAACGCAAGCTGCGCAAGGACCGCACCCAAGTGACGTTCGTGCTTCCCGCCGACCGGCCTCCGGGGCCGGTGAGCGTCGTCGGCGACTTCAACGACTGGCAGCCCGGCGCGCACCCGCTGCGCACCCGGACCGACGGCAAGCGGGCCGTGACCGTCGACCTGCCGAGCGAGAGCACCCATTCCTTCCGCTACCTCGCGGCGGGCGACTACTGGTTCAACGACGACAGCGCCGGTGACCAGGACGGCCCCAACAGCCGCCTGCACACCTGACGGAGGACGCGGTCGGTCGCCGATCCGCTCGGGGACCGGCCGCGGTGCCGCCGCTGCCGCGGTTCGTCCCGTTTTCGCTGGTCGGACGGGGCGAGTATGACCGAACGGTCACAGGATGCGGCAACGGGAACGGACCGGGTGCGGCCGGCATCTAGGCGTGTGGTGGGGCTCGTGAACGGGACCCATCGAACGGACGACATCGGCGAGAACCGGCGGGCTGCCGGGTGCGACAGTGCGAGGCGGGGCTGTAATGAAGGCGGTAACGGTGGCGAGCGGTTCCTCGGAGACTCCGAAGACCGAAGGACCGGAGGAACGACCGGAGCCCGGAACCGAAGCGGAGGCCGCCCTCGGCACCGCGGACGCGGACGAACCGGACCCGGCCGCGGACCGGACGCCCGACCCGGACGCGGACGCGGACACAGACGCTGACGGGGGCCCGGACGCGGACGCGAAGGCAGCCACCGAGCCGGGATCGGATGCGGGTACGGACGCGGATACGGACCCGGACGAGCCGGCCGCCGCCTCCATCGAGCCGGACGCGGCGGTTCGCGAGCCCGAGGCGAAGCCGGTCGCAGCGGCCGGCGCCGACGGGTCGGACACCCCGGCGGCACCCGAGGACACGGCGGCCGAGGCCGAAGCGGAAGCGGTAACGCCGGCCCCCGGCCCCGTCGGTGACGGCGCTGAGACCGGCGAGGGCGACGCCGAGGAGGTCGAGGACGCCCAGGACGCCGACGCGACCGGACTGTTGAAGGTGCCGGGCACGGCCCCGACGGCCGCCCCGGACGATGACGCCACCGCCCCGGAACGGGAAGCGGAATCCGAAGAGGGGTCCGCCGACCGCCCTTCCGCCGAGGCCGGTTCCACCGCGGTCGCGCCGCGCCGGGCGCCGTCCTGGGCACGCGGCGAGGAGTCGGACGCGGAGCGGACGAGCACGTTCGTCGCCCTCAAGCCCCTCACCACCCCGAGCCCGAGCCCGGCCCCGGCCCCGGCAGCACACCCCAGGGCAGCGGCAACCGCAACGGCGCCCGCGCCCCGCCCCGACGCACCCCGCGAGCCCGCGCCCCTGGCGCAGGGGGGTGGCGCCCAGCCCCCGCTCGACCTGCTGGCCGAGCTGACCAACACCGCTCCCCCGCCGGAGACCCCGCGTCGGACCGCGGTGCGCCGCGTCAAGATATGGACGCCGGTCCTGTTGCTGCTGGCCGGGGCCGTCGGCGGAGCCCAGTTGCTGCGGCCCCTCCCCGCCCCCGCGCTCGTGTCCGCGGCCTCCGCGCACACCCTCGACGGGCAGTTCACCATCCCCTGGCCCGCGCAGGGGCAGGGCGCGGTGAGCGTCTCCGGCGCGGGCGGCGTCGGCACCTTCGGGGAGCAGCAGCCGGTGCCCACCGCCAGCGTGGCCAAGGTCATGACGGCGTACGTGATCCTCAAGGGCCATCCGCTGCGCAAGGGCGAGGCCGGCCCCGACATCGTGGTCGACGAGAAGGCCGTCGCCGACGGCACCTCAGAGCACGAGTCCCGGATCGAGGACCTCACCACGGGTACGAAGTTCAGCCAGCAGGACCTCCTCAAGATGCTCATGATCCCCTCGGGGAACAACGTGGCGCGTCTGCTGGCCCGTTGGGACACGGGGAGCGACTCCGAGCAGGCCTTCGTCGCCAAGATGAACGCCGCCGCGCAGGAGCTCGGCATGGCGGACACGACGTACACCGATCCCAGTGGTCTGGACGCGAAGACGGTCAGCACCGCCGCGGACCAGCTGAAGCTGGCCGAGGCCGTCATGGAGGACGAGGTCTTCCGCTCGGTCGTGGCACTCCCGGATGCGACCATCAAGGGGCTGCCGAAGCCGATCTACAACAACAACGGCAGTCTGCTCACCGCTCCGGGCCTGAGCATCAGGGGCATCAAGACGGGGTCGAGCTCGGCCGCAGGCGGCACCCTGATGTGGGCGGCCTACAAGTCGGTCGGCGACGAGACCCCGCTGGTCCTGGGCACGTTGATGGACCAGCACGTGGACGGGCCGGACCCCGACGGCGCGAACAGCCTGGTGCTGGTGAAGGCGAACAGCAAGAAGATCATCGAGGCGGTCCGGGCGGCCCTGGCCTCGGCTCCGGTCATCCGCAAGGGCCAGACGGTGGGGCACGTCGCCGACGGCCTCGGCGGCCGCACCCCGCTCGTCGCCACCCAGGACGTGAACGTGGTCGGCGTCCCGGGTCAGCAGCTGCGGCTCTCGCTCGGCGCGGGCAAGGGCGCGCTGCCGCACTCCGCGAAGGCGGGCACCGAGGTGGGCGTGCTGACGGTGGGTGAGGGGAGCGGCGCCAAGACCGTCCCGGTGGCCGTCCGGGACGCTCTGGCCGAGCCCTCGTTCACCACCCGGCTCACCCGACTCGGCTGAGCACCACGGCGTACGGGTTCGGGGTGCGGCGGGCCGGGACCGGCGCGCCGCACACTCAGCCGACGGCGCCGAGGATCGGTGCCCAGGCCGCGCCGGTGAGGGCGGCCACCGCCTGCTGTTCGGTGAGGGGCGGTGCGGCGCGGGTCGGCTTCGGCGTGTCGGCGCCGGTGCCGCCGCCGGTGCTGTTCCACTGCACCATCTGGAGCTGCGCACCGGTCGACTTGAGGGTCACCGTGACCGTCCAGCGGTGGGCGGTGTCCGCCCGGGCCGGCCGTTCGGCCGCGTTCCGCTCCGACATCACGACGGCTCCGCCGGGCAGCGCGGCGCTGCTCGGCAGTTCGCTCAGCGTGCAGGTGTCGCCCTCGGCGCGCGCGGGGGTCTGCTCGCAGCTCAGCCCGCCGCCGTCCCCGAGCGGCAGCTTGAGCCGCAGGGCCGAGACGCCGACGAAGGCGGGGCCGCGGCCGTCTTCGACGAGCAGTGCGCCGTTGGCGACGTATCCGCCGGACGGGTCCGAGGGGTTGTTGCTCTGTCCGGTCTGCCCGCTGAAGCGGCCGCCGGGGAAGGTCTGCTCCAGGGCCCGGATCATCTGGGTGTCGGTGATCGCGGACCGGGGCAGGGCCAGTGCGACGGTTTCGATGTCGGACCCGGCGCCCCGGGTGCCGGCGAGGGCGCCGGGGAGCAGCAGGCCGGCCGCCGCGAGCATGCCGCAGGCGCCGACCCCGGCCAGGACGGCGGTGCGCCGGCGCCTGCGGCTGCGCCCGCGCCGGACGGCTCCGTCCAGGAGGGCGGTGAGGTCGGGTTCGAGCGAGTCCGTCGTACGGTCCAGGGCGTGGGCGAGGTCTGCTTCGAACGGCATGGTGGCGTCACTTCTCTTTCGCTGAGGGGGCGTTGCGGCACGGACCTGCGGCACGGGTGTTCACTGCGGCACGAGGTCGGAGAGGCTGTCGCCGAGCAGCGCACGGAGCCTGGCGAGCGCCCGCGTGCCCTGCGAGCGGACCGCGCTGCCGCTCAGCCTGAGCATCCGGCCCGTCTCCTCGATGCTGTGGCCCTCCCAGTAGCGCAGCAGCAGCACCGCCCGGTCGCGGGGCGGCAGTTGGCCGAGCGCGTGCAGCAGGGTGAGCCGCAGTGCGGCGTCGGGGCCGGACTCCGCGCTGTCGGGCATGTTCCCGGTCGGGCGTTCGCCCGTGCTGCGCCGCCGCTTCAGGCTGAGGAAGGTGCGGACCAGGACGGTCTGGGCGTAGGCCGCCGGGTTGTCCGCGCGGGCGACGCGGCTCCAGTGCACGTACACCCGGCTGAAGGTCTCCTGGACCAGGTCCTCGGCGAGGTGCGTGTCGCCGGCCGCCAGCGCGTACGCCGAGCGGTGGAGCGGCTTCGCCCTCGCGGCCACGAATTCCAGGTACGCGTCCTCCTGTGCTGCTTTCACTCGGTCCCCGCCTGTTCGCTTGCTTCCCGATCCGCGTGCATACCCCTGATGACTACGCGGGACGTCAGGATGTCGCGCGGCCGGCGGCATTTTCTCCGCCGGCCGGGGCGGGGCCCGTACGCGTCGGAGTGCCGGTGGGGTCAGGCGGGCGGTTCGGGGAGGTGCGGGTGACCGGTGCGGCGACGCGCCCCGGCGTCCTGGCGCGGTCGGGGCCGGGGCAGGTGCTGCGGCTGCGGGCGTCGCCGTGCCTACTGGCGGTCCTCCAGGCGGATGGCCGCCTTCAGTTGGTTCTGGGCCGTGCCCCACTTGCCTTCCTGCTGCTCCAACAGGGCGGCGGCGATGGCGTCCAGCTTGCGCTGGATGGCGTGCTCGGCGCGCCGCTCGGAGTTCTTCAGCAGGGCGAGCAGCAGTAGGGAGACGGCGCCCATGGCGTCGCCCGCCAGGTGCTGCCACTCCATGGGGAGGTGGAGGAGGTGGACGACGACGAACGCGGCCACGAGCAGGACGCACAGCAGCGAGAAGCCGGCGGAGCCGGTGAAGTTCGAGGCGAGTTCGGCGAACCGCTCGAATCTGCCGATCTTGCCTTTGGGGTTCTTCTCCGCGGGATGTTCGAGACTCATGATCCGCGACTGCCCCGGGCGGCCGCCCCGCACACGCGGCCCGCACGGCCGGCACCTGGAAGGACCGGGGCCGAACGGGTCGCCGCGCGTCCCGGGCGCCGCGGGAGGCGGTCCCCCGACGCCGGGCGGACCGCCGGCCGCGGCGGGCGGTCGGCCCGCCGCGGTCGTGCGCTCAGGCGCCCGGCGGGACGCGGGAGGGGCGGCCGGAGCCGCGCGTCAGGTGGTAGCCGAACACCCCGGCGAGGCCGGCGAGCACACCGCCGGCGGCGGTCCAGAGCCAGCGGTCGGACCACCAGCCGCCGGACCAGCCGTCCTCCGGCTCGCGCAGCGGCGAGGTCACCGTGGCGGGTACCAGCGGTACGGCGAGGGCGCCGTCCACCGCGTACGCGCCGCCGGCCTCCTTGACGTCGGCCTCCACCGCCGCGCGGATCGGCTGCCCCAGGTCCTCCTCCGGCAGGGAGACGACCGTGAGGCGTACGTAGTAGCTGCCGGGCAGCGGGTCGTTGGCCCACGGCTCGGCCCCGGCGCGGACGGTGCGCAGCGTGCAGGCGAGGTCGACCGAGGCCGCTTCCCCGGCCGCCGTCGCGCTCTGGGTGCCGTACGTGCACGCCTGGCGGCGGCGCAGGCCGTCGTACACGTCCAGCCGCCAGGTCGAGGCGCCGTGCCGGGTGGCCGCCTCGGGCAGCGTCACCTTGGCCTTGACGGTGACCCGCTGCCGGGCGTCGATCGGGACCACCCAGTACAGGTAGTCGCCGGTGGAGGCGGCGGCCGTGGCCTGCTGGCCGGGGCGGAAGGCGGCGGCGGTGCGGAAGCCGGTGCCCGCCTCGGTCGGGGCGGGGGCGTCCGTTCCCGTGGCGCTCGGGCTCGGGGCCGCCGGGGAGGCGGCCGCGGCGGCCGTGCCCGCCGTGGTGAGGGCGGCGGTCGCGGCGAGCAGGACGGCGGTCAGGGTGCGTACGGTACGCATCAGTTGGTCCTCCAGACGGAGATGCGCCAGCGCGAGATCCAGCCCCACACCAGCCCGGCCAGCAGTCCGGTGAGGGCCAGCGCGGCCAGCAGCCACCAGCCGCGTCCGAGGCCGAAGGCCGCGGCGTCGGAGGCGTCGTCGGGTCCGTCCACGACGTCGATGGTGAGTTCCACGGGCATGCCGGGGCTCGTCTTGACGGAGGCGGGGGCGGAGAAGGAGTTGCTGACCTGGAGGCAGACGGTCTCGGGCACCTGCTCGGCGTCGTCGTCCGCGCCGTCGCTCTCGCCCTTGGGGTAGCGCAGTCCGGTGGAGAGCACGTCGGTGCGTCCGTCGCCCGCCTCCGTACCGCGGACGATCTCGCGGCCGTGGACGGTGGTGGCGCGCAGCAGGACGCCGTAGTCCTTGTTGACGGCCCGGTCCGCGGCGATGCTGACCGAGGCCCGCAGTTCCTGGCCGGGCTTGACGTCGACCCGGTACCAGCGGTGCTCGCCGAAGGTCTCGCGGTCGCTGTAGACGCCCGCCTTCAACTGCGGGGCCTTGGCGCACTGCGCGGCGCCTTCGGTGGCCACCGGGTTGACGACGGGGTCGGCGGCGCGGTCGACGAGCTGTTTGACGCGGCCGGAGAGTTCGGCGGTGTGCTGCACCGAGGTGTAGGTGCCGCCGGTCGCCTCGGCGATGCAGGTCAGCTGGGCGCGGGTCTTGGCGTCCGGGACCAGGCCGAGGGTGTCGATGACGAGGTGGATGCCCTTGGCCGCGATGTCGCGGGCCACTTCGCAGGGGTCGAGCGGGGCGCAGGTGTCCTCGCCGTCCGTGATGAGGACGATGCGCTTCGTCGCGTCGCCGCCGTCGAGGTCCTGGGCGGCGGCGAGGAGGGCGGGGCCGATCGGGGTCCAGCCGGTGGGGGCGAGGGTGGCGACCGCCGTCTTGGCCTCCGTGCGGTTCAGCGGGCCGACCGGGTAGAGCTGCCTGGTGTCCTTGCAGCCGAGCGCCTTGTCCTCGCCGGGGTAGGTGGCGCCGAGGGTGCGTATGCCGAGGCGCACCTCGTCCGGTACGGCGTCGATGACCTCGTTGAAGGCCTGCTTCGCGGCGGCCATGCGGGACTGGCCGTCGATGTCGGTCGCGCGCATGGAGCCGCTGACGTCGAGGACGAGGTCGACCTTGGGGGGTTCCTTGGGCGTCGGTCCGTCGGCGGCGGTGGCGCTCGCCGGGAAGAGCCCGACGACCAGGGCGGCGAGCAGGCCGCACGCCCCGGCCGCAAGCCGTTTTGTTGTGATCATCGCCGGATCGTATTGAGGATCCTCGGTCAAATCCAAAACGGGCTCACAGCACGGACTTTCAGCCCCGGACGGGGCCGTCGACTCCCCCGGGCCGGGGAAATCCCGGTGCGCGGGCCGGACCCCGCGGCCTAGGCTGCCGGGATGAGTTCCCGTACCTTCCGCATCACCGTCCGCGGTTCCTTCGACGGCCTGACCGCGGCCCAGCGCGCCGAGCTGCTCGCGGCGGCGCCCGAGCACGACGTGCTGCGGGCCTCCTTCACCTCCGAGGGGCACCTGACGTACGACATCGCGGCGCGCCCCTTCTTCACCTTCCGCTTCCTGGACTCCGGCGAGGCGGAGGAGGACGTCCTGGACGCGACGGCCCGCGCGGAGCTGGCGGCGGAGAGCTGGCTGGCCGACCGGGGGTACGGGTTCAAGCAGCTGAGGTCCCAGGCCGAGGACCTGTCGCTGGCCCCCCTGGGCAAGCGGCAGCGCCAGGCGGCCGCCCGCGGCGACGCGGGGCGCTGACCGGCGACGACGCGGCCTAGGGCCCGTCGAAGGTGGCGGCCAGGGCGGCCGAGAGGTCTTGCGCGGTCGGCGGGCCGAGGCGGGCCGCCAGGTGTCCGTCGGGGCGGACCACGAACGCGGTCGGCCGGTCCACGGCGTAGAGGCGGGCGAACTCGCCCTGGGCGTCCCGGTGCACGGGCAGCGCCGCGCCGGGGTCGTCCGGGGCGTCGGGGGCGAGCACCGCGAAGGCGGTGGTCCGGCCCCCGGTGCGGTCGGCCGCCACCCGGGCGAGCTCCTCGAAGGCGCGCACGGCGTCGGATCCGCCGGTCGGCGGGCCGGCCCCGTAGAGGACCAGGACGTGTTCGCGGTCCCGGAGGAGGTCGAAGAGCCGGCGGGGGTGGGCGGTGATCGGGCCGGTGAGGCCGCCGCAGTCCGGTGCCCGGTCGCCGGGGCGCGGGCCGGCGGCGCCGTCCTCGCCCTGCGGCGGGCCGACGATCGGGCTGCCCCGGTAGGAGACGAGCAGTTGCGCCTCGCGCATCATGAGCACGGCCGGGTCCGCCGGGTCGGCCTGCACGCCCTCGGCGGCGTGGCGCAGGGTGCGGCCGACGACCTCCCGGCCGATCGGCCGCCGCTCGGCGTCGTAGCTGTCGAGGAGGCCGGGGGCGGCGGCGCCGTCGACGGCGAGCGCCAGTTTCCACGCCAGGTTCCAGGCGTCCTGGATGCCGGTGTTCATGCCCTGGGCGCCCGTGGGCGGATGGATGTGCGCCGCGTCCCCGGCGACGAACACCCGGCCGCGGCCGTAGCGGTCCACGATGCGGTGGCTGATCCGGAAGACGGAGGCCCAGCGGAGCGCGGACGCCGTGGCGGGCCGGGGGGCGAGCCGGTCCAAGGCCGCCTGGACGTCGGGCAGCGCGGGGGCCCGGCCGCTCTCCGGGCCGTGCGCCACGCCGTCGTCGGCGGCGGCCCCGGACGTCTCGTCGCCGCCCGCCGCGCCGTCGGCTGACGGCCCGGGCGGGACCAGCATCGACATGCGGTAGCGGCCCCGCCCGGGCAGCGGGATGCAGACCAGCAGGTCGTCGGTCCTGCCGTCGGCGTCCCGGTGCGTGGCGCGTACGCCGTACCCGTGCGGCAGGTCCCAGTCGACCTCGACGTCGGCGAGCATGTACGCCTCGGGGAGGGCGCCGCCCCCGAAATCGAGTCCCAGGCCCTTGCGGACGGTGCTGTGCGCCCCGTCGCAGCCGACCAGGTAGCGCGAGCGGACCTCCTCCCGCGTCCCCGAAGGGGTGCGCAGGAGGCTGGTCACGCCGCCGGCGTCCTGGGTGAACGAGACGAGCTCGGTGCCCCGTTCGATGCCGGTGCCGAAGCGCCCGAGGAAGGTCTCCAGGATGCGTTCGGTCTCGTACTGCGGGAGCGCCGCGAAGCCGTAGGGGACCTCGGGCGGCAGTACGAGGTCGGTGCGGGGCTGTGCGACGCCGTTGACGTACGTGAGCTGGCCGAGCATCGGGACGGCCGCGTCGAGGGCTTGGCGCACCAGGCCGTTGCGGTCCCACAGCTCCAGGGTGCGCGGCTGGACGCCCACCGCCTTGGCGTACGGCAGCCGCGCCGGGAGGCGGTCGACGATCCGGCAGCGGACGCCGCGCCGGCGCAGTTCGGAGGCGGCGGTGAGGCCCACCGGGCCGGCCCCCGCGATCAGCACGTCCGTCGCGTGGGTGTGGTGGTCCACGAGCACCTCCCGGCACGCGGCCCCGTACGGGTCCGGTCACCTCCCATGGTCACCGGGCCCGTGACGGGCTGCTACTCGATCACGAGCTCGACGGAGATGTTGCCGCGGGTGGCGCGGGAGTAGGGGCAGACCTCGTGGGCCTGCTCGACCAGCCGGGCGCCGGTCTCGCCGGCCAGGGAGTCGGGGAGCTCGACGCGCAGCACGACGGCCAGGCCGAAGGCCGGGCCGTCCTTGCCGATCGAGACCTCGGCGGTGACGGAGGCCTCGCTGGTGTCGGCCCCGGCCTGGCGGCCGACGAGGCCGAGGGCGCTGGCGAAGCAGGCCGCGTAGCCGGCGGCGAAGAGCTGCTCGGGGTTGGTGCCCTGGCCGTTGCCGCCCAGTGCCGGGGGCATGGCCAGGGCGAGGTCGATCTGTCCGTCGGAGCTGACGGCGCGGCCTTCGCGGCCGTTGGCGGTGGCCACGGCGGTGTACAGGGCGTCCATCGGGATTCCTCTCGCAGGGGTGGACCGGAGTGCGGGGCCGAAGGGGGTCGGCCCCGCCCCCTCAGTAGAGCATGCAATTGAGTTGTGCACAATTCAATGCCCCTCACGTCATCCCCCGGGTACACTCGCCGACATGACCCCCGAGCCGACCCCCACCGACCCCGACCAGGACTTCCTCCGCCTGGACGGACAGATCTGCTTCGCCCTGAACGCGGCGGGCCGGGCCTTCGGCGGCCTCTACCGCGTCGTCCTGAGGGACCTGGGGCTCACCTATCCGCAGTACCTGGTGATGCTGGTGCTGTGGGAGCACGGCGAGCTGCCGGTCAAGCGGATCGGGCAGTACCTGCGGCTCGACTCGGGGACGCTCTCGCCGCTGCTCAAGCGGCTGGAGGCGGCCGGCCTCGTGCGCCGCGAGCGCAGCACCGCCGACGAGCGGTCGGTCCACGCCCACCTCACCCCTCAGGGCGTGGCGCTGCGCGCCCGCGCGGTGGAGGTCCCCCGCAGGATCGCCGCCGCCACGGGCTTCGAGCTCGCCGAGATACGGGACCTCCAGGACCGGCTGGGCCGCCTGACGGCGGCGCTCGACGCCGCCGTCCCCCCGGAGGCCTGACGCGCACGGGACCGGCCGGGCCCGGACGCCCCCGCTTCCGGGCTCACGCCGGACCGGCGGCCTGGTCCCGGTTCTCGCGGGCGGTCAGCTGCCCCTGCACGAAGGCGTCGGTGTCCGGGGAGTAGGGGCCGCCGTGGTCGACCAGCAGGTCGGTGATGCGCTGCCACTCGGTCACGGTGGCGAGGGTGGCGTCGTCCGCCCCCTCCAGGTCGCCGGCCGTCTCCTCGGCGGCCTCCAGCGCGGCCGCGGTCTCGTGGTGCGTCATGCCGACCGCCTGCCGCCGCACCACGTCCCTCGCCGCGCGCTCCGCGTCGGAGGGCTCGTGCGCCTCGGTCGCCTCGTCCTCGGTCATGGGCCCGCCCTCTCTCGCGTCCTGCTCCGCTGCCTCTCGTCCGTCGCCCACCCACCTACCCCGGACCCGGTGGATCATCGCGCGACGGGCAGCCCGCGCGGGACCGGGGGCGGTGCGGTCACACTGGACCGGTCCGGTCGTCGATGCGGCGGAGGTACCCCATGGACCCGGTGGCGGCACTGGACCGGATCGCCTTCCTGCTGGAGCGCGCCCAGGCGCCCACCTACCGGGTTCGGGCCTTCCGCACGGCTGCGGCCACCCTCACCCGAATGGGTGAGCGGGAGACGGCCGAACGGGCCGCGGCCGGCTCGCTGGAGGCCGTCAGGGGCATCGGGCCCAAGACGGCCCGGGTCGTGCGGGAGGCACTCGCCGGGAAGGTGCCGGACTATCTGCAGACGCTGGAGGACGAGGCCGCCGCCCTCCCCGAGGGCCCGCCGACCACCCCGGCCGCCGCCGCCCTGCGGGCTGCCCTGCGCGGCGACTGCCACCTGCACTCGGACATGTCCGACGGCGGCAGCCCGGTCGAGGCGATGGGTCGCGCGGCGGCCTCGCTCGGCCACGCGTGGGCGGTGCTCACCGACCACTCGCCGCACCTGACGATCGCCCGGGGCCTCTCCCCCGAGCGGCTGCGCGGTCAGCTGGAGCTGGTCGCGGAACTGAACGCGACGTGGGCCCCGTTCCGGCTGCTGACCGGCATCGAGTGCGACATCATGCCCGACGGCTCGCTGGACCAGGAGCCGGAACTGCTGGAGCGGCTCGACGTCGTCGTCGGCTCCGTCCACTCCAAGCTCCGGATGGAGGCTCCCGCGATGACCCGCCGGCTCCTCGGCGCGGTGCGCAACCCCCTGATGGACGTCCTGGGCCACTGCACGGGCCGTCTGGTGACCGGCCGCACCCGGCCCGAGTCGCGGTTCGACGCCGAGCGGGTCTTCGCAGCCTGCGCGGAGGCCGGGACCGCCGTGGAGATCAACAGCAGGCCCGAACGGCTGGACCCGCCCCGGCGGCTGCTGCGGCTCGCCGTGGCGTCCGGCACCTTCTTCGCCATCGACACCGACGCGCACGCCCCGGGCCAGCTCGACTGGCAGGTCCTGGGCTGCGAACGGGCCGTGGAGTGCGGTGTCCCGACCGAACGCGTCGTCAACACCTGGAACGCCGACCAGCTGCTGACCTGGACCCGGACCCGGCGCGCCCCGTGAGGCCCGGGGGCCCGCGGCGGTGCGACATCACGGCAGGGGCCGCTCCGGGACCCGGGCCCGCGCCTCCTCCAAGGCCCGGCGCGCCGCCTCCCCCGTCGTGCCGAGCTCCATCCCGGTGAGCCGCGCGGCCACCGTGTCCAGCCGCGCCGCGCCCCGCCGCAGCTCGCGGGCGGGCAGGCCGGAGGTCTCGTAGGGGCGGTACGCGGTCACCGCCGAACGGAGCCGGTCCGCGGCGGCCAGCGCGGCCGCCGCGTCCGGGTGGGGCCGGTCGAGGCCGTCCAGCGCCGCCCGCAGTTCTCCGGCCGCCTGCTCGGCCACCCGCACGCGCCGCTCCCGCGCCGGCGCCGGACCGTACTGCGCGACGGTCGCGACGCGCTCCAGGAAGCGGGCGTGGGTCTCCAGCAGCGTCTGGAGCCGCTCGGGGATCCTGCGCTCCGCGCGGGCGGGCCACAGGTACAGCACGGTCACCGCGGCGAGCCCGGCGCCGAGCGCGTTGTTCGCCAGGCGCTGGAGGACGTCGCTCCACACCACGTGGGCGGTGAAGTCGGTGAGCAGCAGGAGGACGGGCGTGCCGAAGACGGGCCAGAAGCCGTAGTTCCAGCCCCGCATGGGCCGCGCGATGCCCGCGCACACCGTGAGGGCGACGGCCTCGGCGAGCGGCCGTCCGGAGGTCAGCGCCAGCAGGGCCACGGCCAGCGCGCAGCCGAGCACGAGTCCGACGAGCCGCTTGGCGATGCGGGTCCGGGTCGCGCCCCAGCTGGGCCGCAGCGTGGTGGCGATGCCGATCAGGGCCCACCCGGCGTGCGGTACGTCCAGCAGGGTCAGGGCCGCGTAGGTGGCGGTGAAGCAGACGCAGATGCGGACGGCGTAGCGCACCCGGGGGTCGCCGACGGCCACCGCGCGCCGCAGCTCCGCGCACGGGCCGGGCGCGCGCGGAGGCGGCTCGGGCCGCTCCGGGGGCGGCGTCCCGTAGGGCCCGCCGAGGAACGGGACCAGCAGGATGGCGGCGGCCCAGAGCGTGCCCGCCCCGAAGAGCAGCAAGTGCTCGCGGGTGCCCGCCACCGGCTGCGGTCCGGTGGCCATGACCAGCGCGATCAGCGGGGTGACGCCGAACGCGGCCAGCGGCGCCAGCAGGCACAGCACGGCGGAGGCGAGGAGCACGGCCCAGAGCCGGTCGCCGACGAGCGGCCCCACCCAGGTCGTGCCGGTGAGCAGGGCCGACCGGAAGAGGAGCTGCCGCAGCCGGCCTGCCGGGGTGGCGCGGGGTTCGGCGAGGGAGGCGAGCCAGGCTCCGAGCGAGACCACCACGGCCTGATCGGTACGTCCGGCGACCGCTCCGGCCAGCACCGGGACGCCGACCATCGCGGCCATCCCCAGCGCGAGGTGCCGGTCGTAGCGGCCGTCGCGCTCCCGGAGGAGGTAGAGCGCGGCCAGCCCGCGCACCCCCGGGCCGAGGGACCGGAGGAGGCCGGGGCCAGGGCCGGGGGCGGTGCCCGGGGTGCGCCGGATGGCGGGCCCCGGCTCAGGCCGGGCCGCGGGGCGCGCCCGCGGACGCCGCGCGCCGGGGCTCCCGGGCACGGGCTGCGGCCCCCGCGTCCGCCGCCGCCCGTGCGTTCCGGGCCGGTGTGCCGGGCGCGGCCGGGCTCACGCGGCGGGCCCGGTCCGGTCGTCGGCCAGGGCCCAGATCACGAAGAGGTCGATCGCGATGACGACGACGGCCCAGAGGGGCTGGTACGGCAGCCACATGAAGTTCGCGATGATGCTGAGCGCCGCCATCGCGATGCCGACGTAGCGCGCCCACGCGTGTCCGCCGAGGATGCCGACGCCGGTGCAGAGCAGGATCACCCCGAGGATCAGGTGGATCCAGCCCCAGGAGGTCAGGTCGAAGCGGAACGTGTAGTCGCCGACGCCCTGGTAGACGTCGCCGTTGGCGATGGCGCCGATGCCGTTGAGCACGGCGAGCACGCCGTCGACGAAGAGCAGGACGCCGGCGAACACGACGCCGCCGCCCGTCCACCCGGGGGTGTCGTGGCCCCTGCCGGGCCTGGCCGGACGCGGCGTCGGCGCCCCGGACGGGGTCGCGGTCTGGTGGGCCATGACAGCCTCCTTGGCCGAGCACACCCCGAGCGGGCGCGTCCGCGGTCGCGGCGCGGGTCCGACGATCCGCCGCCCCGGCCGGACCCGCCACCGGGTGCGGCCGTTCGGGTGAACCCCCGGGTGCGCGGGCGGGAGCGGGGTCGGCGATCATGGGCGCCGATCACGGGCGGCGTCCGCCGCCCGACCGCCGAGAGGAGGGCTCGTCCCACATGAGCCGATGGATCGTCCTGGCCACGCCCCTGTCCGGGATGCCGGACACCGCCCGGGACACCAAGGTCCTCCGGGAGCTGACCGGGACCGCGGAGGAGGCCGCCCACACCCTGCTGGAGCAGGCCCACACCTTCGACGGGCGGGTGTGGAAGGTGTCGCGCAGGGAGGTCTTCCGGCACACCGACCGGTCCGTCTACCTGCGGCTGACCGGACGGTTCAGCACCTTCGGCTACCTGCTGCAGCTCGCCGAGCTCGTCTCCGACAGCGCGGCGCCGTCCGCGACCGCCCCGTAGGCCCTCTTCGGGCGCGGGTCCGCCGGTCCGGCCGCGGGTGGAGCGGTGCACGGCGCCCCCGCCGCCGGCGCCGGTGCCGATCTGCACGGGCCCGACGTCCCGCCGGGCCCGGCCGGGCCCGGGGGGCGGAGCCGCGGGTGAGCCGGCCCGCACCCCGCCGACCGGCGACACCCCGCTCGGCCGCGGGCTCGCTCCGCCCGTCGCCTTGACTGAATTTTCAGTCAGTGACACAGTCGGATCACGCCGCCCCCGCACACACCCGTCCGGAGTGACACCCATGAGCGCATCCCACGGCCCCGGCCGCTCCCTCCTCGGCCGGCTGTTCGGTTCCGCCGAGCCGTCCCGGGACCGGGCCGACCGCGCGGGCCGCGCCGACCGCGCACGTGCGGGCGAGGCGCTCTGGCGGGTGGACCGGGACGACGTGCCGCACGCCCGTACGTGGATGTCCTGGCCGTCCCGCACCTCCCTCTGGGGCAGCAGGCGGCTGGCCGGGGTCCAGGAGGACATCGCACTGATCGCCCGGACGATCGCGCGCTACGAGCCGGTGGTCCTGTGCGCACCGGACGCCGGGACGGCCGCGGCCGCGCGCGCCCGGTGCGGTTACGGGGTCACGGTGACCACGGCCGTCCCCACCGACGACCTCTGGATGCGCGACACCGCTCCGGTCTTCCGGCGAGACGGCCGCGGCGGGCTCGACGCCGTCGGCCTGAACTTCAACGGGTGGGGCGGCAAGCAGACCCACTCCCTCGACTCCGATGTCGCGGAGCTCGTCGCGGCCGACGGCGGCCTCCCGTTCAGCAGGGCGGACTTCGTCGGCGAGGGCGGTGCGGTCGAGACCGACGGCGACGGCACCGTGCTGGCCACGGAGAGCAGCCTCGTCAACGACAACCGCAACCGCGGCATGAGCCGCGCCGAGATCGAGGACGCCGTCCTCGACGCCTACGGTGCGGACCGGATGATCTGGGTACCGGGCGTGAGGGGCAAGGACATCACGGACGACCACATCGACGTGACCTCGCGGTTCGTCCGCCCGGGCGTCGTGCTGGTGCAGGTCCCGCCGGCCGGCCGCAACGACGTGTGGGCGCGGGACGCCCGGGAGCAGTTCTCGCTCCTCTCCCGCGCCACGGACGCCGGGGGACGGCGGCTGGAGGTCATTGCGGTGCACGGCCCCGACACGGTCCGGTCGAAGGACCCGCAGTTCGTCGACTCCTACCTCAACTTCCACGTGGTGAACGGAGCGGTCATCACGGCGCGGTTCGGCGACGAGGCGAGGGACGCGGCCGCCCGGAACACCCTGTCGGAGGCCTTCCCCGGCCGCGCCGTCGTCCAGCTCGACGTCGACCGGCTCATGGGCGGCGGTGGCGGGATCCACTGCTCCACGATGGCCGAGCCCCTCCCGTAGACCCGACGCCGACGCCCCGGGCCGCTCAGGCCGGAGGGTTCGGCGGGAGCGGGTAGGCCGGCAGGTCGATCGCGTCGGCGGGCGGGGTGAACCACCTCGACGCCAGGCCGCCCAGGCGGGCGGCGGCCGGGGTGCCGGCGATCCTCAGAACGGTGTTCATCGCGGCGAGCCCGGTGCGGCTGCGCGGGTTGGCGATGCGCGGGGCGCCGGGCGGGAGCTTCTGGGCCTGGTCCACGTACGGGCGCATCACCTCCTCGTAGCGGGCGAACGCGGTGCGGTACGGGTGGGCGGCGAGCTCGCCGGCGAGGACGTAGGCGCCGGTGAGGGCGAGGCTCGTGCTCATGCCGCTGATCGGGGAGGAGCAGTAGGCCGCGTCCCCGAGCAGGGCCACGCGTCCGCTGGTCCACGAGGGCATGCGGGCCTGGCCGACGGCGTCGAAGTAGAGCGGGGCGTCGTCGAGGGCGGCGAGCACGCGGGGCGCAGCCCAGCCGACGTCGGCGAAGGTGCGGCGCAGGACCATGACGAGGTCGTCGCGGTCGAGGTCGTCGAGGCCCCGGACGTCGGAGAGGAAGGAGAGCGTGGCCCGGATGGTGCCGAGGTTGTCCGGTCGCAGGGTGACGCTGCGGCCGCGGCCGGCGCTGTGCCAGCGCCACAGGTCGGTGTCGTCGTCCGTGCGGGGGATGGTCAGGTAGGCGACGTAGAAGTCGAGTTCGCGCACGGCGTCGGTGTCGGGGAAGACCAGCGACCGGGTGCGGGAGCGCAGGCCCTCGGCGATGACCACCAGGTCGAAGGTGCGGGTGGCGCCGCGGTCGAACGTGACCGTGACCCCGCCCTCGTCCTCGGTCCCGCCGCCGCTGTCGTCGAGGGCCACGATCCGGTCGCCGAAGAGGTACTCGGTGTCCTCGCGGGTGCGGTCGACGATGATGCGGGACAGCTGGCCGCGCAGGATCTCCAACTCGGCGGTGGCGCCGCCGGAGTCGGAGGTCCCGGCCGCGAAGCGGGCGAGGGGGGCTCCGGTCGCGTCGACGAACTCGGTGCCGGTCTCGCCGGTCGAGGCGGCGCGGATGGCGTCCTCGATGCCCATGCGGCGGGCGACCTCGCGGCCGGCCCCGCGGACGTCGATGTTCTGGCCGTCCTCGCGGAGTTCGGCGAAGCGCTCGACGACGGTGGTCCGCCAGCCCCGGGCGTTGAGCCAGTAGGCCAGGGCGGGTCCGGCGATGCTCGCTCCGGAGATCAGGACGGTGGGTGAGCGCATGGGAACCCTTCGACGAAGTGACTTCGAGAGTAGGTGCTGGCCGGCCCGCCCACCGCGTCGGCTTCGCACCGCGTCGTGGCCTTGCCCCCGGGCCGCCGCGCGGTGCACCACGGCGACCGGGCCCGCCGCCGGGCTCAACCCGTCCCGCGGAGCCGCACCACCAGCAGGACGGCGTCCGCGCCGGCCACGGCCATCACGGCCAGGAACGGAAGCCGTCCGCCGGCGCCGCGGCCGGCCGCGAGGGCCGTCGCGGCCAGCGCGGCCGTCGACACCAGCAGCCCCCAGCCGTACGCGGTCACCGGCCCCGGCGGTCCCACGGCCAGGACGGCCGTCGAGCCGAGGACGAGGAGCGCGGCGGTGGCGGCCGAGCGCCGGGCACCGAGGCGTTGGGGCAGGCCCCTGATGCCGGTGGCGAGGTCGTCGGCGATGTCGGGCAGGACGTTGGCGAAGTGGGCGCCCGCACCGAGCAGGGCGGCGCCGGCCGTGAGCCACGGCGGCGGCCACGGGGCCCCGGGCAGGCCCAGCGTCACGAAGGCGGGCAGGAGGCCGAAGGCGACGGCGTACGGGAGCCAGGAGGCGGCCGTCGCCTTCAGCTTGAGGTTGTACGCCCAGGCGGCCGCCACCGCGACGAGGTGCACCGCGCCGGCCGCCCACCCGGTGGCCAGCGACAGCGGGACGCAGAGCGCCAGGGCCAGGCCGGCTGCGCCGGCCACGGCGGCGGGTGGCACCGTGCCCGCGGCCAGGGGCTTGTCCCGGCGGCCGGTGGCCAGGTCGCGCCGGAGGTCGGCGCGGTCGTTGCACCAGCCCACCGAGAGCTGGCCGGCGGCGACGGCTCCGACGGTCGCGGCGGCTCCGGGCAGCCCGCGCCCCACGGCGGCCGTCAGCGCGGCGGCGAGCAGGGTGACCGCGGCCGCGGGCAGCGGATGGCAGGCGGCGAGCAGCCCGGACAGGGCGCGGCCGGGGCTGCCGGCGGAGGCAGTCGGCGGGGCGGGGCGGGGTCTTGCGAGGCGCGCGGGCACGGGGTCACGGTATGCGGCGCCGCGCCCGGCCGGCCCGATTCATCACGAAGTGTCAGTTATTTCCTATGGTGATCGAATGACACGTGTCCTGGCAGTGAGCAGCGTGTTCCCTCCCCACCGCCACCCGCAGTCCGAGATCACGGCGGCGCTCGCCGGCTTCCTCCCGGCGGGCGCCGACAGCGCCCTGCTGCGGCGGGTGCACGCCTCGGCCCGGGTGGAGTTCCGGCACCTCGCGCTCCCCCTGGAGCGGTACGGGCCCGGCAACGACTTCGGCACGACGAACGCGCTGTTCGTCGACGCGGCCCTCGACCTCGCCTCCCGGGCCCTCGAACACGTCCTCGCGCGGACCGGACTGACGGCCCGCGAGCTCGACCTGGTCATGTCGACGACGGTGACCGGGCTCGCGACCCCCTCGCTGGAGGCCCGCCTCGCCACCCGGGCCGGTCTGCGCCCCGACGTGCGCCGGGTGCCGCTCTTCGGCCTCGGCTGCGCGGCGGGGGCGGCCGGCCTCGGCCACGTCCACGACCACCTGGCGGGCCACCCGGACCACGCGGCGCTGCTGCTGTCCACCGAGCTCTGCTCGCTCACCCTCCAGGCCGCGGACACCTCGATGGCGAACCTGGTGGCCGGCGCCCTGTTCGGCGACGGCGCGGGCGCGCTGCTGGCCGTGGGCCGCGGGCACCCGCTGCACGCCACCGCTCCCGGCCCCACCGTGGTGGCCTCGCGCAGCCGGCTGTATCCGGGCACCGAGCACCTCCTGGGCTGGGACATCGGGCACTGGGGCTTCCGCATGGTGCTGGGCCGCGAACTGCCCGACCTGGTGCGGCTGCACGTGGCCGAGGAGGTCGAGACGTTCCTCGCGGCGCACGACCTCAAGCCCGGGGACGTGGACGCCTGGATCTGCCACCCGGGCGGGCCCAAGGTCCTCGACGTGCTGGAGGACGCGCTGTCGCTGCCGCCGTCGGCCTTCGCCGCGAGCCGCCGTTCGCTGGCGGCCGTGGGCAACCTGTCCTCGGCCTCCGTCCTGCACATCCTGAGCGGCCTGCTGGAGTCGGGGCCGCCGCCGCCCGGATCGGTCGGGCTGATGCTCGGCTTCGGTCCGGGCTTCGCCTCCGAACTCGTCCTGCTGCGGTGGTGACCCCCATGACCTGGTACCTGCTCCTCATCGGCCTCGTCTGCGCCGAACGCCTCGCCGAGCTCGTCACGGCCCGCCGCCACCGCGCGTGGAGCCTGGCCCGGGGCGGCGTCGAGCACGGCAGCGGCCATTACCCGGCGATGGTCGCCCTGCACACCGCCCTGCTGGCGGGCTGCGTCGTGGAACCCCTGGCGGCCGGGCGCCCGTTCGTCCCCGCGGTCGGCTGGCCGGCCCTCGCGGTGGCCCTGGCGGCCCAGGTGCTGCGCTGGTGGTGCATCCGCACCCTCGGGCCGCGCTGGAACACCCGGGTGGTCGTCGTGCCGGGGCTGCCGCTGGTGGCGTCCGGGCCGTACCGGCTGCTGCCGCACCCCAACTACGTGGCGGTCGTCCTGGAGGGCGTCGCGCTGCCGCTGGTGCACACCGCCTGGCTGACCGCGCTGGGCTTCACCGTGCTGAACCTGGCCCTGCTGCGCGTGCGCGTCCGCTGCGAGGACGCCGCGCTGGCCGTGGCGGCCCGGCCGGCCGCGCCCGCCTCCGTACCGGCGCCGGCGACGGGCGCGGCCGGATGATCGACCTGCTGGTCGTGGGCGGCGGGCCGGCCGGGCTGGCCACCGCCATCCACGGCGCCCTCGCCGGGATGCGGGTGGTGGTCGCGGAACCGCGCCCGACCCCCATCGACAAGGCCTGCGGCGAGGGCCTGATGCCCGGTGCGGCCCGCCGTCTGCGGGAGCTGGGCGTACCCGTCGGCGGGCAGCCCTTCCACGGCATCCGCTACGTCGACGCGGTGAGCGGCCGGCGGGCCGAGGGGCTGTTCCGCCACGGCCCCGGGCTGGGCGTGCGCCGCACCGCCCTCCAGTCGGCGCTGGCCGAACGCGCCGACCGGCTCGGGGTCCGGGTGGTGGCGCGCCGGGTGGACGAGGTCCGGCAGGACGAGGACCGGGTCCACGCCGCGGGCATCAGCGCCCGCTACCTCGTCGCGGCGGACGGGCTGCACTCCCCCGTGCGGCGCGCCATGGGCCTGAGCGCACCGCCCGTCGCCGGCCGCCCCGCGCGCTACGGGCTGCGGCGGCACTACGACGTCGCGCCGTGGAGCGAACTCGTCGAGGTGCACTGGGCGGAGCGCTGCGAGGCGTACGTGACCCCGCTGGCGCCCGACCGGATCGGCGTGGCCCTGCTGACCTCGGAGCACGCGCCGTTCGACGTCCAGCTGGCCCGTTTCCCGCTGCTGTCGGCGCGGCTGCCCGGACCGGCCGGATCGGCGGTGCGCGGTGCGGGGCCGCTGCGCCAGGGGTCGCGGGTCCGGGTCGCCGGGCGCGTGCTGTTCGTGGGGGACGCCGCGGGGTACGTGGACGCGTTGACCGGCGAGGGCCTCACCCTGGCCGTGACCGCGGCCGGCGAACTGGTGCGGTGCGTGCGGGAGGGTCGGCCGGAGGCGTACGAGCGGGCCTGGCGGGAGCTGTCGCGCAGCTACCGCACGCTGACCGCGTCGCTGCTCTGGGCCCGCGAACGGCCGCCGCTGGCCCGGCGGATCGTCCCGCTGGCCGCCCGGTGGCCGCAGCTCTTCACCGGCGCGGTGAACCTGCTCGCGTGACGCGCCGGGGGCGGCGCACGCGGAGCGGCACCCCGCGCCGGTGGCGCGGGGTGCCGCTTCTCCGCGGGGAGCCGGTCCGGCCGTCAGGCCGGGTCCTCCTGGCGGTTCCTCAGCGCCAGTCCGGCCAGGACCGCGCCGGCCGCGGCGCACATCACCGTGACGATGCCGGCCCAGGCCAGGGTGCCGCCCAGGGCCGAGGCCAGCGGGTCGTAGTGCGCCACGCCGCCCACCACGTGCAGGGCGACGACGCCGAGGGCCGTGAGCGCCCCCACCCGCCACACCGTCGGGGTGTCCCGGACGGCGAGCAGCACGCCCGCGCCGAGGCACAGCACGGTGACGACGATCGGCAGGAGCTCCGCCGGGGACGCCGACGGCGGGACCGTCAGGTCCGCGGGCAGGTGCAGCGCGCCCGTGACCAGCAGGGCGATCGCCACGGGCCAGCGCAGCACGTGCCGCAGGGCGGACGAACCCGGTGCGCGCGGAGCCGACGCGGCGTGCGGGACGGGGGCCGCGCGGGGGTGCGGCTCCTTCGCCGGGGGCGCCTCGGACGGTTCCCGGTGGCGGGGTGCCCGCGCCTGCGCGTCCCGCGCGGGCCGCGGGGCGGGGCCGGCGGGGTGCGCGTCGGGTGCGGCCGGCCCGTCGGTGCCGAGGATGGTCACCAGCCGGGCCACGTCCTCGATGGACCGCCCGACCGCCGCGGCCTGCAGCGTGACGTCGGCCTCGTCCACCTCGTGCGGGGGCTCGCCCAGGAGGGCGAGCATCTGCCGCACCTCGTCCACGGGACGGGTCACGGCGGCGGTGCGCAGTGCCTCGTACCCGGGGTCGGGCTGCCCGTTGTCCTTGAGGATGCTCACCAGTGCGGTGACCTCTTCGAGCGGGCGGCAGGTGGCGACGGCGTCGACCAACGTCCTTATGGTCGCCGCGCCGGGCCCGTCCGGGACGGGTGCCTCCGGATCGGGGGCGTCCGGGACGGGCGCCCCGGCGACCGGGGCCTGCGGATCCGCGCCGGCCGGCACGGCGGCCGGCTCCGCAGGAGCCGGCGCGGCAGGCGCGGGCGCGACAGGGGCCGGGGCCGGGGCGGCCGCCGCCGAGACGAGCGGTGCCGAGGCGGCCGGCGCCGAGACGACCGGCGCCGGTGCGGCGGGTGCGGCCGCGATCGGGCCCGCCGGCGGCGGCGCTTCCGGGAGCGGATCCGCCCGGACGGCGGCGTCCGGGAGGGGGTCCGCCCGGACGGGGGTGTCGGCGACCGGGGCGACCGGGGCGGGAGCGGCCGCTGTCGGAGGGGCGACCGCGACCGGGGTGACCGGTTCGAGGACGGCCGGGACGGGAGAGTCGGGGAACCCGTGGCGGGCTTCGGTGTCCGTCGCCGCGAGCGTGATGGGGTCATTCATCGGAAGCTCCGTTCGCCGACGTACGGGTCTACGCGTCGCACGCCGGTCATCGTGCGTCATGGGATGAGCACGCTTTGTTACATTTAGTGCCAGATTCGTTCACTGCGCCATTTGGGGCGCGCAAACGGGGCTCCGCGCAGGCGCCGCCCGGGCTCCGGCCGGGTCTCACCGGGAAAGGTCGTCGCACCGTGACCGCCACGCAGCCCATCCGACGCCGGGCCCTCGCCCTGCCCGCGGCCCTGCTGTTGCTGCTCGCGGGCGCCGGTGCCGCGCCCGCCGCCGGCTCCGGTCCCGGACCGGCGCGGCCCGTCGTGGAGACCGGCCGGGGGGCGGTGCTCGGGCGGGCGCACGGCGCGTACGACACCTTCGAGGGGGTCCCGTACGCCGCTCCCCCGACCGGCCCGGACCGCTGGCGGCTCCCGCGGCCCGCACCGCGCTGGCAGGGGGTGCGGGACGCGGGCGCCCCCGGGGCGCGCTGCGTGCAGCTGCCCGCGCTCGGGCCCGGCGGGCCGAGCGGTTCGGAGGACTGCCTGTTCCTGAACGTCACCGCGCCGGCGGCCCGCGACCGCGGGCCGCTGCGGCCCGTGATGGTCTGGTTCCACGGCGGCGGCTTCGTCAACGGGGCGGGCGACTCCTACCGCCCGGACCGCCTCGCCGTCCTCGGCGACGCGGTGGTCGTCACGGTGAACTACCGGCTCGGCGTCTTCGGGTTGTTCGGCCACCCGGAACTCGGCGGGGCGCCGGACTTCGCCCTCGCCGACCAGCAGGCCGCGCTGCGCTGGGTCCGGCAGAACGCGGCCCGCTTCGGCGGCGACCCGGGCGCGGTCACGGTGTTCGGCGAGTCGGCGGGCGGGCTGAGCGTCTGCGCCCACCTGGTCTCGCCCGCCTCGGCAGGGCTCTTCCAACGGGCGATCGTGCAGAGCGGCTCGTGCTCGACCACGATGCCGCCCCGGTCCCTGCTGCCCGGCCTCGGCACGTACCGGCCCTTCGCGCCGCAGCGGCGCGCGGTGGAGGCCGGAACCGCCACCGCGGCGGCGCTCGGCTGCGCCCGGCCGGCGCGGGGAGCGTCCGGGACGGCGCTGGACTGCCTGCGCCGGCTGGACCCCGGCCGGCTCGCCACCACCGAGCTGATGCAACGCTTCTCCTCCGTCTCCTACGGCACGGCCCTGCTGCCCGAGGAGCCCCGACGGGCCCTGCGGGCGGGCCGGTTCCACCGGGTGCCGGTGGTGCAGGGCACCACGCGCGACGAGATGCGCATCTTCGTCGGGCAGACCCTGGCGGCCTACCCGATCGGCGACGCCGCCGCCTACCGGGCCCGGCTGGAGCGCTCGTTCGACGCCCGGACCGCCCGCGCCGTCGGGGCGCGGTACCCGGTGACGGCCTATCCGACGCCCGCGGTCGCGTGGTCCGCGCTGCTCTCGGACGCCTCGTTCACCTGCCCGGCCCTGCGGGACACGGCGGCACTGGCCCGGTACGTACCGACGTACTCCTACCTCTTCGCGGACGGCGACGCACCCGACGCCACGGGCCTGCCGGAGCGGCCCGAGCTGCCGTACGGCGCCTCGCACGGCTTCGAACTGCCCTACCTGTTCAGCTCGGTGCCGCTGGCCGCCCCCCAACGCGCGCTGTCCGAGGCGATGATCGGCTACTGGACCCGTTTCGCCCGTACGGGCCGACCCGGTTCGGCCCCCGGCGCCCCGCCCTGGGAGCCCCACCGCTCGCCGTCCTCCGTCCTGTCCCTGGCACCGGGCCCCGGCGGCATCCGCACCGTGGACGCACGGACGCGGCACCACTGCGCCCTGTGGGACGCCCGGTGGCCCGACCCCCGGCCCGGCACGTCCGGGATCGCGGGGCCGTGGACCGTCGCGGAGGTCACGGCGGCTACGGTGCCGCCATGACCCCCGCACCCGCCCCTCCCCCGCTCCTCTACCTGGACGTGGACGGCCCGCTCGTCCCCTTCGGCGCGGGCCCGTACCCGCCCGCCGACGACCCCAACCCGCTCCTCGCCCGCATCGACCCGTCCCTCGGGCCGGGGCTGGCCGCGCTCGACTGCGTACCGGTGTGGGCCACGACGTGGATGGCGGGGGCGAACCGGTGGGTCGCGCCCCGGCTCGGCCTGCCCGCACTGCCGGTGGTGGAGTGGCCGGAGCCTTCCGCGGAGGACGGGCGGGGCGGGGTGCACTGGAAGACCCCGGCCCTCGTCGCGCACGCGGCCGGGCGGGACTTCGTCTGGGTCGACGACGAGATCACCGGCGCCGACCGGGCCTACGTGGCCGCACGGCACCCCGGCCGGGCGCTGCTGTACCGCGTCGATCCCGGCCGGGGCCTGACCGGTCGGGATCTGCTCGTGCTGGAGGAGTGGCTGCGCGCCGGACCGTAGGGATCCGTCAGGCGGCCGCGCCGGGACCCCAAGAGGCGGCGACCAGCAGGTGTTCCGCCGCCGCGAGGTGGGTGGCCGCCGCCAGCCAGGCCCACGCGTAGGGCTCGGCTGAGGGGTCCGTGAGCCGCCCGAACACGTCCCGGGGCCGGCGGTCGGCCTCGGCGGCCAGCGCCCCGGCGCGGTCGGCCGCCGCGGTGAACCCGGCCCGGCACAGCATCCTGCGGCCCGCCGGATCGGCGTCGCCCCGGGCGGACTCGGCGAGGGCCCGGCGGCCTCCCGCGACCCCCGTCTCCAGCAGCCGCCGCACCCGCCACAGCGGGGAGTCGGCCAGCGGGTCCGGCCCGGGCGCCGCGACGGGCTGCGCGACGGGTTCGGCGGTGCCGGGCGGGAAGTGAACGCCCTGGAGCCGGTCGTAGCCGAGGTCGGCCCGCCCGAGCCATTCCTCGGGCAGCCGCAGGGTGTACGGGGCGCCGGGTACGGGGCCCACGGCGAGCGGCCTCAGCGTGGCCGCGCGGTCGAGGTCGGGGCGGCCGACGACCCGGACCAGCAGGCCCGGGTACCCGGCCAGCCGGCGCAGGTTGGCCGTGTGCGCCAGCTCGGGGTGGGGGTGCGCGGCCCGCAGCCGCAGCAGGGGGGCGTCCGGCCGTACCTCGCGGACCAGGAGGTGGTCGCCGGCCGCCGCGACGACGGCGACGTCGCAGCCGAGCAGCGCGGGCTCGGACCCGTCCGGCGTCGCGAGGCTCTCGGCGACGGCCTCGGCGGCCGGGCGGGCGAAGAGGGCGGCGGCGGGCCCGTCGGTCCAGGGGGTTCCGCGCAGCGGGGTCGCCTTGACCCCGCGTCCGGCACCGAGCCTGCCGTCCGGCGAGACGGTCGCCCCGACGATGCGCAGCCCGCCCCGGGCGAGCCCGGCGTGGTCGAGGGCGCCGCCGCCGAGGGCGACGGACGCGGTGCCCGCGCCGCGGGCGCGGGCCAGGCCGCCGGGGCGTACGTCGGAGACCGAGTAGGGGGTTCCGTCCGGGGCGAGGAGGTGGGTGACCACGCCGCCGTAGCCGGTGGCGGAGAGCACCGGCTCCCGGCACAGGCCGTACACCTGGAGGCTGCCCCCGGGCGCGTAGGCCCGGCGGGCGGCGCCGGCCAGGGCCGGGTCGGCGGAGCCCGACGCGAGCCGTGCCGCCGTGGCGAGGAGGTCGAGGAAGGCGGCGGTCAGGTCGCCGAGCCGCTGGCCCGACCGGCGCTCGCGGGCGGCGCGCAGGCCCCGTACGACGCGCAGGGCGGCGGCCTCGGCGCGCGGGAGTGCGGCGAGGCGGGCGGTGTGCGCGGCGCGCAGCAGTTCGGCCTGGACCACGGCGCCGCCGGCGGTGACCCCGGCGGCGAGGGCCTCCGCGGCCGCCCGCCAGAGCGCGGCCGCGGCCGTCAGCTGGGCGGCGCTCAGGGCCGGGACGGGAGGTCCGACGGGAGGGGCGGGGAGGGAGGGGCCGGTGGGACCGGTGAGGCCGGTCGGGTCGGTGGCGGGCGTGGGGCCGGTCGGGCTCGTGGCCCCTGGGGCATCGGCCGGGACCGCGACCGCGGCGGGACCGGCGCGTCCGACGTCGCCGTCCGGCTCCGGAAGCTCCGGCCCGGCCGGCGGCGCGTCGGCGAGCGGGGCGGCGCCGAGTGCGGCGGCGCGGTGCAGGCAGCGGGGGGCCAGGAGGCAGGTGCAGGTGGCCTGTTCGGGCCGGGTGACCGTGCCGTCGGGGCCGGGCCGCAGGGTGACGAGGGCGTCCTCCCCGAACCGCAGGCCGACGCTCCCGTCCGCCTCCGGTGCGGCGCTGTCGGCGCAGGCCGCGGTGGCGGCGTCGAGCTTCTTGCGCAGCCGGGCGGTGAGCTGCTCGACGGCTTCGGCGAGCACCTCGGGTGCGACGGGCGGGAGCGCGGTGTTCAACGGGCTTCTCCACGGAGGCGGTCGCCGACCCAGCGGGCGAGGGCGAGGGGGCTGAGGGCGGCCACGGGCATGCCCGCGGCGACGAGCTGCTCCGCGACCGGGACGGAGTACCGGGGCGTACCGGTGTCGTCGAGCGCGGCGCAGCCCAGGAGCTGGGCGCCGGAGGAGGCGAGCGCGCGGACCTCGCCGAGCAGTCCGCCGATCGGGGCGCCTTCCTCGAAGTCGCTGACCACGACGACGAGGGTGCGGCTCGGGACGGTGATCAGGGAGCGGGCGTGGGCGAGGCCGGCGGCGATGTGCGTGCCACCGCCGACACGGACCTCCAGCAGCAGCGACAGCGGGTCGTCGACCCGGTCGGTGAGGTCCACGACCTGCGTGGAGAAGGCGAGGAAGTGGGTGGAGAGGGTCGGTACGCCGCCGAGCACCGCGGCGGTGAGGGCCGACCAGACGACCGAGGCCTCCATGGAGCCGGAGACGTCGACGACGAGGATCAGCCGCCAGTCGGCCTCGCGGGAGGCCCGGGTGGCGAAGACGGGGTGTTCGGGGACGACCACCACGCTCCCGTCGGGACGCCGGCGTGCGTGGGCGAGGTTGGCCCGCAGGGTGCGGGCCAGGTCGAGCCGGCCGCCGGGCCGGCGGGTGGGCCGGGGGGTGGCGAGGCCGGAGAACGCCGGGCGCAGCCGGGTGGCGAGCTCCTTGGCCAGTTCGTCGACGAGCCGCTTGACCAGGGGTCGCAGCCGGGCCAGTTGGGCCTCCGGCATGCCGCCGGCGAGGGAGAGGACGGAGCTCAGCAGTTCCACCGAGGGCCGTACGCTCGCCGGGTCGAGCTGGGTGAGCACGTCGGTGCGGCCCGTTTCGGCCGCCCCCGCGAGCACCTCCTCCCGTACGTCGGCGCCGAAGAGCGACTCCAGTTCCTCCGACCACTCCCGGGCCGTGGGGAACGAGGCCTCCCGGCCCCCGCCGCCTCCCCCGCCGTCGAGGGCGGTGGCGCCCTCGCCGCGGCCGGCTCCGTACAGCTCGTCGAGGGCGTGGGCGTAGCGGCGCGCGCCGGCGGGGAGGCGGTCGCGTTCGCGTCCGAGGAGCAGGCGCCAGCGGTCGGCGGGGCCGATGCGCCGCGCGTCGGTGCGGGTCTCGTCCGCGGCCGGCCCGGCCGTGGTGGCGGGGGCCGGGGCGGACGGGGACGGCCCGGGAGCCGGCGGCGGCGTCGCCCGGGCCGCTTCGGGCAGCGGCAGTTCCCTCAGTGCGGCGAGACCGGCGGCGTCGGCCGCGGCCCACAGCGCGAGGAGGGCGGGCGGGGCGTCGAGGGTGAGGTCGGGCCGGTCGCCGAGCCGTTCGGTGACGGCGGCGAGCAGGCGGTCGCGGGCGGCGGGCGACAGCGCGTCGAAGCCGCCGCGCAGGGCGGGGAGGCGGTCGAGGAAGTCCGGGTCCGTCAGGTGCTCCACCCGGTCGAGGAGGGGGGTGAGGGCGGTCGGTGAGGACTGGAGCAGCGGTCCGGCGGCGGTGAGGAGCCCGGCGAGCCTGCGGGTCAGCGAGCGGCGGGCGTCGGGGGTGACCGCGCCGTCGATCCAGCCGGCGGCGCGGGCGCCGAGGGAGGCGGCCGGGTCGAGGTCGAGCAGGACCCGGACCGCGAGGGCCGCGCCCTGCACCAGCGGGGAGCCGTTGGCCGCGAGGTCCGCGAGGACGGTGTCGGTCCGCAGTCCGAGGTGGTGGGCTGCGGCCCGGTCGGCGAGCGCGACCAGGGCGGCCGCGTCGGCGGGGTCGTCGCTGCCGGCGAGGCCGGGCAGGGAGCGTACGGCCGCTTCGAGCAGGTCGCCGGTGACCGCGGCGGCGGTGGCCCTCGCCCCGGTGTCCGTGCCGGGGAGGTGGCCGCGGTGCAGTGCCTCCAGGAGGTCGAGGGCGTCGAGGAGTTCGGGCAGGGTGGCGGTCCGCGGCAGGTCGGTGGCCGCCTCGTGCAGCCGTACGCCGACCAGCTCGGGCAGGTCGCAGCGTGCGGCGGCGGTCAGGCCGGCGAGGATCTCGGCCGGGGTGGGGCCGCCCTCGGCGGCGGCGCGGCGGGCGGTCTCGCGCAGGGTTCCGGCGGCGGCCTGGGCGGCCGTGACGCCGCGGACCCCGGCGAGGTCGAGGCGGGCCGGGACGGACGGGGTCCACGTCAGCCGCCATTTGGTGCCGAGGGCGGTGCCGTCGCCGGTGGCGGTGACGGCCAGCGGTTCGCCGTAGGAGGCGCCGCAGACGAGGAGCCGCTGGAGCAGGACCTCGCGGCGGCCGTCGAGGGCGGAGCGGAGCGGGTCGAGGCGCAGTTCGCGGGCGGCGGGCTCGTCGGGGCCGGGCAGCCGCAGTTCGGCCAGCTCGGCCTCCACGGAGGGCCCGAGGCCGGAGCGGGGGGCGTGCGGGGTGATCCGCCCGCGGGCGGTGCCGACGAAGACCGCCTCCAGGGCGCGGGCCAGCGCCCGCCCCCGGCCGAGGGGTTCGCCCTGGCCGAGGACGGTGGTGACGGCCTCCAGGAGTTCGCCGCGGCCCGGCGCCGGCAGCCCGCGCAGGACGGCGAGGTCGCAGGCGAGCCGCAGTGCCTCCGCCGCCTCCCCGGTCCCGGCGGTGTGCCCGGCGCGGCGCAGTTCGCGGCAGAGCCCGGTGACGGCGACGGACGCGGCCTCGCGGACCAGTGCGGGGTCGCCGGCCGCGCGCAGGACGGCCTGCTGCCAGAGCGGGTCCCGGATCCCGGCCGGGTAGCCGGAACGGGAGTCGAGCAGGTCGAAGGAGTACGGGACGAAGGAGGTCACGGCCTCCGGGTCGCCGGTGCCCGCGCCCCGGGCCGGGGGCGCCCCGGCGGGTGGGGCGGCGGAAGGACCCGGCACGGCGGCGGCCGCGGCGAGCGGGGCGGCCGCAGGGGTGTCCGGAAGGGCGGCGACGGCATCCGTCGGTCCGAGGAGGGCCGGGGCGTGGAAGGCGCCGATGACGGCGGCCACCCGGTGGCCGCCGGCGGCGGCCCGGGCGATCACCTGCCGCATGTGGGCCTCGCGGGCCAGGTCGGCGGCGGGGACGGACGCGTCCTCGCGCAGGGCCCAGCCGACGCCGAGGGCCGCGCGGCGTACGGCCTCCGGGGTGCACCCCGGTGCGAGGACCTCGACGGCGCGGTCCCACATGTCGTCGCCGTCGCGTCCGGTGCCCGAGGCGGCGAGTCCGTCCGCGTAGGACCGCCGCTCCGGGCCCGGGTGTCCGGGAACGCCCCGCTCCGCGTCCGGCCGCGCGGCCTCGTCGGGGCCGGCGTCCGCGTCCGTGTTCGTGCCGGGGTCCGCGGCCGCGTCCGGCGGGCCGGTCTCGGACCAGGCGCGGGACGCCAGCGGCAGGTCGCAGCACAGGACGGCCGCGCCGCGCTCGCGGGCCCAGCGGATCGCGGCCAGTTCGGGAGAGAAGTCCGCGAAGGGGTAGAACGCCAGGCGGCCCCCCTCCCCGGTGCCCGCCAGGGCCACCGGGGCCACGGTCTCCGGGTCGGCCAGGTGCTCCAGCCACGGCTGGAACTCCGTCGGCAGTTCCACGCAGATCGCGTCCGCGCCGGACGCGTCCAGCAGGGCCGGGACCACCGCGGCCAGGGCGGGGCTGTGGTGCCGTACGCCCAGCAGGTACGGCGCGCGGGACGCGGCCAGCGCGTCCACGGCGGCGCGCGGGTCGGTCCGCGAACCGCCACGAGGGTCGGTGCGCGTCATCGCAGGCTCCCGCGCAGGTCCCACAGGCGGCGCCACATCGCCGAGCCGTCCTCGGCGCGGCGGCGCACCGGGCCGTCCCAGTAGCCCAGCAGCCGGCCGTGGTCGGCAGGGTCGTCCTTGCGCACGACGCCCAGCAGGTGGCCGGGCAGCAGGTCCAGCACGTCACCTCCGGGCAGGTAGGCGGCGGAGACGCCCAGCGACGCGGCCACCTGCACGGCCTCGGCGGTGGACATGACCGTACCGGGGCGTTCCACGTCCCACCCCTCGGCGGAGCGTCCCGAGCGCAGGTCCCGGAAGACGGTGACGAGCGCGTCGAGGACGGCGTCGTCGACCCCGAAGGCGGCGCCCGCGCGCTGGACGGCGGCGACCGCCTGGCGGCGGATCAGCGTGGCCTCGGCGTCGGCGTCGGCGATCGGGGCGACGGTCTCGAAGTTGAAGCGCCGCTTGAGGGCGGCGGACATCTCGGATACCCCGCGGTCGCGCAGGTTGGCGGTGGCGATGACGGTGAAGCCGGGGGCCGCGGACACCACCGCGTCCTCGGTGGCGGTGAGTTCGGGGACGCTGACCCTGCGGTCGGACAGGATCGACACGAGCGCGTCCTGCACCTCGGGCAGGCAGCGGGTGATCTCCTCGACCCGGACGACCCGTCCGGTGCGCATCGCGGAGAGCACCGGCGAGTCGACGAGCGCCTGTGAGGTGGGGCCCTGCGCCAGCAGCAGGGCGTAGTTCCAGCCGTAGCGGAAGGCGTCCTCGGTGGTGCCCGCGGTGCCCTGGACGGTGAGGGCGCTGGTTCCGCAGACGGCGGCGGCGAGGAGTTCGGACAGCATCGACTTGGCGGTGCCGGGCTCGCCGGTCAGCAGCAGGCCGCGCTCGCCGGCGAGGGTGACCACGCAGCGTTCCACCAGGGCACGCTCGCCCACGAACTTGGGGCTGATGACGAGCTTCTCGCGTCCCTGGGGCAGCGTGAGCGCGACGCCCTCGCTGCCGCAGACGAACGTGACGACGGCGCGCGGGGTGAGGGCCCAGCCGGGGGGCCGCGGGCCCGGGTCCTGCGCGGCGAGGAAGGCGAGCTCGGCGGCGTGGCGCTCTTCGGCCGGGATGACCTGGCGGGCGGAATCGGCCGCGGCGGGCTGGTCGGTGTCGGTCATCGGGGTGGTCCTCCGGAGGAAGTCGAGGGAATGACGGGCGGACGGGGGCGGGGCACCGCGGAGCGGAACCGGTGGGAGGGTGAAGCGGGTGCGCGGGTGAAGCGGGTGCGCGGTGGGCCGCGCATCCGGCCGGGGCGGCGCGGTGCGGGCGACCGCGGCGCGCACGGCGGCGGAGTCCGGCAGGGCGGACGCGGCGCCGTCCGCGGCGGCCGGGGACACGTGCCGCGCACCCGGCCGGGCGGCGCCCACACCCGCCGGGGGTGTGGGCGCCGGTCGGGCGTGCGGTCAGCCGCGGCGCTTGCGGGTCCGCTTGACCTGGAGCTGTTCGAAGCGCGGGGCGTCGCCCTCGCGGACCCGCTGCCAGGCCCGCCGGTAGAGGTCGGCGGCCGGTTCGCCCGGGACCAGGACGCCCAGGCCCGGGGCGCCGCCCGGGGCCAGGCCGTACATCGGGAGCTTCCACTGCTCCACCGGCAGCACCGGGGTCGACGGCTCGGCCCAGCCGCCCGGAAGGAACAGCGTCCGCCCGGCCCGGGCGCGGCTGCCCGACACCACCAGTTCGGTGGCGGCCAGTTCGGCGCGGGCGGCCTTGAGCCGGGCCGGCTTCCAGCCGGTCCAGCGGGCGGTGTTGCGGTCCGTCGGGTCCGGCATGGCCAGCAGAGCCAGGTAGAGCACGGCCGCGTCCGCGCCGAGGCCGTACGTGGCGGAGACCTCGGCGACCACCTCGGGCACCGAACGGCCCGGGTCCTGCGGCCACCAGGTGCCCTCCGCGTCGGCGGCCCCCGCCGCCGGGGCGCCCGGGTCGGCGAGCAGCGCCGCGAAGCCCGGGTCGTACACCGCCCGCAGCGCCGCCTCGACGGGCAGCGGGTGCTGGTCGTCGCCGCGCAGCATCGGCAGGTAGGGGTCGGAGCCGGTGGAGTCCAGCAGGGCCGGGCGGACGGCGGGCCGGGGCTGGCCGTCGTGGGTGGCCATGACCACCGCGCCGTAGCGCTCGTGGTCGGTGGCGGTCTCGGTGGGTGTGCCCGCGGCCTTGCGGAAGTCGGCGAGGCTGGTGAAGTACCCGACGCTGAGCATCAGCTCGGGTGCCGCGAGCCGCTGGCGCAGGGCGGTGAGCACGGGCGGCAGCGCGGCCCGTACGGGGTCGCCGGCGGGGAGCCGGTGGGCGAGCCAGGCGGCCGCGGCGATGCTGCCGGTCAGCACGTCGGAGGTGAAGGGGTGCTCGGCCGGTACGGCCGGCTCCACGTGGTCGGTGACGACCTTCCAGGGGAGGTCGGTGGAGAGCTCGGGCGCGGCGGCGGGGTCGAGCAGGGCGGGCAGCGAGCGGTGGACGGGCCAGCTGCCGCGGACGGCCCGTGCGGCCTCGGTGGCAAGCCAGTCCGGTACGGGCGTACGACGGCCCACGCGCCGGATCCAGACCTCCGCGGCGGCCGCCGCGTCGGGGCCCTCGTCCCAGAGGCGTGCCGGGTCGGCGGGGAGGAGCGCGGCTATCACGGCCCGGCGCACGTCGACGTCGAGGTTCTTGAGCTCGGCGCGCGCGGCGGCGGCGTCGGCGGCCTTGAGGCCGAGGGCCTTGCGGAGTTCGGCGGGAAGGAAGTTGCGCTCCCAGGCGTCGAGGTGCGGCATGCCCGCGAGCACCAGTCGGGCGGTGGTGCCGGAGAC
This sequence comes from Streptomyces subrutilus, assembly GCF_008704535.1. Classification (NCBI taxonomy): domain Bacteria; kingdom Bacillati; phylum Actinomycetota; class Actinomycetes; order Kitasatosporales; family Streptomycetaceae; genus Streptomyces; species Streptomyces subrutilus. The sequence goes on from NZ_CP023701.1 coordinate 527,563, forward strand.
CCCGGTGAGGCGGGAGAACTCGGCGACGGCCTCGGGGAAGAAGGGCGCCGTACCGCGGTCGGCGGCCGCCGTGCGGAACGCGGTGAGCCAGCCGGGGCCGCGCAGCGGGTCCCCGACCGGGGCCGCGCCGCGCAGGGTGTAGGGGGCGGGCGCGGCGAACCGGCCGGTGGGGTCGTGGAACAGGGCTCCGTACTCGTGCCCGTCGGGGACGTCGTGGCCGTGGTCGGTCACGGCGAGGACGGCGCCGCCGCCGAGCGGGAGCACGGCGCGCTGATGGACGTTGCGCTCCGTGCCGGCGGGGCCCGAGAGGTGGCTGCGGTCCAGGTGGAGCAGGACCCGTCGCCAGTGGGGGGCCGAGCCCTCGGCGGAGGCCAGGCCCTGCTCGTCGATGGCGGCGAGCAGGCCGAGGAGGGCGTGCCGGTGCTCGTCGGCGGTGCCGAGGGCGACCGCGCGGTACGCCACCGCCGCGGGCTGGTCGAGCAGCGGGGCCCACGGCAGGCCCGATTGGGGGGGCGCGGGGACGTCGAAGTGGAGCCGGCCCGGTACGGCGGTCGCGTCGGTGGCTCGGCGGGCGGCGGCCAGGTCGTGCAGCAGGCGGTGGGCGGTGTTGTCGTCGCTGCCCCAGCGGTAGTAGCCGGAGCCGATGATCCCGCTCAGCGCGTCGCCGATGAGCCGGTCCGAGGCCCCTTCGACCTGCTCGGCGGCGCGGGCGGCCCGGGAGTCCGGGTGGAGCCGGGCGGCGACGCCGTCGAGTTCCTTCTGCTGGGCGAGGGTGAAGCGCAGGACCTCGACGATCCCGCCGATCAGCCGGGGTGCGGTGACCTGCGGGAGGGCCGCGGCGACCAGGCCGGCGAGCGCCTCGCCGCGTTCGGCGGCCGCGGCGGCCTTCAGCAGGGCGGCGAGCGTCTCCCGGTCGGCCGTGCGCAGCGCCGCGGAGCCCTCGGGGTCGCGGGGGCGCAGCGCGTACCAGTGGGACAGCGGCGGGAGTTGGACGCTGCGGGTGGCGAAGGCGGCGTGGCTGCTGTCGCTCCGGGAGCAGGTGGTGACGACGCCGTCCGGGTCGGTGAGGCTCACCGCGCGCCAGCTCCGGGTCAGCGCGCGGGGGCGGTCGTCGCCGGGCAGGACGAGCGCCGCGACCGGCATGTCGTGGCCCTCGGGGACGGTGACGGTGCGTCCGACGGGGTCGGCGGCGTGCCAGCCGTGTCCGGGGACGCGTACGGTGCGCCAGCCGTGCAGGCCGCGGGCGCCGAGGACCGATCCGGGGACCTCGGGTCCCGGGCGCAGCCAGGCGGTGCGCTCGGCCGGGACGGCGCCCTCGGGGTGGCCGGTCAGGGCGTCGGCGAGGAACGCGGGGCGGGAGAGGCGGCCGTAGGAGGGGCCGGCCGGGTCGTACTCCACCCAGCCGGTCTCGCTCTCCTGGTCGCGGTCCCGCCACACCCAGTACGAGACGCCGTCGCAGAGCACCGGCCGCTCGGCGGGCAGCCGGGTGTCGCCCCGGTGCAGGACGCCGGCGCCGGTGGCGCGGCCGCCGGCGGCGAGCGGCAGGGTGCCGTGGTCGGACCGCAGGGACCAGTGGTTGCGGTCGCCCTCCAGGGTGAGGACGGTGCCGGGCGAGTGGTGCCAGTAGCCCTGGGTGACGCTGTCGGTCCAGGAGTACCAGAAGACGAGCAGCTCGCCGTCGACGTAGTGGAAGCCGAACCGGTGGCGGTTGCCGGACGGGCCGCGGAGGTCGTGCGTGAGGACGGTGGAGTCGGCGTCGACGACCCGGACCTGGGTGTGGTTGGCGACGATCAGGTACGGCCAGGCCTCGACCACGGTCAGGTCGGACGAGTCGCCGTGGGGGGCGAGTTCGGCGACGGCGCTCTCCCAGGCGGGCCACGCGAGCTCCTCGAAGAGGCCGCTGCGCAGGGTGCGGGCGAGGGTCTCGGCGAGGTCGGTGGCGGCCGCGGCGGCCACCGCGTCGGGGGCCAGCGCGAGGGCTTCGGCGGGGAGCCAGGCGAGCCGGCTGATGGCTTCGGGGACCGCCGGGAGTCCGGCGGCCGTGGAGGCGGCGGCGACGTCGTGCGTCCACGCGGCGAGCAGCGGGCGGCCGCCGGGCGAGGCGGCGACGCGGCGGATGATGTCGGAGCCGCCGGTGGCGTCGCCCAGCGCGTCGAGCGCGCGCCGGAACGCGGGCCGGAAGCGCGGGTCGGCGGCGAGGGCGAGCAGGTCGCGGCGCTGGTCGGCGCGGGCCCAGTCGCGCAGGTTGAGGTGGCCGTGTCGGCGGCTGTGGTCGTTCTCGTCGGGGTCGGCGACGGGCACGCCGAGGGTGAGCAGGAGGTCCAGCAGGTCCGCGTCCTCGACGCCGACGCGCAGGCCGTGCTCGCGGCCGGGCCGGGCGAGTTCGGCGCGCAGCCGCTGCGCGCAGCGCTCGACGAGGTCGAGCAGGGCGGGCAGGGTGGGGCGCACGTTCCAGCCGTTGTGGCGGGCGGCGTGGAAGCGTTCGAGCCAGCCGGCCGCGCCGTCGGCGCAGCGCTGGTCGGCGGGGAGGTCCTCGCGGAGCAGTCCGGCGGTGGCGCCGGACTCGGTCAGGACGTCGAGCCACAGGGCGGTGAGGGCGCCGTCCTCGCCGCTGGGCGGGGTGAGTTCCAGGAGGGTTCCGCGGACCGCGGGGACGCGGCGGGCGAGGGAGACCAGCGCGCCGCGGTGGGCCTTCCACCAGCCGGACGCGGCGCGCAGGGTGGCGGGCAGCGGCAGCAGCTCGGCGAGGTAGTCCTCCTCGGGTTCGCTGCCGGTCAGCCCGGCGGCGCGGGCGAGGCGGCGCAGTTCGGTCGCGGCCTGCGCGGAGGGTGCGAGGCCGCCGGCGGTGCGGCGTACGCACAGGCGCCGGAAGCGGGCGTGGGCCTCGGCGGGGGTGACGCGGGTGGCGAGTTCCTTGCCGTAGCCGGTCAGTACCTTCACCGGCAGGGCGCCGGCGAGGGCGAATTCGAGGAAGACGGCGTCGAGCCGGTCCTCGTCGACGGTCAGGCCGTGCTGTGCCTCGGCGGTGCGGGCGCGGCCGAAGAGCTGGGCGGCGTAGGTGGTGTTCTCGACGGCGAGGAAGGTGCGGGCGGCCTGTTCGTAGAAGACGGGCAGGAAGTGCGGGACGGCGGCGCCGAGGCGGCCGGCGAGCTCGTGGCAGGCGTCGAGGGCGGCCTTGGGCTTGCTCTTGGCCTGCCGGGCGAGCCGGTCGAGTTCGGGGACCACGGCGAGGGCGTGGTGGCCGTCCTCCGGGTGGTGCACGAGGACCCATTCGGGGAAGCCGAGGGCCTGGCGGCGGCCGAGGCCGACGACGGGCGGTTCGCCCGGGTCCCGGACGAGCCCGAGGAATCCGGCGGCGAGGTCCTCGGCCGCGCCGAGTTCGGCGGCGGCGAGGCGGACGACGACGCGGTCGTCGCCGAGGGCGGGGTGCCGGTAGGCGCGGGCGGTCAGGTCGACGGCGTGCGGGCCGGCGCCGGTGGTGCCGGGGGGCAGGACGGCCCCGGCCTTGAGCAGCTGCCCGGCGCTGCCGGAGTCCGTGTCCGTGTCCGTGTCCGTGTGGTGCGCCTCGTCCGCCGTGCCCGTGCTCATGTCCGCCCCGTCCTTCTCTTCCGTCTCGTTCTTCACGTCGGTCCCCGCGTCGGCCGCCGTGCCGGTCTGCGTGTCGATCGGGTGCGTGCTCACGCGTCCCCGCCCTCCTCGATCGTGCGCCCGGCGTACAGCGCCGCGGCCATGCGCATGCCCTCGGACCAGGCGACCGGGCCGACCTCGGCCAGGCGCACGGCCCGGCCGTCCTCGTCGTGCCAGTTCAGGGCGCCGGTGCTGGTCTCGTCGTCGTAGTAGGGCTCGCCGATCCACACGGCCGCCTCGGTGGCACGCCCGGCGCCGTCGCGGACCTTGCAGGTGGCGTAGCCGCCGGAGACCCGGTAGCCGAGTGCCGTCGCCCGGGCGGCCAGGCTGAAGCGGGTGGGGAAGGACCCGCCGGCGTAGTCGCGGACCTCGGTGGCGCTCTCGGCCAGTCCGGCGGGCTTCTGCCAGGTGGGGCGGTGGATCTGCTCGACCCGCTGCTCGATGCCGAGTTCGGCGGCGAAGTCCCGTACGTCCTCCAGGTCGGGCAGGAGCACGGGGTGGGGCAGGAGCACGGTGCGCGGGGAGAGCCGTACGGTCTCGCCGTCGAGGTTCACCACCTTGAGCTCACCGGTGGCGGTGGCGTCCCGCAGGAAGCCCGCCTCCTGCGGGTCCTCGCCGACGACGGCCAGGTCGCGCAGGGCGCGCTGCCAGGCCTCGTCGGGCCAGACGCGGGCGATGAGCGCGGTCGGCACCGGCAGCGAGGACACCATCCAGGCGTCGACCTGGGCTACGCAGGACGCCTCGTGCCGGTCGAGCCAGTCGGCGAGCCGGCGCAGCCGGTCCACCTCGGGATGGTCCTTCAGCGCCTTGGGCAGCGTCTTCAGCTGCCGTCCCGCCGCTCGGCCGGAGGCGGACCGTGCCGCCACCCGCCCTTCCACCAGGGCGATTTCGTATCCTTCGCCCGCAGCCAGCCATGCCATGTGCCTGTCCCTCTCGCGCGTGTCCCGCCCGGTTCCGCGCAGCCGTCGACGAGGGGTTCGAACCCCTGTGGGCTGCGGTATGCGGGGAGACTAGCGAGGGCGACTGACATTCCACCCGGGAGGGTCGCGGTCCGGTTGGATGTCCGGTTCTGGGTACGCTCCACTGGACATTGACGCACGGTCGGTTCGAGGTGGAATTCCATGGTTCGTCACATTCATCTGCCGGGAGCGGTCCTGGCGGCGGGCCTGCTCCTGGCCGTCGCGGGATGTTCGGGTCAGGTCGCGACCCCCGACGGGAAGGCGCCGTCCGAGGTGCGGCCCCCCTCGGCGTCGGCGCCCGCGGGCGGCGGCAAGCCCGCCGACGGCAAGCCGGCCTCCGGGGACGTCCTGCCCGGCATGGTGACGGTGGCCGTGGCCCGGACCCGGCTGGCCGCGCTGAAGGTCGGGCAGCCCGGCACGATGGCCGGCTACAGCCGGGACAAGTTCACGCACTGGGCGCAGCAGGGCAACAAGTGCGACACCCGCGAGGTCGTCCTCAAGCGCGACGGCGCCGACGTCACGCAGGACGCCGAGTGCCGGGCCGTGTCGGGCACCTGGAAGAGCCTGTACGACGGGGTGGTGGTGACCGAGGCCGGGAAGATGGACATCGACCACATGGTGCCGCTGGCCGAGGGCTGGCGCTCGGGTGCGGCGGGCTGGGACGCGGCCCGGCGCAAGGCCTTCGCCAACGACCTGACCCACCCCCAGCTGCTGGCGGTGACGGCGGCGTCGAACCGGTCCAAGGGTGACCAGAGCCCGGACCTGTGGCAGCCGACGGACAAGTCGAGCTGGTGCCAGTACGGACGGGCCTGGACCACGGTGAAGTCCGAGTACGCCCTGACGGTGACCGAGCCGGAGAAGAAGATGCTCGGCACGATGCTCGACACGTGCGCGTCATGACGGGTGCGGCGGCCGCTCCGCGGGAGTGGGAGGACGACGTGCAGGCGGGCCCGGGCGGCGCCATGACCGACGAGGTCGGCGTGATCACCGGACCGCTGACCCTGCGCACGGTGGAGCAGGAGGGGGACTCGGTCCGGTTCGACGTCCAGTACAAGGACGCCGACGAGTGGTACACCCTGACCGGCAGCCCCCGACCCCACCACGGCGACCCGGATTCCCTGCACCGGGCCGCCCTGGCGGCGGTCCGGACCGGCGGCGGCGCGCAGGCGCCGGAGGGCGGCGGGGCGTAGGGCCGGCCCGCGCCCGTGCCGCCTCCGCCGCCCTCCGGGCCGGTGGTGCGCGCGCCCCGGCTCCCCCGGGGCCGGGATCAGGTGATGCGCTTGCCGATCAGCGCGTTGTCCGGGTAGAGCGTGCTCCGGGCGCGGTTCCACCGGATGGTGACGGTCCACGTGTCGTAGGTGGCGTTGACCGCGGGGGTGGCGCTCGACGGGGCGGGGGATCCGGAGGGCTGCCGCCATCCGGTCCAGGAGGCTCCGCCGTCGGAGGAGCTGTTGATCCACGTCATGCCGTCGGAGCCGGTGCACGAGATGAGGATGCGCTGCTGGTTGGCGTAGCCGCCGGCGCCGGGCCGCACCACCGCGGTCTGGTTGCCCAACCGGGCCGCCGAGACCCCGCTGTGGCAGATGCCGCCGCCCGGGACCTGGTCGACGTTGGTCACCTGCCCGTTGCGCTGGTCGGTGCGGGCGCGGTAGACGTGGCCGTCGCCCCCGGTGAAGTAGCTCTGCCACTCGGGCCAGCCGTAGCCCCACAGGGCGATCTGGCTCTCGCCCTCGATGTCCCGCGCGTTCCCGGCCAACTGGAACCCGAGGCTGTAGGTCCACGAGGTGCCGGGCCTGATGGTGCCGTTGTCGTGCATGAGGTACTCGTAGTTGATGCGGCCGTCGTAGCGCGGTACGTCGATCCGCAGGCTGCCGGTGACGGAGCTGAGCGACAGCCAGGGGCTGCCCATGGCCCAGGCTCCGGAGGCGATCTGCTGCCAGGGCGTCCAGAAGTTCGCGGAGCCGTTGTTGGCCTGGCTGTAGAAGATCTCCGAGTTCATTCCGCGAATGGCGACGAAGGCCCGGCCGGGCGGGAACTCGATGATCCGGGGCGGGGACGCCGTCCGGGCCGCTTCGAAGTTCCCGAGGGCGCGCCAGCCCCCGCCGTTGAAGCGGAACCAGACGTTGCCGTCGCTCCCCCGGACGACGTCGTAGACGTTGCCGCCGATGGTCGCGCTGTACATGGCGGACTGGGCGGTGGCCTGGCCGCCGAGGTTCTGCCAGGAGCCCTCGGCCGCGGCGGCCGGGCCGGTGGTGGCGAAGAGCAGGGACAGTGCGGCGGCGAACGCGACCAGCGCGGCCCGCCATCGGGGGAGGAGGCTTCTCCCGCGTGTCGATGTCATGGTGTTCCCCTTTCCTTCGCTCCCGACCGTAGGAGGAAGGGCCGGCGCCACCCGTCCGTCAGTGCGCGGGTTCTGTCCCGTGAGCGCACGAGGGGCGCGGTCGTGCACGGGCGGCCCCGGCCGTCGGCCCGCCGCCGAGCAGCTCGGCGACGTGCTCGTGTCCGCAGCGGTCGGCCCAGGCGAGGGGGGACAGGCCGCGGCCGCCGTCCTCCCGCTGCGCGGGATCCGCTCCGTACCGCAGCAGTTCCGCGACGACGTCCGCGTACCCCCAGCAGGCCGCCGCGCACAGCGGTGTCCCCTCGTCGCCGCTCCCGCTCTCCAGGGACGGCGAGGCCCCCGCGTCCAACAGGGCCCGGACGGCCGGGGCGGCGCCCTGCACGCAGGCGGCGTAGAGGGCGGTGGTGCCGTACCGGTCCGGTGCGTCGACCCGCGCGCCCGCCCGCAGGAGCCGCCGCAGGGCGGGTACGTCGCCGGCCCGGGCGGCGCCGACCAGCCGGCCGGAGGTCTTCTTGGCACGTCGTCTGTTCACGATCGGTGACGATAGCCCTCGGCGGCCGCCCGGCGCTCCCCGGATTCCGGTCGACGGCGATGCCTTCGCCTGCGCCGGAGCCGCGAGCACCCGGTCTCCCGTACCGACTCGTGTTCTGAGTCCTGTTCCGACCGCACCCATGCGACGGGCGTGGTGGCGGAGGGGCCGCGGGTGGCCCCTACCTCCTGCCGAGGGGATTCCTCCTGCGGCCCTTGCCGGGGTGGTCGGGGTCGTCCTCGGCCGTCGGCAGGGCGGCGTGCCCGTCCGCGTGCGAGTTCACCCAACCGCACAGCGGGCAGGCGTAGCGGCCGTTCAGGCCGGCGATCAGCGTTCCGCACTGACGGCACTCGGTCTCGGTGATCTGCAGCGCCGACAACGGGGGTTCCTCATTCCCCGGTGGAAGCGCCGGTTCCCATCGCGTCATGGGTGCACGCTACCTCCGTGCCGCCCGGTACGGCGGCTGACCAGCCGCAATAGTTCGTGCAGATCCACCGCCCATCGCTCCCCTGCTGGGCGGCAGCGCCACAGTTTCCGCAGTTCACGGCTCCCCCTCTCGGCTGCGTCCCATGGTCGGGTACGCAGGACCCGCACCTCAAGGGCCGGCCCGGTGCGGGCCGGCGGAGCTCAGTCGAGGGGGACGGCGGCGATGCGGTCGAGCGTCTGCGCGTAGAGGCGGTTGCCGCGCTGGACCAGTCGGTCCGCGCCGTCGGACATGCCGAGCGCGCCCGCGGACAGGGCCCACGCGGTCCGGCGCTTGTCGGTGTCCACCGCGACGACGGCCTGGCCGCCGCCGCCCACCGCCGTGTAGAGCTCGCCGCGGAACGGGTCCGCGACCGCGACGTGGCGGACGTCCCAGTCCGTGTCGTGGGTCCACGTCTTCTTGCCGGTCGCGTCGTCGTAGGCGTGGAGCGCCTCGTCCGCGACGTAGACGGCGCCGTTCAGGCAGACGGGCTCGCGGAGCAGCCCGTTGCCCCCCGGTTCCACTCTCCAGGCGACGGTGCCCGCCACCAGGTCCACGGCCGTGACCCTGCCGTCGAAGTCGAAGGCGTGGCGGTCCGAGGCCGCCGGGGGGTACGTGCCGCCCGCCACCCCCTCGGGAGACGCCACCTGCTGGTCGGTGCGCAGCCGGCAGGACCACAGGAGGCGGCCGTCCCGCACGTCGACGGCGAAGATCCGCCCGGGGTCCGAGCAGATCAGGCGACCGCCGGAGACGACCGCCGACATGATCAGCGACTGGTCGCGTCCGCGGACCGCGCCCTCCATGCGCTGACGCCAGCGCACCTGCCCGGCCGCCAGGTCGTAGGCCACGGCCCAGGGCGGATCGCCCGGTCCGTCGGAGCGGTACGACGCCTCCAGGTAGAGGCAGGTGTCGTCCGCGGCCAGGACCTCGGTGGTGTAGGCGAGCTCGCCCAGGACGGCCGGGCCGGGCGCGTCCGCGCCGAGGCGGCCGGTGCGGGGGTCGAGGTATCCCGCGCTCGCGTTGCCGTCCACGTCGAAGACGAGGCCCGCGAGCCGGTTGCCGGCCCGGGCGATCCCGACCCGGCTGGTGTCGGCCTCCCACACGACGCGGCCGTCGGCGGGGGACAACCCGCGCAGGACGTCGTCGTGTTGGACGAGGACCTCGTCGGTCGCCACGGCCGGGCCGGCGGTGAACGGCACGACGACCGACCAGAGCGGGGCCGGAGGAGTGCCGGGCGGACGGGGGGTGGACCGGCCGGGACGGGGGGTGGTCGTGGGGCCGCCGGAGCCGGAACGGGCGCCGGAGCCGGTACCGGGGAGCGAGCCTGTGAGCCAGAGCGCGGTGATGCCCGCACCGGTGACGGCCGCGGCGGCCGTGCCCGTGAGCACGGCCCGGCGGGAGAGGGTGCGGCGCGGCGCGGGTTCGCGCAGCGGGGCGACGCCGACCGCGGCGATCTCGCCGAACCGGCGCGACAGGTCGGCGAGCAGTGTCTGCGGGAGCTCGTCGGCGAACGCGTCGGCGTCGAACCGCCCCCAGGAGGCGAGCAGTCGGTCCGGCGAGGGCCGGTCGTCCGGGTCGGGCGCCAGGCACGCGGAGAGCGTCCCGCGCAGCCCGTGCGCGTCGTCCGGTACGTCGGACAGGTCGGGGGCGACGCCGGCCCGCAGCAGTTGCAGGGTGTCCGCCGGGCCTCCGGTGTCGTACGGGCCGTGCCCGGACGAGGCGAAGACGAGCACCCCCCCGAGCGCGAAGACGTCGCCCGCGGCTCCGGGCCGTTCGCCGCGGGCCTGTTCGGGGGACATGTACGCGGGTGTGCCCGTGACGCCTCCGGGCACGGTGAGCCGGGGGCTGCCCGGGGCCTGGGCGAGCCCGAAGTCGATGAGCCGGGGGCCTTGCGCGGTGATCAGCACGTTGGACGGCTTGAGGTCGCGGTGGACCAGGCCGGCGCGGTGCAGGGCGGCGAGTGCCCCGGCGAGCCCGGAGCCCAGAGTGCGGACGGCCGCTTCGGAGAGGGGTCCCCCGGCGGCCACCGCCTCGGTGAGCGAGGGGCCGATGAGGTACGCCGTGGCCAGCCACGGCAGCGCCGCGTCCGGGTCGGCCCCGAGGAACGAGGCCGTGTGGTCCGCTCCCAGGACCCGGGCCGCCTCCGCCTCCAGGACCAGCCGCTCCCGGTATCCGGGCCGGTCGCGCAGGTCCGCCCGGACGGTCTTCACCGCGGCGAGCCGTCCGCCCGCGGAGCGCGCCAGGAAGACGGTGCCCATGCCGCCGCCGCCCAGCCGGCCGATCAGCGCGTACCCCCCGAGCTCCTCGGGGTCGTCGGGCAGCAGGGGCAGGACGGTGGACATGGGCGGCGGGCTCCTTCGTGCGGGACGGACGGAACGGGGCGGACGCGGCGGGCGGGGCGGGGCGGGCGGGGAAGGCGTGGGCGGGCCGTCGCGGGTCAGTCGGACGGAACCGCCACGACGGCCGAGGTCCGGGCGGCGAGCAGGAGGCCGGGGACGGCGACGAGCTGGAACGGCTCGCGGGGCGCCGGGCCCTCGGCCAGCCCCGTCTGCCACAGCCGTTTGCCCGAGGCCAGGTCGGTGGCGGTGATCCGGTGGAGGGTGGACAGGAACAGCGTGCGGCCGGAGGAGCTGACGACCATGGGCCCGAGCATCGTCCACTCCAGGTTCTCGTCGAGGCCCTGTTCCCAGAGCGTCCTGCCGGTGTCCGCGGCGACGGCGACGACGGGACCGGTGCCCGCGTCGTTCACGCACAGCACGCCGCCGCCGAAGACGGGCGGGCCGTTGGTGTCGCCGACCTGGGCCTGCGATTCCCACAGCCCGGCGCCGGTCGTCAGGTCGTAAGCCCGCGCACGGCCGCGCGAGAGCAGGAACAGGCGGCTGGTGGCCGGGTCGACGGCGGAGGCGGCGCCGCCGTACACCTCGGGGTACGAGCGGTTCCACAGCATGCGTCCGGTCCGCCGGTCGAACCCCGCGATCGCCAGGGTGCGGACGGCGCGGACGTCGCGGTGGACACCCAGGTCGGGCGGTGGCACCTCGACGAAGACGGCCCCGGGTCCGACGGTGACGGTCAGGGTGTAGCCGAATCCGTCCGGGAGCGGGGTGCGCCACGTCTCCTTGCGCCGGTCCAGGTCGAAGGCAGCCAGCTGGTTCCCGCCCTGCGGGGTGCCGTTGCCCACCAGCAGCCAGGCGGTGGTGCCTTCGACGGCGAGCACCTTCGTGAGGTCCTCGTACCGCTGGAGCCACTGGGTGCGGCCGTCGCTCAGCGCGCAGAGCGCGAGCCCGGCCCGCGTGCTCATCAGCGCGCGGTCTCCGGGCACCGCGACGGGCAGGTTGAGCCGGTCCACGCCGGTGAGCTGCCAGGCCTCCCGGCCGGTGCGGAGGTCGTGCGCGTACAGCATTTCACCGCGGGTCAGCAGGAAGCGGCCGGTGCCGTACACCGGGAGCAGCCGGGTCCGGGCCGTGTCGTCGTCGACGCGCCACAGGGCGGCCGGCGGCATCCCGGGCACCCGGGGATTCGCGGTGGCGCGGGCGCCGGAGGGCGCGGACCCGTCGCCGTCGCGGGTGAGGGCGGACCAGGAGAGCGTCCCGCCGACTCCCAGGGCGGCGCCGGCGGCGCCGGTCAGCAGGCCGGAGAGGACCCGGCGGCGGGTGGGAGCGGAGGAGGGGGTGTCGGGGGCGGTCGGCGCCGTGCCGACGGCCGGTGCGGGGGCTTCGGCGGCACGGTCCTCCGGGAGCGCGCCCGCGTCCCCGTTCCGTCCGCCGGCTGCGTCCCCGCCGGTCCCGTTCCCGGGTCCCTCCCCCGGTCGGCCGCCCAGGGGGAAGGTCGCGACCAGCGTCGCGGGGCGGCCTGCGGGCCCCCCGTCGTCCGCGTCCAGGTCGGCGACCGCCTGTGCGCGCACGGCGAGGGCGGCCACCACCCGGCCGGGCAGCGGGCCCGGGTCCCACCCCGGGCCGTCCGCTCCCGCGGTCAGCGCCCGGCACAGCTCGGCGGCCGTGGGGCGGTCGGCGGCGGAGGGGGACAGCGCCGAGGCGAGGGCCTCGCCCGCCCCGCCCGGGAGGGAGGGCAGTTCGGGCCGGTCGTGGAGGGCCCGGTAGGCCAGGACGGGCGGCGGACCGTCTCCGAACGGCAGCCGGCCGGTGGCCGTGTGGACCAGCAGCACGGCGAGTGCGTACACGTCGGCGGCGGCGGAGGACGGCCCGCCGGTCGCCACTTCCGGGGCCATCCAGGCGGCCGGCACGGTCGACACGCGGCTGTGCGCCTCGGGCGCCGCGGGTCGCGCGCTCCGCGACGTCCGGCCGGCGCCGCCCCGCTGGTATCCCGGCTCCGGCTGCCGTCCGTGGTCCGGATCCGGCTCGGCCCCGGTCGCCGACGCAGTCGCAGCCGTCGCCGTCGCCGTCGCCGTCGCCGGGAGCGTGCGGCAGGCGTGCAGGGCCATGAGCAGCGGGCGGCCGGAGGTGAGCCAGACCCCGTCGGGTGCCACCGCGCCGTAGCCGATGCCGCGGGCGTGCAGCCCTGCCAGGGTGTCGGCCACCGCCGCGGCCAGTCGCACCGCCCGGTCCGGTGCCAGCGCTCCGTCCGGGGAGCCGGGCCGCGCCACGTCGGCGAGGGACACCGCGGGGGTGTACGCCAGGGCCAGCCACGAGGGGGCGGCGCCGGTCCGCAGCTCCAGCAGGTCCGCAACCCCCGGGACGGGGTCGCGGCGCAGTGCCTCGGCCGCCGCGTGCGCGGTCGGCGGTAACAGGCAGACCACGGCGTGCCCGTGGGCCCGGTCCCGGCCGAGGTACATGCCGTTCTCCGGAGGCGCCGGCCGGGGTCCGGGCCAGCGGGCCAGCAGCCGGTACGGCCCGGCGGCCCGCGGGTCCTCCGCAACCAGCCCCTTCTCCAGATGTCCGCCCCGCATGGTCACCCTCCCCTTCGTGCCGTCCGGTCGGGACGGGTCACATGCCCGGCAGGGCGCGAACCGCCCGGCCGCGTTGCCACACCGCGCTGCCCAGTACGACGGCCCCGCGCCAAACGGCATCGGCCGGTACGTCCCCCGGCAGCGCCGGTGCGAACACGTACTGTTCGGCCGCCCGTCCGGTGTGGACCGCGAGGATGCCGAGCTCCGGTGTGCGCAGCGCTGCGAAGACTCCTGATCCGGACACCAGCGGGGCCTGCTCCTGGGCCAGTCGGTCGCCGGCCAGGACCGTCCAGGCCGGTGCGCCGGAGCGCGCGTCGACCTTTCTGAGCTGCCTTCCGTCCGCGACGTACACGCCGTCGCCCGCGAGGCCGGGCGCGCCGAAGCCCGAGTCGTCGTCCGCGGACAGCCCCCACAGCCGGCTGCCGTCGGCGGTGCTCAGGCAGGTCAGGTCCCGGCCAGCGCCCACCACCACGGAGCGCGCGGAAAGGGCCGGGTGCCCGGGGCCGGTCGCGGCGGGAGCCCGCCACAGGGTCCTTCCGTCGGAGGCGGACAGGGCCGCCAGGCCGCCGTCCGCTGAGGACACGAGCAGCAGGCCGTGCCCGGCGGTCGCGGAGAGCGTCCGGCCCGGCACCGGAGCCGGTACGCGCCAGCGCACCCCGCCGTCCGCCGCCTTCAGTGCCGCCATCCGGCCCGCGTCGTCGCGTACGTACACCTGGCCGTCGCCGCCGGCGAGCAGCGCCTTCGCTCCGACGGACACGCGGCGGCGCACCGCGCCGGTGCCGGGCTCCAGCAACAGGACGGTGCCGTCGGGTGCCAGGGCCGCCGGCCGGGGGCCGCCGACGAGGCCGGCGACCAGCGGACCGCGCCCGCGGGCTTCGCCCGAGACCGGATCGTGGACGGCGGCCTCGCCCCCGGCGTCCGCGAGGCACACCCACCCGTCGGCGCCGACCGGCCCGAAGGCCGGGTTCGCCGCGGCGTCGTCGTAGGACCACAGGGGCTGCGGCACCGTGCCGGGCGGCCCGCTCCACCGGGCGGCGGGGGCACGGGTCGAACCGCCGCCCCGCCGCGCGCCGAGCAGGGAAGCGGCGCCGGCCCCGGCCAGGAGCACGGCCGCGCCCGCGCCGAGCAGCAGTCCGCGCCGGGCGGGCAGCCGCGGGCCCGCGCCCAGGGCGGCGGCGGCGCGCGCCAGTTCGGCGGCGTCGGCGAGCACCGCGGGCGGCAGCCAGCGGGCGGCGGACCGCAGGGCCGCGCCCCGGGGGTCGAGCCGGCGGGTCACCTCGGCGGCGGTGGGCCGGTCGGCGGGCCGCTTCTGAAGGCAGCCGCGGATCAGGGGCACCAGCGTGCCGGGCACTTCGGCGAGGTCGGGGTCCTCGTGGGCGATCCTGAAGTCCGCGTGGACCGCGTCGCCGTCGAAGAACACGTGCTGCCCGGTCAGGGCGAACACCAGGATCGCGCCCAGGCAGAACACGTCGCTCTCCGGCCCGAGGGGCCCCTGCACCACCTGCTCGGGCGACATGTAGCCGGGCGTTCCCGGGCGCTGCCCGGCGGTGGTGAGGGTGGCGTCGCCGATCACCCGGGCGATGCCGAAGTCGACCACGCGCGGCCGGTCGGCGCCGAGGATCACGTTGGACGGTTTGAGGTCCCGGTGTACGACGCCGGCCCGGCCGAGGGCGGTCAGCGCGCGGCCGAGCGCGGCGGCGAGGGCGCAGGCCGCAGGTACCGGCAGCGGGCCGTGCCGCAGTACGGCGTCGCCGAGCGTCGGGCCGGGCACGAACTCGGCGGCCAGCCAGGGCACTCCCTCCGCGGTAGAGGAGCCGAGCACCTCGGCGACGAAGGGGCTGCGCACGGCGGCCGCGGCCGCGGCCTCGCGGGCGAAGCGTTCCCGCAGGTGCGTGTCGCGCAGCAGCTCGGGCCGGATGGTCTTGAGCGCCACCGGCCGCCCGTGGCGGCGGGCGAGGTAGACGGTGCCCATGCCTCCGGTTCCGAGGATCCCGAGGATCCGGTGACCGCCGAGCTGGGCGGGTGCGCCGCCGGGCAGGGCGGCGATCACTGGATTCATGCGGCGATCGTATCCACGCCGGGCCCAACAGGCCCCTGGATCAGGCAAGTCGGGCGGAGGCACGCCGTCGCCCGGCCCGGTGCGTCGGCCACCCCCCGGGGGCCCGGGGCCGCGACCGCTCCGCAGGGCCGCTTCTCGGGTAGTGAGACGTACCGGCCGTGACCTGCCCCGGGGGCCCGCCCGGGGTTACGATCCGCTGATCGACGGCATATTCCGGGGCGGTGAGGTGGCACGTGGAGACGGCAGGCGGGACGGCGGTCCGGCACGGTGCCGGCGCGGCGTGTAGCAGCGGCTGAAGAGCCGCCCCACCCCCGTTGTACCTCCGCGCGACCCCCTTCGTGGCGAGCCTCCGACGCGCCGGCCTCCGCGGCCCCCGTCGCTTCGACCCTCCCCGTTCCTTCTTGGAGTTCACATGACCCTTCTGACCACGTGGCCCGAATCCGGGCCGGAGACGACCGTGCGCCGTACGTCCGATCCCGCCGAGATCGCGGCGGCGCTGGCCCCGCTCGGCGTGCGGTACGAACAGTGGCCCGTCCGGCCCGACGTGCCCTTCGACGCGGACAGCGAGACGGTGTTCGCCGCCTACGGCCCGGAGATCGACCGGCTGAACGCGCAGGAGGGCTTCTCCACGGTCGACGTCCTCGGGCTGCACCCGAGCGACGACCCGGGGTTCCCGGCGAAGGCGAAGGCGGCCCGGGAGAAGTTCCTGCAGGAGCACACGCACGACGACGACGACGAGATCCGGTTCTTCGTCTCCGGTTCCGGCATCTTCTACCTGCACGTGAACGGCGAGGTCCATGCCGTGCTGTGCGAGAAGGGCGACCTGCTGGGGGTGCCGCGGGGCACGACGCACTGGTTCGACATGGGCACGGCCCCCTCGTTCACGGCGATCCGGTTCTTCCACGAGGAGGACGGGTGGATCGGGACCTTCACCGGGGACGGGATCGCCGGCAGGTTCCCCGACTTCGACACGATCACCGCCGGGTACCGCGCGTGAGCACGGCCGTGCCCGACGTGGACGCCGTGGTCCTCGACATCGAGGGCACCACGAGCGCCACCGGGTTCGTGGTGGACGTGCTGTACCCGTACTCGCGCTCGCGGTTCGGCGCCCTGCTGGCCCGGCGGGGCGACGATCCCGACGTGGCCCGTGCCGTCGGGCAGGTCCGGGAGCTGATCGGGGCGCCGGACGCGGACGCGGCCCGCGTCGAGGAGGTGTTGAACACCTGGCTGGACGAGGACCGCAAGGCCACCCCGCTCAAGACGCTGCAGGGCCTCATCTGGTCCGAGGGATTCGCCCGCGGTGACCTCGCCTCGCACTTCTACGAGGACGTCCTTCCGGCCCTGCGCCGCTGGCACGCGGCGGGCATCGCCCTGCACGTGTACTCGTCGGGTTCGGTGGCGGCGCAGCGGGCGTGGTTCGCCGCCGGCCCCGAGGGCGATCTGCTGCCGCTGGTGGACGGCCTGTACGACACCGAGAACGCGGGCCCCAAGCAGGAGGCGGACTCCTACCGCCGGATCACCACCGCGCTCGGTGTCCCGGCCGGGCGCACCCTCTTCCTCTCCGACCGGACCGGTGAACTCGACGCCGCCCGCACCGCGGGCTGGCGCACGGTGGGCGTCCGGCGGCCCGGAGAGCCGTACTACGAGCACGGCGTCGGCGACCATCCCGAGGCGCGCGCGTTCGACGAGATCGATCTGAGCACGAGGAGCACACCGTGACCACTGTGGACCTGAGCCGCACGGAGCTGGAGGAGGCCGGAGCGGTGCTCGCGGCCGAGTCGGGGCGCTTCGCCTCCTTCGGCTGGATGCGCGGCACCTCGGGCAACCTGTCGACCGTCGTGTCCCGTGATCCGCTGCGGCTCGTGGTGACGGCGAGCGGCCACGACAAGGGTGAGCTGGGCCCGTCCGACGTGGTGTTGGTCGACGGTGCGGGCGCCGCCCTGGACGGGGGCACGCCGTCGGCCGAGGCCGCGCTGCACGCGCGGGTCGCGGCGCTGACGGGCGCCGGGGCCGTGGTGCACGTGCACACGGTGGCGTCGGTGGCGATGGGGCGGCGGAAGCCGGGGGGCATCGTCTTCAGGGACCTGGAGATGCTCAAGGGCGTCGGCCAGCCGGCCCACGACACCGAGGTGACCCTTCCGGTCATCGCCAACAGCCAGGACATGGAGGAGCTGGGAGACCGGTTGGCGCAGGCCCGCGACCCGCGGATGCCCGCGGTGGTGGTGGCCGGGCACGGCCTGTACGTCTGGGGCGCCACGCCGCGCCAGGCGCGCCATCACACGGAGGTCGTGGAATGGCTCCTGGAATTCGCCCTGACGCAGGGCTAGGGAGTGTCGTCGACGTCGTGTCGTCCGCCCGGAGGCCGGCCGGACGGACAGGACGTCGACGACACGGCCCAGTCCGGCCGCGCGCGGCCGGAGGGGGCGGGCCACCCGCGGACTTCCCGGGGATCTCCCGCCCCCTCCAGCGCGATCAGGCGAGCCGGTCCGCGGGCAGTTCGCCCGCCGACACCTCCAGCACTCCGTGCTCGGTGACCAGGCCCGTCACCAGGCGGCCCGGTGTCACGTCGAAGGCCGGGTTGTGGCCCCGGGAGCCGGCGGGGGCGGTGCGGACGCCGCCCCACTCCAGCACCTCCGCCTCGCCGCGCATCTCGATGTGGATGGCGTCGCCGGAGGGGGTCGCCAGGTCGACCGTGCTGGTCGGCGCGGCGACGAGGAAGGGGATGCCCGCGTCGGCGCAGGCGAGTGCGACCCCCACCGTGCCGACCTTGTTGGCGGTGTCGCCGTTGGCCGCGATGCGGTCGGCCCCGACGACGGCCGCGTCGACGTCACCGCGCAGGATGGTGCCCGCGGCCGCGCCGTCGGCCTGGACGTAGTGCGGGATGCCCTCCTGGTCGAGCTCCCAGGCGGTCAGGCGCGCGCCCTGGAGCAGGGGGCGGGTCTCGTCCGCGTAGACGACCTCCAGCAGGCCGCGGGCGTGGAGTTCGCGTATGACGCCGAGGGCGGTGCCCCAGCCGGCGGTGGCGAGCGCGCCGGTGTTGCAGTGCGTCAGGATGCGCAGCGGGCGGTCCACCGCGACCTTCTTGAGGAGCCAGTCGGCACCGTGCGCGCCCATGGCGCGGTTGGCCTCGATGTCTTCGCGCTGCACGGCGACGGCCTCCGCGAGGACGGCGTCGACGCCGTCGGCGAGGCGCTCGACGACCCGGTCGACGCACACCATCAGGTTGACCGCGGTGGGGCGCGCGGCGCGTACGCGGGCTATCTCGGCGCGCACGCGCGTCTCGCTCCAGCCCTCCCGACGGCCCTGGAGCAGTGCGAGCGCGACGCCGTACGCGCCGGCCGCGCCGATCGCCGGCGCACCCCGGACGACCAGTCGTTGGATGGCGTCGACGAGGCCGTCGACGTCGCGTACGTGGAGGATCCGCGTGTGGTGCGGAAGGGCGGTCTGGTCGATCAGGGCAAGGGCGTCGCCGGTCCACTCGACGGCGCGCAACTCCTGTGGTTGTTGGGACATGGGTGGCTGCTCCTGCATCTCCGGGCCGGCTGCCCGGGTGGGTCCTTCGAGGGTGCGCGCCACCGTACATGACCTGGGGGAACCACAGTTCGAGACGGTCGTACGGGGGTGTGAATCCGAGTGTTACCCTCCAGCTCCGCCGTATCACCGGATGGCCGAAAAACGTCGAGGAGGGACCGTGCTGCTCACCATGCGCCGCTTCCTCGACAACGGCCGGTGTACGAGCGACGCCTGTCGCGGCTGAACCGCGCCCGCGTCCCCCCTGCTCTCGAAGCAACTCCCGCATTTCCTCCGGAAGGCTCCACCATGCCCAGCAGATCCCGCTCGCTTCAGTTCGCCGCCCTCGCGGCCGGTGCCGTCCTCGCGGTCACGGGCTGCAACGCCGCCGCCAAGACGGACGGCGCGGGCGGTTCGGCGCCGAAGGACGCGAAGGCCTTCACGCTGATCACGCCGGACCCGGTCGGGCAGAACGAGTTCCTGAAGCTCGCGGTGACCGGTGCGGAGGCGGCGGCCAAGGCACACGGCGGGAGCGCTCCGAAGGTGTTCCAGAGCTCGGACGCGGCCTCGCAGCAGCAGAACCTGAAGGCGGCCGTGGACGCGGGCCCCGACGTGGTCGTGCTGGTCGGCTTCGAGTTCGCGGACGCGGTGGCGCAGCAGGCCCAGGCCCACCCCGACCAGCAGTTCCTGATGGTGGACGCGTGCACCCAGAAGACGTTCCCGAACGTGAGCTGCGCCGTGTTCCGCGAGCACGAGGGAGTGTTCCTCGCCGGCGCCGAGGCCGGACTGCTGAGCAGGAGCGGCAAGGTCGGGGCCGTCGACGTCCTGGACACGCCCCAGTTCCGACGCTACAGCGACCCGTTCGCGGCGGGCGCGAAGCACGCGGCGAAGGACCCGGGGAAGGTGCGGGCGTCCACCCGGTTCGTGGGCGGCCAGTCCCCGTTCGACGACTCGGCGCGCGCCAAGGAGCAGGCCGGCTCGCTGATCTCGGACGGCACCGACCACATCATGGCCGCGGCCGCCGCGGGCAACTACGGCGTGTTCGAAGCGGCCAAGGCGAAGGCCGCGTTCGCGTACGGCGTGGACGTCAACCAGTGCCCGGCCGCGCCCGGCACGGTCGTCGACAACGTGGTCAAGCGCACCGACGTCGCCGTCGAGCAGGGCATCGCCCACATCCTGGGCGGAGACGCGGGCAAGACCGTGTCGTACGGCCTGAAGGAGGGCGGCATCACGCTGACCGGCCTGGGGGACGACGTGGCCGCCTCGCAGTGCGTGATCGCGGAACACGAGGACGTGCTGAAGCAGGTCGCGGCGCTGCGCGACGAGATCGTGTCCGGGAAGCTGAAGGTCGATGACCCCGCAGCCGTCTGAACCGGACACCGGCGCGATCGCGGTCGAACTGCGCGGCATCACCAAGGCGTTCCCCGGCACCCTCGCCAACGACCGCGTCGACCTCACGGTGCGGCG
Organism: Streptomyces subrutilus; assembly: GCF_008704535.1. Classification (NCBI taxonomy): domain Bacteria; kingdom Bacillati; phylum Actinomycetota; class Actinomycetes; order Kitasatosporales; family Streptomycetaceae; genus Streptomyces; species Streptomyces subrutilus. The sequence continues at coordinate 547,418 of NZ_CP023701.1, forward strand.
CGGCGAGGTCCACGCCCTCATGGGCGAGAACGGGGCGGGCAAGTCGACCCTCATGTCGATCCTGTACGGAATGCTGCGCCCGGACGCCGGCACGGTGCGGGTCGACGGCCGCCCGGTCTCCTTCGCGAGTCCCGGTGACGCGATGGCGGCCGGGCTCGGCATGGTGCACCAGAGCTTCAAGCTGTTCAACTCCCTGACGGTCGCCGAGAACGTCGTCTACCGGGCGGAGCCGCGCCGCTTCGGGTTCGTGGACCGGGCGGCCGCACGCCGGCGGGTGACCGAACTCGCGGCGGCCCACGGGCTGCCGGTCGATCCCGACGCACGCGTCGCGGACCTGCCGGTGGGGGTGCGGCAGCGCGTGGAGATCCTGAAGCTGCTGCACCGCGGCGCCCGCACCCTCGTCCTCGACGAGCCGACGGCCGTGCTGACGCCGGCCGAGGCGGACGCCCTGTTCGCGGTGTTGCGGCGGCTCGCCGACGAGGGGCACTGCGTGATCCTCGTGACCCACAAGCTGCGCGAGGTGATGGAGGGCTGCGACAACGTGACGGTGCTGCGCGACGGCCGCGTCGTCGCACGGCTGCGCACGGCCGACACGTCGGCCGACGCGATCGCCGGGGCGATGACGGGCCGCGCGGTCGAGCTGGACCGGGTGCACCCGCCCGGCACCGCGGGGGACGAGGTGCTGTCGGTGTCGGGGCTGTCGGCGGCCGGGGTCCGGGGCGCGGAACTCGGCGTCCGGGCGGGCGAGATCGTCGGCATCGCGGGCGTCGCGGGCAACGGCCAGAGCGAGCTGATCGAGGCGCTCGCCGGGCTGCGGCCCGTCACCGCCGGACGGGTCACCCTGTCCGGCCGGGACATCACGCACGCCTCGACGGCACGCCGGCGCCGGGAGGGCCTCGCGCACGTCCCCGAGGACCGGCACGCCGTGGGTACCGCACCCGCCGCGTCCGTCGCCGACAACCTCGCCATGGGCCACCACCGCACCTCGCTGTCGCACCGGGGGTTCCTGCCGCCGAGGGCGGTGCGCGCCCACGCGCGCGAGCTCATCGGACGGTTCGGCGTCAAGGCGTCCTCGCACCGCATCGCCGCGGGCTCGCTGTCCGGCGGGAACCTGCAGAAGCTCCTCATCGGACGCGAGCTCGCGCACGACGCGGCGCTGCTGCTCGTGGAGCAGCCCACGCGCGGCGTCGACATCGGCGCCGTCCAGAACATCCACGACCAGCTCGTCGCCTACCGGGACGCGGGCCACGCCGTCCTGATGGTGTCCGCCGAGCTGAGCGAGATCCGCGGGCTCGCCGACCGGGTCCTGGTCATGTACGAGGGCCGGATCGTGGCCTCGTACGCGAAGGGCGAGGCGGACGAGCGCACGCTCGGTCTCGCGATGGCCGGCGCCGTGCCCGTCCCGGTCCCCGGCCCGACCCCCTCGAAGGAGGTGTGACATGGCGAACACCCGACCGCTCGTGGGGCGCGTGCTGCGCTCCCCCGTGTTCTTCTCCGTCGCCGCGGCCGTCGCCGTCGGGGCGCTGTTCCTGGTCGGCACCGGCGCCGACCCGGTGACCGCCTACGGCGCCGTGTTCACCGGTTCCCTCGGATCCGACGGCATCGGCTCGACCCTGACGACCGGCACGAGCGTGCTCGGCATGGCCCTGGCCCTGGCGATCCCGCTGCGCGCCGGGCTCGTCAACCTGGGCGGTGACGGCCAGCTGGTCGTCGGCGGCATCTCCGCCGCCGCGGTCGGCCTGTACGCGCCGCTGCCCCCGGCCCTCACCACGCTGCTGGCGCTCCTGGCCGCGATGGCGGCGGGCGCCCTGTACGCGGCGCTCGCCGCGGTGTGCGACATCCGGTTCGGGGTGCCGTTGCTGGTGAGCAGTCTGCTCCTGTCGTACCCGGCGTCGTCGCTCGCCTCCTATCTGGTGCGCTATCCGCTGAAGGAGCCGGGCTCCAGCCTGCCGCAGACCCGCCGGCTGCCCGAGGGCGTCGAGCTGCCCGCGTTCGGGGCCTCGACGGTCACGGCGGGTCTGGTCCTCGTGGCGCTCGCGGCCGTGGCGTACCACGTCGTCGACACCCGCACGGCGGTCGGCTACGAGATGCGGATGACCGGGCTCAACCCCCGCTTCTCCGCCGCCGCGGGCGTGGCGCGCGGGCCCCAGACGCTGCGCCTGATGGCGGTTTCGGGTGCGATGGCCGGACTCGTCGGCGCCGTAGGGGTGCTGAGCTTCCCGTTCCGGTTCCTCGACGGCGCGCTGACCGCTCCCGGCTACACCTGGACGGGGCTGACGGCGGCGCTCCTCGCGGGCGCCGCGCCACTGGGCACGGTGCTCGCGTCGTTCTTCTTCGCCGCCCTTCAGGTCGGGGGGCTGGCCATGGAGCGGACCACCGAGGTTCCGCGCGAGCTGGCGCAGGTGCTGCAGGCGGTCGTGATCGTCTTCCTCGCGGCGCGGCTGCGCATCACCTGGCGGCCCGGAAGACGGCGGGACGCCTCCGCGCCGAGCGGCGCGGACCGGGGCGCGACCGGCCGGATCACCACCGAGAAGGCGGAGGCCCTCTGATGCTCCTCGACTCCGATCTCGTCCTGTCCGCGCTGCGCGCGCTCACGCCGATCCTGCTGGCCGCGCTGGGCGGCGCCCTGTGCGAACGGGCGGGCGTCTTCAACATCGGCCTCGAAGGCATGATGCTGATGGGATGCTTCACCGCCGTGGCCACCAGCTGGTTCACCGGCAGTCCGTGGCTCGGTGTGCTCGCGGCGGCGCTGGCGGCCGGTGCGTACGCGCTGGTCCTGGCGGTGGGCGCGGTGACCATGAAGGGCGATGCGGTCGTCCTCGGTGTCGCCATGAACCTCCTCGCCGTCGGCCTGACGGGCTTCCTGCTGCGCACGGTCTTCGGCGTCCAGGGCACCTTCGACGACCCGGGCCTGGCGGGCCTGTCCGAGGTCGCCGGGTTCTCGCCGCTCGCGTGGCTGTCGTGGGCGGCCGTCGCCCTGACCGCCGTGCTGCTGTCCCGGCACGCGTGGGGCCTGCGGCTGCGCGGCGTCGGGGAGGCGCCGGAGAGCGCCGCGACGCTCGGCGTGAGCCCGACGAAGTACAAGTACGGCGCCGTCCTCGCCTCCGGGGTCCTGTGCGGTCTCGCCGGCGCGCAGCTCTCCCTGGGCAACGTGACACTCTTCTCGGAGAACATGACGGCGGGCCGCGGGTGGATCGCGGTCGTCGCCGTGATGCTGGGACGGGCACTGCCGTGGGGCGTGCTGCTCGCCGCGCTGCTCTTCGGACTCGCGGAGGCCGCCGGGTTCCGTCTGCAGGGCATCGGCCTGCCGCAGCAGGCGACGGACGCGGCGCCGTACCTGGCCACCCTGATCGCTCTCTTCCTCACCACGGCCAAGCGCCGACGCACCACTGGAGCAACCACATGAGCACCACCGCACCCGACCTGCTGCCCATCACCCGGGTACCGCGCACGGGTCTGCCGCCGCGCGCCGTCGTCGTCGGAGACCCCGCACGCGCGGCCGCCGTCGCCGGGCTGCTGGACGACGCCGAGGAGGTCTCCTCGCACCGCGAGTACCGGGTGTTCCGAGGCGTCTGGCGCGGCCTGCCGGTCACCGTCGCCTCGCACGGCGTCGGCGGCCCCGGCGCGATCCTGCTCTTCCAGGAGCTCGCGGACGCCGGGGTGCGCACCCTGATCCGGTTCGGGACGGCCGGGGCGATGCGGCGCGGCATCGGCGACGGCGACCTGGTCGTCGCCGAGGCGGCGGTCCGCGACGACGGGGTGACGCAGCAGCTGGTGCCCGCCGAGTACCCGGCGGTGTCGGCGCCCGAGGCGGTGCTCGCCCTGACGCGGGCGGCCCGCGAGGCGGGCGCTCCGCACCATCGCGGCATCGTGTGGACGCGGGCGGCGTTCCAGCCCGGTCTGATCCCGCTGACCGCCTACGACCGGGCGGAGCTCGCCGCGATCGAGATGGAGCTGTCGGCCCTGTTCGTGACCGCGTCGCTGCGCGGACTCGTGGCGGGCGGCGTCCTCGTGGTGGACGGCGCCAACGCCGACGAGCTGGTCGACGCGGAGGGCACCGGGGGCTACAACCCGCACCGCGACGTCGTGGCCGAGGGCGTGGCCCGCGGCAGCGTCGTGGCCCTCGACGCGCTGCGCATCCTGTCCGAGGACGCGTCCCGGGCGGGGGACGAGGCACGATGAGCGACCCCGTCGACCTGCTGGTCCACGGCGGCACCGTGCTCACCATCGACGCCGCGTCGACCGTGGTCCCGGACGGAGCGGTCGCCGTCCGGGACGGTGCGATCGTCGCGGTCGGGCCGGCCGCGCAGTTGCGCGCCCGGCACGCCGCCGCCGACGAACTGGACGCGCGCGGCTGTCTCGTGCTGCCCGGCCTCGTCAACACGCACACCCACCTCGCGATGACCCTGCTGCGCGGCATCGCCGACGACGTGACGCTCCAGGAGTTCCTGGACCGCGTCATCCCGGAGGAGGCCCGCCTGCTCGACCCGCGCACCGTGGCCGCGGCCGTCCGCGTGGCCGTCGCGGAGAGCGTACGGGCGGGGGTGACGTCGGCGCTCGACATGTACTGGTTCCACGAGGCCGCCGAGGAGGCGGCCCGTTCGGCGGACTGGCGCCTGCACACGGGCCCCACGTTCATGGACGTACCGGAGCCGCCCGACGGCCGCGCGTACCCGACCCGTCTCGCGTGGGCCCGCCGTGACCTGCGGGCACGCGCGCAGCGGGCGCGGCTCCCCGGGACCCGTCCCGTGGTCTTCGCCCACTCGGCCTACACCCTCTCCCCCGAGCAGCTCGTCGAGATCTTCGCGCTCGCCCGGGAGTTCGGTGCGCTGATCCACGTCCACGCCGCGGAGAACGCGGCCGAAGTCGCCACCGTCGAGGAGCTCCACGGCAGGCGCCCCGTCGACCTCCTCTCCTCCCTGGGGCTGTTGGGGGACGACGTGCTCCTCGCCCACGCCGTCGAGCTGACCGGTGCCGAGATCACGGCGCTGGCCCGGGCGGGGACGGCGGTCGCGCACTGCCCGGTGTCCAACCTCAAGCTGGGCTGCGGCATCGCCCCCGTGCCCCGGCTCCTGGAGGCCGGGGTGACCGTCTCCCTCGGTACGGACGGCCCCGTGAGCTCCAACTCCCTCGACCTCCTCGCCGCCGTCCGGCAGGCCGCGCTGATCCACAAGGCGGCCGGCGACCCGACCGCGGTCGGAGCCGAGCAGGCCGTACGGATGGCCACCGTCGAAGGGGCGCGGGCCCTCGGGCTCGGCGATCGGCTGGGTTCCCTGGAGACCGGGAAGCGGGCCGACCTGATCGTCCTCGACGCGAACCGTCCGCACCTCACCCCGCGGCACGACCCCTGGTCCATGCTGGCGTACGCCGCCCAGGCCTCCGACGTGCGGGACACCGTGGTCGACGGCAGGGTGCTGATGCGGGACCGCGTGCTCACCACGCTCGACGAGCGTGCCGTCCTCGCCGACCTGGAGGCGCTCACATGACCGGCCCGCAGGCCACGCGCGGTTTCGTCGGCCGCCCCCGCGTGCACGACCCCGGGCTGCCGCCGGGCCAGTACGACGCGCGCGACGACTGGCCGGTGCTCTCGGCGGAGGTGACCCCGGCGCTGTCCACGGGCGACTGGACGTTCCGGGTCGACGGGCTGGTCGCCGAACCGCGCACGTGGACGTGGGACGAGGCCCAGGCGCTGCCGGCCTCCGCCTACGAGGGCGACATCCACTGCGTCACGACGTGGTCGAAGTTCGGGATGCGCTTCGGCGGGGTCTCGCTCGACGTGTTCCTCGACGCGGTGCGTCCGGACCCCTCGGCCACCCACGTGGTCGCCTATTCGTACACGGGATACACCACGAACCTGCCGCTCGCCGACGTCACGGGCGGCCGGGCCTGGGTCGCGTTCCGTCACGAGGACGCGCCGCTGCCGTCCGAACACGGCGGCCCGGCGAGGCTGCTGGTGCCGCACCTCTACTTCTGGAAGAGCGCCAAGTGGCTCACGGGCCTGCGGTTGCTCGACCACGACGAGCCCGGTTTCTGGGAGCAGAACGGGTACCACGCACGAGGCAACCCCTGGGAAGAACAGCGCTATGCAGGTGACTGACCGGGCGACCGGACCGTTCGACCCCCCGACCGCCTTCGCCGTGCCGGGCCGCATCGCCGTGAGCAACCGGGCCGCGGCCGTCTGGCAGCGCGCCGTGCTCACCGAGGTCCGCCGCGAGACCCCTACGGTGTCCACGTTCCGCTTCGCGGTGCCGGGCTGGCAGGGCCATCTGGCCGGCCAGCACCTGATGCTGCGGCTCACCGCCGCGGACGGTTACACGGCCCAGCGCCACTACTCGCTGGCGTCCCCGCCGGACGACTCCGGGCACATCGAGCTCACCCTCGCCCACGCCGAGGGCGGGGAGGTCTCCGGGCATCTGCACACGGTCGCCCGCGTCGGTGACGCGGTCGAGGTGCGCGGCCCGCTCAGCGGCTTCTTCGCCTGGCCGGGCGACCGGCCGGCGCTGCTGCTGGGCGCGGGCTCGGGGGTCGTTCCGCTGATGTCGATGGTCCGTCACCACCGCTCGCACCGGCTCGCCGTCCCGCTGCGGCTCTTCGTGTCCGCGCGCACCCGCGAGGACCTGATCTACGCCGGAGCGTACGGAGAGGAGACGACGCCGGTCCTCACCCGCGAGGGAGAACGCCGGCGCCTGGCACCCGACCACCTCGCGCCGTGCTTCGGCGTCGGAGCGCCCGCGTGGGAGGCGTACGTCTGCGGGTCCAACGCCTTCGCCGAGCACGCCTCCCGGATGCTCGTCGACCTCGGCCAGCCCGTGGAGCGCATCCGCATCGAACGCTTCGGCTGAACCGCCCGTTCACCCCACGGAAGGCCACCCCTCGACGACCGAGGGGTGGCCTTCGCTTCTGCGACGGTGCGCGACCGGCGCGGTGGCCCCTGGTGAGAGGGCCGGTGTCAGTGGTGGGCGGGTGTGTCCGGGGCGAGTTCGGGTGCGTCGGCGGGTTCGGCGCCGAGGTGGTTGAAGGCGAGGTTGAGCAGGACGGCGACGGCGCAGCCGGTGCTGATGCCGGAGTCGAGGACGATGCGGGCGCTCTCCGGGAAGGCGTGGTAGAAGCCGGGGGCGGCGATGGGGATGATGCCCGCGCCCAGGGAGATGGCGACGATGAGGACGTTGTCGCCGCGTTCGAGTGCCGCGCCGGTGAGGGTCTGGATGCCGCTGGCCGCGACGGTGCCGAACAGCACGATGCCGACGCCGCCGAGGACGGGCTGCGGGATGAGGGCGACGACGGACGCCAGGACCGGGCAGAGCCCGAGCAGGATGAGGATCACACCGGCGGCCGCGACGACGAAGCGGCTGCGGACCTTGGTGATGGCGACCAGGCCGACGTTCTGGGCGAAGGCGCTGGCGGCGAACCCGTTGAACAGGGGGCTGATCGCGGTGCCGAGGCCGTCGGCGCGCAGGGCCGCGGCCAGGGTCTTCTCGTCGGCGGGACGCTCGACGATCTCGCCGAGCGCGAGGACGTCCGCGGTGGATTCGGTCATCGACACGAGCATGACGATGCACATGGACACGATCGCGGCGGCGGCGAACTGCGGGGCGCCGAAGTGGAACGGGGTGGGGAAGCCGATGAGGTCGGCGTCGGAGACGCCGCTGAAGTCGGCGACGCCGAGGACCAGCGCGATCAGCGTGCCGGCGACGAGCCCGAGGAGGATGGAGATCTGCTTGAGGAACCCGCGCAGCAGCCGGCGCAGGACCACGGTCACGAGCAGGGTGGCCGAGGCCAGGCCTATGGAGGTGAGGCTGCCGTAGTCGGGGGCCTGCCGGTTGCCGCCCTGGGCCCAGTTGAAGGCGACGGGGAGCAGGGAGACGCCGATGAGGGTGATGACGGTGCCGGTGACGACCGGGGGGAAGAACCGGATGAGTTTGCAGAAGTACGGCGCCAGGAGGAAGCCGAAGACGCCTGCGACGATCACCGCGCCGTAGATGACGGGCAGGGCGTCCTCGGGGGACTCGGCCTTGGCGATGGCGAGCATCGGGGCGACTCCGGCGAAGGAGACGCCGTTGACGAAGGGCAGGCGGGCTCCGACCTTCCAGAAGCCGAGGGTCTGGAGCAGTGTGGCGATGCCGGAGGTGAACAGGCTCGCGCTCATGAGGAACGCGATCTCCGGGGTGGACAGGCCCACTCCGATGCCGACGACGAGCGGTGGCGCGACGACGCCCGCGTACATGGCGGCGACGTGTTGCAGCCCGGCGCCGAGGAGCTTCAGCGGAGGCAGCATCTGGTCGACGGGGTGGGGGCCGGCGGCCTCGGCCGCCGGGTCGGGACGGGTGCCGGTACCGGTCTCGGGCGTGTCCGGTGTGGCGGCGGGGGGATTCTCCGACATGACGTCGTACCTCCTGGCTGCGGCGCGGATTCGGGTGCGCGGGCAGCGGTCGGTGGAGCGGGCCCGGTGGGGCCGGCTCGGCGGTGGGCGGTGTGGCACGGATGTGCGGCAGCGCGGTGGGAGCCCGGTGACGGTCCGGTGGCTGTGCGGGGGGGCGCCGGAGAGCGGGGGGAGCAGGCCCTGGGAGAGCGGCAGGAGGCGGAGGATTGTGTCCCCGGAGGTTCCTGCGCGTCGTGCGGGCAGCCGTCCCGCGCGTGTCCACACGGCGGGTGAGCGGCACTCCGTCCGGCGGAGTCGGCCTAGTTGTTCACGGCCGGGCGGCGCGTGTCAAGGGGTGGCGCCGCCCGGTCCGGGCGGGGTGGGGCCGCTCGGGGATCGGAGCTCCTGCCAGAGGTACAGGTCGATGTGGTCCAGGAAGGCGGCGGCGCGTGCTTCGGCAGCGGCCGCGGCCCGCGGTGACGCGCCGCCCGCGTTCTCCAGCCGTTGGTAGGCCAGATAGAGCTGTTCGAGCGCGCCCCGGACGGCCCCCGGGTCCAGCGGCACGACGCGCGTGACCGAGGTGACGTAGTGGGGCCACCAGCTGGTGACGGCCTCCCGGAGCAGGGCCCTGAGCTGTGCGGTCCTGCCGCAGGCGGCGACGAAGCAGGCCGGCGGCGGGCGCAGGACGCGCAGCAGGGCGCCGGTCTGGGCTTCGGTGCCCTGCCAGCGGTTGCGCCGCTCGGCCTCCTCCCACCGACTGCGGGTCATGCCCAGTTCGGCCGCGGTCTCGCCCGGTGAGAGCCCGGCCACGGTGCGGCACTGGGCGAGCGTGGCCGGCTCGCCGACCAGTGCGACGGGGGAACACCACAGGGCGGCGGCCAGCGCCTTGACCTGGCCGCCGTCGGGCACGGCCGTACCCGCTTCCCACTCCTGGAGCACCGCGGGATGCAGGGGCTCCCCGCGGTAGGCGGCGACGGCCCAGGCGACCTGGCCGAGGGTGAGGCCGAGCTGCTCCCGTGCGGCGACGGCGCGCGCGGGATCGAAGGGGGGCAGAAGGGAGGGATCGTCAGCGGGGGGCATAGCGGCACACCGTAGGCACCGATCGGGATCCAGCCAAGGGGCCGGGAGTCGCCGGTTCGGACGAGGGCCGCGGGCGTGAGCCGGCCGTCCGGCGCCGGCCGTGGCGGACCGTTCGGCCGCGAACGGCCACGGGAACCCAGGTGACCTGCCAATTCATCGGGAGAAGAGCCCTGTTGGGAGGATCCGCCAGGGGGACACTTTCGGGTGTTTCTCCAAACTTCTTCTCCCTGCCACTGCCCCGCTTGGGGCTATTGACGAGTGGCCTGACGCCTACCTAGAGTCCCGTCTCGTCCACAACGGAAGTTTGTTTCCGTTATGCGAAATCTGACGGTGGATCCCTCTGCCCACCCCCGCAGCGCCACCGCCTTCCCCGCCCGGACGGGCCGTCCCCCGTCTTCGTCCTCGCTCCATCCGCACGCCCCCGGTCACGCCGTACCGGTGGGCGGTGTCCCAAGGACCCAGATTGCCGTCCCGCGCCTCAGCCCGAACGCCGGGTGCGCCCGCGCACCCGGTCGACGAACTCCTTCCCGTCCGCCGCCTGGTGCCCGCCGCACTCCAGCACGTGGCCAGCATGTACGCCGGCCTCACCGCCCCGCCCCTGATCATCGGCAGCGCCCTCGGCCTGACGACCGCCCAACTCTCCACGCTGCTCGCCGCCGCGCTGCTGGTCGCCGGTCTGGGCACCATCGCCCAGACCTACGGACTGTTCGGCATCGGCGCCCGCCTGCCCCTGACCAACGGCGTCTCCTTCGCCGTCGTCTCCCCCGCCCTGGCCACCGTCGCGGCAGAGGAACGGAACGCCCTGCCCGCCATCTTCGGCGCCACCCTCGTCGCCGGCGTCGTCTGCCTGCTGCTCGCCCCCGCCTTCCGAGGGCTCGTCAGGTTCTTCCCGCCCGTCGTCAGCGGCTGCGTCATCACCCTCGTCGGCCTGTCCCTGCTGCCCGTCGCCGGCACCTGGGCCCGCGGCGGCGACGTGGCGGCCCCCGACTTCGGCTCGTCCTCCAACCTCGCCCTGGCAGCCGCCACCCTCGCGATCACCCTGGTCATCCACCGCGTGCTCGCCGGCCGCTTCCTCGGCCGGGTCGCGATCCTGCTGGGCATCCTCGCGGGCACGCTGATCGCCGTCCCCCTCGGGAAGGTCGACCTCGCCTCCCTCGGCCGGGCCCCGCTGCTGGCCCTGCCCGAACCGTTCGCCTTCGGCGCCCCCGCTTTCGTGCCCTCCGTGATCGCCACCGCCGTGGTCGTGATGGTCGTCTCCATGATGGAGTCCACCGCCTCGCTGCTGGCGCTCAGCGCGGTCACCGGCCGCCCCGCCCAGGACCGCACCATCACCGGAAGCCTGCGCGCCCAGGGGCTGGCGACCGTACTCGGCGGCGTCTTCGGCGCGTTCACCAGCACCGTCTACGCCCAGAACGTCGGCCTGGTCGCCCTCAGCCGCATCCGCAGCCGCTACGTGATCACCCTGTGCGGCGCGATCCTGGTGCTCATGGGGCTGGTGCCCGTCCTCGGCTCCCTCGTCGCCCTGGTCCCGCTGCCCGTCCTCGGCGGCGCCGGAGTGGTCTTCTTCGGCTCGGTCGCCGTCGCGGGCATCCGCACCCTGGCCAAGGCCGCCCTCGGCTCCGGCCACAACAGCCTGATCGTCTCGGTCGCCCTCGCCGTCGGCCTGTTCCCCATCGCCGACGCCGGCTTCTACGCCCGCCTGCCCGCCCCCGTGGCCACCGTCCTCGGCTCGGGCATCACCGCCGGATGCCTCGTCGCGGTCCTGTTGAACTACGCCCTCAACCACCTCGGCGGCGGCGCCGAGGACGATCCGGAGGTCACCCCGGCCGAACCGGACGGGCTCCCCGGCACCCCCGACGCGGCGCCCGGCCCCCGTCACGCGGGCCTCCGCTTCGACCCCCACCCGGCCGCCGCCCGGACGGGCGCCCCGCCGCGGCTCGGCGGAGCCGCGCGGGCGCCGCAGCCCTTCGACGCGTGGCCCCCCTACGTGACGCCCGCACCCGACCCCGCCCCGCAGTACCCCCCGTACCGGGACCCGACCGCCGGCGCAGCGGAGCACACCTCCGCGCCCCCGCCCGGAACCATCCCGTCCACCGGACCCGCCGAAGCCGCCCCCTCGGCCCCCGTCTCCTTCCCGGGCCCCCTGCACCCCCTCCGCACCCGCCACGCACGCCCCAACCACCCCGAACCGGCGGCCGATCCCACCGCCCGGCCCGGACAGCACCCCCCGCCGCCGCCCCGGCCGGGTGACCGCTGACCCCTGACGCCGCCCGGCACGCGCCCCCGCCCGAGCGGGCCCGCTACGGCACGGACCCCGCCGGGCCGCCTCCGGAAGGAGCGCCGGCCGGAGCGGGGCACGGTACGGAAGGCCGGGCGACGAGGCAGGTGAAGGCGCCCAGGAGGAAGCCGTACACGGCCACCAGCCCGTGGCCGTTGGACTGCGCGCACCACATGGCCAGCCCCAGCACGGGAACCCCCGCGGCCAACAGGCCCTCCGTGCTCCGCGCCCCGCCCCGACCGGCCCGGACGACGCGCACGAGCAGGGCCGCGGCCAGGGTCGCACCGAGGAAGTAGGTGGCGCCCGAACTGCCGGCGAAGTTGCGGGGGTCGGTGCTGTGGTGTCCGCCCGCGCCGACCAGGGCGTCGATGTGCTCGGGCAGGAGGATGCCGCAGAGGAACAGGCCCAGCGCGATCGGGGTCCCCCAGAACCAGTCGGCCAGGGCGGCGACGACCGCGAGCGTGGCGATGTTCCAGGCCCCACCGAACACTCCGCCGTTCTGCACGAACACCGAGGTGACCACCCGCCACCAGCCGGACCGGGACGGATCGCCGTCCAGGGCGTCCATCGCGCCGGCCCAGCACAGTTGGAGCGCCACCCCGGCCAGTGCGAGCCCGGTCAGCACCACCGCCGTCCACGGGACGCGCCGCCCGCGCAGCGCGCCCTCCCCCGACAGGGCCTGTCCCCCCTTGAACATCAGAACCATCAGTGCCGCCGTGGTCACGTTGAACACCAGTGCACCCATCGCCACCGCCCCCCCTTCGGTCTTCGCCGCTTCCGGCAGGAACGACCGTAGCCGCACGACGGGCCAATTTCAAACAGTGTTAGAAAACCGGGTAGGCTCTCCCCCGTGAAGCTGACAGCGGAGAAGATCATCGACGCCGGCATGGCCGTGTTCGCCGAATCCGGCTACCACGGGCTGTCCATGCGGCGGGTGGCGCAGCGTCTCGACGCCCAGGCCGGGAGCCTGTACTACCACGTCCCCAACAAGAGCGCCCTGGTCCGGCTCATGGCGGACCGCGTCGCCCGGCAGGCCTACGACGCGGGCACCGCCGCCCTCGCCGCGCTGCCCCCCGGGGCGCACTGGCGGCAGCGGATCGAAGCCCAGCTCCTGCCGCTGCGCCACAGCATCCGCCGCCATCCCGGCGGCGCGATCATGCTCGCCGACAGTCCCAAGGTGCTCAGCCCCGGCGCGATGTCCTTGATGGAACGCCTGTTGGAGACCCTGCGCGAAGCCGGGATCCCCGTCGAGCACCGCGCGGTCGGCGCGGACACCCTGCTCAGCCACGTCACGGGCTTCGTGCTGCAGGAACAGACGCAGTCGCCCACCCGGGCCGTCACCGCCGAGGACGCGGCCGCGCTGCGGGAGAGCTTCCCCCTGACCGTCGCCGAGGCCGGCGCCCTCACGGAGGACGAGAAGTTCACCCGCAGCGTGCGACTGCTGTGCGCCGGCCTCGAAACCCTCCTCCCGACGACGGTGCGCTGAGGCCACCGCACCGGCGCAACGCGCCGCGCCGGTGCCGGACCACTGTTGCCCGACCGCCGCTGCCCGACCGCCGCTGCCCGGCCGCCGTTACCCGGTCACCGTTGCCCGGCCGCCGCTGTCGCCGCGGGCCGCCCTCAGGCGGTTCCGCCCGACCCCGGGCGCATCTTCTGCGCGTCGACGACCCCCCGCTCCAGGACGGCGGTGCGCTCGACGACCGTGCCGGACTTCACCCCGTCGTACTCCCTGACCTGGACGGCGCGGCTGCCCAGGTAGGCGAAGGTCGTACGGTCGAAGACCAACTCGGTGCGCTCGCCGGTCCTGTCGTCCAGGCGGGCCAGCGCGAGGCCGGTGCGGCCGACCGCGTCCTGCGAGTTCTGGACGACGACCACGCCGGGGATCTTCGCGGCGGCGCGGTAGAGCGCGGCCGCGGTCGGGGCCGGCACGAGCTGCTCGTTGATGATCTCCTTGACCCTCTCGAACGCCTGCTGGTCCCGGTCGCGCGGGCCGTTGGCGGACGCGTAGATCGTCTTCAGCAGCGCCTGCGGGTCAGCCGGCTGGGCCTTCAGCCACACGTACGACAGGGGGGCGGCCTCGCCCTCGATGTCCTTGCCGTTCCGGGGCTTGGAGTGGGGGTTGTCGCTGCCGAGGCCGATGCCGCCCTTGGGCTGGTAGCCGGGCTCGTCGAGCCAGCCCCTGCTGGCGTCGGGGGACTTCCAGATCTCGCGCTGGTGCAGCGGCTGCACCCACGTCCTGGACTCGTTGGTGTCGAAGTTGTGCGAGGAGGACAGGAAGGACACCTTGCTGTTGATGTAGATGTACTGGCCGGGCTTCGGCTCCGGAACCTGCTGCGCGCTCGCGGCGTCGGCGATCCGCTGGACGGTCGCGACGAGCTGGATCGCACTGCCCTCCTCGACCGCGACGACGGGCGCTGCGACGGCGTCGGCGCCCGTACGCCCGTCCGTGCCACCGCTGGTCAGCACGCCGACGGTGAAGACGGCGGCGAGCGCGACGGCGGTGACCGGGACCGCGATCAACAGGGCGCGCCGGACCGGCCGCGCCGTGGGCTCGTGAGCCGGTGCGGGGGTGCGGATCTCGTTCAACAGGTGCTCCTCGAACAGCAGCTGGCGGTCGAGCGGCATCGGAGGGACCGACGGGCCCGGCAGCAGCCGGGCGAGCTCCGCGTGGTCCGGCTCCGCGTGATCCGGCTCGGTGCGGTCCCACGCGGTGTGGTCCACGGGCTCGGTCCGCTTCCAGAACTTGCGGGTCATCCGTACGTCTCCTCGTGCGACTCGTACGACCGGGCCGCGGAAGTGCGGCCGCCCTGTACTTGTCCGGGACGCGGAAGCGGTTCCCGGTTCTTCTTCAGTTCCTGCTCGGCGAGTTTGCGCAGTCGCGCGCGGGCGCGGGAGAGGCGCGAGCGCACGGTGCCGACGGGAACGCCCAGCGCCGCGGCGGCCTCCGCGTACCCCAGTCCGGACCAGACGCACAGGGTGAACACCTCGCGCTCGGTGCGGCGCAGCTTCTTCAGCGCCCGGTGGGCGGCGGCGAGCTGGTCGGCGTCGGCCATGCGTCCGACGAGTTCGTCGGCGAAGTCCGGGACGGTGTCGCGGGCGGGCAGGCGCCCGAGGGCCGCCTGGTGGCGGCGCGCGGCGCGCGTGGTGTTGCGCAGCACGTTGACGGCGATGCCCATGAGCCAGGGGCGCGGGCCGGCCTCGTGGTCGAGGAGCCGGTCCCGCAGCCGCCAGGCCTCCAGATAGGTGAGCGAGACGATGTCCTCGGCGAGGGCCCGGTCACCGGTCACGCGGACGGCGTGCCGGTGGACCAGGGGGGCATGGTCGCGGAAGAGTTCCCTGAACGCTTCGGGGTCCCCCGCGCGTATCCGGGCGTGCAATGAGTAGTCCACGAACTGCCTTGTCCACCGGGGGCGCCCGGTTCCGGTGACCTGCCTCACACGTGTCCGCGAGGACGGGTGGGAACCATGGTCGCAGGCAGGGGACCGGGTGGTGTGGTGCTGCGGGCCCCACCCCCGCACGGGGCACGGGGCGGGGCCGGGCAGGGGTCCGTCAGATCTGCTGGCAGTAGAAGGCAGGTGCTCCGTCGAACCACCATTCGCACTGGTCGCTGGCGTGACTGGTGCCTCCCAGACCGAGTGAGAGAACAGCCCCCAAGGCCACGACGGTCAGTGCCCTGCGCACAACGGACATGATGCTCCTTCGAGTAGCGGGACGCGGGACCTCTGCCCTTGCCGCGAACGCGGTGTCCCCGGAGGCATCCCAGCAGGTGCGCGAAGCCGCGGCCATCTTCTTGAAGATCCTCGAACCATCCACCCACGAGGCGAAGGCACGACCTCACCCGCGCAACCGCCGTACCGCCGTACCCCCTTACCGCTAAGTACCGCTGTACCGCCCTCCGCGGGCGTGCGATCCTGGCCGGCACCGCCCACGGATGCAGTCAGGAGAACGCGTGCTCCAGCCGTCCGCCGCAGTCGCGCTCGCACCACACGACTCCCTCCGGGTATCGGTGGTCCACCATCCGGGTACCGCCCTGTTCTGCCTGCTCCTCGATCTGCTCGGCATGTCGGGTCAAGGAGTTCCGTCCGCTCTGCGCGCGGCGGTCCGCTCGGCGGTCCCGGCCGGGGACATCGGCCGCCTGGAGACCCTGTTGCGGCCGTACGGGCTTCCCGAGTGCCTCGTGCCGCTCGCCGGACCCGACGTACCGAGCGGCCTGGAGCAGCTGAGGGAACAGGACCTCGCGGAGGTGAGCGAGCAGGCACTGCGGTGGACCGGGACGACCCACCGCGCCCCTACCGCCCCGTGGTCCCGTCTCATCGACCGCCCCGCCCCCTACGTCGCCGCCTTCGCCCGCGTCTTCTCCGCCATCTGGTCCGCGTACACGGCCGTATGGCAACGGGCGCAGCCCCTGCTGTGGCGCGAGACCGAACGCATCGGCACCGCGGCGGTGACCGGCTCGCTCGACGTCGTCCTCGCCGCACTCGCCAACCCGTGCTGGCGCGTGAGCGGCGACACGCTGTACTGCCCGCCCCTGCACACGGCCCAGGCACGTGTCCGGCAGCCGTACCGGCGGCTCGTGCTCACTCCCCTCGCCTGCGGCAGCGACACCCACGCGATCAGTCCCGGCGGCCCCGACGGCGCGACCCTCGCCTACCCGGCCCCCGGGCTGGCCCTGGCCCTGGCCGGCGCCCCGCCCCGGCCCGCCGGCGATCCCCTGACCGTCCTCCTCGGGCACGCCCGCGCCACCATCCTGCGCCTGACGGTTCTCACACCGACCATGGCCGAGATCGCCACGGCGCTCTCGTGCAGTTCCGGCACCGCCACCTACCACTGCGCCTTCCTGGAGTCCGCGGGCCTCCTCACACGCCGCCGACGGGGCCGCCAGGTCCGGCTCCACCTCACGCTCCGCGGCGAGGCCCTCCTCGACCTGCCGGCGTGAGCCATCCGTCGGGCGCGCCGCTCATCGAGGTGGGCCGGAACCTGGCCTCGATGAGCGGCGGCCCGATCGGCTGCGCCCACCGGTCATCGCCGGTCCGGTACGCAGTCGAAGCTGCGGCCTAGCGCAGGTGCCGGGCGAAGAAGCGGGCGCCGGTTTCGAGCTCGAACTGCGGCACGCCGGTGTGGCCGCCGAGATTGGCGTGCAGGGTCTTCTCCTGGGAGCCGAAGGCGTCGAACAGGTCCAGGGACGCCTGCCGGTCGTTGCGCTCGTCGTCCCACTGGAGCAGGACGTGCAGCGGAATGGTGACCTGGCGGGCCTCCTCGAACACGGCGGCCGGTACGAGGCTCCCGGCGAAGAAGCCGGCGGCCGCGATGCGGGGCTCGACCACCGCGAGGCGGACGCCGATGGAGATCACTCCCCCTTCGTACCCGACCGGGCCGCCGATCTCGGGCAGCGTCAGGAGGGCGTCCAGGGCGCTCTGCCATTCCGGGACGGCCCTGTCGACCAGCGGGAGGACGAGGGCGGCGACGATCTCGTCGCCGACCGGTTCGCCGGCCTCCATCGCGCGGCGCAGGTCGGCGCGGGCCTGCTCGGCGGCGGGCCAACGGGGCCGGTCGCCGCTTCCGGGGAGCTCGATGGTGGCCGCTGCGAAGCCGTACTGCGACGCGTAGTACCGGGCCCGCCCCGCCAGCCGGGGGTACATCGTGCGCAGTCCGAGCGGGGGGTGGCCGATGAGGATCAGCGGCGCCGGCCCCGATGCGGACGCGGGGGTCCACAGGATGCCGGGGATCTCACCGAGCGTGAACCGGCGTTCGTGGACGCCTTCGTCGAGACGCTGTTCGGAAGTGAAGTGCACGGTCGTGCCTTTCGGGAGTGTTCTTGAACGGCGCTCCCGGACGACCTACCGCCCGACCGTGACCCCGGAGGAGAGCACCCATGTCGATACTGCGTTCACGGGTACCACCTCCTCGTTCTCTCGCACGGCCTCCGGAAACGTAGCAGTGGCGGCCGGGGTCGGACAACAGGTTTCCGCGGAGGTGCGCGCCTCGCGCTGCGGCGCGGCGCGCCCGGACCGGGCGGAGGGCCGACCGGCTGGGGGTCGGCCGACAGGAGGGCCGGCCGGCCGGCTCGTGGGGATCGGCGCCTCGGGGCGGATCGGTGGCATGGGCGTCCCGAACGGTGCGGACATCGAGCCCGCGGGGGCGGCGAGGCGGCTTCCCGCAGCGACGCGCGGCCGGCCGCTCGCGTACGCCGACGGCCTCGCCGAAACCCTCCGCGGCCCCCTCGGCGACCGCCTCGGCCCGCTCCCCCGGTTGTCGTTGATATGCAGCCAGCCGCAATGGAATTGACGGTTCGTCAACAGTGATCGCGACTGCGAACGCCCAGGTGGGTGTCGGTCCGGACCGGCGCGCGAACGGCAGTTGCATCCGGGCGGCGGACGGCCCTTGACGGCGCATGGGGGGTGTGCGAATCTCTCGACAGGTCTGGACCAATTATTGTGCATCGGGCGAGTCCGGAGCCATCCAGACGTCTCGGCGGATCCCGGGACGTCCGGCGCTCCTGACCGCTCACGGCCGTCGGCCGGTCCCCGGGGGGTGGACCGGACGCCACACGGCGGCCTGAACCGACTCCCAACCCGGCTGTCGCAGCCCGCCGTCGGCATCTGAAGCCCCGACGTGCGGCAACCCGTACCTCGCTCCGCGTCCGCACGTTCACCCGTGCTGCTCCTCCACCCTGCTCCGACGTCCTAAGTGAGCCACCGATGTCCGAAGTCCTCTCCCTGCCCGACCGCATCCCGGCCTCGCCGGCCCAGCAGGGTGTCTGGCTGACCGATCGCCTGGGACTGGCCCGCGAGGCGTTCCACATGCCGGTGCGGATCTCGTTCGACCGGATCGACACGGCGGCGCTGGCAGCCGCGGTGACCGCCGTGGTCGGGCGCCATCCGGCGCTCGGCGCCCGACTGGTGGAGCGCGAGGGCCGGGTCTGGCAGGAACCCGCGGCGCGGCGGCCCGAACTGGTGCGGCTCGAAGCGCCCGCGGACGAGGCCGACCTGGAGAAGCGGCTGGAGGAGGACGCCGCTCGTCCGTTCGCCCTGGAGACCGGTCCGCTCAGCCGCTTCACTCTCTACCGGCGCGCCGACGGCAGTGCCGAGCTGCTGGTCACCGCCCACCACGCGGTCTTCGACGGCAACTCCAAGGACGTCCTGATCCGGGACCTGGCGGCCGCGTACCGCTCGGCGCCCCTGTCCGCGACCACCACACCGGCCCCATCGGCAACACCGGCCCCGTCGGTCGCACCGACCGCACCGGCCGTGGAACCGGACACCGTGCGGAGGGCTGCCGAGTGGTACGGGCCGCGATGGGCCGCCGCCAGCGAGCCGGTCCTGCCCGGAGCGCCGCGCACCCCCCTCGTCGCCGGAGCCGGTGCGGCGGTCGAGTGGCGCCTTGACGGCGCCGAGGCGGGCGAGTTGGCCGCCGCGGCCGCCCTCGCCGGCACCACCGTCTTCGAGTTCCTGCTCACGGTTCTGCACGGACTGCTGCGCCGCTACGGCGGCGAGGCGGTGCCGGTGGCCGTCCCGTTCTCCACTCGGACACCCGAACTCGCCTCGGATATAGGGCTGTTCGTCAACGAACTGCCTGTTCACGCGCCGGTGGCCGATGCGTCCGAGACCTTCGCCTCCCTCGCCGCCGCCGTCCGGGCCGAGCTGCGGGCCGGCTACCCGTACCGCGGTGTGCCCTTCGGCAGCGCCGTTGCGGGGCTGGGACCGCGCGTCGGCCTGACCCCGGTCTCGCTCGGCTACCGGCGGCGCGGACCGGACCCGGATTTCGCCGGCACCGGGGCCCGGATCGCCTGGGCCGTGTACAACCGCACCGCCCGCAACACCCTCCACCTCCAGATCGTCGAGGCCCCCCACACCCCCGGCACCCCGCACGCCGGCATCGACTTCAGCCTCCAGCACGACCCGGCCGTGATCGCCCCGGACACCGCCCGCCGGATCGCCGGCCACTACAGCACCCTGCTCGCCGGCGCGGTCGCCGCGCCCGCAGCCCGGTTGCTGGACCTGCCGCTGCTGGACGCCGCCGAACTCCGGGCCGTCACCACCACCCCGAACGCCACCGACCGCCCCTATCCGGCCGACCGGACCGTGCTCGACCTGGTCCGCGCCCAGGCCGCCGCCACCCCCGACGCCATCGCGGTCAGCACGACCGGACGCCACCTGGGCTACCGGGAACTGCTGGCCCGCGTTGACCAGTTGGCCGCTGCGCTGCGCGCCGACGGGGTGCGGCCAGGCGATCTGGTCGCCCTGCACCTGGACCGCACCGCCGACCTGCCCGCCGCGCTGCTCGCCGTCCTCGCCACCGGCGCCGCCTACCTGCCGCTCGACCCCGGCTACCCGGCCGAACGCCTCGCCCTGGTGCTGCGCGACTCCGGTGCCGTTCTGGTGCTCGCCGACCGCGAGCCCGCCCCCGCGGTCGCCGCCGCCGCACCCGCGGTCCTCCGGCTCCCCGCTCCGTCGGCCCAGGACCCGGCCCAAGGCCCGGCCGCGGCCGCCCCCCTGACCGCCCCCGGTCCGGACGACGTGGCGTACGTCCTCTACACCTCCGGCTCCACGGGCCGCCCCAAGGGCGTAGCGGTCGGCCACCGGGCGCTGGTCAACCTGCTCACCTCCTTCGCCGACCGGCTCGGCTCGGGCCCTCGGCACGCCTGGCTGGGCCTGACCTCCCTCTCGTTCGACATCTCCGCGCTGGAGCTCTACCTGCCGCTGATCACCGGCGGTCGCCTGGTGCTGGCCCCGGACGGCCTCGCGGTCGACGGACCCGGCCTGCTCGCACTGATCGGCGCCGAGGGCGTCACCCACGTCCAGGCCACCCCGTCCGGATGGCGGGTGATGCTCACGGCGGGGACCGGCGCGGACGCGCTCACCTCCGTCACCGGCCTGGCCGGCGGCGAGGCGCTGCCCCTGCCGCTCGCCCGCGAACTGCGCGCGCGCACCGCCCGGCTTTTCAACGTGTACGGGCCCACCGAGACCACCATCTGGTCCACCTGCGCCGAGCTTCCCGCCCAGCCCGACCACGTCAGGATCGGGCGCCCGATCGCCAACACCCGGGCCTATGTCGTCGACGAGCAGCTGAGCCCCACCCCGGTCGGCATCCCCGGCGAGCTGCTGATCGGCGGGGACGGTGTCGCCCACGGCTACCTCGGCCGACCCGGGCTCACCGCCGAACGCTTCGTGCAGAGCCCGTTCGGGCCGCCCGGGGCCCGGCTGTACCGCACCGGGGACCGCGCCGCGTGGACGCCCGAGGGCGAACTCGACTTCCTCGGCCGGATCGACGACCAGGTCAAGATCCGCGGCCACCGGATCGAACTCGGCGAGATCGAGTCCGCCCTGCTGGAGCACCCGGAGCTCGCCCAGGCCGCCGTTGCCGTCCGTACCGAGGACGACGGTGAGCCCTTCCTGGCCGGCTACCTGGTCCCGGCCGCCGGCGCCCGCCCGCCCGCCCCCGCCGAACTGCGCGACCACCTGATGCTCACGCTGCCGGCCGCGATGGTGCCGCAGCGCTGGCTCACCCTGGAGCGTCTGCCGCTCACGCCGAACGGCAAGCTGGATCGTCGGGCCCTGCCGGTACCGCCGCGCGAGGCTCCGACACCGCAGAACCACGACGACGCCGGCGCCGGCGACGAGACGACCGGGACGGTCCGCCGGATCTGGGCCGAGGTGCTGAACCTGCCCGATGTCGGCCCCGAGGACGACCTGTTCGACCTCGGCGGGCATTCGCTGACGGTGATCCAGATCGCCGCCCGGATCCGCGACGCGCTCGGCGTGGAACTGGACTTCGACGTCTTCTTCGACGTCCCCACCCCGGCCGGCATCGCCGCCGCCGTCCGCACACACCTGTAGGTCCCCCGCCCGGCACCGGGCACCCGGCACGGCGAGCACGACCCGCGCCGCGACCGGTACCCGGAGCACGTCCCGCCCGGCGGCCCACGGCACCCGAGTACACCAACCCACCCCGCCCGCGACGCCGGGCACACACCGCTCGGCCGCGCCCGGACGGCTGCCCGGGCACGACTCCTCCGGCCGCGCCCGGACCCCGGGCACAGTCCCTCGGCCCTGCCCGGACCGCCGCATCCGCCCCCCTCGATTTCCCGTCGAACGCCCGAACAGGAACACGATGACGGACACCCAAGACGTGCCCACCGACTGGTCCGCTGCCAAGCGCGCCCTGCTCAGCCAGCGGCTGCGCGGCGCCGCGGCGCCCGCCCGGGTGGTGGACCCCCGCCCGGCGGACACCGCGCCGCCGCTCTCCAGCGGCCAGGAACGGCTCTGGTTCATGGACCAGCTCGCTCCCGGCTCCACGGCCTACACCCTGGCACCGGCCCGCCGGTTCCGGGGCCCCTTCGACCGCGCCGCACTGGACGCCGCGCTGACCGACCTGGTGGTCCGGCACGAGAGCCTGCGGATGACCTTCCGCACCAGCGAGGCCGGCACCGCCGAGGTCCGGGTCGCCGAGCCCGCGCCGTTCGCCGCCCGGCACCTGGACGCCAGTGCGGACCCGGACCCGGAGGCACGCGCCACCGCCGAACTGGGTGCGCTGATCGCCGAACCCTTCGACCTCCAGGCCGGACCGCTACTGCGCGCCCTGGTGGTCCGGATCGCCGAGGACGACCACGTCCTGGCCCTGGTGATGCACCACATCGTCTGCGACGGCTGGTCGATCGACCTCCTCAACCGCGAGCTCGACCTCCGCTACGCCCACCACGCCCACGGCGCTCCGGGTGAACTACCTCCCCTGCCCGTGCAGTTCGGTGACTACGCGGCGTGGCAGCGGAGCCGTCTGGAAGACGGCCGGCTCGCCGCCTCGCGCGAGCACTGGCGCGTGGAACTCGACGGCGTACCGGCCCTGGAGCTGCCGTCCGACCGGCCCCGCCCGCCGCTGTTCACCTTCGACGGGGCCGCGACCGAGTTCCACTGGAGCCCGGAGCTCTCCCGCCGGGTCGGCGAGGCGGCGCGGGCCTACGGCGCCTCCACGTACATGGTGCTGATGGCCGCGTTCCAGGCCCTGCTGGGCCGGCACACCGGCCAGCGCGACTTCGCCGTCGGCTCCGCCGTCGCCGGCCGGCTGCACCGCGAACTCGAAGGCGTGGTGGGCGCGTTCGTCAACATGCTGCCGATCCGCGCGCGACTCACCGCAGGTCTCGACTTCGGCCAACTGATCAGCCGGGTCCGCGAGACCACGCTCGACGCGTACGCGCACCAGGAGGTGCCGTTCGAGCAGATGGTCAGCGATCTCGCGGTGGAACGCGACGTCAGCCGCGCCGCCGTCTTCCAGACCACCTTCGCCTTCCAGAACTACGGCGACCACGCCGCCGCCCCCACCGCGGGCCGGGACTCCGAGGGCTTCGGCTACGAGGCGACCACCACCCACGCCGACCTCGCCCTCTACATGCGCGAGAAGCCGGACGGCGGCCTCTACGGCCTGTTCACCTACCGCACCGACCTCTTCGACGCCGCCACCGTCGAGCGCCTCGCCGAGCGGTTCGAGCTGCTGACCGCGGCCGGCGTCGCCGACCCCGCCCTGCCGGTCGACCGGCTCCCGCTGCTCGGCGCGGCCGAGCGGACGGCCGTGCTGGAGACCTGGGCGGCGGGTCCCCCGCTCCCGGACACCGGTCCCGCCACGCTCACCCGGGCACTGGCCCGGACGGCGGCCCGGACGCCCGACGCGCCGGCGCTGGTCTTCGAGGACCGCACGCTGACCTACGGCGGTCTCGAACGGCGCGCCAACGCCATGGCCCGGCGCCTGCGGGCGCTGGGCGTGGGCGCGGACGACCGGGTGGCCGTCTGCCTGGAGCAGTCCGTCGAGCTGGCGGTCGCCCTGGTCGCCGTGCTCAAGGCCGGCGGCGGCTACCTGCCGCTCGATCCCGAGCAGCCCCCGTCCCGGCTCGCCCGCCTGGTCGCCGACTCCGGAGCCAAGGTCCTGATCACCGACACCGTGCTGCGGGCGCGGTTCGGCGACCATCCGGCGGTCGACCTGCTGACCGACGGGGACGACGACGCCACGCAGGCGGACGGGGCCCCGCTGGAGGAGGTCTCCGGCGCCGACCACCTGGCGTACGTGATCTACACCTCGGGCTCCACCGGCACGCCCAAGGGCGTCGCGGTGCAGCACCGCCAGATCCTCAACTACCTGGCGGGCGTGGGCGAGCGGCTGCGGATCGAGCCCGGGGCCTCGTACGGGCTGCTGCAGTCGCTCTCCTTCGACTTCAGCATGACCATGCTCTACCTGGCGCTCACGACCGGCGGCCGGGTCCACCTGCTGCCGCGCCGGATCGCGGGCGTGGAGCTGGCCGCGGAGATCGAGCGGGCCGGTATCGACCACCTGAAGATGACGCCGTCCCACCTGGCCGCGCTGACCGCCGACGCACCCCTCGAACACCTGCTGCCGCGCCGTGCCCTGGTCCTCGGCGGCGAGGCCAGCAGCCGGTCGTGGGCGGCGGGCATCGCCGCACTGGGCCGGTGCGCGGTGTTCAACCACTACGGGCCGACCGAGGCGACGGTGGGCATCACCGTCCACGAGGTCACCGCCGACGGGCTGGGCGCGCCGGGCAACACCCCGATCGGCAGGCCGCTGGCCGGCGGGCGCTGCTACGTGCTGGACGGGGAGCGCAACCCCGTTCCGCCGGGCGTCACCGGCGAGTTGTACCTGGGCGGGGACCGGTTGGCCCGGGGCTACCTCGGGCGGCCGGACCTGACCGCCGAGCGGTTCCTGCCCGATCCGTACGCCGGGCCGGCCGGAGCGGCCGCCGCGGAACCGTCCGCGGCCGACCCGTCCGGCGCCGACGGGTACGCCCCGGGGGCCGCCGGACCGCGGATGTACCGCACCGGTGACCTCGCGCGCTGGCGCGCCGACGGGACCCTGGACTACCTCGGCCGCGGCGACGACCAGATCAAGGTCCGCGGCTACCGGGTCGAGCCCGGCGAGATCGAGGCCGCGCTGACCGCCCTGCCCGGCATCACCCAGGCGGTGGTCCTGGCCCGCGGCGAGGGCGTCAAGCAGAACCTCGTCGCCTACCTCGAACGCCCCGCCGGCGGCGAACCGCCGGCCACCGCCGAGCTGCGCGCCACCCTGGGCGAGGTCCTGCCGGACTACATGGTCCCGGCCCGCTACGTGGTGCTGGAGCGGCTGCCGCTGCTGGCCCACGGCAAGGTCGACCGGAAGGCGCTGCCCGAACCCGCGGACGGCCCGGCCGCCGGCGCCCACGTCGATCCCGAGGCCGGGGCCGAGCAGGTGATCGCCGCCATGTGGGCGGACCTGCTGGACCTCCCCCGGGTCGGCGCACTGGACGACTTCTTCGAACTGGGGGGCCACTCCCTGCTCGCCACCCAGGTGGTCGCCCGGATGCGCCGCGCCTTCCCCGACCTGGCCGTCCCGGTCGGGGTGATGGACCTGTTCACGCACCCGACGGTCCGTCGGCTCGCCGAGCTGGTGGCCACCCCCGAGGCCGACCGCGGCCCGCGCCGGCTGCTGCACCTGCTCACCCCCGAGCGCCGCACGGTGGCCGCCAGTGTGGTCTGCGCCCCGTACGGCGGCGGCAGCGCGCTGATCTACAAGCCGCTCGCCGACGCCATGCCGGCGGACTGGGCCCTGCACTCCCTCGCCGTACCCGGCCACGAGCTGGGCGAGGAGGCCATGGACATCGACGAGGTCGCCCGGCTCTGCGCGGAGGAGATCCTCGCCGACGTGGCCGGACCCCTGGTGCTCTACGGGCACTGCGGGGTCGGCGTCCGGCTGACCGTGGAGATCGCCCGCAGGGTGGAGGCGGCCGGCCGGAAGATCGACGCGGTCCACCTCGGGGGCATCTTCCCGTTCGCCCGCCCGAAGGGCCGCGGCGCGGCGCTGGCCGAGCGCTTCGCCGAGCTGGCCACCCGCCTGCGCAGCGACCAGGGCATGATCAACGCCCTGGCCGCGGCGGGCCTGGACGTGGACGAGGTCGACGAGGAGCAGCTGCGGCTGATCGTGCACAACCGCCGGGTCGGCACCAAGGGCGCCGAGCGCTACTTCGGCGAGCTGTACGAGAGCGAGGGCGGCGCCATCGCGGCGCCGGTGATCGCCGTCTGCGGCGACCGCGATCCGGCGACCGAGTTCTACGAGGAGCGGTTCCGCGAGTGGCACCGGATCACCGGGACCGCCGCCGTGGTGGTCCTGGACGAAGCCGGGCACTTCTACCTCAAGTACCGGGCGGAGGAGCTGGCCGACATCCTCACCGGGGTGCACCGCTCGATCGCCGCCGGTGAGGAGGCGCGCCACGCACGCACCCCCGACGCCACCTGGTGGTTGGCCGGCCTGTCCCGGAACGCGGACGGGACCGAGCCCGAGGCGGAGCCGGGGCCCGGGCAGCCGGGGAAGCCGGAGCCGGCCGGGACGCCGGTGAAGCCCGAGCGGTCCGGGCGGCCGGAGACGGCACGGAAGGCCCGCCGGCGGCGCCCCGTCCACCCGACCATGGGCCGCTTCCTGGCCATCGCCACCGGCCAGCAGCTCTCGATGATCGGCTCGGCGCTCACCGAGTTCGCACTGCCGATCTGGATCTACCTGCAGACCGGCTCGCTGTTCCAGCTCGGCCTGCTCGCGGCCTTCGGCCTGGTCCCCGGCATCGTGGTCGCCCCGCTGGCCGGTGCCATCGTCGACCGCGGCGACCGCCGCCGGGTGATGCTGGGCGGCGACATCGCGGCCGGCCTGACCCAGGGGGCCCTGCTGGTGCTCTACCTCAGCGACTCGCTGGAGATCTGGCACTGCTACGTGATGATCTCCCTGCTCTCCGCCTCCCTCGCCTTCCAGCGCGTCGCCTGGGGCTCGGCGGTGCCGCAGCTGGTGCCCAAGCGCTTCCTCGGCCGCGCCAACGGCGTGGTCCAGATGGCCCTCGGTCTCGCCCAGTTCCTCGTTCCGCTGATCGCGGTCGGCATCCTGCACGTGATCGGCCTCGGCGGCATCCTGGTCTTCGACGTCGTCAGCTACCTGATCGCCACGGGCGTCACCCTCGCGGTGCGCTTCCCCGACGTGATGGCCGCCACCCGCCGCGAGAGCGTCGGCGCCGAGATCCGGGCCGGCTTCCAACGCGCCCTCGGCAGCCGGCACTTCAGGGCCATGCTGTTCTGGTTCGCGGCGCTGAACATCTTCCTCTCCCCGCTCTTCCTGCTCGTCACCCCGCTGGTCCTCTCCTTCTCCTCGACCGCGTCGGCCGGCTGGGTCTCCACCGCGGCCGGCCTGGGCGCCGTCTTCGGCGGCCTCACCCTGCTGGTCTGGGGAGGCCCGCGCCGGATGCGCCTGCGCGGCGTCCTGTTCGCCACCCTCGGCCTCGCCGCCGCCTGCGTCGTCACCGGCCTGCGGCCCTCGGTGGCCGTGGTCGCCGCCGGCGCGTTCGGCATGACCTACGGGCTGGCGCTGCTCAACGGCATCTACGCGACGGTCGTCCAGACCAAGGTGCCGATGCGCTTCCACGGCCGGGTGATCGCGGTGAACACCATGGTCGCCTGGTCGACCCTGCCGATCGGCTTCGCCCTGGTCGCCCCGGCCGGTCCCGAACTGCTCCAGCCCCTGATGGACGAGGGCGGCGCGCTGGCCTCCACGGTCGGCGCGCTGATCGGCACCGGCGACGGGCGCGGCATCGGCCTGCTCTACCTGGTGTTCGGCCTCGCCATGGCCGTACTGGTCCTCATCAGCTTCTGCATTCCCGTCCTGGCCCGCTTCGACCGGGAAGTCCCGGACGCCGAGTCCGACGACCTGATCGGCCTGAAGACCCTGCAGGCCCGCGCGAAAAGCGAGACGAACGCATGACCTCTCCGACCTCGACCATCCGGTATCCCCTGACCGACGAGCAGCGGCGCCTCTGGTTCCTCCAGCAACTGAACCCGCTGGACTCGGGGTTCAACATGTACCTGAACCGGCGCTGGAGCGGCCCCGTCGACCCGCGGGCGCTGAGCCGGGCGCTCACCCGGCTCACCGTGCGGCACCAGGTGCTGCGCACCCGGTTCGAACTGGACGGCGAGCAGCCCGTCCAGGTCGTGGAGCCCGTGCGGGACGTCGAACTGACCCTGGTTCCGATACCGGACGCCGCGGAGGAGTCCTTCACCGCGGCCTGCGCCCCCTTCGCCAACGCCCCCTTCGACCTGGGCGAGCGTCCGCCGCTGCGGGCCGTCCTGGTCAGTGCCGGCGCGCACGAGCACGCCCTGGGCGTGGTGGTGCACCACATCGTCTCCGACGGCTGGTCGTTCACCGTGCTGTGGCGCGAACTGCTCGCGCTGTACCGCGAGGAGATCGGCGAGGCGGCGGCCGGACTTCCGGAGCTCAAAACGCAGTTCGGCGACTTCGCGCTGGCCGAACGGACCAGGCTGGACGGCGGTGCGGCCGAGGAGGCGGTCCGGTACTGGAGCGGACGACTGGCCGGCGTCGGCGCCCTGCGGATGCCGCTGGACCACCCCCGGCCCGCCGGGCCCGCCCACCCGGCCGGCTTCGCCGACCTGGCCCTCGGCCCGGGCCTCGTCGCGGGCGTCGACGCCCTGGCCCGCGAGCAGCGCTGCACCCCGTTCATGGTGCTGCTCGCCGCCTACCAGTGCGTGCTGGCCCGCTGGAGCGGCAGCTACGACTTCGCCGTCGGCACCCCGCTGGCCGGCCGCAACGAGACCGCCCACGAGGACCTGCTCGGCTACTTCTCCCGCACCGGGGTGATCCGCGCCGACCTCACCGGCGAGCCCGACTTCCGCACCGTGCTGCGCCGGGTGCGCTCCGCCACGATGGCCGCGCTGAGCCATCAGGACGTCCCGGTGGAGCGGGTGGCCGCCGAACTGGCGCTGCCCGTGCTGCCCGGTGTCGGCCCCCTCTACCAGGCGGTGTTCGTTCACCAGAGCCAGTACGAGCTGGCCGGCGCCGACGGGGGGACCGCGCTGCCCGCGGGCGTCCGGACGGCGAGCATGGACTCCGGTTTCGACCGGGCCAAGACCGATCTGCTGCTGGACAGCTGGCGCACCCCGGACGGCGGGATGACGCTCTCGTTCTGCTTCGACCGGGAGCTCTTCGAGCGCGCCACGGTCGAGGCCCTGGCGCGTCGGGTCCGCGACCTGCTCGCCCGCGCCGTCGTGGACGTGGAGGTCCCGCTGCACGGCGACTGGCTGCTGGCCGGCGACGAGCGCGCCGCCCTGCTCGCCCTCGGCACCGGACCGGCCGTCGCCGAGGTCGCCCGCCCGATCCTGCGCGCCTTCGCCGACCAGGTCGCCGCCCGTCCCGGCGCACCCGCCCTGGAGTGTGCGGGCGAGGTCCTCGGCTACGCCGAACTCGACGATAGATCAGACGAGTTGGCCGGTCGGCTGGGCCCGGTGGCCGGCCGTGCGGTGGGCGTCCGGATCGAGCCGTCCTTCGAACTGGTCATCGCGCTGCTGGCGATCTGGAAGGCCGGGGCCGGCTACCTGCCGCTCGACCCCGCGCACCCGGCCGAGCGCCAGCGGCTGATGCTCGGTGAGGCGGACGCCGCCCTGCTGCTCACCGGAGGCGAGCGGCCGGACCTCGGAGTCCCGGTACTGGCCGTCGGCGATCCGGACACCGGGCCCGGACAGGCCGGCACCGCCGGCACCGGGTCCGGGGACACCGGGTCCGCACGGAACGCCGCGCTGCCCGGGACCGACCCGGGCGGCCTCGCCTACGTCCTCTACACCTCGGGCTCCACCGGAACCCCCAAGGGCGTCGCCGTCGAGCACGCCGCTCTCGCCGAGCGCGTCCGGTGGATGGCCGGCCCCGAGGGCTACCGGCTCGGGCCGGGCGACCGGATCGTCCAGTTCGCCTCCATCGGCTTCGACACCCACGCCGAGGAGATCTGGCCCGCCCTCTCCGCCGGCGCCTGTGTCGTCCTGCTGCCCGGCGGCGGCCGGATGCTGCCCGACCTGCTGCGCAGCGAGGCCGGACGGTCCGTCACCGTGCTCGACCTGCCCACCGCGTACTGGCAGGAACTGGTCTCGCTCGCGGACCGGGCCCCGTGGCCGCCGGCGCTGCGCCTGGTGGTCCTCGGCGGTTCCGAAGCGCGCGCCGCCACCCTCGCCCAGTGGCGGGAGCGGCACGGCGACACCGTCCGCCTGGTCAACACCTACGGCCCGACGGAGGCCACCGTCATCGTCACCGCGGGCGAGCTCTGCGGCGGCCCCGGCGACGGCGTCGGCCGTGGGCCGTCCGCCGAGCGGCGGCCGCCGCTCGGCCGGCCGCTGCCGGGCGTACGGCTCTACCTCCTGGACGAGCGCGGCAGCCTGCTGCCCGCCGGCTCGGAGGGCGAGCTGTGGATCGGCGGCGCCGGTCTCGCGCGGGGCTACCTGGCCCGGCCCGAGCTGACGGCGGAGCTCTTCCTCCCGGACCCGTTCGCCGACGCCCCGGACGGCCGGATGTACCGCACCGGTGACCGCGCCCGGTGGCGCACCGACGGGCAGTTGGAGTTCCTCGGCCGCGCCGACGACCAGGTGAAGATCCGCGGATACCGCATCGAGCCCGCCGAGATCGAGACCGCCCTGACCGCCCACCCGGCGGTCGGCCGGGCGGCGGTACTGGTCCGCGACGGCCGCCGACTGATCGCGTACGCCGTCCTTCGACCGGCCGGCGGTCAACGGGACGCGGCCGCGCCGACGGCGGACGGACTGCGCGAGCACCTGGCGCTGCGGCTGCCGGCCTTCATGGTGCCGGACGCCGTGGTGCTGCTCGACACGCTCCCGCTCACCGCCAACGGCAAGATCGACACCGCGGCCCTGCCCGACCCCGACCCGGCGGGCGCCGCCGCCGGGTACCTGGCGCCCCGCACCGATGCCGAGGCCCTGATCGTCGACCTCTGGCAGGAGGTGCTCGGCGTACCGAAGGTCGGCGTACTGGACGACTTCCTCGCCCTCGGCGGGGACTCGCTGCTGGTCACCAGGGTCGCCGCCCGCATCCGGGCCGGGGTCGGCCTCGACGTCCCGATCCGCGACGTCTTCGAGAGCCCCACCCCGGCAGCCCTGGCGGCCCGGATCGAGGCCCTGCTGATCGCGGAGATCGACGCCCTCAGCGAGGAGGAGGCCGCCGGCCGGCTGGCCTGACTCCGCGTTCGGGTCGCCGCACCGCCATCTCCCCTTCCGCGCAGCGGATCTGCCCTTCCCCGCCCCGCCTCACCGCCCGCCACGCATCACACCGGAGAACGCCATCGCCACCACCGTGCCGCCCACCGCGACGACCGTCCCTGAACTCCTCGACGCGCGGGCCGCCGAACACCCGGACCACATGGCCCTCCAGGTCGTCGGCGGCGGTGAACTCAGCTACCGGCGTTGGCGCGAGGAGGCGCTGCGCGCCGCCGTCGGGCTGGCCGCCGCCGGGGTCGGACCGGGCGACCGGGTGGTGCTGCGGTTCTCCAACGCGCGCTGGGAGCGGTACGCCGTCGGCTTCCTCGCCGTCCAGTACGCGGGCGGGGTGCCCGTACCGGTCCGCGAGGACCTGTCCGAGGCCGATGCCGCCGCCCTGGCCGCACTGGCCGAGGCCCGCACGGTCCTGTCGGAGGGCGACCTGCCCAGCGTCCCGGGACGGGTGGAGCTGCACCTGGACGCCCTGCTGGCGGCGCACCCCGCGCCGCCGGCCGGGCCGCCGCACCGGGTCGGCCCGGCCGACCCGGCCCAGGTGATCGGCACCTCCGGCACCACCGGCGCGCCCAAGGGCGTGCTCGCCGCGCACGGCAACCTGACCGCCGGTCTGGCCGCCCACCCCCGCCGGCGCGCCTACGCGCACTCCCGGTACGCCCTGCACGCCTTCCCGATCGGCACCAACGCGGGCCAGGTGATGCTGCTGGGCGCCCTGACCGCCGCGCCCACCACGCTCAGCCTGCCGCGCTTCGACGCGGACCGGTTCGGCCTCGCGGTCCAGGAGTACGGGATCGGCACCGCCTTCCTGGTGCCCTCGATGGCGATCGAACTGGTCAACGCGGGCACCGCCGGACGGTACGACCTGAGCAGTCTGCGCCTGGTCAACTCCTCCGCCGCCGCACTGCCCGTGCCGGTGGCGGCCGCGCTGGCCGCGGCGCTGCCCGGCGTGACGCTCGTCAACACCTACACCTCCGCCGAGGCCTCGCCCGCGCAGGTGTCCACCGTGGTCGACCCCCGCCGCCCCGGCTCGCTGGGCCGCCCGGCCGACCCCGGTGACGTGCGGATCCTCGACGCGGAGGGGCTGCCGCTGCCCGCCGGGCAGGTCGGCGAGGTCTGGCTGCGCCAGCCCGGACCTTCCCGCGGCTACCTGGGGGCCGCCGGGCCGGGCGCGCGGGTGTTCCGGGACGGCTGGGTGCGGATGGGAGACGTCGGACGGCTCGACCCCGACGGCTACCTGTACCTGGTCGACCGGGAGAGCGACGTCATCAAGAGCGGTGCGCTGAAGGTCTCCACGCTGCGCATCGAGGAGGTGCTGCACGAGCACCCGGCGGTCGCCGACGCCGCCGCGCTCGGCCTGCCGCATCCGGTGATGGGCGCCGTCCCGGTGGCGGTCGTGGTGGCCGGTCCCGGCGGTCTGGACCTGGACGAGCTCCGGCTGTTCCTGAGCGCCCGGTTGAGCCGGCCCGAACTGCCGGTCCGGATCCTGCTCGCCGGTGACCTGCCCCGCAACCCGAGCGGCAAGGTGGTCAAGCACCGGCTGCGCCCGCTGTTCGACGCGCCCGCGGAGTCCACCGGCCCCGCGGTCGCACCGGCCACCCCGACGGAGCTGCGTCTGGCCGGACTCTGGCGGCGCCTGCTCGGCCGACCGGTCACCGACGTGGCCGCCGAGTTCTTCGCGCTGGGCGGCGACTCGTTCCGGGCCGTCCAGCTCGCCAGCGCCATCAGCGGCGAGTTCGGCGTCCGGGCGGGCACCGCCATGGTCTTCGAACGCCCCTCGCTGCGGTCCCAGGCGGCCTGGGTGAACCACCCCGACCGGCAGCTGGGCGCCGCTCACGGAGCGACGGCCGGGACCGGGACGGTGACGCCCTACCTCGCCGCGCTCCGTGCGCAGCCGCACGCCGTGGCCCTCACCTCGCAGCAGGAGAACTTCTTCCGCTGGATGTCCGAGGCCCCCGGGCGGGACGCCGGTGCGGTGACGGCGCTGTTCCGGGTGGCCGACCGGCTGGAACCGGAGACCCTGGGCCGGGCCCTCACCGAGGTGGTCCGGCGCCATCCGGCGCTGCGGACCCGGTTCGAGGCGGTGGGCGACGGCGTCGTACGGGCGGTGCTGGACGAGGAGCCCCGGGTGCGGATCACGCTGACCCGGGCCCCGGGGGCCACGGACGCGGAGGTGGACGCCCTGCTGCTGGCCGAGCGCGACCGCCTCACCGACCTGGCCCGTGACCCGATGGCCCGCCTCCTGGTGGTCAGCCGGTCGGAGACCGACCACGTGGTCCTGGTCGCGACGCACCACATGGTCTCCGACGGCTGGTCGGTCGGCGTGCTGCTGGCCGACCTCGGGGTGTTCTACTCCGCGCTGCGGCGCGGCCGCTCCGCCCCGCCGGCCCGCTCGGGCCCGGGCTACCGGGAGCTGGTGGACTGGGCGAACGCGCACTGGCCGGCCTCCCGGGCCCACTTCGCGGCCGCGCTGGCCGGGGCTCCGGAGGCCGTCGAGCAGTTCGCCGGCCGCCGCGCGGTGGACGAAGTGCTCACCACGGCGCACGAGTTCGAGGTGTCGGCGGCGCTGGCCGAAGCCCTGCGGGCCCGGGCAGCCGAGCTGGGCGCCACGCCCTTCCTGGCCGTCACCGCGGCCTGGACCGGACTGCTGGCGGGTCGCAGCGGCCGTCCCGACCTGGTGGTGATGACCCCGGTGCCCGGCAGGCCGCGCCCGGACGCCGAGCGGACGGTGGGCTGCTTCGTCCAGTCGGTGCTGCTGCGGGTGGACGCGAGCGGGGGCCCCGGCTTCGCCGAGCTCGTGGACCGGCTGCGCACGGTCTACAGCGAGGCGCTGGACCACCAGCTCTACCCGTTCGCCGAGTTCAGTCCGTCCGTACCGTTCGCGGCCTGGCTCCGCTACGAGGCCTGGGCAGCGCCCGCGCAACTGCCCGGCCTGAGCTGCGAGCCCTGGGAGCTGCCGCGCGGGAGCACCGTGCCCTGGCCGCTGCCGGGCGGGGACCGGAGCGTCCCCGAGCTGACCGTGGTCGAACAGCCGGACGGCGGCCTGCGGTGCTGGCTGCAGTACAACGCACTGGCCTTCGACCTCCCCGTGATCACCGAACTGGCCGGGGAGTTCACCGCCGCCCTGACCGCCGCCTGCGGTTGACCCGGCGCCGGCGGCCTCAGCCGGCGCCGGGCGCGAGGGCGTCCACCGCGGAGGCCAACGGCACCGTTCCGCCGATCAGTTCGAGGACCAGCCCCGCGGTCGCCGGGGTGTCGATCAGCCGGACCAAGGCGGCCGCCACGTCGTCGCGCGGTACCGGGCCGCGGCCGGTGACCGGCCCGAGGCTCACCCGGCCGCTTCCCGGCTCGTCGGTGAGGGCGCCGGGCCGCAGGATCGTCCAGTCGAGCCCGGACCGGAAGCGGAGGTCGTCGTCGGCCGCGCCCTTCGCGCGCAGGTACGCGTCGAAGACCTCGTCGCCCGG
This sequence comes from Streptomyces subrutilus, assembly GCF_008704535.1. Classification (NCBI taxonomy): domain Bacteria; kingdom Bacillati; phylum Actinomycetota; class Actinomycetes; order Kitasatosporales; family Streptomycetaceae; genus Streptomyces; species Streptomyces subrutilus. The sequence continues at coordinate 581,663 of NZ_CP023701.1, forward strand.
GTGTTCCGCGTCCGCCCCCATCGCCGAGACGGCGAGGTAGCGGCGCACCCCGGCGCGTTCGGCCGCGTTCGCGAAGAGCACGGCCGCGCCGCGGTCCACCGCGTCCTTGCGCGCGTGGCCGCTCCCGGGGCCGGCGCCGGCCGCGAAGACCACCGCGTCGGCGCCCCTCAGTACGGCGGCGACGGATCGGACCGGCGCCGATTCCAGGTCCAGCACGACCGGCTCGGCGCCGGCGGCCCGCAGATCGTCCGCCTGTTCCTCCGTGCGGATGATGCCCACCGCCCGGTCCCCGCGCGCCGCGAGGAGCCGCTCCAGCCTCAGGGCGATCCGTCCGTGTCCACCTGCGATGACAATGCGCATGGGAGTGACGGTACTGCGCCGCGCGGCCTTTCCCCGCATTCCCCGGCCCTCGGCGGACCGCAGGCCGCGGGGCCGGTGCGGGGGAGGCCGCGGGCGGAGTCCGTACCGCCCCGCCCGCTCAGCGCCGCCGCTCGGGACGTTCCGCTTCGGCGGGGCGGCTCCCCGGGCGGGTCAGGATCGCGCTCGCGACGACGTCGAAGAGGTGGTCGGCGCGTGGCGCCAGCGAGGATTGGTCGCCGAGCCACGCGAGCATCGCCACCAGCGCGAACACGTCGGCGCCGTCGATGTCGCCCCGTGCCGCGCCCGCGGCCTGGGCGCGGGTGAGCAGTCGCGCACCGGCTGCGCGGAGCGTGACGCACGAGGCGTGCAGGGCGGATTCGGTGTCCTCGATGGCGGCGGCCATGAGCACGGTCACGCCCCGGTACTCGGTCGTCCACGCGACGCAGGCGCGGACCCAGGACACGAGGGCGTCCTCGTGCGAACCCGATGCCTCCAGCTCGCGCGCCAGCGCCGTCAGTTCGTCGAAGCTCGTGCGGAGCAGGGCTTCGAGCAGCGCCTCGCGGGTCGGGAAGTGCCGCAGCAGCGTCGCGAGCCCGACGTCCGCCCTGCGCGCGATGTCGCGCAGGGACACGTCGACGCCCTGTTCGCCGATGGCGGCGCCCGCCACCGCGAGCAGGTGGTCGCGGTTCTTCCTCGCGTCGGCCCGCATCTGTGCCCCTTGACTATCCGGATCAGTGGTCCATATATTCGGATCAGCGATCCGCTTCCATTAACTGGACCACTGATCCGATTCTATCCCGCAGCGCGGCCAGGAGATGACGATGCCGACACACACGATGAGGGCGGTCCGGCTCCACGAGCACGGCGGCCCCGAAGTCCTGCGCTACGACGCCGAGGTGCCGATCCCCGAGCCGGGGCCGGGCGAGGTGCTCGTTCGCGTGCACGCGGTCGGGGTCAATCCGCCGGACTGGTACCTGCGCGGCGGACTGACCACGATGCCCGGTGAGACGGAACCGACGGTCAGCCTGCCGGTGGTCCCCGGGACGGACGTGTCGGGCGTCGTCGCGTCCGCGGCCGCGGACGTGGACGGCCTCGCCGTGGGGGACGAGGTCTTCGGCCTCCTGCGCTTTCCCGGCTTCCGCGGCAGCGCGTACGCCGAGTACGTGGCCGCGCCCGCGTCGGACCTCGCCCGCAAGCCGGCCGGCATCGACCACGTGCACGCCGCCGGGGCGCCCATGGCCGGGCTCACCGCGTGGCAGTTCCTGATCGAGGTGGGACACGACCACCCGTCCCCCTTCCAGAGCACGGTGCACCGCCCGACGGTGCTCGACGCCGGCACGACCGTCCTCGTCAACGGCGCCGCGGGCGGAGTGGGGCACTTCGCCGTGCAGTTGGCGAAGTGGCGGGGCGCCCGTGTCGTCGCGGTGGCCTCGGGCGCGCACGAGGCGTTCCTGACCGAACTGGGCGCCGACCGGTTCATCGACTACACGAAGAGCCGACCCGAGGAACGCGTACACGACATCGACCTCGTCCTCGACACGGTCGGCGGCCCCGGCAGCAGGCGGTTCCTGCGCACGCTCAAGCGCGGCGGCGCCCAGTTCCCCGTGTTCCCCGGAGACTTCGACGCGGAGGAGCTCGCGAAGCTGGAGGTCACGGTCTCCAGCACCCAGGTCCGCTCGAACGGTGCCCAACTCGCCGTACTGGGGCGCCTCCTCGACGCGGGAACGGTGCGCGTCGCGATCGACGACGCCTTCCCCCTCGCCGACGCCCGGGCCGCCCACGAACGCGCCGCCCGCGGGCACCTCCGGGGCAAGATCGTGCTGACGGTCGTCTAGTGCTGTGACCGCACAGGTTCGCCGGGTTGGTCGTCGTGGCGGTTGGATGTGCGGTGACGTCCGATCCGACCGCTGGCGGCGCGGTGGCCGAGCCTGTCCGTGTGCGCGGACCGACCGACCAGGAGGGGCGGCGGTTGCAGCAGATCGTGCGCCGGGGCAGCACCGACGCGGTGCGCCATCGGTTCGCTCGTGGCCAAGCGCGGACGACCGAAGCGTCGTGAAGACGATCTCGATCGGGCAGACCCGGAGCCCCGAACGGGGCCGGTTCAGGAGAAGGACGGCGCCAGAGGAGAACGACTCAGGAGGCGGACGGCCCGATCTCCCCCGCGAAGACGACGACCTGGTCGATGAGGCTCCGCCGCAGATGGACGACGTCCGTTCCCGCCAGGCGGGGGCCTCCATCCGGCGTCGTGAAGACCCACTGGTACCGGGCCCACTCGTCCGGCATGTCCACCGCCGAACAGCGCACCATCGTGCCGGTTCCCGCGGGGTGGCGCCGGATGTCCAGTACGAACCGCTCGACCGCCTCGATCCCCTCGCTGCGGCCCAACGGTCCCCAGAAGACCACGTCCGAGGTGAGGGCCTGGGAGAGCAGCGCAGTCACATGGCTGTCGTCCGAGGCGTTGAACGCGGAGATGAACGTGTCGATCGCGGATCGCGCGGTCTCTTCCTGCATGCACCAGTAATACCACTCGCCTCGCGGACCGCGCTCGTCCCGTGAGCCGTCTCCCGACCACGATGAACCCGCCCGGTCACGGGGCTGGGGACGAGCCGCTTCGCCCGCGCCCGGTGCGGGACCGGTTCTCAGCACCCCAGGAAGGTCAGCCGCACCTGGCGGTCGGGGTTGTCCCGGTTGGTGTCCACCAGGGTGACGGACTGCCAGGTGCCCAGTTGGAGGGCGCCGTCGATCACCGGCAGGGTCGCGTGGGGCGGGACGATCGCCGGCAGGACGTGGTCCCGGCCGTGCCCGGGTGAGCCGTGCCTGTGCTGCCAGCGGCCGTCGGCCGGCAGGAGGGACCGCAGGGCTTCCAGGAGGTCCTCGTCGCTGCCCGCACCCGTCTCGATGACGGCGAGCCCTGCGGTCGCATGGGGGGTGAACACGTTGAGGAGCCCGCTCCGCCCCCGGGCCACCTCATGGAGGAAGGCCCCGCAGACCTCGGTCAGGTCCAGGACGGCCTCCCTGTTCCCGGTGGTCACGTCGACGGTCCGTGAAACGAAAGTGTCGGTCATGACACCATCCTCGCGGCACGGGGCCCGAACGGCGCGCACCTGCTCGCCGACCGGGCCGCCGTGCCCGACGACGCCCTCACCGGCGGCGACGGGCGGCAGTCCGCCCTCCGAAGCGCGTCGCGGCCCGGTCGCCGGGGCGCCCGGACGGGTCCGGTGCGCGGGCGCCCCGCGCCTCGTTCAGGAGTCGGCCTTCACCGTGAGGACCGGACACGGCGCGTCCAGCAGGATCCGCAGGGCCGCGGAGCCCAGGAGGAGCTTGCCCACCGTGCTGCGGTGCCTGAGGCCGATCACCACGAGGGACACCCCGGCCGACGCCGCCAGCTCGACGATCTCCTCGGCCGCGTCGCCCCCGCCGACCACCTGGCGGATGTCGAAGCCGATGCCCAGCTCCGTCAGGTCGCGTCGGACGAGGTCCAGGTCCGTGCGTTCCGCGAAACCCCGGTCGACGTAGGCGTCGCCCCGCGAGGTGTTCACCACCAGCAGCGTCTCGCCCCGGGTGCGGGCCTCGTGGACCCCCGCCCGCAGGGCCGCCTCCCCTTCCGGCGAGGGGACGTATCCCACCAGTACGGTCATGACCGCTCCTTTCCGGCCCGCCGGTCGGCGAGGGGCCGTGCGACGTACCGGCGGGCCAGCGGCCAGGCCAGGACGAGCACGATCACGGTGTAGATCACGTAGGACACCGGCCCGCCCAGCAGACCGGACAGCTCGCCGCCGGACAGCTGGAGCGAGCGCCGGCCCTGGAGTTCCGCCCGGGGTCCGAGGATGACGCCGACGATCAGCGGCAGCACCGGCAGGCCGAACCTGCGCATGCCGAAGCCGATCAGCCCCACGGTCAGGAGCAGGAAGAGGTCCAGGGGCTGGGCGTTGACCGCGTAGGCGCCCATCGACGCGAAGAACACGATCCCCGCGTACAGGTAGGGGCGGGGTATGCGCAGCAGCCTGGCCCAGGCGGGTGCGAGCGGCAGGTTGAGCAGGAGCAGCAGCAGGTTGCCGATGAACAGGCTGGCGATCAGCGCCCAGACCAGCTCCGACTCGCGCTCGAAGAGCAGCGGGCCGGGCTGGATGCCGTGCGACTGGAACGCCGCGAGCATCACCGCGGCGGTCGCGTTCGTCGGCAGGCCGATGGCGAGCATCGGCACGAGGGTGCCCGCCGCGGACGCGTTGTTCGCCGCCTCGGGACCGGCGACCCCCTCGATCGCACCCTTGCCGAACTGCTCGGGGTGCTTGCTCAGCTTCTTCTCGACGGCGTACGACAGGAACGTCGGGATCTCCGCGCCGCCGGCCGGCATGGCCCCGAAGGGGAAGCCGAAGGCGGTGCCGCGCAGCCACGGTTTCCAGGACCTCTTCCAGTCCTCGCGCCCCATCCACGGCACGCCGACCGGGATCACCCCCGCGGGTTTGCGCCGCAGGTGCGCCGCCACCCAGAGGGCCTCGCCGACGGCGAAGATGCCCACGGCGACGACGACCACGTCGATGCCGTCGGCGAGCTGCGGGACGCCGAAGGTGAGCCGCTGCTGCCCGGAGACCGCGTCGATGCCGACCAGGCCGATCACCAGGCCGACGAGCAGCGAGGCGAACCCGCGGATGCGCGAGGAGCCGAGGACGGCGGTGACCGCGACGAAGGACAGCAGCATGATCGCGAAGTAGTCGGGTGCGCCGAGGCCGACCGCGAAGTCCACCACGAGCGGGGCGACGAAGACCAGCAGCAGGGTGCCGATCGTGCCGGCGACGAAGGATCCGATCGCCGCGGTGGCGAGGGCCTGCGCCGCCCGGCCGGCCTTGGCCATCTTGTTGCCCTCGATGGCCGTGACGACGGACGACGACTCGCCGGGCGTGTTCAGCAGGATCGAGGTGGTCGAGCCGCCGTACATGCCGCCGTAGAAGATGCCGGCGAACATGATGAACGCCTGGACCGGCTCCATCCCGTAGGTGACCGGCAGCAGCAGGGCCACGGTCATGGCCGGGCCGATGCCGGGCAGCACCCCGACCGCCGTGCCGATCGTGACGCCGATCAGCGCGAGCAGCAGGTTCATCGGGGTGACGACCTGCGCGAACCCTTCGAGCAGGTGGTTCAGGTTGTCCATTACAGGATTCCTCGCAGCACGCCGGCCGGGAGACTGACGCCGAGCCCGATCGCGAAGGCGTAGAAGGTGGCCAGGGACAGCGCCACCGCGATCACCAGGTTGCGCAGGTAGTGCCGGTTGCCCAGGGCGAAGGCGGTCCCCCAGAACAGGAGGGTGCCGCTGATCACCCAGCCGAGGGGCTCGATCAGTACCGCGTTCACGACGAACGCCCCGGTCAGCAGGAGCACCGTGCGCCAGTCGACCGGGCTCGTCGGATCGACGTCCTCGCCGGCCTCGGGTTCGGCGCGGCCGCCCCGCGCGACGTCGACGGTGTACGCCAGGGCGATCACGAGGAGCAGTGCGCCGAGGAGCACCGGTACCGTGCGCGGCCCGATCGGGTCGGCGCTGCTCGTGGAGTGCGCGATCCCCGCCGCGTCGACGATCACCAGCCCGCCCACCAGGGCGAGGAAGGCGCACACTCCGTACTGGCCCCGGTCCCCGCCGGTGTGTCGGCGGGGGGCCGGGTCGGTGTGCTCGGTGACGTCCAGGCTCATGCCAGGCCGAGCTCTGTGAGGATGTCGGCGACGGCCTTGTCCTGCGCCGTCAGATAGGCGGCGAACTCGTCGCCCGTCATGAACGCGTCGGTCCAGCCGTGCTTGGCCAGTTCGCCCTGCCACTCCTTGGACCGGTGCATGGCGGTGAGCGAGTCGGTCCAGACCTTCTTGTCGGCGTCGCCGATGCCGGGCGGGGCGACGACTCCGCGCCAGTTGGTGAAGACCAGGTCGATGCCCGAGGCCTTCAGCGTCGGGACGTCCTTGAGGGCGTCGATCGGCTTCTCGCTGGTCACCGCGAGCACCCTCACCTGGCCCGCCTGGATCTGGTCGAGGAACTCGCCGAAGCCGCTGGCACCGAAGGCGATCTTGTTACCGAGGATCGCCGGGAGCAGCTCGCCGCCGCCGTCGTACCCGATGTAGTTGACCTTCTTCGGGTCGATTCCGACGGCCTTGGCGAGCTGCGTCGGCAGCAGGTGGTCGGGGCCGCCGAGCGATGAGCCGCCCCCGACGGCGACCGCCTTGGGGTCCGCCTTCCAGGCGGTGACGAGGTCGCCGATCGTCTTGTACGGGGAGTCCTTGGGCACGACGATCGCGCCCGCCTCTTCCATCAGCTTGGCGATCGGGGTGGTCTGGGAGAGCGTCGCCTTCGACTTCGAGGCGTAGGAGGCACCGACGACTCCCAGCCCCATCTGCATGGCGAGCTTGCCGTTGCCCTTTTCGTTCACGGTGCGCTGGAGGCCGACGGTTCCGCCGGCGCCCGGGAGGTTGAACACCTGGATACCGGAGGCGATCTTGGTGTCCTCCATCACCTTGGCCACCGTCCGCGCCGTGGTGTCGTACCCGCCGCCCGGGGTGTTGGGGACCATGATCCGCAGGCCGGTCACGGGCTCGTCCGCCTTGCCCGTTCCCTGCTTCTCGGCGGTGGCGCCGCAGGCACCCGCGGCGAGTATGGACAGGGCTGCCAGGGCGCTGACGGCAGCAGTTCTTCGGGTTCTCATGGTTTGTCCCTATCGCTTCCGGGTGTCGGACGCCATGATTGTGCGACCCCGCAGCCACCACGTCTGTGTTGTGTCAGAACTGAAGATTGAGTTCATTGTGGTCGTAACTTTTCGCCGCCATACCCTCGCGGGCGAGCTGTTGGTGCTCCAGCTCGCCATCGTCGTGGTGGTGCTGCTGGCGGTCGCCGGCGTCTCGCTGGCCCAGTCGGAAGCGACCTTCAACCGGGTCGAAGGACACCGGGTCACCGCGCTGGCCGAGCAGTTGGCCGGCATGCCCCTGGTGTCCAGCCAGCTCGTCCGGCCGGCGCCCGGCGAGACGCTCGCCCCGCTCGTCCAGACCACGCTGACCCAGTCGGGCGTCACCTCCGTGACGGTCGCCGACAGCACCGGCAGGATCGTCAGCTCCACGAACCCATCGGTGATCGGTACGCGGCTGCAGCTCGGCCCCGGCGTGGCGCAGGCCCGCGGCTGGTCGGGCGAGCTGGTGCTGGACGGCGTCCCGGAGCTGGTGGCCCAGGTGCCGGTGCTGGGGAGCGGTCAACCCGTTCTCGGCCGGCATCTGGGCACCGTGATGATCGGTGAGGCCTCCCCGACGGTGTGGCAGCGGCTGAACGGCGCCTCGTCGTACCTGCTGGCCTACCTCGGCATCGCGAGCGGGCTCGGCCTGACCGGATCGTGGCTGCTGGCCCGGCGCACCAAGCGCCAGACCCTCGGTCTGGAACCGCGCGAGATCGCCGGGCTCGCCGAGCACCGCGAGGCCATGCTGTACGGGATCGCGGAAGGCGTGGTGGCCCTCGATCCGCAGCTGCGGCTCACCCTGGTCAACGAGGTCGGCCGGCGGCTGCTCGATCTGCCCGAGCACTGTGTGGGGCGGAGCCTGGCCGAGCTCCGGATCGAGGGCCGCCTGCACGACGTCCTCGCCGGATCCCCCGGCGACACGGCCGAGCGGCGCGACGAGGTCGTCATACGCCGCAACCGGGTGCTCGTGATGAACCGGATGACCGTCACCAAGGACGGCCGCCGGCTCGGGTCGGTCACCACCCTGCGGGACCGTACTGAGCTCGCGCAGCTGGAGCGCGAGATCGGGTCCTTCCGCAGCTCCGCCGAACTGCTGCGCGCGCAGGCCCACGAGTTCGCCAACCAGCTGCACACGATCTCCGGACTGATCCAGATCGGCAGGCACGACGAGGTCGTCCGGTACGTCCGCGCCCTGAGCCGACACCGCCAGTCCCTGGACACGACCCTGGCCACACGGGTCCGCGACCTGGCAGTCGGCGCCCTGCTGATGGCGAAGTCCTCGCTCGCGGCCGAACGGAAGGTCGTCCTGCGCGTCTCGGAGCACACGGCCCTCGACCGGCTGGCACCGGAGGACTCGGTGGACGTGGCGACCGTGCTGGGAAACCTCGTCGACAACGCCGTCGACGCCGCGGCGGCGGGCGACGACGGCCGCGACGCGTGGGTGGAGGTGGAACTGCGGCAGGACGCGTCCAGCGTGGAGATCGTCGTGCGCGACTCGGGCCCCGGCGTGGCACCCGAACTCGCCCAGGAGGTCTTCTCGCACGGCTTCACCACGAAGGCCGCCCAGCAGGGCGAGCGCGGCATCGGCCTGGCGCTCACCCGGCTCGTCTGCGAGCGCCGGGGCGGCGAGGTCGCGGTGGCCAACACGCCCGACGGTGCCATGTTCACCGCGAGGATGTCCGTCGGCAGCACGGCCGGCACGGTGGCGGAAGGGGCCTCCCGATGATCGACGTACTGGTCGTCGACGACGACTTCATGGTGGCGAGCGTCCACCGGGCCTTCGTCGACCGCGTGGCGCCCTTCCGGGTCGTCGGCACCGCGAGCAGCGGCGAGCAGGCGATCGCGGCCGTCGGCGAGCTGCGCCCCGACCTGGTCCTGCTCGATCTCTACCTGCCGGACATGTTCGGCCTGGACGTCATCCCGCGTCTGCGGGCCGCCGGGCACGACTGCGACATCATGGTGATCAGCGCCTCGCGCGAGGCCGACGCCGTACGACGCTCCGTCCGCCAGGGCGTGGTCAACTACCTGCTGAAGCCCTTCGACTTCGACGACCTGCGCCCCCGCCTCGAACGGTACGCCGCCCAGCGCACCAGCCTGCTCACCACGGTCGTCAGGGGCCAGGCCGACGTGGACCGGGTGCTGACCGGGGCCGGCCTGCCGACGTCGAGCACGGCGCTGCCGAAGGGGATGAGCGTGGAGACGGCGGGGCTGATCGAGCGCACCCTGCGCGGTACCGACGGAACGCTGTCGGCAGCCGAGTGCGCGGCCCGCACCGGCATCTCCCGCGTCAGCGCCCGCCGTTACCTGGAGCACTTCCACGACACGGGCCGCGCCGAGGTGTCCCTGCGGTACGGAGCGGCCGGCAGGCCCGAGCGGCGCTACGGCTGGCGCGTCTGAGCCGGAGGCGGCGTCGGGGCGGAAGGGGTCGTACTGATCGGCCGCACCGGCGGAGGGACCCGCGGAGGGTCACTCCCGCTCAGCGGACGAACGCGGTCCGCAGGGGGATCTCGCTGCGCTGCAGGCGGCCGGCGTGATGGGCTCGGCGGCGTGCGACGTGGACGCTGCGCCGGGCGAGGCAGAGCTCGCCCGCCGGTACGTGACAGGTAGGGCAGTCCTCCGCGAACGCACCGTGCCGGAACCGGCGGTGCGTCTCGTACGCGGCGTCCAGGGCGGCATCGAAGACGGAGCCCGGCATCGGCGCTGCGGCGGTCGTCATGGAGGGCTTCTCCTCGCATAGGGGGCGCGGCGGCCTCAGCCCTCACACTCCACGGGTCCTACAAGTAGTCGACCTTCGGATTCCCCGTTTTGCGCGGTTCAACAGGCCGAAGTGAAATCCGACCGGCGGACCGGTGCCGGGGAGGCCTGCGGCGTAGGCTGGGAAGACGGCCGTGGAGGCCGACGACCACGGGAGCCATGGATGACGCGGTACCTCATCTCGTTCGACGACGGCACGATGATCATTCCCGAGGAGGAGCTGCCCGAGGTCACCGAGGACTCGCTCCGGGTGGTGCGCGAGGCTCGGGACGCCGGTGTGTGGGTCTTCGGGGGTGGACTGCACACGCAGCGGGCGAGCGTGGTGTCCACCGACGGGACCGTCGCCGATGGCCCGTACCCCGAGACCAAGGCGGTGCCCGGCGGGTTCTCGATCATCGACGTGCCCACGCGTGAGGAGGCGCTGGAGTGGGCCGCCAAGATCGCCGCCGCGTGCCGCTGCGCGCAGGAGGTGCGGGAGTTCATGTCCGACCCGACCGACTGAGCGCGGCGGACTTCGACGTCGCGGCCCGGATGAGCCTCCCCGGGAGGGGTCGGCCGGCACGGCGCTGCACCGGGCCGGCCGAGGACGCGGCGTACCGCGCGGACCGGTGGCCGATCCCGCACTGGCCGCCGGGTGGTTCGCGGCCGTCTCGGGCGGCGCCGCGCCGGGTCAGCCCGGCTTGACCGCCAGCGTCGCGAAATAGTTCGACATGTGTGCGCCGGATGCGCTGGAGCGGTCCGGTGCCTCCGCGAAGCCGGTGAGGACGAACCCCGCGGCGAGTTGCCCGCCGATCTGGTCGGTGAGGGTGTGGCTGTACTCCAGGGCGGCGTCAGCGCCGAACTTCGTGGCGCGTTCCTCGGCGGAGTACTGCGTGACATCGCTGTAGGGCAGCTTGTGCACGACGATCAGCTCGCCGCGCCCGTCGAGGGCCTCGTGGTCGAACAGGTACACATCGGGGTTGAGGAAGCCCGAGAGCAGGGTTCCGCCCGGTCGCAGGACGCGGAAGCACTCGCGCCACACCGGTGCCAGGTCGGGTGCGAAGAGGTTGGAGACCGGATGGAACACGACGTCGAACGTTGCGTCGTCGAAGGCACCGAGGTCGCGCATGTCACCCAGGACGGTGCGCAGTCCGAGCCCGTCGCGCGCCGCCACCATGCGGTCCTGGCCGAGCTGGCGGGGCGAGTTGTCGAACACGGTGACCCGCGCTCCCGCGGCGGCGAGGATCGGACCCTGCTGGCCGCCGCCGGACGCCAGGCACAACACGTCCTTGCCGGTCAGGTCGGCCGGCAGCCAGGAGCGGTCGACCGGCTCACGGCCGATGAGAACGGTCGACCAGTCGCCCCTGCGGGCGCGCTCGACGTCCTCGGCACTCACCGGCCTCGTCCACTCGTCGCCGTCCTGGACGTACTTGTCCCAGGCTGCCCGATTGTGGGCAACGGGATCGACCTCGATGTCCTGCACGTTCGACTCCCTGCTACGGCCCGGCGGACACCGGTGGTGCCGACGGTTCGGCGCCGCCAGCCAACACGATCGCAGCTGCGGGCTCAAGGAAATATGCGGACGCCGAGGTGTCGCGGGCTCGCCGGGGTGCGGGGGCATGCCGGAGTCCACGCGGTCCAGGAGGACCCGGAGGCCGCAGTGCGGATCGGCTGGCCGGCTGCGTGGAGCGGGACCCGGACGCCGACGTGGCGGCCCGGACCCGACAGGGGCCCGGCTCAGCGGCCGAAGGTGTCGATCCCCTCCACCAGCCAGCGTCCGTCCTGCTCCACGAGGTCGAGGGCGAACATCGCACCCGCGTAGACGCCCTGGTCCTTGGGGTCCTGCTTCTCGGCACCCGCCGTGCCGACGCTGCTCTGGTCGGCGAAGATCAGGACGCGCGCCCGGTCGCCGTCGATCCGCTCGACCGCGCTGTCCGTGACCGTGGTGGTGATCACCGTCCTCTGCTTCTGGGCCTGGGCGAGGACGTCCTTGAAGAGCGTCCCGTGCTGGGTGACGGCCTTGCCCGTCAGCAGGGTCTTCGACGCGCTGTCGAAGGCGGCGGGCTGCGCGTGGTCGTAGGAGAAGAGGGCGGCGACGGCCTTGGCGGCCTGGCCCTTGATCTCGCTGGTGCGGGCGAGGTCGGTGAGTGCGGTGTTGGCGCGCACGGGGTCGTCCCGCAGTGCCCCGGCCCGGCTCGCGGCGAATCCGGCGAAGGCGCCGAGCAGGAGGGTGAGGACGCAGAGGACCAGGAGGGGGGCGAGGTGCCCGCGTGCGTTGCCGTCCGTGCCCGCCGTTGCGGGCGCTGCGCCCCGCTCCGGCGGCTCCTGCCGCTTCGCGCCGGCGGTCCGCCGCGTGCCCGCCGCCTTCCCGGTCGGTGTCCGGGCCGGCTCGGGGGCGGGCAGCAGGCCCACGGGGGCACCGGACGCGGTGGCGGGGGCCCGCTGCGGGCCGGAGTCGTCGGCCGCGGGCGCTGCGGGGACCGTCTGGTTGCCCACGGCCTGACGGCGGCGCTGGCGGTTGATGAGGTGGCGGGTCGTCGACATCGTGCCTGTCCTTCTCGGGTACGTGCGGCTCTCGGGTGCGGGCGGCTCGCGCGGTACGGCGCGGGCCGGTCAGCCGGACGCCGTGCCTCCCACCGGGGCCTGGCCCAGCGCGCTGAGCTTCCACTGGCCGCCGGAGCGGGTCAGTTCACCGAGCATGCGGCTGTCCTTGTCGCTGCTCTTGTCGTCGGCCGCCTTCACCGTGATCCGCAGGGCGACCAGTACCCTGGCCCGCCCCGCGCGGTCGTCCAGCTCGGTGACGGCGCCGGACAGCACCCGGGCCGTCGTCACGGTCTTCGCCGTCTTGACCTGCTTGGCGAACTCCGTTCTTCCCTGCACGAGTTGGTCGTGCAGATCGCCGGTCGTGGACGACTCCCAGAGGTCGAGGCCCTGGTCCACCTTCGCGTGGTCGAGGGTGTTGAGGTTCTGCACGGCCTGCTCCGCCGCTGCGAGGGCCCGGTCGCGCTGGACGGCGTACGCGGCGGACTCGTCGTGGCTCGCCCCGTACCAGTCCTGGGCCGCCCAGGCGGCGAAGCCGCCCGCGACCAGGGTGAGCGCGAGGGCGGCGGCCAGGACCGGCCGGGTGCCCCTGAGGGCGCGGACCGCGCGTGTCATGGAGTGCTCTTCTCTCCCGCTCATCTCTCAGCGGGCCTTGATGTCGACGATCTGCCACCGGTTGTCGTGGAAGCGTGCGGTGACGGTCAGTTGGGCCGAGGCCGAGGTGGTGGAGCCCTCGTCCCGCCGCGAGGTCTGGTCGAGGAGCACCAGCAGCCGTGCGGTGTCCCCGTCCAGTTCGATCACCCCGGTGCGGACGGCCTGCGTGTTCAGGGTGATCTTCTGTTTCTCCAGGTTCGCGCGGAGCTGGGCGAACAGGTCGGCGTACTGCCGGGCGGCCCGGCCCCCGAGCACCGTCCGGGCCGACCGCTCGGTGGCGTCGGCGCCGGTCGGGGTGTACGAGAAGATCCTGGCCAGGCCGTCGCCGACCTCGCCGCTCACCCGGTCGGTGGCCGCGGTGTCGGTGAGGGCGCGGTTCTGGGCGGACGGGGTGGAGCGCAGCTGGTGCGCACCGAAGAAGAGCGCGCTCCCGGCCAGGAGCAGCACGGCGACGGCCGCCGCGAAGGCCGCCGTGCGCCACCGGCCGCCGGAGCGGGGACCGGAGCCGGAGGCCCGGACGTCCGGGTCGGCCCGCTCGTCTCCGTCACCCCCGTCCTCGCCGTCGGCGCCGTCGGCGTCCGCCGCCCGCGCGGTGACGGAGGCCGCGTCGGGGGACGCGTCGGGGGCCGCGGCCGCTCCGGCCCCGGTGTCGGGCACCCCCGAGGTGCCGGGGTCGGTCGTGTCCCTACCGACGGGGCCCTCCGCCGTGTCCGGCGCGAGCGCCTCCTGCGCCGGCTCCGGCGCACCGGCCCGCGTCCGTCCGTCCGTCGTCTTCCGCAGCAGCCCCGTCACCTGGACCCGCTCCCCCCGCTGGCGGTGGCGGAACCGGCGGCGCTCGGGCTCGCCCCCGCCACCGGAACGGCGCTCAGCGCCTTGACCTTCCAGGTGTTCCCGCCCGTGCGCTCCAGGACGGCTTCGAGCCGCTTGCGGTCGCTCGTCGGCTTCGCGGCCCCCTGGGGCGTGACGTCGACGCGCACGGTCGCGATGAGCTTCGCCGTACCCGCCCGGGCGTCCAGCGCGGTGACGGCCGCCTCGGTGACGGTGGCACGGGCCGAGGCGCCCACGGCCGGCCGGGTGGCGCCCAGTTCGGTGTGCAGCGGGCCGGTGGAGGCGTCGCGCCACGCCTGGATGCCGGCCTGCGCGTGCTCGCGCGTGGAGGCGTCCAGGGTGGTGAGCACCGCCACGTGGTCGCGGCCCTGGGCGAGGACGGTGTCGCGCTCCCGGCCGAAGGCGAGACCGTCGTCGGTGCGGGCCTGTGCGTACGTCCAGGCGCCCGTCCCGCAGAAGGCGAGCGCCACGGCCAGTCCCGCGCCCGCCAGGACGCGTGCCCGCCTCATCGGGCGCTCCCGGCGCCGAGGCCGAGCAGCCCGGCCAGGTCGGTGGGCCCGTCGCCCTGGCCGGGCAGGGCGAGTGCGCCGGGCAGGGCGGGCGCGGCCGGCCCGGTGGCGGAGCGGGCGCCGCCCGCGGGCAGCGAACCGGGTCGGGCCGGGGTGGGTACGGGGCCGCCCTTGGGGGCGTTGGCGGAGCCGCGCACGTTGGTCCCGGACGAGGCCGGACTGGTGCAGGAGGCTCCGGTGTTGAGGGCGGGTGCGGTGCCGAGGTCGAGGCCGTTGCGGTAGCGCGTACCGCCGTAGCCGGTGGTGCAGGGCAGCGGTTTGAAGAAGGTGACGGCCATGCCGAGGTTCATCCGTCCTCCGTCGACGGTGGTGGCGCCCGCGGAGACGGCGGCGGGGAACTTCACGAGGAGCTCCTCCATGCCGCGCTGCCGGGTGACGGCGATCTCCGAGGTGGTGAGCAGGTTGGCGAGGACCACGCCGAGGCTGGGGTCGAGGTCGCGCAGGAGGCCGCTGACCTGGGTGGCCGCGTCCGGGGTCACGGCGAGCAGGCGGCGCACGTCGGCGTCGGAGCCCTTGAGGGTGACGGCGAGCTCGCGTGCGCCGGTGGCGAAGTCGCGGATGGCCCGGCCCTCCTCGGCCTGGGTGCGCAGGACGACCTCGCCGTCGTTGATGAGGCGGGTGGTCTCGGGCAGGGAGCGGTCGGCGGCCTGCACGAACGCGCTGCCGCTGTCGATCAGGGCCTGGAGGTCGTCGCCGTGGCCCTCGAACGCCTTGCCCAGTTCGTCGACGACGGTGCGCAACGATTCGAGCGGTACGGACCGGGTGAGGTCGTTCATGCTGACCAGGAGGTCGGTGACGGGTGCGGGGACCTGGGTGTCGGCCTGGTCGATGCGGGAGCCCTCCGCGAGGTAGGGGCCCCGGTCGCTGTCGGGCCGCAGGTCGATGTACTGCTCGCCGACGGCGGAGAGCCCGGCGACGACGGCCTTGGCGTCGGCGGGGACGCGGGCGGCCGACTTCTTGATGCGCAGCCGGGCCACGACCCCCTCGGCGGTGAGGTCGATGGCGCCGACGCGGCCCACGGAGACGCCCCGGTAGGTGACGTCGGAGTGGGGGAACAGGCCGCCGGTGCGGGCGAGGTGGACGTCGACGGTGTAGTAGTCGGCGGCGCCGACGTAGCGGCCGAGGTCGGCGTAGCGGATGCCGAGGAAGCCGAGGACGAGGACGGCGATGACGAGGAACGCGAGGTTCTTCAGCCGTACGGCGAGGGTGATCACCGGGTCTTGCCTCCGTCCTGCGCTCCGGTGGCGGTGCCCGGCGCGCCCGGGGTGGCGCTCCGGACGGGCGGCAGTGGCAGCGGGGACGCCGGCTTCGTGGCGCTGCCGCCGGGCCGGTTCTCGCGGGCGGTGGTGCCCGGATCGGCCGGCGGGTCGCCCGGGTCGGCCGGCGGGGTGGGGGTGGGGCTGGGCGTGGCCTGCGGGACGAGCGGCGGGATGATCCGGGTGCCGGGCTCCGCGGCGATGTACAGGTAGGTGTTGAGGTAGTCGCCCTTGACGCCCCGCATCACCTCGTCGGTGAAGGGGTACGTCAGCAGCGCCTGGAGCGAGTCGGGCAGGTCGGCGCCGGCGTCGGCGAGCGCCTTCAGGGTCGGCGCGAGGGCCTTGAGGTCGGCGACCATGTCGTCCTTGCCGGCGTTGATGGTGGAGACGGCGACACCCGACAGGGTGTCGAGGGCGCGCAGCATGGTCAGGAGCGAGCCCCGTTGCTCCTCCAGGGTCTTGAGGCCCGGCGAGAGGCCGGTGAGGACCGTTCCCACGTCCTCCTTGCGCTCGGCCAGGGTGGCGGATAGCCGGTTGACGCCGTCGAGCGCCTGCGTGATGTCGCCCCGGTGCGCGTCGAGGTCGGTCACGAGGGTGTTGACCCGCTCCAGCATGGAGCGGACCTCGGGCTCGCGTCCGCCGAGCGCGGCGTTGAGCTCCTTGGTGATGGTCTTCAGCTGGTTGACCCCGCCGCCGTTGAGCAGCAGGGACAGGGCGCCGAAGACCTCCTCGACCTCGGTGTTGCGGCTGGTGCGGGCGAGGGGGATGGTGCTGCCGTCGGCGAGGCGCGCCCCGCCGGTGTCCTTGGCGGGGGCGGTGAGCTCGATGAACTTCTCGCCGAGGAGGCTGGACTGCTGCAGGCGGGCGCCCGCGTCGGCGGGCAGGCGGATGTCACCGTTGATCTTCATGGTGACGCGCGCCGTCCACTCGCCGGTCCCGAGGCGGATCTCGGTGACGCGGCCGACGGCGACGTCGTTGACCTTGACCGCGGACTGCGGGACGAGGCTGAGGACGTCGGCGAGTTCGGCGGTGACGGTGTACGGGTGGGAGCCGAGGTCGGCGCCGCCGGGCAGCGGCAGGTCCTCGATGCCGTCGAAGCGGGGCAGGTCGGCGGGGAGCAGGGTCGCGGTGAGGACCACGACCGCGCCCAGGGCGACGATCCCGCCGATCCGGGTCCCGGCGGCCCTGCCGGTGAAGGGGGTGCGGCGCTTCACCGGTCCCCCTTCCCGCCCGCGGCCGAGGAGCCGCCGGCCACGGGCAGCGGGAGCAGCGGTCCGCCCATGCTGATCTCGTTGAGGTTGGCCCGGCCGTCGAGGGTGCGGGTGTCCTCGTTGTACGCGCCCACCACGTTGGCCGCCGCGAGCGGGGCCGTGTCGAGGGCTTCGGCGAGGGAGGCCCGCTGATCGACAAGGGCCTGGGTGAGGGGGACGAGCCGGTCGACGTTCTGCTTCAGCTCGTCCCGGTTGTCCTGGATGAAGGTCTTCACCTGGGCGAGGGCCTTGCCGAGCTCGGCGAGGGCGCCCGCGAGGTCGTCCTTGTTGTCGGCGAAGAAGCTCACCACGTCGTCGAGGCGCTCCTGGGCGGTGCGGACGTCGCCGTCCTTGTCCTTGAGCATCGTGGTGAACGTCTGGAGCTGGCCGAGGGTGGCGAACAGGTCGTCGCTGCTGCCGTCGAGGGTCTTGGCCGCCTTGCCGAACTCCTGGATGGACGTGCCGATCGCGTCGCCGTTGTCCTTGAGGTTCGCCGCGCCGGTGTCGAGCAGGCCGGACAGGGCGCCGGTCGCGTTGGCGCCGTCGGGGCCGAGGGCCTTGCCGAGGTCGGTGATCGAGGCGTACAGCTGGTCGATCTCGACGGGGGTGCGGTTGCGGGACGCGGCGAGCCGGGCGCCGTCGGCGAGGGCGGGGCCGGAGCTGTAGGCCGGGGTGAGCTGGACGTACCGGTCCGCGACGATGCTCGGGGCGACGATGACGGCCCGCGCGTCGGCCGCGACGCGCACGCCGTCGTCGACGTGGAGGCGGACGCGGACGCGGGTGCCCTCGGGCTCCACGGACTCGACCTCGCCCACGCGCACGCCGAGGATCCTCAGGTCGGATCCGGCGTAGACGCCGACGGCGCGGTCGAAGTAGGCGGTGACACGGGTGCCGTCGGAGCCGAGGACGCGTACGGCGACGAGTCCCACGGCGGCGAGCACCACGACGGCGAGCCCGAAGACGAGGGGTTTTCCGGGTCTGGTCATCATTCACCGCTCCCCTTGGCCGCCGCGGCCTGCTGCGGCGGCTGGCATCCGGTCTTGGGCTGGGACGCCTCGGGCAGGTAGTTCCGCGGCACGACTCCGCACAGGTAGCTGTCGAACCAGTGACCGCTGCCGAGGGTGTTGCCGACGAGCCGGTAGTACGGGCCGACGAGGGCGAGGGTCTTGTCGAGCTGGCTGCTGTTCTTCTCCAGCACCTCGGTGACGCGGCCGAGGGCCTTGAGGGTGGGGCCGAGCTGGCGGTCGTTGTCGTCGACGATGCCGCTGAGCTGCGTGCCCAGGTCCCGGCTGCCCTTGAGGAGGGCGCGGATGGCGTCGCGCCGGTCCTTCAGCTCGCCGAGCAGCGAACCGCCGTCCTCCAGCAGGGTCTCGAAGCTGGACTTCTTGCCCTCCAGGGTCTTGGTGAAGGTCCGGCTCCCCTGGAGCAGCTGGACCAGCTGGGCGTCGCGGCTGGAGACGGACTTGGACAGCTCGGACAGGCCGGTGGCGGCGCTGCGCACGTTCGGCGGCGAGTTCTTGAAGGTGTCGGAGATCGTCGCGAAGCTCTCGGCGAGCTTCTTGGTGTCGATGGCGTCGACGGTGCCGCTGAGGTCCTGGAAGGCCTGGGTCACGTCGTACGGGGACGTGGTGCGGGACAGCGGGATGCGGCTGCCGGGGTCCTGGCGTGCGGAGCCCAGCGGGTCGAGGGCCAGGTACTTGTCGCCGAGCAGGGTCTTGATGGCGATGGCGGCGGTGGAGCGGTCGCCGACCCAGGCGTCGCCGACCTCGAAGGTCACCTTCACCTTGGGCCCGTCGAGCGCGACCCCGGTGACCGAACCGACCTTGACCCCGGCGATGCGCACCTCGTCGCCGTCGCCGAGGCCGGCGGCCTCGGTGAAGTCGGCGCTGTAGGCGGTGCCGCCGCCGACGAACGGGAGGCGGTCGACGTTGTAGGCGAGGGCGGCGAGCAGGGCGAGGACGACGAGCCCGACGGCGGCCACCGCGACGGGGTTGCGGTCCTTGACGGGGGTGAACCTGGGCGGGCGGCTCATCCTCGGCACCTCGATTCGGTGACGGTGATGCCGGTCGGCGGCGCGGAGCCGTCGGAGGTGGTCACACCGCTCACGCGGGCCTCGCAGAGGTAGAGGTTGAACCACGACCCGTACGAGGACAGGCGGGCCAGGGCGGTCATCTTGGCCGGGGTCCTGTCGAGGAAGTCCTCGATCTGCGGCGTGTGGTCGCCGAGGGTGGTCGCGAGGCGGCCCAGTTCGCCGATGCTCTGCTTCAGGGGGGCGCGCCCGTCCTGGAGGAGTCCCGCGGTCGTGGTGGTGAGGTCGCCCATGGCCAGGACGGCCTCGCCGAGGGGTTTGCGGTCGTCGTTGAAGCCGGTGACGAGTTTCTGGAGGGTGACGACCAGGTCGTCGAAGGCGGCCTCGCGGGTGTTGAGGGTCTCCAGGACGGTGTTGAGGTTGGTGACGACCTGGCCGATCACCTTGTCCTTGGCGGCGACGGTCTGCGTGAGCGAACCGACGTGCCGGATCAGGCTGTCGACGGTGCCGCCCTCGCCTTGGAGGACCTGGACGAGCGAGCCGGCGAGGTCGTTGACGTCGCTGGGCGACAGACCCTCGAAGAGCGGCTTGAACCCGTTGAAGAGCAGCGTCATGTCGAGCGCGGGCGTCGTGCGCTCCAGGGGGATGGTGGAGCCGGGCGGCAGGTCGCCGCCCACGTCGCCGCTGCCCCGGTCGAGGGCGACGTAGCGCTGTCCGACCATGTTGAGGTACTTCACCGCGGCGGTCGCCGAGCCGGGGAGCGTGCGGTCGTCGCGGATGCGGAAGGTGACCTGGGCGGTGCGCCGGTCGACGACCCGGACGTCGGTCACCTCCCCGACCTTCACTCCCGAGATCCGCACGCTGTCCCCGTCGATGAGCCCGGTGGCGTCGGTGAACAGCGCCTTGTACGAGCGGGTTCCGGAGTCCACGCCGGTGTTGGCGATGCTGAGCGCGAGCACGGTCGTGGCGAGGGCGGTGACCAGCACGAAGATCAGGGACTTGACGAGCGGCCCGGTCAGGGGGCGCCGTCGGGTGTGGGCGAGGTCGTGCGTCACTTGAGGACCACCTCCGCGCCGCGGTACGCGGGACCGGCCAGCAGGCTGCTCCAGTCGGGCAGGTCGCCGGGCTGCTTCTCGGCGGCGGGAGCGAGGAGCTCGTTCAGGAAGTCGTTCTCCTGCGGGGAGTTGGCGGGCCCGAGGTTCTGCTCGGCCGCCGCCGTGGCCCGGGCGGCGGGCGCCGCCGGGACCCCGAGGTAGGGCACGGGGTAGCAGTGCGGGCCGCCGCCCGAGGTGTACGAGGGGGTGTCGCGGCCGGGTACGTACGCGCCCCGCGAGGGCACGGTGACCACGTTGACGTGCAGCCCGGGCTGGTCGGTGCCCTTGCCGAGGGCCTTGTCCATGGCCGGCACGAACTCGGCGAGGGTGCGCAGGGTGCAGGGGAAGGACGAGGAGTACTCGGCGAGGAGCTCCAGGGTCGGCCTGCCGGTGGCGCTGAGCCGGATGATGTTGTCCTTGTTCTGGCGCAGGAAGGCGGTGACGTCCTGGGCGGTGCGGGTGGTGGCCCCGAGGGTGCCGGCGAGCTCGCTCTCCTTCTCGGCGAGCGTGCCGCTGGTGGTGGTGAAGTCGGTGAGCGCGGTGACGATGTCCGGGGCCGCGTCGGCGTACAGGTTGCTGACCTTCACCAGCTCCTGGAGGTCGCGGTTGAGCGCGGGCAGCTCGGGGTTGAACTCCTTGAGGTGGGCGTCCAGTTGGGCGAGGGTGGTGCCGAGCTTGTCGCCGCGTCCTTCGAGGGCCCGGGAGACGGCGGACAGGGTGGCGGAGAGCTTCTGCGGCTGGACGGCGGTGAGCATGGGCAGGACGTTGTCCAGGACCTGCTGGAGTTCCACGGCGTTGCTGGAGCGGTCCTCGGGGATGACGGCCCCGGCGCCGATCGGTTCGGCCGAGGGCGCCGACGGCGGGACGAGCGCCACGAAGCGTTCGCCGAACAGGGTCGTCGGCAGCATCTGGGCGCGCACGTCGGAGGGGACGTCGCCGAGGGTCGCCGGATCCATCGCGAGGGTGAGCCGGGCGCCCGTGTCGGTGGCGTCGATGGAGCGGACCTCGCCGATGACGACGCCGCGCAGTTTGACGTCGGCGCCCGGGTGCATCTCGTTGCCGACGCTGCTCGTCTCGACGGTGATCGGGGCGCTGTCGGTGAACTGCTTGTCGTAGACGGCGATCGCCAGCCAGACGAGGAGGACGGGGACCAGAAGGAAGACGATTCCGGCGAGCCGGCGGCGCAGGGTCTCACCCCGTGGGCTGCTCATCTCACCCCGCCACCTTCACGGTCGTGGTCGCGCCCCACAGGGCCAGCGACAGGAAGAAGTCGGTGACGCTGATGAGCACGATGGCGTTGCGCACGGACCGGCCCACCGCGATGCCGACCCCGGCCGGGCCGCCGGAGGCGCGGAAGCCGTAGTAGCAGTGGGCGAGGATCACCATGACGCTGAAGATGAACACCTTGAGGACCGACAGCACGACGTCGGTCGGGGAGAGGAACAGGTTGAAGTAGTGGTCGTACGTTCCCTGGGACTGGCCGTTGAACAGGACGGTCACGTAGCGGGAGGCGACGTACGACGAGAGGAGGCCGATCGCGTAGAGCGGGATGATCGCGACGACGCCCGCGATGATGCGGGTGGTGACCAGGTAGGGGATGGAGCGGATGCCCATCCCTTCGAGGGCGTCGACCTCCTCGTTGATCCGCATCGCGCCGAGCTGGGCGGTGAAGCCGGCGCCGACGGTCGCGGAGAGGGCGAGCCCGGCGACCAGGGGCGCGATCTCGCGGGTGTTGAAGTAGGCGGAGATGAACCCGGTGAACGCGGCGGTGCCGATCTGGTCGAGGGCCGCGTACCCCTGGAGGCCGACGACGGTGCCGGTGAACAGGGTCATGGCGATCATCACGCCGATGGTGCCGCCGATCACCCCGAGGCCGCCGGAACCGAAGGCCACTTCGGCGAGCAGCCGTTGGACCTCCTTGAGGTAGCGGCGCAGCGTGCGCGGGATCCAGGCCAGTGCCTTGACGTAGAACAGGAACTGGTCGCCGGACCGGTCGAGCCAGACGAACGGGGAGGCCATCGGCCTCAGCCTCCCTTCGGCGGGACGATCTGCAGGTAGATGCCCGTCAGCACCATGTTCACGAAGAACAGCAGCATGAACGTGATGACGACGGACTGGTTGACGGCGTCGCCGACCCCTTTGGGGCCGCCGCGCGGGTTGAGGCCGCGGTAGGCGGCGACGATGCCCGCGATGAACCCGAAGACCAGTGCCTTGAACTCGCTGATGTACAGGTCGGGCAGCTGGGCGAGGGCGGAGAAGCTGGAGAGGTAGGCACCCGGGGTGCCGCCCTGGAGGATGACGTTGAAGAAGTAGCCGCCGAGCGTGCCGACGACCGACACCAGCCCGTTGAGGAGCACGGCCACGCCCATGGTCGCCAGGACCCGCGGCACGACCAGGCGCTGGACGGGCGAGACGCCCATGACCTCCATCGCGTCGAGCTCCTCGCGGATCGTGCGGGACCCGAGGTCGGCGCAGATGGCGGAGCCTCCGGCGCCGGCGATGAGCAGGGCGACGATGAGCGGGCTCGCCTGCTGGATGATGGCGAGGACGCTGGCGCCTCCGGTGAACGACTGGGCGCCCAACTGCTGGGTGAGCGAGCCGACCTGGAGGGCGATCACCGCACCGAACGGGATGGAGACGAGCGCGGCGGGCAGGATCGTGATGCTGGCGATGAACCAGAACTGCTCGACGAACTCCCGGAACTGGAAGGGCCGTCGGAAGATGGCCCGGCCCACCTCGGCCGCGAGGGCGAAGAGCCGGCCGGTCTGCCGCAGCGCGCCCGTGATCACGAGCCGCTCCCGGTGGCCGGAAGCCGCAGGGTCGGTGCCTGCGCCCCGTGGGCGTAGGTGTCCTCGATGGCGGCGCGGGCGGCGGGCGGCAGCGTGTCGAGCATGCCGAGGACGCGCTCGCGCCGCCTGAGGGCCGCCTGGCGCTGCGGCAGGCCGGGCGAGGGCTCCAGTTGGGGGACGATGACCCGGGGCTCGGCGGGCGCGGATGCGGGTACGGCGGCCTCGGCGGCGAGCGTGGCCTCGTCCTTCTCCTCGGACATCCCGATGGGGCCTTCGCGGCGTCCGGCGAGGAACTGCGCCACGACCGGTTCGTCGCTGGTGAGCAGCACTTCGCGCGGGCCGAAGGTGACGAGGTTGCGCCGGAAGAGCATCCCCATGTTGTCGGGGACGGTCGCGGCGATGTCGAGGTTGTGGGTGACGATGAGCATCGTCGCGTCGATCTGCGCGTTGAGGTCGATCAGGAGCTGCGAGAGGTTGGCGGTGCGGACGGGGTCGAGGCCGGAGTCCGGCTCGTCGCACAGCACGATCTGCGGGTCGAGCACGAGCGCGCGGGCCAGTCCCGCCCGCTTGCGCATGCCGCCGCTGATCTCGCCGGGGAGCTTGCCCTCGGAGCCGAGGAGCCCGACGACGTCGATGCGCTCCATGACGATCCGGCGGATCTCCGACTCCTTCTTCCGCGTGTGCTCGCGCAGCGGGAAGGCGATGTTGTCGAAGAGGGACATGGACCCGAAGAGGGCGCCGTCCTGGAACATGAGGCCGAAGAGTTTGCGTGCTTCGTATATGTCGCGGTCGGGGCTGTTCACCATGTCGACGCCGGCCACGAGGACGCGTCCCCGTTGCGGCTTCAGCAGCCCGATGAGCGATTTGAGGAACACCGTCTTCCCGGTGCCGGAGGGACCGAGCATGACGCTCACTTCCCCCGCGGGCAACGTCAGGGTCACGTCCTGCCAGATGTTCTGCTTGCCGAAGGACATGGTCAGACCCTCAACAGCTACTTCGATTCCCATACCACCTCCAGCAGGCGTGTGCCGCGTGTGCACCGCGGGCCGCACGTTAGGTCGTTCACGATCATCCCGACAATAGGCGTGGCACGAATTCGGCCCGGCGTCCCGGAATGTGTCACCGGGCAGACAAAGCCGGGTGCGCCACTTGTCTCCGGTGAGACACGGTGGGGCCCCGCGGGTCCGCGAGCCGGCTCCGCGGGGCCCCACCGGAAGCATCCGTCCCGGCAGGAGGCCGGGCCGAAAACCATCCGTCAGGACCCCTGCCTCAAGGGGCCGCCAACCAGGGGTCGAGCGTCGCACCCGGAACGCTACGACCCGGTAACCTCCGACGGCAATACCAGGTTCTGAGTTTTCCGCGAGACCGCACGCGCCCCCGCCTTTCTTGTCACGCGGAGCACACATGGGGGCGGTCGCTTGTCACCGGCGAGAGCAGTTTCTCTTCATATCGAGATGCATACGCTCTACCCGGTCGCAAGATGTGGCAGCGAGGTGCGCGACGGGCCGCGATTATCGACATTGCGCACCTGGGGACCAAAGCGGCGACGGGGACCGCTCACCCGGCGAACAGTTAATTCGGGCTCTTCAAAGAATCTTGAACTGCGCCATTGTTCAGCCAAGTTTCCCGCAAGTAACGTCAGCGTCGCGGCCGAGGAACACCGAGCCGCGGGCCGCTTCTGTCCCTCCCACCGCACAGCTGCGGCCCACCTCTGCCGGTCAATCCCCAAGGAGAGTCCCAGAGCCATGAAGAAGACCATCAGAAACCTCGCCGTCGTCACCGGCGCCGCTGCCGCCGCCTTCGCCCTGACGGCCGGCCCGGCATCGGCCCTGCCGTCGACCACGTGGACCGTCAACCCGACTCCCTCGACGTTCACGGCGACGAACAGCGGGAACATCGTCCTCAGCGTCAACGGCATCGCCATGACGTGTACGACGTCGGGCGCCTCCGGCTCGATGGCCAGCGCCACGGGCAACCCGGCCACCGTCGGCTCGATCAGCGCCATCAACTTCGGTGCCACCGGCTCGCCCTGCACCAGCGTCCTGGGCAACGTCACCACCGTCCCCACCACCCCGTGGACCGTGGTGGCCCAGGACTACACGGCCGCGACCGGCGTCACCAAGGGCTACATCGGCAACGTCGACGCCAAGGTCACCGTCGGTGCCTGCGTCTTCCGCGTCACGGGCAAGGCGTCCAGCACGTACACGAACTCGACGGGCAAGCTGGCGGTCTCCAGCGTCACCGGTGAGCTCAACGTGGTGTCGTCGACCAACTGCGGCAGCGCGGTGCCCGTCGGTGCCAAGCCGATCTTCACCGGCGCCTACCTGGTCAAGAAGACCGGCACCACGGTCATCCCGACCATCGTCGGCACCAACCCGTAAGACGTGGGGGAGTGCCGCCGGCACTCCCCCGGGTCCGTACGCCCGACCGGCGGGACCGGCCGGGCGTTCGCCGACCCTCGACGCCGACCCGTCACGCCCACCCGTCAGGCCGACCGGCCACGCCGACGGTCGGCGCCCCGGACGATCCCCGAGCGGAGCAAGCGATGACAGGCCACCGTCCCGCCCTGCGGACACCCCGCGGCCGCGCGCGCGGTGCGGCGATCGCCGCCTTCGTGGCGCTCGCCCCCCTGATCCCGTCGGCGGCGGCCGCGGTGGGCTCGCAGGAGATCACCGCGAAGCTGCCCTACGACTGCGCGCTGCCCTCGGGAACGCAGCGCGCCGCGGTACGGGTCACGGCCGCCTTCCCCGACCGGGCGAAGGCCGGCGAGGCGATCCGTCCCACCGGGGTCACCACCACCGTCGAGCTCCCGGCCGCGGCCGTCGCCGACCTGACGGCCCTCAAGGCCACCACCGTGGTGCCCGAGACCAGGCTGGCCCTCGACGTCGCCCAGCACGAGGCGAAGGCACAGGCCCTCTGGCGGGGCACCGCCCGGCCCGTCCCCCTTCCCGCCGAAGGCACGCTCACCCTCACCACCACCGGCGACGCCCCGGCGGTGACGGCGGCCGCCGACGGCGACCTCACCCTCACGGCCACGGGCCTGGCCGTCGACCTCGCCCTCGGCACGGCCGACGGCGCCCCCACCGCTCCCCCGTCCCTCTCCCTCGCCTGCACCCTCGCGAAGGACGCGGACGGCCACGGCCTGCTGGCCACCGTGCCGATCGGACCGGCCACCGGCACCCCGGCCCCGAGCGGCTCGCCCTCCCCGTCGGCCCCCACGGCCCCGGCGTCCGGGCGGCCGACGGACCCCGCGTCCCCGAGCGGGTCGGCGGCGCCCGGTGCTCCCGGCGCCCCGGGCGGCAAGGACAAGGACAAGGACAAGGACAAGGCACCGAAGGTCGGCGACGCCCGCGCCGGTCTGGCGGCCGACAGGCCGCCGGCGCCGCCCTGCGTCAAGGAGAACCCGACCGACAAGTCGCTCAACGCGTACATCACCGGCTACTCCAACGTCCGCAAGCTGGCCGGCGCCTCGCTGATCCCGGTGTCGTGCGTACAGATCGAGCAGGGCGACCCGGAGATCTCCTTCCCGCCGGACGGCAGCATCCACCTGCTCCAGAAGTCGGACGCCTACCTCGACTACCAGGGCCGCAAGCAGACCCCGCCGTTCACCTCCACCTTCCTGACCTTCGGTTTCACCCCGACGACCGCGACCATGATCCTGGAGCAGGCCGGACCCATGACCGTCGCGTCGGACGTCCTGCTCGTCTTCCCGGACAACATCGCCGAGACGTACGTGCGCGCCCCGCTGGTCCTGCGCGTCCTGAACGTCGAGGTCAACGGCACGCGCCTGGACGTCGGCCCGTCCTGCCGCACCGAGACCCCGCTCAGCTCCCCCGAACCCGATCCGGCCACCTACCCGGGCCCGCACCTGGTGATGCTCGGGAAGGGTCAGCTCATCAACGGCACGGACGCCACCGGCTACGTCCTGACCTCCGGCGGCCCGCTGACCGGCGAGGTGACCATCCCCGCCTTCACGGGCTGCGGGGCGGGCGGCGAGAACCTGGACCGGCTGCTGACCGCGTCCATCTCGGGCTCCGGCAACTACGTCAAGCAGATCCAGGGCCAGACGTGCGCCGTGGGCGTCGAGGTGCCGACCGAGGGCCAGTGCACCGAGGACCGCCAGCCGTACGTGGTCCCCGCGCCGGAGCGCTGATCCGCACCACCCGGACGCCCTGCGCGCCCCGGCGCACACCGGCACTCCCGCGCGCGGGACCCGCACCGCCGTACCGCCGCACCCCCGCACGACCGATCCGCACGTTTCCGCACGTTCCCGCCACCGAAAGGCACCTCCATGCCACTCGCCTCCGCACGCACCCGGCTCGTGACCGTATCGGCGCTGACCGCGTTCGGCGCGTTCGCCTCCCTCGGTACGGCGACCGCCGCCACGCCGGCCCTGGGCGGCTCCTGGGCTCCGTTCACCCGCTGCCCCGTCGACTCGCCGACGATGCTCGGCGCGGACGGCCTGGACAAGGCGCCGCAGTGCGTCGTCTCGTACGCCACCAGCGGGTCCATCAAGCTGGGCAACACGACGGTCATCACCGGCAACAGCAACCTGCAGATCGGCGTCGTGCAGAACTCCGACGGCACCAGCACCGTCGTCGCACCCGCCTCCGGTGCGATCATCGCCGACTCCGCGACGGTGCCCGGCGGCCTCCTCGGGCTGATGTGTCCGAGCAACATCCCGGGCATCACCGAGATCTGCAAGCAGCTCGCGGACGGCAAGCTCAACAAGATCACCGCGACCCTGGAGTCGGTGGGCACCCCCTCCGACTTCGACCAGATCGCGGGCGTGGTCACCGACCAGACGATCGTGAACATCCCGGTCCGCATCCACCTGGAGAACCCGTTCCTGGGCAGCAACTGCTACATCGGCACCAAGAACAACCCGATCGTCCTGAAGCCGAAGAACCTCACCTACCCGTCGTTCGGCGTGGAGCGGTTCAACGGTGACGGCAGCCCGAACGAGGACGGCGAGATGAGCCGTCTCAACCTCCTCGGCTCCACCCAGAGCGACACGTCCTTCGCCGTTCCCGGCGCCAGCGGCTGCGGCCTGGGGCTGTTCGGCCTGATCGACGCCGCGGTCAACCTCAAGACCGGTCTCCCGTCGGCGGCGGGCAAGAACAGCCTGACCCTGAACAACACCCAGACCTACCTGGGCGGGCTCTACGCCCCGGGCACGGTGGCCCCCGACGCGGGCAAGCGGCTCGCGCAGAACTGGCACTCCGCGGTCAAGTAACGGTCACCGACCGGCGATTCCCGGCCGACTCGCCGGCCTCGACCCGTCCTCCTGCGCAACTCCTGTTCAACCGGTGTACAGCACAGCGCACTTGTCCTAGCGTCAGCACCTCACACAGGTATGCACCTGACGGCCGCTCCAGCGCCCTCCAGCCAGCAGGGCGCTGTCACGCCACTCCCCCCACCGGGCGCGCAGGAGAGCAAGGAATCGGTCATGCCCTCAATCGCACAACCACCGGACCTCGGTGAACCGCTCGATCCGCTCCCCAAGGAGTTCGCGGCCTTGATGAGGCCCGAGGTCCCGGGCCTCATCAAGGAGATCCGCGTCGAGGTCCAGCGCGCCTATCCGGTGTACGCCCGCCTCCTCGACGGCCCCAGCGCGGACGCCATCCGCCAAGGCGTGGAGCAGGCACTGGGCACGTTCGTCGACCGGGTCGCGGACCCCGGTTCGAGCTCGGCCCAGCGCGACGAACTGCTGCGCAAGTTCGGCCGGGTGGAGGCGTACGAGGGCCGTGACCTCGACACCCTCCAGGGGGCCTACCGGCTCGGCGCGCGCATCGCGCTGCGCCGCGCCAAGACCATGGGCCGCCAGTACAACCTGTCCCCCTCGCTGATCCTCGCCTTCGCCGACGCGCTCTTCGCGTACGTCGACGAGCTCGAGGCACTGGCGCGCGAGGGGTACGCGGAGGTCCAGGCACGCGCCGCCTCCGAGGTGTCCGCGTTACGCAGGCAACTGCTCCACCTCATCCTCGTCGGACCGCCCCTGCCGCAGGCGGCCATCTCCGAGCTGTGCGAGCAGGCGGCCTGGGAACTCCCCGCGCAGTGCACGCTGGTGGCCTTGCGCGTGCCGGCGCCCGACCACATACGGGCGTGCCTGGACCGGGACGTCCTCGCCGACCTCGGCATCCCGCAGCCGCACCTGCTGATCCCGGGACCACTCACCCCCGAGCGTCTGGCGATGCTCGAATCCGCCCTGGCGGGCGCCCCGGCCGTCGTCGGTCTGACCGTGCCGCCGCCGCAGGCCGCCGACTCCCTGCGCTGGGCCAGGAGGGTGCTGCAGCTCATCGACGACGGGATCGTGCCCGACGGACCGCTCGTGCACTGCGAAGACCATCTGACAACGTTGTGGCTCCTGTCCGACCCCGCCCTGGTCACCCACATCGCGGCCCGCGAACTGGCCCCGCTCGGCGCGCTCACCGGCTCCCGGCGCGGCCGCCTGGTCGAGACGCTGCGCGTCCACATCGCCACGCGGGCCCCCGCCGAGCAGGTGGGCGAGGTGCTCGGGGTGCACGCGCAGACGGTCCGCTACCGCCTGCGCAACCTGGACGCCCACCTGGGCGCGCGCATCACGGACCCGGACCACCGCTTCGCGCTGGAGGCGTCCCTGCGCTCGCTCCACCTCCAGGGCAACCACTACGCGGAATGACCCGGCCCGCCCCGACGGGCGCCCGGGAGCCGCACCGTCGCACTCCCGGCGCCCGGCCCCTGCCCGGGTGCGGCCAGGACGGCGGCGTGACCGTCCGGGCCGTCCCGGCGGTGCGCCGCGTCCGGTGGAACCATGTGATGAAGGCCGTCGCACAGGCGACCGACACCAGCGGCGGCCGTGCCGTGGCCCGGCCGCCGTCCACGGAAAGCCGCAGGTCCCGGGGCCGGTGGGGCTAACGGGGTGTGTGCCCGGCCGTGACGACGGCCGCCAGGTCGGTGCCCGCGTGCAGGAGGGCCACCGAGCGCTCGGCGATCCGGTCGAGGCGGGCGTCCAGGATCCGTCGGGTGTCGCGCGGGCCGTCGGGCCGGTGGAGGGAGTCCATCACCTCGCGCACCGCCGCGATGCCGTACCCGGCGGCGCGCAGGGCCGCGACGATGCGGGCCTCCCCGACGGCCGCGGGGGCGTACCGGCGCGCGCGCAGCGAGGTGACCCGCTCGGGGTGCAGGAGGCCCTCCCGCTCCCAGAAACGCAGGGTCGAGGCGCGTACCCCGAGCGCGCCGGCGAGCTCCGTGATCGTCATCGCGTCGCCCTCCCGCTCCACACCCGCAGTGTGGGCTTCGGCCTCGATGACCCGCAGCGCACGCAGGGCCCGCAGGACCTCGTCGCGTTCCCGCGCGAGCCGGGCGTGGACGGCGTTGGCCTCGGCGGCCGCCTCCGCGAGCGTGCCCGTCCGCAGGCGCGGAAGCAGCTCCCTGGCCTCCACCGGCCCCACGGCGGCCGCGAGCCCCCGGTAGGCGCGCAGGGCCCGTACGTGGAGCTGCGTGTACGAGCGGTAGCCGTTGTCCGACCGGGCGGCGGGCGGCAGGACGCCGAGCCGTTCGAGGTCCCGGACCTGCTGCGCCGAATACCCCGAGAGCCGCGCGACGTCCAGGGTCCGCAGCGGCGCCGGTCGCGTCTCGTCCGTCGTCGCGTTCGCCGTCTCGTCCACGGTCAACCCCCCGGAAGCACTTCAAGCCGATGCTTGAACCATGAAAACGGACCCGAGTATGGACATGGACATGGGCAGGGGCATGAGCAGGGAACGGATCATCGCCCACGTGCGCGGATTCGACGGGTCGCACGTGGTCCTGCCGGAGGCGGGCGGCGGCTTTCCGGAGCTGGTCTGGGGGGACGCGTTCTTCTCCTACTCCCCCGACGGCCCCCCTCCCCCCACGCTCCAGCCCTACGGCACGATCGTCACCAAGGACTACCCGGGTGACGCCGCTTCGGCCCTCGGCCCGGGGCGGTGGCGCGTGAACGTGCACGTCGAACGGGCGGTCTTCCGGGAACTCACGGGGGAGGAACCGCGTGACCTGCGCCTGCCGCGCGACCCCGCCGCCGCGGACACGCTGGTCCCGCACCCCGTGTACGGGCAGCTCGGCTGGGTCTGCGTCGTCAACCCCGGTGCGCGGACGGCCGGTACGGTACTGCGGCTGTTGCGCGGTGCCCACGAGGCGGCCCGCGCCCGGGCCTCGCGGCGCCGGGCCGGCGGCGCCCCGTAGGCCTTCGCGACGGGCGGCGGGCGCGCCGGGCCGGGGTCGGATCAGGGCGGTTCGGCTCGGCTCGGCTCGGGTTCCGTCAGGACCAGGCGATCGGGCCGTTCCGGTCGATGAAGCGGCCCGACCCGGCGCCGGGTCCCTCGGTCGCGAGGAGGACGATCGCGTCGGTGCCCTCGGTGACGGACTGCGGGCCGCTGTGGGCGTTGAGGTCGGTCGCCGTGTAGCCGGGGTCGACGGCGTTGACGCGGATGCCCTCCAGGCCCCTGGCGTACTGCGTCGTCAGCATGGTGAGGGCGGCCTTCGAAGCGGTGTAGAGCGGTGCGACGACGGAGGATTCCGCGCGCGAGGGGTCGTGGGTGAGCGCGAGCGATCCCATCCCGCTGCTGACGTTGACGATGACGGGGTCCGGCGAGCGGCGCAGCAGCGGGAGGAAGGCGCGGGTCGTGCGGATCACGCCGAACAGGTTGACGTCGAAGACGGCGAGGGCGTCCGCGGCGGTCAGGTCGGCGGGATCGGCGTGCGGACCGGTGATGCCGGCGTTGTTCACCAGGACGTCGATCGCCCCCTCGTGCGCGGCGACGTCGGCCGCGGCGGCGGTGACGGAGGCCTCGTCGGTGACGTCGACGCGGACGAACCGGGCGCCCAGCGCGGCGGCCGCTTCGGCCCCCCGTTCCGGGTCGCGGGCGCCCATGATCACGGTGTGGCCGAGGTCGAGGAGGCGGCGGGCGGTCTCGCGGCCCAGGCCCTTGTTGGCTCCGGTGATGAAGGTGGTGGTCATGGACCGATGGTCCACGCCGCCCCGGTTCCCGGCCCGGGACGCTCCGACGCGGGGCGCACCGGTCCCACGAAGGGCGGCAGCAGACCCGCCGACGGGCTCGACCGCGCCCCGGGGCCGGCGGCGCGGGGGGCTACAGCACGGCGATGCCCAGTGGGCGGGAGCCGGTCGGCAGACGGCGGGTGTCGCCCGTGTCGAGGTCGACGACGGTGATGCCGTTCCAGTAGCCGTCGCGGGTGAAGCCGCCGGTCACGTACGCCGTGCGCCCGTCCCGCGAGAGCGCGACGTCCTCGTGCGGCCCCTCCAGCGGGTGGACCCGCTCGGTCCCGTCCGGGTCGCGGACCGTCAGCGAGGGGCCTTCGCCGTCACCGGCCCGCACCGCGCCGGTGCCCACCACCAGGAGCCGGCCGTCGGGGGCCGCCGTCGCCCCGTGCTGGTGCGTGTCGGCCGTCATGCGCTCGACGGTGGTGCGCCCGGTGCGGGGGTCGACCACGGCGAGCCGCTCCCCCTCGAACGGGAGCAGCAGCATGCCGTCGGAGGGGCGTACGGCCGTGTAGTGCGGCTTGAGCCAGGAGCCGAGGCCGCCTTCCGTGCCGTACGGGGCCACCTCGATGCGGCGCGGGGCCGGGGAGCCCGGGGAGCCGGCCGTGACGACCGTGACGTCGAAGGAGTCGTGGCCGGTGACGTAGACCTCGGAGCCGTCGGGCGAGACGTCCACGTCGAAGGGGCGCCGGCCCACGGGGACGACGGAGGTGACCTCGCGCGTCGCGGTGTCGACGACCTCCAGGACGCCCGTGGTGCCGGGCACGTTGACCCCGACGTAGGCGTGGGCGCCGTCGGGCGCCAGCGCGATGCCCATGCCACCGCCGCGGTACTCGCCGTCGGCGGCGGGGCCGGTGTCGGTGCGGTACGGGACGCGGGCGACCAGCTCGCGCGTGCGGGTGTCGACGACGGCGACGCCCTCGGCCGTGGCCACCCAGGCCCGGCCGTCGGCTCCGACGGCCAGGCCGTAGGGGGCGCGGCCGACGGGGACCGAGGCCATCGCGCCGTGTCGCGGGTCGGTGAAGGTGACGGTGTCGGCGCCGAAGTCCGCGGTCAGCAGCGTGCCCTGCGGGGTGGGTGCGGTGGCGGGCGGCGGGGCGGACGCGGAGGGCGCGGGGGCGGTCGCGGCCGGGCCGGGTCCGGCGCCGCAGGCCCCGAGCAGCAGGGCGGCGGCGAGCGCCGCGAGGGCGGTGCGGGTGCCCGTCGTACGGCGGTTCACCGGCCGGTCTCCGTCCCGGGGGCGCCCTGCGCTCCGGAGACGGCCCGCGTTCCGCGGGCGGCGGCGAGGAGGCGGGCCATGCCGTCGAAGCCGCGGCGGGTGGCGTGCTCGTGGGCGGTGACGCCGTCGAGGTCGGGCAGCAGGGGATCGGCGCCCGCCGCGAGCAGCAGGGCGACGACCTCCTCGTGCCGGGGGCCGCCGTCGCCGAGGATCACGGCCTCCAGCAGGGCGGTCCAGCCGAGCCGGTTGACGTGGTCGACGTCGATGGCGGTCTCGTCGAGCACGGCGCGCACGTAGCGGGTGTGCCCGCGTTCGGCGGCCGGGACGAGGGAGGTCCCGCCGAACCGGTTGGGCTGGGTCAGGTCGGGTCCGGCGGCCAGCAGCAGCCGCATCATGCGGACGCTCCCGGTGACGCCGGTGACGAGCCAGGGGCTGTCGGCGCGGGAGTCCGGGGCGTCGGGATCGGCGCCGGCGGCGAGCAGGACGGCGGCCGCGTCGGCGTGGTCGCCGAGCGCGGCGAGCAGCAGCGGGGTGCGCAGCTGGTCGTCACGGGCCTCGACGCGGGCGCCCGCGGCGAGCGCCGCGCCGACCGCGGCCGCGTCGCCGCGCCGGGCGGCTTCGAGGAGCGCCCGGTCCGGTCGGTCGTGCGGGTTCATGGTGGTCCTCTCGGCTCCGGGGCGGGGAGGGCCGTCCGTGCCCTCCCGCTCCCCCGTTCCCATGCTGGTCCCGCGCGCGGTCCCGGCCGGTCCGCCCTGCGGCCGGAGTCGGCGGGCGGCCCGGAGGATGCCGGGGTCCTCCGATCGGACGATGCGCCGGCCGCGGCGAGGCCGTAGCGGGCCCGGGGCCGGGCGGCGTCGGGGGGCGCATCGGAGCCGTACCGTGCTCGGTCCCCGTGGCGGAGCCGGTCCGGGCTCAGGCCTCGTATTCGGTGAGGTCGATGCCGTGGATCTGCAGCAGGTGGCCGTACGCGGGGTGGGTGGTGTCGCGCTCCGCCACCATCCCGAGCTTGCGGATCACGTTCTCGGACTCGTCGTTGCCGGCCCGGTTGATCGCCACGACCCGGTCCAGGCCGCGGTCCTGGAGGGCGAACTCCAGCGTGGCGTGGGCGGCCTCCGAGGCGTAGCCCTGACCCCAGTACTGGCGGCCCAGGCGCCAGCTGATCTCCACGGCCGGCATCACCTCGGCCAGGTACTCGGGTACGGAGAGGCCGACGACGCCGATCAGCTCGCCGGAGCCGAGGAGCTCGACGGCGAAGAGGCCGAAGCCCTCCTCGTCCCACTCCTCCTCCATGCGCTCGATGTCCTCGGCGCTGTCGTCCAGGCCGCGGACCGATCCGTCGCCGATCCACCGCATCACCTCCGCGTCCCCGTCGATCTCCGACAGGGGGATGAGGTCGTCGTCGTGCCAGCGGCGGAGGATGAGGCGGGGGGTCAGGATCTCGGTCATGCGGGCCATCCTGCCGAACACCGGTGCGCAGCGGTAATCGGGTCCTCCGTTGCGGCGGTGTTGCAGGTTCGTGGCCATCGTGTCGAGGAGGTTCCCGCAGGTGGGGCCGGGCTCCTACGGTCCGTCGGGAATCGCGACCGAGGAGTGTTCCGCCATGCCCGTCGACCTGTCGGACGAGAGCCGTTACGACCGTGCGCGCCTGCGGCAGTGGGCGCGCGGCCGCGCCCGTTCCGCCGGGGTGGACCGGCGCGACCTGCTGAGGCTGTTCGCGGCCGGCGCGGCCGCCGGCGCCCTGACGGCGGGCGCTTCCGGCCCGGCCGGGGCGGCGTCCGCGCACGGCGCGCCGGACGCGGCCGCACCGGGCCCGGGCTCGGGTCCGGCCCGGGCGGCGGCCCCGGTCGCGCCGCCCGGCATCGTGAAGCCGCTCCCGCCGGAGCTGTTCACGGTCCGGGGCACCAACGCGGAGACGAACTTCGCGGCCCTGCGCGGTACGGGCCCGCTGACTCCGGTGGACCGGTTCTTCGTGCGCAACCACACCACCACCCCGCGCGTCGAGGCGGCCGGCTGGCGGCTGAACGTGTGGGGCGACGGGCTGGCCGCCGGCCCGGTGGAGTTCTCCTACGACCGGCTGCGGTCCCTTCCGGCGGTGGAGCGGACGCTGTTCATCGAGTGCGCCGGCAACGGCCGCAGCTTCTACACCACCCAGCAGGGCCAGCAGGTGACCGGCACCGCCTGGACCCTCGGCGCGATCGGCTCGGCCCGCTGGCGCGGGGCCCGGCTGTCGGACGTGCTGCGGCGGGCGGGCGTGACGCGCGCGGCGGTGGACGTGCTGCCGCGCGGCCTGGACGACGAGGTGGTGGCGAACGGGGTGAACCTCGGGCGGGTGCGGCGGCCGCTGCCGGTCTCGAAGGCGCTGGACGACGTGATCCTGGCGTACGAGATGAACGGGGGACCGCTGCCGCCCGACCACGGCGGGCCGGTCCGGGTGGTCGTGCCGGACTGGATCGGGATCTCGTCGATCAAGTGGGTCGGGGACATCGAGGTCAGCGCACAGCCGCTGTACTCGCCGTGGAACACCGACCTGTACCGGCTGTTCGGGCCCGACCAGCCGGCGGAGGGCAGCGCCCCGCTGACCCGGCAGACCCTCAAGAGCGCCTTCGAGCTGGAGCTCGGGGCGAGCGTCCCGGTGCACCGGACCCGGCTGCTGACCGGCCGTTCGTGGTCGGGTGCGGCGCCCGTGCACCGGGTGGAGGTGAGCACGGACGGCGGTGCGCGGTGGCAGCGGGCCCGGCTGCACGACGCGCCGCGGCGGGGCGGCTGGGTGCGCTGGTCGCTGCCGTGGACCCCGCGGACCACGGGCGCGGCCGCCCTGCTGGCGCGGGCGACGGACGCCGGCGGCCGGACCCAGCCCGCGACGGCGGCGTACAACACGCAGGGCTACCTCTTCGACGCGGTGGTGCGCCACCCGGTGACGGTGGTCTGACCCGGGCCGCGTACCGCCGGTGCAGGACCGTCCCCCGTTCCGTCCCGAAAAGGACGAGAATGGGACCGTGTGCCCCCGCGCGGGACGAACGGAGCGAGCCGTGAGGATGTCGACGAAGGAGGTCTTCGGAGCTCCGTGCTGGGTGAGCCTGATGGCGCGCGACCTCGGCACGGCGCAGCGCTTCTACGGGGCGGTCGTCGGCTGGAGCTACCGGCGGACCCGGCTCGGCGAGGCGTTCTCGGTGGCCGAGCTGGACCGGGTGCCGGTGGCGGGCATCGGTGCGCTCGCGGCGGACCTGGCCGTGCCGGTGGCCTGGACCCCGTACTTCGCCGTCGACGACGCCGACGCGGCCGCGGACCGCGTCCGCGAGCGGACGGGGACGATCGCGGTCGGCCCGGTGTCCTTCGCTTCCGGGGGCCGCGCGGCGCTGGTGTCCGACCCGCAGGGCGCGGTCTTCGGTATCTGGGAGGGCGCGGTCTCGGCGGACTGGCGGGTGGGCCGGGGCCAGGCGCCGGCTTGGCTGGAACTGCGCACCCGCGACGCCTTCGACGCGGCGATCTTCTACGGCGCGGTGCTGGAGTGGGCGACGGGGCGCTCCGGCTGCTGCGAGGTCTCGTACGAGGAGGACAGGGTGGTCCTGCGGCAGGGCGGCGAGCCCGTCGCCCGGCTCGACGGCGGTCCGGTCGAGCGCGCCGCCCGCGACCCGCACGCCCGGCCGCGCTGGCACGTCCACTTCCGCGTCCCGCACCTGCGGCGGGCGGTCGAGGAGGCCGTGGCGCTGGGGGGCCGGACCGTCTCGGACGTCACCTCCGACGCCACCGAACGCTGGGTGGCGCTGCGGGACCCGGACGGGGCCCTGTTCACCCTCACCGCGCCCCTGGGCGGCCCGGCGGCCGGGGGCGGTCACGCTCGGTGAGGGTTCGAGGTGCGGGTGGACGGTGGTGCTGGTGTCCTGATGTCGCCCGCTCTCCCCACGGCACACAAGGAGTGATCATGAGCGATGCAGGCGAGGCCCGCGGACGGTCGGGGCAGTTGCGCGCCAAGGCGCAGGAGCTGAACGAGGCGGCCGAACGGTCCACCGACGCGGACGAGAAGCGCAGACTGCGCGACAAGGCCCGCCGGCTCCAGGCGCAGAGCGAGCAGGAGGGCAAGCTCGACGACCGGGGCATGGACCCGCTCTAGCCCCCCTCGGCCGAAGCCCTTCCCTCCGCGGCCGGTGGCCGCCGCGACATCCCCGCGGCGGCCACCGGCCGCTCGCGGCCGCTCCCCCGTGCGGAGCATGGAGCAACCGAGTCCGGGTAGCCGGGTGTTCACAGCAACCGGCAGGCGGGCCGGGCGGCCCGGTGCTCCGGGGCGTCCGGGGCCGCACGGACAGGACGGAAGGAAGGGTTTCCCGATGTCGCACGTCGAGGAACACGTCGAGGTGAACGTCCCTCTGCGGACGGCCTACAACCAGTGGACGCAGTTCGAGGAGTTCCCGTCCTTCATGGCGGGGGTCGAGCGGGTCGAGCAGCGCGGCGACACCCTCACGCACTGGGTGACGAACGTGAACGGCGTGGAGCGGACCTTCGACGCACGGATCACCGAACAGCTCCCGGACCGGCGCGTCGCGTGGATGACCGAGGGCGCCGGCACGCGCCAGGGCGGGCTGGTCACCTTCGAGCCGGTCGACGCGACGACCACGGAGATCGTCGTGCACGTGAACTGGGTGCCCGAGGGCATCGCGGAGTCCACCGCGGACAAGCTCGGCTTCGTCAAGCGCCAGGTGGCCGGAGACCTCAAGCGCTTCAAGGCCTTCATCGAGACGCGAGGTGCCGAGACCGGCGCCTGGCGCGGCGAGGTCTGAGCGCCGTGGGCGGCGCAGTGGCGCGCGAGGGCGGCGCGATGGCACGCGGAGGCGTGCGGACCGCGTCCCGGGGCGGTACCGGCCGGGAGGTGGCGGCGCGGTGCGGACTGGTGGCGCGGGGTGTGCTGTACGTGCTCATCGGCGTACTCGCCGTCCGGGTGGCGTTCGGTGGCGGCGGCCAGGAGGCGGACCGCCAGGGCGCGTTGCAGGAGCTCGCGGCCCAGCCCTTCGGCAAGGTGCTGGTGTGGGCGGTCGGGGTCGGCATCGTGTGCATGATGCTGTGGCGGCTGTCGGAGGCGGTGTTCGGCGCCGCCGGTCCCGACGGCGACAAGGCGTCCAAGCGGGCGACGTCCGCGGCTCGGGCCGTGTTCTACGGGGTCGTGGCGTTCTCGGTGCTGTCCTTCGCGGCCGGCGCCGGCAACCGGCAGTCCGGAGACCAGCAGTCGCGGGACATGACCTCGAAGGCGATGGAACTGCCGGGCGGCCAGTGGTGGGTGGGCGCGGCCGGCGTGGCGATAGCCGTGGCGGGTGTGGTGGTCGCCGTCCAGGCGGCCCGGCGCACCTTCCGCAAGCACCTGGCGATGACCGGTGCTTCGCAGGGCGCCCGCAAGGCCGTCGACGTGCTCGGCATCGCGGGCGGCATCGCCCGCGGCACCGTCTTCGCGGCGGCCGGCGGCTTCGTCGTGTACGCCGCGGTGCGGTTCGACCCGGGCCAGGCGAAGGGCATGGACGACACCCTGCGCTCGCTCGCCCAGACCCCGGCGGGCCCGTGGCTGCTCGTGGCGGTCGCGGCCGGGCTCGTCCTGTTCGGTCTGTTCTCCTGGGCCATGGCCCGCTGGCGCCGCGTCTGACCCGCGCCGCCACCACGACACCGGCCGGCCGCCGGCTCCCTCCGGGGGCCGCGGCCGGCCGTCGCGTCACCGCGCCCGGGACGGTCGGCTACAGCCGCACGGACCACTGCGCCGTGGAGGTCAGCCCGCGGGCGGCCTCCGGATCGCGCACGGAGGGGGTGCGGTCGCGGACCGTCACGGCGAGCCGGTGCGCGCGCAGGTCGAACAGCCACAGGTCCGCCACCCGCACCTCGGTCCGGCCCGCGAACCGCCCCAGCTCCCGGCCGTCGAGGTACCAGCGGACGTCGAGCTGCCGGCCGTCCGCGCCGGCCAGCCGGGGCACGGCCACCCTGGCGGTGTGGCGCGGGCGCAGGGTGCGGTCGACCGGGGTGAGCGGGGTGGCGGTCCGGGCGTGCCGGTGGAAGCCGGCGATCATCGCCTCGACGCCGGGCAGGTTGAAGGGCTTGCCGAGCACCCGCATCAGGGAGCCGTCGGTGGGGCGGTACAGGCCGCCGACGTAGTAGCCGCCGCCCTCGTAGGTGCCGACCGTGCCGCCGTCGGGCGACTGCTCGCCGAGCCAGCGGTACCACTTGGCCTGCTGCGCGGCCATCCGGTCGGCCGGCAGGGTGCTGGTGTTGGAGTCGGCCGGTTCGGGACCCGTGTACCGCTCGTAGTCGGGGACGCCCGGGTAGAAGTACTCGTCGGCGAGCTTGCCCAGCGAATGGCCGGTCTCGTGGATGGCGACCTGACCGGACTTGGCGTGGCGGTGGCCGGCCGAGGCGGTGGATATGCCCTCGTAGCCGAGGGTGGCGCTGGGTTCGTTGTAGCCCGCCCCGCCGTACTTGGCACTGTTGGCGAGGACGATGACGAGATCGGCCTCCGGTGCCTTCGCCACGTACGCGTCGACCTTCGGCTGGTCGACGCAGAGCAGCCGTTCGATGTCCTCGCACCAGAAGTACGAGCCGAGCGCGGTGTCGCGGACGGTGGCCGGGTCGGGGTCGCCGGAGACGCCCGAGTCGCGGGACACCGCGTCGACCGTCCACACGTTGAAGAGGTCGCGGTAGGTGGTGTACGGCTCGACGGCCGTGACCTCGGCCCACTTCTCGCGGGCGTCGTCGTGGAACCGGGCCAGTTCGCCGGCCGTGTACCCGTCGCCGATGACGACCACGTCGAGCCGGTCGGCCGCGGGGCCGTTGTCGATCAGCTTCGCGACCCCGCCGTCCGCGGCCCGCTCGGCCGGTGAGAGCCGGCCCGCGGCCGCGGTCCGGCCGCCGGACGGCACCCGCGGCACCAGGACGCGGCCCGATCCGGCCGCCTCGCCGTGCTCGGGTCCCGGCACCTCGACCTGCACCCGCGCCGCGCCCGGCCCGGCCGCCG
Source organism: Streptomyces subrutilus (assembly GCF_008704535.1). Taxonomy (NCBI): domain Bacteria; kingdom Bacillati; phylum Actinomycetota; class Actinomycetes; order Kitasatosporales; family Streptomycetaceae; genus Streptomyces; species Streptomyces subrutilus. The sequence continues at coordinate 621,681 of NZ_CP023701.1, forward strand.
CGGCGGGGATCGCTGCCGCGCCGGCGGGCCCGGCGGCCGACAGCGCCGCGGCGGCGCACACCGCGACGACGGCGGCGGCGCAGCGCCCCGCCCTTCTGGTTCGCCTGACTGGGTCCACGGGGTCCTCACCGGATGAAGGAGTTGAGTGCGGGTGTAAGCACGCTGAATCAGTTGCTTAAATTAGGGGGCGCGCGGACGGTGCGCAATGGCCTGCTCCCCTTGGACGAAGGGGAGTTCGCACCTCCTGGGGGTCTTCATGGACGAACCGGCCCGCATCGGCCGCCGTGTTCACCACATGCGCACGGAACTGGGCCTGACGCAGAAGCAGTTGGCGCAGCCGGCCTACACCCCCGCGTACATCTCCACGCTGGAGTCGGGCCGGGTGCGCCCCTCGGAGACCGCGCTGCGCTTCCTCGCGGACCGGCTGGGCACCTCGTACGAGGAACTGGCCACCGGCCGCCCGGCCCACCTCGCGACCGAGCTGCGGCTCGCCCTCGCCGACGCGCAGCAGGACCTCGCCCGCGGCGAGGCGGGCGGGGCCGCGGACCGCTACCGGGCGCTGCTCGCCGACGCCGAACGGCTGGAGCTCGTGGCCGAGCAGGCGGAGGCGCGGCTCGGGCTGGGCGACTGCGCCCTGGAGGCCGGTGAACTCGGCGAGGCCATAGGGCAGTTCGAGGAGGCGGAGCGACTGCTCGCGGCGGAGCCGCTCCCCCGCCGGGCCCGCGCGGTCCGCGGCCGGGCCGTCGCGCACCTGCTCGCCGGGGAGCTGCGCTACGCCTGCCACCTGCTGGAGTCGGCCATCGACGAGCTGGGGACGAGCGGGCTCGGCGATCCCGAGGCGTTGGTACTGCTGTACGCGGCGGTGATCGGGCCCTACATCGACATGGGCGCCCATGCCCGGGCCGCGCACGCCGCCGAGCTCGCGCTCGCCCTGGCCCCGCACGTGGAGGATCCGGCGCTGGTGGCGGGGATGCACCGGCAGGTGGCGCGGACCTTCCTCGCCGAGGGGCGGCTGGCCGACGCGGACGCCTCGCTGGCCAAGGCGCAGGCGATCTACGGGCAGTTGCGGCTGCGGACGGACCTCGCGCACTGCCACTGGATGCGCGGCTACGTGCAGGCGCAGGACGGGGACCTCGTCGCGGCCGAGCGGGAGCTGCGCACCGCGCGGGACATGCTCTCCGCGCGGCGCGCCGCGCTGTACACGGCGCAGGTGGAGGTGGAGCTGGCGGACGTGCTGCGCCGGCTGGGGCGGTGCGGGGAGGCGGCCGGGCTGCTGGCCGAGGTGGTGGAACTGGGCGAGCGTCACGGCGCCGTCCACGCGGGCGGAGCCCACCGGCTCCTCGGCCTGATGGCCGAGGAGCGCGGTGAGGCCGAGGCCGCCGAGGAGCACTACGTGCGGGCGCTGGCGCTGCTGGAGCGCAGCGGGGCGACCGGGGACCTGGCCGACCTGTGCCGGCTCCTGGGCGACCTGCTGCGGCGCGCGGGCCGCACCGAGGCCGCTCTGGACGCCTACCGCACCGGGCTGGGCCACCGGGCGGCGCCCGGCACCACGACCCTGGGGCCGGCGCCGGCCGCCCCGGTGCTGCGCACGGCCCCGGTCAGTGGTTCTCGGTCGGCCGCAGGTCGCGCGGAATGAGCGACCAGGTGGTGGCGGCCGCGGCCACCGCGAGGACGCCGGCCAGCAGGAACGCCGGGGTGATCGCCAGGGTGTAGGCGTGCGAGGCGGTGTCGAGCAGGGCCTGCCCGACGGCGCCGCCGAGCCGCTCGGCGGTGTGGGCGGCCTCGCCGACGGAGTCGCGCACGGCGGCCGTGGAGGGCCCGTCGAGGTCGAGGGCCGGCAGATTGCCCCGGTAGAGGGCGGCGGCGGTGGAGCCGAGGATGGCCACGCCCATGGCCGAGCCGAGCTCGTAGCAGGTCTCCTCGATGGCGGCGGCGCTGGAGACCTCGTGGGCGGGGGCGGCCGAGATCAGGGTGACCGAGGCCACCGTGGTGGCGAGTCCGGCGCCCAGGCCCATGACGGTGAGGGCGACGGCGAAGGCCGGGTAGCCGAGGTCGGTGAACTGCTGGAAGGTCCAGGGCAGGGCCATTCCGGCGGCGAGGACCACCAGTCCGGCACCGAGCACGTGCCGGATCGCGAAGCGCTGCATCAGGGCGGGGGCGACCATCGACGCGCAGATCAGGGCGAGCGGGGCCGGCAGCAGGCGCAGGCCGGCCTCCAGCGGCGTGTAGCCCTGGCCGTACTGGAACCACTGGGTGACCAGGAAGAGGATGGCGCCCATGCCGACCATCGGCAGGAAGATCGCGGTGGCCGCGACGCTGAAGGCGGGCTTGGCGAACAGCCGCACTTGGAGCAGCGGGTTGTCCAGGCGGAGCTGGCGGCGGACGAAGACGGTCAGCGCGACGGCGGCCAGGATCAGCAGGGCCCAGGGCAGCGGGTCGGCGATGCCGCTCTTGCCGAGCTGCTTGATGCCGCCCGCGAGGGCGAGCATGCCGACGATGGACTGGCCGACGCCCCACCAGTCCCAGGCTCCGGCGCTGCGCTCGGAACGCGACTCGGGGAGGTAGCGCAGGCCGGCCGCGACGATGAGCGCGGCGACGGGGAGGTTGAGCAGGAAGGCCGAGTGCCAGCCGTAGTCCTGGACCAGCAGGCCGCCGACGACCGGCCCGAACGCCATGCCGCCGCCGAAGACGGCGGCCCAGACGGCGAGGGCGAAGGCGCGTTCCCTGGCGTCGGTGAAGACGCTGCGCAGGATCGACAGGGTGGCGGGCATGATGGCGGCGCCGCCTATGCCGAGGAGGGCGCGGGCGGCGATCACGTGCCAGGCCTCGGTGGAGAAGACGGCGATCAGCGAGGCGACGGAGAAGATGCCGAAGCCCGCCATGAGCAGCCGCTTGCGGCCCCAGCGGTCACCGAGCGCGCCCGCGGTGACGAGCAGGCCGGACAGGGCGAGCGCGTAGACGTCGATGATCCACAGCTGCTGGACCGCGCCCGGCTGGAGGTCGCCGACGAGCGAGGGGAAGGCCACGTTGAGGATCGTGGTGTCCATGGAGATGAGCAGGAGGCTGCCGGAGAGGATCGCCAGGACGATCCACCGGCGGGGGTCCTGCGTGGGGGTGTGCATGGGATTCCGTTCTGGGGTCGTGCACGGGGTGTTCGGGTCGGTCGGGATCAGGGCGCGCCGGGCGCGGCGGCCCGCGGCCCCTCGGCGGGCCGCGCACCGCCGAGGAAGGAGGTGAGCACGAGGCGGCCGGTCTCGCGGGGGGCGAGGTGTCCGTCGCGGACGCCCTCGGCGGCGGCGTCGAGCAGGCCCCAGAGCGAGTACCAGATCCAGTACGGCGGCAGGTCGGCGCGCAGCCGGCCCAGCCGCTGGCCGAGGGCGAGGAAGGCCAGGGCCCGCCGGTCCTGCCGGTCCACGCCGGCCCGGAACTCGGGGTCGGCGAGGACGGTGGCGTCCCGGGTGGTGAACCCGTAGAGGTGCGCGGCCGGGAGCAGGGCGACGACCAGGTCCTCCAGGGCCGCGTCGAACGCGGCCCCGTCGGCGGTGTCCGGCAGGTCGACCGGGCCGAGGCAGCCGTCGACGACATGGATCGCCCGGACCGCGACGGCCTTGAGCAGCGCCTCGCGGGTCGCGTAGCGGCGGCTCAGCGTGGCGCGGCTGGTTCCGATGCCGGCGGCGATCTGGACCATCGACGCGCTGTGGTCGCCCGCGAGGACGCGGGCGGCGCCGTCGAGCAGTTCTTCGTGGTGCACCATGTCGAATGAGCCTCCTTCGCCTCGAACGATACAAAGATGTCTCACTTGAGGCAACTCTGAACCGAACGGCCGTGCGACGGGAGGTCTGGGGCGGCGAGGTCGGGAGATCGTCCCGACGTACCCCCTCCGGGCATGGCCCCGCGGCGCCCGGGTAGACGCCGACCAGCGAAGACACCGAATGGGGAGGCGTGCCATGCAGGACGACGGCAGAAACGAGAGCGCGGAGGAACGCGCGGACCGGCAGTGGCAGGAGCTGGTCCAGGAGATACGCGTCGCCCAGACCGGTGTGCAGATCCTCTTCGGATTCCTGCTGACGGTGGTCTTCACCCCGCACTTCCAGGGGCTGGATCCGACCGACAAGACGATCTACATCGTCACGGTGATCCTCGGCTCCATGGCCACGGGCGCGCTCATAGGGCCCGTGGCCTTCCACCGCATCGTCTCGGGCCGGCGCATGAAGCCCCAGGCCGTCGCCTGGGCCTCGCGGCTCACGTTCCTCGGCATCGTCCTGCTGCTGGCCACGCTGACCTCCGCGCTCTTCCTGATCCTGCGCGTGGCCACGCACGACGACCACGTCCCGTGGATCGTGGCCGGCGTCATGGCCTGGTACCTGCTGTGCTGGTTCGCCCTGCCCCTCTGGGCCCGGATCCGCTACACCACGGACGGCCCGCAGGACGAGCACGCCACCGCGGACCGGAGCGGCGCCGGAGCCTGACCGCCGCGGGCGCCCCGCCGGGCCGTCCGCGATCCGGTCCGCCCGAGCGAGCGGATCGCTCCCCGGCCCCCGTCACTCCCCGCCCGCGCGGGCCCGGGCGCCCGAGCGGGTGCGGCCCGCGGTCTGGGCGCGCTGCGGATGGCGGCGCACGTACTCGCGCTCCAGCTCGTCCATGCGCTGCGTGTGGGTCGCCAGCGCGTCGTCCGACCCGTGCAGCAGGGTCTCGTGGCGCGTGCGGTGGATGGCCTCCAGCTCCTTCAGGAGCCGGCCCTCCTCCAGGTTCCGCGCCGACGGACCGCCGTCGTGCTCCGCCATGGCACACGCACCTCCCGTAAGACCGCGCGACCCCCGTGGAGACCAGCGTAGGTCCGACCGGCGGGGGCGCGCGCTCCGGGCTCCGCCGGCCGGGGCGCGCGGTCCCCGGCCGGCCGCGGCCGCGGGTCAGCAGATGCGGGGCAGCTGCTCTCCGATCGGCAGGTCCACCACCCGGGTGCCGCCGAGGCCGGTCCGGGCCACGACGAGCCCCGGGTGGGCGTCCACGGCCTCGCCGATCACCCGGGCGCGACGGCCGAGCGGGTGGGCGCGCATCGCGTCGAGCACGGCGTCGGCGTGCTCCCGGGGGACGAAGGCGACCAGCTTGCCCTCGTTGGCCACGTAGAGCGGATCCAGGCCGAGGATGGCGCAGGCGTTCGCGACGGCCTCGGGAACCGGTACCCGGCCCTCCTGGATGACGACGCCGGTGCCCGAGGCGGCCGCGATCTCGTTGAGGGAGGCGGCCAGGCCGCCGCGCGTGGGATCGCGCAGCACGTGCAGGTCGGGGGTGACCGCGAGCATCGCCTGGACGAGCCCGCCGAGCGCCGCGCAGTCGCTCTCCACGTCGACGCCGAACTCCAGCCCCTCGCGCACGCTCATGATCGCCACGCCGTGCAGCCCGATCTCGCCGCTGACGATGACCACGTCGCCGGGCACGACCCGCTGGGCCCTGAGGTCCACGCCCTCGGGGATGAGCCCGATGCCCGAGGTGTTGATGTAGACGCCGTCGCCGTGGCCCGCCTCGACCACCTTGGTGTCACCCGTCGCGACCTCGACGCCCGCCGCGCGGGCCGCCGCGCCGAGCGCTTCGGCCACCCGGGCCACCACGGACATCTCCACCCCCTCCTCCAGGATGAACCCGCAGGACAGGTAGGCGGCCCGGGCGCCGCTCATGGCCAGGTCGTTGACGGTCCCGTTGACCGCGAGGTCGCCGATGCTGCCGCCGGGGAAGAACAGCGGCCGCACGACGTAGGAGTCGGTGGAGAAGGCCAGCCGCGCGCCTCCCAGCGTGACGGCCGCCGAGTCGCCCAGACCGGCCAGCACCTCGCCGCCGAAGGCCGGGGCGAAGAGGTGCTCGACCAGCTCCGCGGAGAGGGCGCCGCCGCCCCCGTGGCCCATCACCACGCGGGGCCGGTCGCGCAGCGGGGCCGGGCAGGTCCAGCCGGTCACGTCCAGTGCGGTGTCAGACAACGGGGCTCGCCTCCAGCGGTGCGGCGGTGCCGGCCTGCGGGGCCGGGGTGAGTTCCAGGCGGCGGTACAGGTAGTACGCGGCGCAGGCGCCCTCGCTGGAGACCATGGTGGCGCCGAGCGGGTTGCGCGGGGTGCACAGGGTGCCGAAGGCCTCGCACTCGTGCGGTTTGAGGAGCCCTTGCAGCACTTCGCCGCTGCGGCACTCGGCGGGCTCGCGGGTCTGGATGCCGGTCACCGAGAAGCGGTGCTCGGCGTCGAACTCCCGGTAGCGGGCGGAGAGCCGCCACCCGCTGTCCGGGATGATCCCGATGCCCCGCCAGGCCCGGTCGGTGACCTCGAAGACGTCTTCCAGCATGGCGAGGGCGGCCGGGTTGCCCTCGGGACGGACGGCCCGCGCGTAGGCGTTGTCGACGGTGTGCTCGCCGCGCTCCAGCTGGTGCACGGCCCGCCGTACGCCCTCCAGGATGTCCAGCGGCTCGAAGCCGGTCACCACGATCGGGACGCGGTGGCGTTCCGCGAGGCCGGGGTACTCCCCCGTACCCATCACACTGCACACGTGTCCGGCGGCGAGGAAGCCCTGGACCCGGCAGCTCGGCGACCGCATGATGGCCTCGATCGCGGGCGGGACCCGGACGTGCGAGACCAGCAGGCTGAAGTTGGCGATGCCCAGCTTCTTCGCCTGGTACACCGTCATGGCGTTGGGCGGGGCGGTGGTCTCGAAGCCGATGCCGAAGAACACCACCTGGCGCGCCGGGTTCTGCCGGGCGATCCGCAGGGCGTCGAGCGGCGAGTAGACGACCCGTACGTCGCCGCCCTCGCTGCGCACCTGGAACAGGTCGCGGCCGGTGCCGGGGACGCGCAGCATGTCGCCGAAGGAGCAGAAGATCACGTTCGGCCGGGAGGCGATCTCCAGCGCCTTGTCGATGACCTCCAGCGGGGTGACGCACACCGGGCAGCCGGGGCCGTGGATCAGCTCGACCCGCTCGGGGAGGAGCTGGTCGATGCCGTGCCGGATGATGGTGTGGGTCTGGCCGCCGCAGACCTCCATCAGGGCCCAGGGCCGGGTGACCGTCGCGTGGATGTCGTCGAGCAGCCGGCGGGCGAGCTCGGGGTCCTGGAACTCGTCGATGTACCTCACCGGCCGCCCTCCTCCCGCGCCGCGCCGACGGCCGGGACCGCGTCGTGGCCCCGCACGCCGTCCGCCGCCCCGTCCGGAGCGGCGTCCGGAGCGGCGTCCGGAGCGTCCGCGAAGGGCCACTCGCCGCCGCCGGCCTGTGCGGCCTGCTCCCACGGATCTCCGAACTCCTCCTGGAGCATGCCCAGTTGCGCGAAGAGTTCGAGCGTCTGCCGGGCCGATTCCTCGTCCAGCCGCTGGAGCGCGAAGCCCACGTGGACGATGGCGTACTCCCCGACCTGGAGGTCCGGCAGGTACTCCAGGCACACCTCCTTCTGCACGCCTCCGAAGGCGACGGTGGCCATCCGGGTTCCGTCCCGCTCCCCGATGTCAAGCACTCGGCCGGGTACCGCGAGGCACATGGGCTTCTCCTTGCTGTGGGTGGTGTTCCGTGGCACGGGCCGCCGCCACCATGAGCTGGCCGAGGGACAGCCCGCCGTCGTTGGGCGGGACCCGGCGGTGGCGCAGGACGGTGAAGCCGTGCCCGCTCAGGGCGCGGGCGCAGGCGGAGGAGAGCAGGGTGTTGGCGAAGACCCCGCCGGTCAGGGCGACGGCGGTGAGCCCGTGGCGCTCGCGGGCGAGGCCGCAGAGGGTGGTGACGAGGTCGGCGACGCAGGCGTGGAAGCGGGCGGCGACGACCTCCTGCGCCACGGCCGCGCGGACGTCGGCCACCACCGCGGCGAGGACGGGGGCCGGGTCGGCGGTGAGGGGCCCGCCGGGGCGGCCGGCCGGCCCGCGCAGGGCGAAGGCGTAGCCGGGTCCGGGCGGCGCGGGAGCCGCGAGGGCGGCCGCCTCCAGTTCGACGGCGGCCTGCGCCTCGTACCCGGCGCGCTGGCAGACGCCCGCGAGGGAGGAGACCGCGTCGAAGAGGCGGCCCATGCTGGAGGTGGGGACGCAGTTGAGGCCGCGGTCCAACTGGGTGGCGAGGACGCGCAGTTCGTCGGCCGGGCAGGCGGCCGTGCACGGGAGGTCGGCCGCCCAGTCGAGACCGGCGGCCCGCAGGTGGGACAGGGCCATCCGGTACGGGCGGTGCACGGCGGCGTCGCCGCCCGGCAGGGGGACGGGGGCGAGGTGGGCGAAGCGGGTGTACCCGGCGTAGTCGGCCAGGAGGAACTCGCCGCCCCAGACGGCCCCGTCGTCCCCGTACCCGGTGCCGTCGAAGGCGACGCCGATGACCCGCGCGGTGCCGTCGAGGCCGTGCTCGGCCATCGCGGAGGCGATGTGCGCGTGGTGGTGCTGGACGCCCACCAGCGGCCGGGCGCCGGCGGCCCGCCGGGCCCACCGGCCGGAGCGGTAGCCGGGGTGCCGGTCGGCGGCCAGCAGCGCGGGGGTGACGCCGGTGAGCGACTCCAGCTGGAGCTCGGCCCGTTCGAAGGCGTGCTGGGTGGCGAGGTCGGCCATGTCGCCGATGTGCGCGGAGGGCCAGGCCCGGCGGCCCTCGCCCAGGCAGAAGGTGTTCTTCAGGTCTCCGCCGACGGCGAGGATCGCGGGCACGGACAGCGGGAGGTCGACCGGGAGGGGGGCGTAGCCGCGGGAGCGGCGGACGAGCAGCGGTTCGCCGTCGCAGATCCGCACCACCGAGTCGTCGCACGGGACGTGGATCGGCCGGTCGTGCGCGAGCCAGGCGTCGGCGAGGCCGGCGAGCCGCTCCAGGGCCTCGTCGTCCTCGGTGACGATGGGCTCTCCGGAGAGGTTGCCACTGGTCATCACGAGCAGCCGGGGCCCGGGCGGGTCGCCGGGCAGGCCGAGCAGGAGGTGGTGGACCGGGGTGTACGGGAGCATCACGCCGAGGTCGGGACTGCCCGGGGCGACGGCCGCGGGCAGCGCGTCGGCGGCGGCCGGGCGGCGGCGCAGCAGCACGACGGGGCGTACCGCGCCGGTGAGCAGGGCGCGCTCCTCGGGGCCGATGCGCACGAGGTGTTCGACGTCGCCGGGGCTCCGGGCCATCAGCGCGAACGGCTTGTCTCCCCGCGCCTTGCGGCGGCGCAGCTCGGCCACGGCTCCGGCGTGGGTGGCGTCGCAGGCGAGGTGGTAGCCGCCGAGCCCCTTGACCGCCAGGATCGCACCGGCGGCCAGCAGGCGACGGGCCTCGGCGACCGGGTCGGCGGCGGACACCGCGCGGGGCGGGTGTCCGGCGAGCAGGCGCAGCCGGGGGCCGCAGTCGGGGCAGGCGACGGGCTGCGCGTGGAAGCGCCGGTCGGCCGGGTCCGCGTACTCGCGGGCGCAGTCGGGGCACATCGGGAAGCGGGCCATGGTGGTGTGGGCGCGGTCGTACGGCAGCCCGGTGACGATGGTGAAGCGGGGCCCGCAGTGGGTGCAGGTGATGAACGGGTGGCGGTGGCGGCGGTCGGCCGGGTCCGCCAGTTCGGCGAGGCAGTCGGCGCAGGTGGCCACGTCCGGGGAGACGAGCGTGCGGGCGGGGCCGCCGGTCAGGGAGGCGACGATGGTGAACCCGGCGCCGCCCGCGACCGGGACCTCGCAGTGCTCGACGGCGTCCACGACGGCCAGCGGCGGCGCGTCCGCAGCGAGCCGCTCGCAGAACGCCGACACGGCCGCCGCGGCCCCCTCGACCTCCGCGACCACGCCGTCGGGGGTGTTGGTGACGTGCCCGGCGAGGCCGAGTCCGGTGGCGCGGGTGTACACGTACGGCCTGAAGCCGACGCCCTGCACCACCCCGGTCACCGTGACCCGGCGGCGTCGCACGGCCTCCATCAGCGGGACCGCGCCACGGCGGGCGGGGCGCCGTGCGGGGGCGCGGCGGCGGTGCGGGGGTGCTCGTGGTCGTGGCCGTGGTCGTGACGCCCGCCCCCCTCCCCGTCGCCGTGACCGTGGTCGTGGTGGTGCGGCCCGTCGCCGTGGTCGTGGACCTGGCCGGCTCCGTGGTGGTGGCCGTTGCCGGGGCCGGCCGGCGTCCCGCCGCGCGCCATCACCGGCGCGTGCGCCGCGCCGCCCGCGCCGACCGCGAGGGCCCGGTCGAGCAGCGCGCCCACGCCCTGGCCGCCGCGCGCCGAGGTCAGGACCACCTCCACACCGGGGTTGACCCGCTGGACGTTGGCCCGGAAGGCCGCTTCGTCGAACTCGACGGCCCGCGCGATGTCGGTCTTGGTCACCACCACCAGCTGGGCGAGCCCGAAGGCCGTCGGGTACTTCAGCGGCTTGTCCTCGCCCTCGGTGACGGAGGCGAGGACGACGCGCAGGCTCTCGCCGAGGTCGTAGGAGGCCGGGCAGACCAGGTTGCCGACGTTCTCGACGAACAGCAGCCGGGTGTCCTCGGGGAGCCAGCCGTCCAGGTGGCCGCCCAGCATGTCCGCTTCCAGGTGGCAGAGCCCGTCGGTGAGCACCTGCTTGACGGGGACGCCCGAACGGGCCAGCCGCACCGCGTCGTTCTCGGTGGCCAGATCGGCCGTCAGCGCGGCGACCGGGACGCCCCGTTCGCGGGCGAGCAGCAGTTCGCGCTCCAGCAGGGCCGTCTTGCCGCTGCCCGGGCTGGACAGCAGGTTGACGACCGCGGTGCCGCGCGCGGTGAGCCCGGCGCGCAGGGCGTGCGCCGCCTCGTCGTTCTTGGCGAGCACCGCCTGGCGTAGATCGACCACTCGGCACATGGTTCAGGCCTCCTCGGGGATGGGTTCGCGGGTGGACGTGTCGGGGGCCGTGCCGTCTTCCCAGTGCACGGCGGCGATCTGCAGCTCCCGGCCCGAGAGCAGGTCGACGTCGGCGGCGCTGCCGCACCCCGGGCAGCACAGTTCGGGGGGCATGCCGACGGGCCATTCGGTCGTGCAGGAGCCGCAGCGGGCGCGGGCGACGACGGTATCGGCGATCAGTTCGGCGCCTTCGAGGACCGTGCCGGCGCAGGCCAGTTCGAAGCAGAAGGCGAGCGCGTCGGGGACCACGCCGGCCAGTTCGCCCACCTGGACGCGCACGGTCGTGACGGCGGTCGCGCCGGCGGCCCCGGCCGCTTCTTCCACCTGGCCCACGACGGCCATGGCGATCGACATCTCGTGCATCGGACTCCGTCCTGCCGGGGCTCATTACACCGGCAGCCGGACGGCGCCGGGGACGGCCACGCCGACGCGGCCCGGCCCCCGTACGCCGTTCGGGCGCCGGGTGCGCGGGCCGCGCCGCCGTGGGCCGCGGGTCACATCCTGCGCATGCGCAGGTAGCGCCGGACGTCGGGAAGGACCTGCAGCAGGACGGCGACGAGCGCGGCGGCCGTCGCACTGCCGACGAGGGCCTGGGTCTTCTTCATGGGGTACTCCTCAGTTCGCGGCGGGGCAGGTCGTCGCCGTCCCCGCGGGCCGGTTCCCGAAGCAGTTCCAGGAGCATGCGTACGGCCTCCGGCACCGCGGCGGCCACCGGGCCGCTGAGGCCGATGCCCTCCTCGGTGGACGCCGGTTCGCAGCCGATGACGAGGGTCCGCCGCGGCGGTGTGGAGCCGGTGCCCGCGCACAGGGTGCCGAGCAGGGCGAGGACCGCGTCGGGGGACATGTGGTGGCCGTCGAGGACGGCGCCGCCCGGTGCGACCGGACCCGCGCCGTCGGCCTCGATGAGGTAGAGGGTGCCGGGCGCGCCGCCGCGGGCGGTGGCGTCGACCAGCACGAGGGTGTCGTAGCCGTCGAGGAGCTGGTAGGCGAGGTGGACCCCGCGCACCCCGAAGTCCACCACCTCGACCCCGTCGGGCAGCGGCCGCGCGGACAGGGCCCGCACGGCCTCGACGCCGAAGCCGTCGTCGCCGAGGAAGACGTTGCCGATGCCGGCGACCAGGGTGGGGCGGCTCACGCGTCCTCCAGCGGGCTGACCTCGTCGGGCTGGAAGTACAGGAAGCGGCCCTGTTCGCGGCGGATGTCCGCGCCCGGGTCGCCCTCCACGGTGACGGCGAGGTGCACGCCCCCGTCGACGTCGTGCAGGACGGCCTCCACCAGCGCGGCGCGGCCCCGGACGAAGAGGTCCTGGGCATCGGTACGGCGCAGGCCCGGGCGCAGCAGGACGCGGCTGCCGACGCCCACCGGGACCCCCTCGACGCTCACGCGGTCGCGGGCCGGGTCGGCGGTGTCGGCGCGGGCCGGGTCCCACCAGGGGGTGTCGGGCCGGAACACGGCCTCGTCGACTCCGGGTCCGCCCGCTCCGACGGGTCGCGCCGGTCCGGTCGGCGGCGGTGCGGTCGGCGGCGGTGCGGTCAGTGGCGGTGCGGTCAGTGGCGGCGGCGGTGCGGTCGGTTCGCCGAAGAGGGCCGGGCCGTCGAGGACCGGGTCGGGGCCCGTGACGTCCCGCAGGCCGCGGACCGCGCCGTGCAGGCGTTCCAGCACCTCGGGGGGCATGGTGTCGGCGAGCTCGATCACGGCCGCCGCACGGGCGTCCGTACCCCGCGCCTCCCGCTTCTCCTGGTCGGTGAGGGCCGCGGTGCGCAGGGCGAGGATCTCGTCGATCTCCGTGGAGTCGTACATGGCGCCCGCGCTCTCCGGAGCGATGGCGGCGTGGTCCTCCAGGATGATCGGGGAGGAGAGGACCACGTCGCGGCGGCCCGCCTCGCCGGCCAGGACGGGCCAGGTGTGGAGGTTGACGCAGGAGGCCGCGGCCGCCTTGGCCCATTCGGGCGGGTCGGTCATGGACAGGAAGGACCCGGTGTCGAGCCCGAGCAGGAGGTGGGCGGCGACGAGGGAGCGCGGCAGGGCCGCGTCGCGGTCGGCGGGTCCGTCCTCGGGCGTCCACGGGCTGGTGTTCTCCACCACCGCGGTGAGCCGCACCACCCGGTAGGGGCCGTCGAGTTCGGTGGTGCGGAGCCGGACGACGCCCTCGATCTCCTCCGTGCGCCGCACGAGGCGGCCCAGGGTGCGGCCGTCCGGCCCGAGGACGGGCTCGGTCTCCTCGCGGGCGGGCCGGCGGAACGGGAAGACGGCGCCCGCTCCCGCCAGTTCGGCCGCGCGCACGGACAGTTCCACGCGCTCCTCGGCGCCTTCGTCCCAGGGGACCAGCACCCGGTCGTCCAGGTGGAGTTCGGCGACCTCGGTGAAACCGCCGTCGTCCCGGAGCCGTTCGACCGTACGGCGCTGGGCGTGCAGGAAGCGGAGCTCCACGGCGAGGGTGGCGTCGCCCTTGGGTTCCATCAGGATCTCGGTCTGCTGGAGGGCGTGTTCCTCGTGCGCGGGCCCCCACGCGGGCGGCACCAGCACGCCGAACTGCCAGCGCAGCCGGTTCTTGGCGGCCGAGGCCCGGTACGGGTAGAGCACGTAGCCCTCGAAGAGGACCGCGTCCGCCACGTGGCGGGCGGTGTCGAAGCGGGAGCCGGGCGCGGCGGTGGTGGTCATGGCGCGGTCCTCTCGGTGACGCGCGGCGCGGCGCCGAGCCGGAGCGGGTCGGGCTGCGGGGGCCGGAGGGGGGCGGCGGTGTCGAGCAGGGCCCGTACGGTCGCCTCCCACGAGGCGAGCGCGTGCCGCGAGCGGAACGCGAGCAGGTCGGCCATGGTGGCGCGGGGCAGCCGCAGCCAGCCGCAGCCGGGGAAGTGCTGCTCGACCATCTGCTGCCAGACCGGCACGGGCATCCGGAAGGACGCTTCGCGGTCCCAGGGCACGGGCTCGACGTGGAAGCCGCCGGCGCCGGTGAAGGCGGTGCCCGAGAACAGCATCAGCAACGGCACCTCGCCCTCCTCCAGTGCGCTGAAGTAGCGGCTCGCCGCGATGTCCATGTCGTAGGTGCAGGGCACGACCAGGTCGGTCTCGGTCTCCCCGGTGAAGCTGGGCACCATCGCGGTGACGTGCGCGAACTGCACCGGCTGGAGGGTGGTTCCCCAGCGGGAGCGTTCGCCGAAGAGGTCGGCGAGGCCCTCGGCCTCGGCGGGGCCGTAGCCGCGCCGGGCCGGTTCGATGCGGATCTGGCAGCGCAGGGCGAGGGCGTGCACCCGGGCCTGCGGGTCGGCCGTGCGGATCCTGAGCCGGAAGACGAGGGTGGGGCCGGCGGCGTAGGCGTCGGCCCGCACGCCGGTGCAGGTGAACTCGAACTCCGTCATGGGCGCCGGTCCCCCTCGGTCCGCGTCGCCGTCGCGGCGTGCTCCGGAGCCCGACCGGTCCCGGCCGGGACCTTGGCCCGTCGTTCGACCTCGTCGAAGAAGGTCCGCAGCGCGGCCCGCGCCTCGGCCCCGCCGTCGAAGCCCTGCCACAGCAGCCGCATGCGCCCCACCAGCTCGTAGCACACGTCGATCGGCACCAGGTGGCAGGTGGTGTCCCCTTCGGAGCGGTGCAGGAGCAGCGCCTCCACGTCGGGTTTGAGCAGCGCGGCGAGCCGGCCGGAGCCCAGCACGCTCTGCCAGGTCTCCGGATCGAGCTCGCTCTCGGTGGCGCCGGCCGGGCTGGGGTAGAGCGCCACCAGCCGGTCGAGGGCGGCGTTGCGGAAGAAGAAGGCCACGCCCACCGGGATCTGGAGCCGCTCCCAGGCACCGTCGTCGAGCGGGTGCCCGGGGTCCTTGAGGTAGCGGGTCGGGACGGCGCGGTAGCGCCCGGTGGCGGTGCCCGGCCGGTCGAAGAGCAGGGCGCAGGCGGTGCAGGCGCACACCAGCGCGCGCCGGTCCGGCTCGACCAGGTGGCGGTGGCCCTCTTCGGGGACCACGACCCCGCACAGTTCGCAGGTCTCGGGGCGGGCGGGGCGCGGGCCGGTGAAACGGCGCAGCCCGCGCGCGGCGTCCGTACGCACCGGTGTCAGGGGCCCGTTCACCGCACCGGCGCCGGGGTGACGGGGCGGGTGGAGATCTGGAGCAGGGCGGGCTGCGGCGGTTCGGCCGGCGCGAGTTCCACCCGGGTGACCTCGGGGGCGAAGCAGGCCAGGGCGTCCTCGACGCTCCGGCCGGCGCCGTCCGCGGCACTGCCGCAGCCGCAGCCGCCACCGGCGGCCCGCGGGCGGAGCGTCAGTACGCCCGTGGCCTCGTCGAACCCGAGCGGCTCCAGCGGGTCGGCGGCGGCTTCCAGGGCGCGTGCGATGCGCGTGTGCACGTCCTCGGGGTTGAGGTGGTGCAGGGCCAGCAGGCTGGCGACGAGCTCGTCGTCGAGCAGCGGCGCGAGCGCGGCCTCGCCGACGCCGTCCACGACCCGGGCGAGCCCGGCGCCGTAGAAGTCCATGAGGACGCGCACCAGTTCCTCCGCGGCTGCGCACACCTCGCGGTCGCCGGTGGCGGCGAGCCGGTCCAGGACCTCCTCGACCCGCTGTCCGGCCTGCCGGGCGTCCACGGCCGCGCTCATCCGCCCAGTCCGCTCAGGCCGGTGGGGACGTGCATCTGCTTGACCGTCTTGCCCGGGCCGACGTACATGTGGACGCCGCAGGGCAGACAGGGGTCGAAGCTGCGCACGGCGCGCATGATGTCGATGCCCTTGAAGTTCTCCGGGGTGTTCTCCTCGAAGATCGGGGTGTTCTGCACCGCGTCCTCGTAGGGGCCGGGGGTGCCGAAGGTGTCGCGGGTGCTCGCGTTCCACGGGGTGGGCGGGTAGGGGTGGTAGTTGGCGATCTTGCCGTCGCGGATCACCATGTGGTGCGAGAGGACGCCGCGCACCGCCTCGGTGAAACCGACCCCCAGGCCCTCGTCGGGGACATCGAACTTCTCCCAGGTCTGGGTGCGTCCGGCGCGGACCTCTGCGAGGCCCTTCTCGGCGCAGTGCAGCGCGATGGCGGCGGCGTACGCCTGGAAGTAGGTGCGGGCGCGGTTGCGCTCCAGGGCGTTGCTCCACTTCGGGATCTTCCACTCGAAGCGGGTCTCGGGCTTGGTCATGGTGCGCGGCAGGGTGATGACGACGCTGTGGCCCGTGGCCTGGACGTAGTCGGTGTGCACCAGCCCGGACAGCGCGGTGGACCACAGCCGGGCCAGGGGGCCGCCGCCGGTGTCGAGCGCGAGGTGGTCCTTGCCGTCGAACCAGCGCGGCGACATCACCCAGCTGTACTTGTCGTCGAAGTTCCGCTTCTGCGGGGCGGGGATGGTGTGCTGGTTCCACGGGTGGCGCGGGTCGACGGGGTTGCCGAGCGGGTCGTGCGTGACGAACTGCTCCTGTCCCTGCCAGTCGTCGTAGTACGAGCTGCCCAGCAGGATGCGGATGCCGAGGTTGATCTCGGTGAGGTCGTTGGTGACCAGCTTGCCGTCCACCACCACGCCCGGGGTGACGAACATCTTCCGTCCCCAGTCGGTCATGTTGGCGTACGTGAAGTCGCAGTACTCGGGGTCGTTGAGCGCACCCCAGCAGCCGAGCAGCACGCGGCGCCGGCCGACCTCCTCGTACCCGGGCAGGGCCTCGTAGAAGAAGTCGAAGAGGTCGTCGTGGAGCGGGACGACGCGCTTCATGAACTCGCAGTACCGCATGAGGCGGCTCATGTAGTCGGTGAAGAGCTGCACGGAGGCGATGGTGCCGACGCCGCCCGGGTAGAGGGTGGAGGGGTGCACGTGGCGGCCCTCCATCAGGCAGAACATCTCGCGCGTGTAGCGGCTGACCTGGAGGGCCTCGCGGTAGAACTCGCCCTCGATGGGGTTGAGCGAGCGCATGATGTCGGCGATGGTCTTGAAGCCGTGCTCGCCGGCGTGCGGGGCCGCGGTGCGCTCGGCGAGTTCCAGGACGCCCGGGTTGGTCTCGCGGACCATCTTCTCGCAGTAGTCGACCCCGACCAGGTTCTCCTGGAAGATGTTGTGGTCGAACATGTACTCCGCCGACTCGCCGAGGTTGATGATCCACTCGGCGAGGTGGGGCGGCTTCACGCCGTACGCCATGTTCTGGGCGTAGACGGAACAGGTGGCGTGGTTGTCGCCGCAGATCCCGCAGATGCGGCTGGTGATGAAGTGCGCGTCGCGGGGGTCCTTTCCGCGCATGAAGACGCTGTAGCCGCGGAAGACCGACGAGGTGCTGTAGCACTCGGCGACCTTCTTCTGCTTGAAGTCGATCTTCGTGTGGATGCCGAGGCTGCCCACGATCCGGGTGATCGGATCCCAGGCCATCTCCACCAGACCGCTGCCGTCAGCGGCCGCCTTCGTCTTCGGTGCCATCGTCTGTGCCGTGACCCTTCTTCGGTGCTGCGTTCGTGTGCGGGAACGGGTGCGGATGCGGGGTGCGGGTGCGGGGCCGGGGTGCGGAGGGGCGCTCCGCACCCGCGGTCACCAGGGCGGGCGGTAGCCCGTGGTGAGCTTCTCGCCGGTGCGGCGCCACTTGGGCTCCTGGTCCACGGTGTGCAGGGTGATCTCCCGGAGCTTGCGGACCACCGCGCCGTACGCGCCGCTGGCCTTGCTGGACACCTTGGCGCCGGGGGGCTCGTCCATGAACGGCATGAACTTGTCGGGGAAGCCGGGCATCGTGCAGGCGATGCAGATGCCGCCGACGTTCGGACAGCCGCCGATGCCGTTCATCCAGCCGCGCTTGGGGACGTTGCACTTGACGACCGGGCCCCAACAGCCCAGCTTGACGAGGCACTTGGGCGAGTCGTAGGTGTGCGCGAACTGGCCCTGCTCGTAGTAGCCGGCGCGGTCGCAGCCCTCGTGCACGGTCGCACCGAAGAGCCAGGTGGGGCGCAGCTTGTCGTCGAGCGGGATCATCGGGGCCGAACCCGCCGCCTGGTAGAGCAGGTAGGTGAGGGTCTCGGAGAAGTTGTCCGGCTGGATCGGGCAGCCGGGCACGCACACGATCGGGATGCCGGCCTTGGACTTCCAGTCCCAGCCCAGGTAGTCGGGCACGCCCATGGCACCGGTCGGGTTGCCCTCCATGGCGTGGATGCCGCCGTACGTGGCGCAGGTGCCGATGGCGACGACGGCGAGGGCCTTGGGCGCCAGCCGGTCGAGCCACTCGCTGGTGGTGATGGGCTGGCCGGTGGCCGGGTCGTCGCCGAAGCCGCACCAGTAGCCCTCGGGCTTGATGCTCTCGTTGGGGATGGAGCCCTCGACGACCAGCACGAAGGGGTCGATCTCGCCCCGCTCGCCCTTGAAGAACCACTCGATGAAGGTGTCCGCGCCGCCGACCGGACCGCACTCGAAGTCGATCAGCGGCCAGTGCACGGCGATCTTGGGCAGTCCGGGCAGTACGCCCATCACGATCTCTTCGATGCTGGGCTGCATCGCCGCCGTGAGGGAGACGGAGTCGCCGTCGCAGCTCAGCCCGGCGTTGATCCAGAGGATGTGGATCGGGGGGTCTTCTGCCGGGGCCGGCGTTGCTGCGTTCATGGGTTCCTCCTCGGGGAGGGGGTTCGGTTCAGGGAGGTGCGGGAGGGAGCGGGAGCTGCTCGGGAGGGCGCGCGGGAGGGGCCGCGCACGTGCTCTCACCCTTCTTGCTAACAGCCCGGGCCCCGCCGCGCCGCGTCATGTACGGCCATTGCGGTGACGCCGCGGCGTCCCGGGCCGGGGGGCCGGGTGGCTCGCGCGGCCGCGGGGTGCGGCGCGGTCCGGCGGCGGCCGGCTGTCGGCGGCGCTCGCGAGGAGCAGGACGTGCACGTGGTCTCCCAGCGGCGGCCCGGAGCCGCGGCGCCCTGGTGCCCCGGCTGATCGTGACCGGAACATGCCCGGCCGCCTGAGATGGTCGGGCACCGCGGCACGGGTGCGCCCGGCGCCGAGCGGTGGAGTCACTCGAAAGCGCGCGCGAAGGAGGGCCAGTCGGCGCACGACCGCCCCGCGGCCCACGACGGCGGGGCGGCAGGGCGGCGGGGCGGGAGCGGCCGTCGGTGGGGTCACCGCGGCCGGGGTGTCACACGGCGGCTTCCCGGGCGGCGGGGGCGGCCGGGCCCGTGCCGTGCTGCTGGTCCTCGGGCCTGCCCTTCGCGGGGAGCAGGAAGGTGATGGCGAAGAAGGCCGCCAGCAGGCACGCCTGGACCAGCAGGGCGCGCTGGAACCCGCCGGTGAAGTCGCCGGTCTCCGCCCGCGCGAAGAAGACGGAGCCGAAGACGGCGACGCCGAGGGAACCGCCGATGGACTGCACGGCGGACAGGACGCCGGAGGCGGAGCCGATCTCGTCGTCGTCGACGGCGGCGAGGATGAAGCTGAACAGGGCGGCGATGACCAGGCCCGCTCCGACGCCGCACACGGTCACGCCGGGGACCACGTCCCAGACCGAGAACGAGGCCGCGTCGAGCCCGTCGAGCTCGTACCAGAGCAGGGCCGCGCCGGCGAGCTGGACGAGCGGGCCGACCTGGAGGACCTTGCGTCCGATCCGGTCCGCGAGGACGGCGCCGCTGACCGCGCCGCCGATCGCGGTGCCCACGGCGAGCGGCAGGTTGCCCAGACCCGCTTCGCCCGCGGTGAAGTGCCGGCCGATCTGGAGGTAGAGGGTCAGGACGAGCTGGGTGCCGACGAGCCCGCTGAAGAAGAGGGCGATGCCGCCGAGTCCGACCGTGAAGGCGGGCTTGCGCAGCAGCGCCGGGGTCACCAGCGGTTCGCGGCCGGCCGCGGCCGTCCGGCGCTGCTGTACGGCGAAGAGCGCGAAGCCGAGGAGGGAGCCGGCGATGGACAGCCAGGTCCACAGGGGCCAGCCGTCCTCCTGGCCCTGGTTCAGCGGCAGGACCAGCAGGGCGCACGAGACGGCGACGAGGGCCGCGCCGGCCGTGTCCACGTTCACGGTGCGGTCGCCGGGCTTCTTCGGGATGCACCGGGCGGCGACGATCAGGGCGGCGATGCCGATGGGCAGGTTGACGAGGAACACCGAGCGCCAGCCCAGGCCGAAGAAGTCGCCCTCGATGAGGCCGCCGCCGAGGACCGGGCCGATGATGCCGCCGAGGCCGAGGACCGGGCCGAAGATCCCGAACACCTTGGTGAGTTCGGGACCCGAGAAGTTCTCCCGCAGCAGGCCCAGGCCCTGCGGCAGGAGCATCGCGCCCGCGGTGCCCTGGAGCAGGCGGAAGGCGATGAGTGAGCCGATGTCCGGGGCGAGGGCGCACAGCAGCGAGCTGGCGGTGAAGGCGGCCAGACCGATGAGGAACATGCGGCGGCGGCCGTAGCGGTCGCCGAGGCGGCCGCCGAGGACCAGCCCGGCGCCCAGCGTGAGCGCGTAGCCGCCGATCACCCATTGCAGGCCGACGGCTCCGGCCCCGAGGGACTCCTCCAGGGCGGGGCCCGCGACGTTGACGATCGAGGCGTCGAGGAGGTCCATGATCTCGGCGACGAGCATCACCACCAGGATCAGCCACCGCCACCGGTACGGCTCGGTCCTCTCGTCGGTGGTGGGGGACGACTCGGACATCCAGATACCTCCATCGTAAAGTAATTCGGCGATGAAGGTAAATTGTGGGTCGGTAGGTTGTCAACGCGAGCCGCCGACGCGGCCCGCCCGGGTACGAGGGAAAGGTGGCGGGCCGCCATGGAGGAACCGATGGCCGAGGACGTCGCGGCGCAGCGCGAGCGGCTGATGGAAGGGCTGAGGATCTACGGTGGCCACTACACCGAGCTCAGCCGCCGCTTCGCCGCCTGGCTCGGGCTGCACTCCACCGACGCGACCGCCCTCCTGGAGATCGCCGCCGCGGAGGAGCGGGGGGCGCCGCTGTCCCCGGCGCGGCTCAGCGAGCGGATCTCGCTGTCGTCCGGCGCCACGACCGCCCTGCTCAACCGCCTGGAGGCCGGCGGCCACATCGCCCGCAGCCGCGAGCACACCGACCGGCGCGTGGTCACCCTGCGCGGGGGAGCCCACATCCAGGAGCGGGCCGACGAGTTCTTCGGCCCGCTGGCCGTCCGACTGGACGTCGCCACCGCCTCCTACCCGCCGGAGCTGCTGGAACGGTTCGAGTCGTTCGTGGCGGACCTGAACGCGACCATGGACGCGCACCTCGGCGACCTCGCCCGCGAGGAGGCGGCCGGGACCGCGGACGGCGTCTGAGCCCCCGGACGGCGCCGGGTCGCGGCGCCGTCCGGGGGCCGGGCGGGGGGTCGTGGTCAGGGGGTGAAGGTCCAGCGCTGCGCCGGGGTGTCGGCGCAGGGGGTGCGGGTCAGGGGGGTGCCGTTCGCGGTGGCCGAGCCGGCCGGGGCGAGGCATTGGCCCGCGTTGCGCAGCGTGCTCTGGGCGCCCGCCTGCCAGCGCTGGCCGGCGCTGCCGTCGCAGGTGCGGATCGTGACGCGCGGGCTGGTGGCGCCGTCCAGGCAGACGCCTCCGAGACCGGTGAGGCGGTCGTCGGACTCCAGGGTCCAGCGCTGGTTCGGGCCTCCGTGGCAGGAGTGGAGCGTCGGTTCGGTGCCCGGGCTGGTGGCGCTGCGCGGGAGGTCCAGGCAGGTCGCGGAGGCGGCGTTGACGAGGGTGGCGGAGGCCGGGAGCGGGGCGGCCGGTGAGGGTGATCTCCGCGGCGCTGGTCCAGGGCCCCCGGCCGCCGGCTTCGGTCAGGGCCCTGAACCGCAGGTAGCGGCCCGTCTTGGCGGACAGGGCGGCGGTCTTGGCGGCCGCGGTGTCCGCGAAGGCGCCGGTCGCGACGGGCGGGCCCCAGTCGGCGGTGGTGTCCGAGACGTAGACCTCGTAGCCGCCGACCCGGCCGTTGGCCCCGCCGTCCTGCCGGGGCAGGTAGCCGAGGCCGTCGACCGTGTACCGGGCGCCGAGGTCGATCCGGATCTCGTGCGGGAGCGCGGCCGGGGTGCCCGAGGACCAGGCCGTGTGCCACTGCGTGGCCGGGTCGCCGTCGAAGGCGCGGGCGGCGGCGCCGTTCTCGGCTGCGGTCTCCTGGCTGTCGGCGCCCAGCAGCGACCAGCCCGACCGCCGCGCTCCGGCCCGCCGTGCCCCGGTGGTGGTGCGGGGTGCGACGGGCCGGAGGGGGGCCGGGGGCGGCTACATGTGCCGACCGTCCCGGGCCACTTCGCGGGCGGCCGCGGTGATGTCCGCCAGGAGTTCGTCGATCTCGGCCTCGGTGGTGGTCGGGTTGAGGAACACCAGCTTGAGGTGGACCTGCGGTACGCCGTCCAGGCCGGTGATCTTCGTACGGGCGAGCAGGGCCCTGCCCTCGGCCAGGAGCTTGCGGCGCACCGCCGCGTTCCAGGCGCTCTCGTCCGTCACCGGGTCGGCCGCCGAGGGACGGCACCGGAAGATCACCGTGCTCAGCAGCGGCTGCGCCACGAGGTGCAGACCCTCGGTGGCTGCGATGCGGCCGGCGGCGTACCGGGCCTGCGCGTGGCACGCGTCCACCCACGCGCCCATGCCCTCGCGGCCGACCGTCAGCAGCGAGGCCGCGATCTTGAAGGCGTCGGAGCGGCGGGTGGTCTGGAGGGAGGTCCCGAGCAGCGCGGTGTAGCCGGCCGCCTCGTCGTCCGACGGGTTGAGGTAGACCGCCTGCTGGTCGAGGCATTCCATGTCGCGCCGGTCGCGCACCAGCAGCACGCTCGACGAGGCCGGGGTCCAGCCGAACTTGTGCAGGTCGAAGGCGACCGAGTCGGCCCGCCCCAGGCCGTCGAGCAGCGGGGCGAGCGAGGTCGAGAACAGCGCGCCGATGCCGTACGCCGCGTCGACGTGGAGCCAGATGCGGTACTCGGCCGCCAGGTCGGCCAGTTCGGGCAGCGGGTCGAAGGAGCCGTGGTCCGTGGTGCCCGCGGTCGCGACGAGGGCCACCGCGACCTCGTCGGGGCCGAAGCCGTCGAGCAGCCGCCTGGCCTCCTCGGGGAGCATCCGGCCCCGCTCGTCCACCGGCACGATGAGCACGGCGTCGCGGCCGAGGCCGAGGAAGCCGGCGGCGCGGGCGATCGAGAAGTGGGCGGCGGCCGAGCAGAGGATGCGCGGGCGTATCCGCCGCCCGGTCAGCCCGGCCTGGGACACCGCGCCCGAGTCCGGGCCCGTCGAGTCCGCTTCGCGCAGGGCGCGGTCCCTGCTGAACAGCAGCCCCATCAGGTTGGAGATGCTGCCGCCGGGCGTCAGCGTGCCCGAGGCCGCTTCGCCGAAGCCGACCCACGAGGCCATCTCGGCGATCAGCCGCCGCTCCAGCTCCAGCGCGAAGGGGCCGCTCTCCCAGGCGTGCAGCGACTGGTTGAGGGTGGCGGCCAGCAGTTCGGCCGCCACCGAGGCGGCCGTGGGCGCGCACTGCATGCGGGCCACGGCCGACGGGTGCGTCAGGTCGACGGCCCACGTCGCGTACGCCCCGAAGAGGTCCGCCACCCGCTGGGCGCTGGGCTCCTCCGCGAGGAACCGGCTCCCTCCCAGCGCTTCGCGCACCGCGGCCACCGCCGCCTCCGGCCCGCCGGGCGCGACCGGTCCGCCCCGCTTGAGCGCGGCGTCGCCGAGGGCCCCGAAGGCCGTGTCCAGGAGGGTCCTGAGCTGTTCGAGGCCTTCCGGACGGCCCGCCAGCGCTGCGTTCCTGCCTGTGTCGATCATGAGGTTTCGGTTCCTTGGGTGGAGGGGGCGGAGGTGGGGACGGACGGGGTCGCGGCGGGCGGGACGACCACGGCGACGGGCCCGGTGCCGGGCGCCGCACCGGGCACCGGGACGGGAGCGCCGGGGCCCGGGACGGCCGCGTCCGGGAGCGCTGCGGGCGCCTCGCGGGGCGGCCGGGTGCTGCGGATGACGCCCATCGACGCCACCACGACCGCGGCCAGCCCCAGCACCTGCGCCGCCGAGAGGGTCTCGCGCAGGACGAGCAGGGCCACCAGGGCGCCGATCGCGGGCTCCAGGCTCAGCAGCACCCCGAAGACCAGGGCCGACACCCGGCGCAGCGTCTCCATCTCGCAGGTGTACGGGATGAGCGAGGACAGCATCGCGACGCCGAAGCCGAAGGCCAGCACCTCCGGCCGGGCCAGCGCCTCCCCGCCCTCCGCCAGCCCGGCCGGCAGGGAGCACACCGTGCCGAAGGCCATGGCGAGGGCGAGGCCGCCGCCGCCGGGCAGCACCGCTCCGACCCGGGCCGACAGCGGGACGTACGAACCCCAGAAGACGGCGCAGGCGCAGGCGATCAGCAGGCCGGTCAGGCCGGCCGCACCGCCCTGCCAGCCGAGCAGGCCGATGCCCGACGCCGCCAGCACGATCCACAGCCGGTCCCGGGCCCGCCGCGAGGACAGCGCCGCGACGGCGAGCGGGCCGGCCATGCCCACGGTCAGGGCCACGCCGACCGGCATCCGGGCCATGGCGAGGTAGAAGCAGATGTTCATGCCGGCGATGGCCACGCCGAGCGCCGCGACCGCGCCCGCCGTGCGGCGGTCCAGCCGCACCGAGGGCCGCCACCACAGCAGCAGGACGACCGCCGCGAAGCCGAGGCGCATCACGGTCATCGACGCCGGGCCGACGGTGCCGAACAGGTGCTTGGCGAAGGCCGCGCCCAGTTGCGTGGTCACCATCCCGATGAGCATGAGCAGGGGCGCCGGTACCACGCCGATCCCGCCGGCCCCTCTCCCTCCCCTGTTCGCCGTGGTCCCCGCGCCCGCCGTGGCGGCCGGCGCTCCCGCCGGTGTTCCCTGCGCCGTGCCGGACCTCGTGTCCACCTTCATGGCGTCCTCCCGCGTTCCTTGTCGTCTACGTCACGGCGTGAGCAGGACCTTGCCCGTGGTCGCGCGGCCTTCCAGCAGTGCGTGCGCGCGCGCCGCCTCGGCGAGCGGCAGTTCCGCCCGTACGTCGGGGCGCACGACCCCCCGGGCCACGTACGCGAAGAGCTCGGCGGCCGCGGCCCGCAGGGAGTCCGCGTCCGGCACGTGGTCGGCGAGGGTGGGGCGGGTCAGGTGGAGCGATCCGGACGTGCGCAGCAGCTCCAGGTCGAAGGGGGGTACGGGCCCGCTGGACAGACCGCAGACCACGAGCGTGCCGCGGCGGCGCAGGGCCTGCAGACTGGTCGCGAAGGTGGCCGCGCCGACGGAGTCGTAGACCACGTGGGCGCCCTGTCCGCCGGTGAGGTCGCGCACCGCGTCCGCGAAGTCCTCGTAGCCGACGGCGTGGTGGGCGCCGGCCGCGAGGGCGACCTGCTGCTTCTCCTTGCCGGAGGCGACGGCGACGACGGTCGCGCCGCGGTGTGCGGCCAGTTGCACCAGGGTCCGGCCCAGGCCGCCGGCCGCCGCGAGCACGACGACGCTCTCGCCGGGCGCCACGGGGTGCGTGGTGTGGCTCAGGTAGTGGGCGGCGAGCCCCTGGAGCAGGACCGCCGCCGCGTCCTGGAGGGACACGGAGTCGGGGACGGGCACCAGTTTGCCGGCCGGTACGGCCGTGTACTCGGCGTAGGCACCGAGCTGGGTGGCGTACGCGACGCGGTCGCCCGGCGCGATGCCCTCGACGCCCTCGCCCACGGCCGTGACGACGCCGGCGGCCTCCTGGCCGGGGACGAGCGGATAGGCGGCCGGGTAGGTGCCGTTGCGGTAGTAGACGTCGATGAAGTTGAGGCCGACCGCCTCGTTGCGGACGACGGCGTGGCCGGGGAGGGCCGTCGGCTCGGGGATCTCGGTGAGGGTGAGCGCGGCGGGGCCGCCGGGCTGGGTGACGTGGAGGGCTCGCACGGTGTCAGTTCCTCGGTTCGCTGGAGGTTTGGGACCGGCCCGGTGGGCCGGGCGCGGGGGCGGGTGCCGGCGCGGGGGCGGAGAAGGGCCGGGTCGGCGGGGTGGTCGGCTCCTCCTCACGGAAGACGTGGCGGAAGTGGTTGATGTCGCCGGTCAGCCCCCGCATCAGCGTGTCGAAGCCGGGGTCCGGGCCGTCCACGGCGTGCAGCAGCTCCTCGTTGCGGCGCAGGTGGGCCGCGGAGAACGGCAGCGCTCCGGTCGACAGGTAGCGGATGGCGCCGGCCGCGTCGCGTCGCGGGATCAGGTCGGAGCGGGCGTGGCGGCTGGCGCTGAAGGGGATGTCGAGCCGGCCTTCGGCGAAGGCCAGGGCGATGGCGTCCGCCAGGTCGGCGGCGGCCAGCAGCGGCTCGACGAGCTCGGCCACCTCCGCGAGGATCCACTCCAGCTCCTCGGCGACCTGGCCGGTGTCGACGCCGATGAAGTCGAGGAGCGGGGAGTTGGCCCGGTCGGCCAGGCGCAGCCCTTCGACGTTCGCCGCCGTGTCGGGTATGCCGTACGCCTCCTGGTGCGTCTTGGTGATCAGCTTGGACGCGCCGCCGAGCCGGGCGACGAGCGCCCCGTAGAGGATCAGGTCCTCGGCGTTGCCGCGCTCGCGCGGGAAGACGCCCATGAACTCGTGGAGCACCGCGTGGACGGTGACGCCGGCCGGCAGGTAGCGCTCGGCGAGCACGGGGATGGCGCGCAGCGCCGCGACGTCCTGGGCGAGGTGGCCGCCCTGCGGGTAGGCGACGGAGATGCAGCGCACGCCCGCGCGGGCGGCGAGCACCGCTTCCAGGACGCTGACGGCCAGGCTGATCGAGGGCGGTACGAGCACGGCGGTGAGCGTGCCGAACAGCTCCCGGTCGATGACCACCCCGTGGTCGGCGAGTTCCCCGCAGCGCCGGTCCACGTCCTGCCAGGCGCCGAGCGACTCGGCGAGCGGCACGGCCTTCGAGTAGGGCAGGTTGTACGAGATCCCGCCGCCCTCGAAGGAGGTCATGCCCGAGGCCACCGACACGTCGAAGAGGATGCGGGCGTCCGGCGAGCCGTGCCGGATCTCCAGGGGCGCCGCGAGCAGTTCGTTGATCTCCCGGCCGCGCCGCCATCCGTGGGCCACCAGCGGGTAGCCGTTCAGGTCGGCGGGTCGGAGGTTGAGGGTGCGCAGCGCCTCCTCGAACCGCTTGAGGCGGGTGTGCGAGTCGATGGTGAGCGTGAGGATGTCGGGTGCGGCCTCCGCCTCCAGGGTCGTCAGCAGCGCCTTCATCTCCTCGTGGCCGCCGACCCCGCACCGCGGCTGGATCGCCACCCGGCCCTGTGCGCGGCACCGGTCGAGGACCTCGGCCGCCGTGGGCTTGCCGAGCGAGCCGATGTACGCGGCGCTCTCGGCCGGTGTCGGCAGGGCGGCCGGACCGGTACCCCGGACGGCGGGCCCGGGTGCGGTGCGCGGCGGCGATCCGAGGGCGGGCAGCGAGGTCAGGCTCATGACGCCGCCATGCCGGAGGCGACGGCCGAGCGGTCGCGGGCGGCGCGCAGGGCGTCGAGGAGGAGGGGCAGTTCGGCCGGGTCGCTCAGGATGTGGTCCACGCCGGCGGCGTAGAGGCGGTCGAGGGAGGAGTCGTCCTTGTGGCTGCCGACCGACAGGTTGCCGCCGACGACCACGGGGCACGTGATCCGTCCGGCCTGCTTGGCCCGGTCGAGTCCGCGCAGGTCCTCGTGGACGTGGCCGTTGAGGCTGCCGATGACGACGGCTTCGGCGTCCGGGTGCTGTGCGCATGCTTCGGCGAACTCGTCGACGGAGGTGCAGGTGCCGAGGTTGACGACGTCGTAGCCGAGGCCGCGCAGCGAGTAGGCGATGAGGTGGTTGGCCACGGCGTGGCTGTCGCTGGCCGCGACCCCGAGGATGACGGTACGGGGCGCTGATTCCTGGTGGGGCATGGTCCGCATCGGGGGTTCCTGAATCGGGAGGAGGGCGGTCGGTGCCGGTGTGGGCGGTCGGCGGATCGTCATGGCCGGCTCAGTCGTCGAAGGCGGCGAAGAGTTCGCGCTTGGAGACGGACCGGAGCCGGTTCACGTCGAACTCCTCGGCGTCGGCGGCGGCCAGCGAGTCGAAGACGTGGCTGATGGCGGGCACCAGGCCCCACACCTCGTGGTAGGGCGGCCGGTTGCGGTCCCCCGACGCCGCCGCCTCTTCGGCGTCCTGCCGACGGGCGAAGAGGTAGTCGGCCCAGTCGGCGCTGCGCGGATGCCGGTGGTGGTAGTCGTGCACCACCGTGTCACCGGTCAGGACGAGGTAGCGGGCCGGGGCGTGCACGAACAGCAGGCGCAGGGTCCAACGGCTCCAGGCCAGGGCGCGCCGGCCGGCGGGCAGGGCGGGCGAGGGGACCCGGTCGCCGATGAAGATCGCGTTGGTCAGCGAGGCGAAGTACGCCCGGCTGCGCCGGTCTTCGATCCCGGGCTCGGGAAAGGTGTGCTTGACGCACAGCCGCAGGGTGTTGCTGATCTGGAACAGCGGGACGAGCGGCACGAACCAGACGAGGAGCAGGGCCGGCCAGGTCCCGGTGAGAGCGGTGGCGAGGACCGCGGTCCCGTACAGCCCGAGCACGGTGGCCTTCTCGGTGCGGGCCGACTCCTTGGCGAAGGACCGGACGCGGGAGACGGCGAACGCGAGGTGGAAGCGCGGCGAGACCAGCTTGCCGAGGAGCCGGCGCCACATCTGGCGCCGGGTCATGCCCGGGTGCATGCCGAGGCTGACCAGGAAGGCCTGGACCGTGGGGTCCTGGAGGGTCATGTGGTGGGTGGCGTGGTGGTCACTGACGTGTTCACGGCTGTAGCGCTGGAAGTTCTGGATGACGAGCAGGCTCGATATCGCGTGGCCGATGGCCCGGTCGGGGGTGCGGCTGCGGTACATGTTCCGGTGCGAGCACTGGTGGTAGATCATCATCCGCAGGTTGCGCATCCCGTGCAGGGTCACCGCCCAGCCGGGCAGCAGCAACAGCAGGCAGGCGCCTCCGAGCGCGTAGCCGAGGGTGCCGAGCAGGACGCCGACGACCATCGACGCGGTGGCGGTCAGCAGGTGGAAGGTGGGGGTCCAGCCCAGGGGCTCCTGTTCGGGGAGCGCCTTGCCGGTGAAGACCGTCAAGGGGTACTGGAGGACGCGGGGCAGGGCCGTCATGCTCTGCCGGGGGTCGGGCGCCGCAGTCGCGGGGGCGCTGCCGCGTGCGGTGGTGCGGGGTTCGGTGTTGATCACGGACACGAGCACTCCTGGACGTCTGAAGCGGGTGGAGGGCCGGGTGCGGGCCGGAGCAGGGGTGCGCTCGGGGCCCGGGGCGGCCTGTGTGCCTGTCGGTCTGTGCGTCTGCCGTTCGTGCGTTCCTGTTTTCGCGTGTCTGCCGTTCGCGTCTCCGCCGCCGGTGCGCGGGGCGGGCCGGGCGCGGGGCGGGCCGCGGACCCGCGGCGCCGTGTGCGCGCGGGCCGGGTCAGGCCTCCACGACGCGCACGGTCGCGGAGGCCATCAGCCGGCACTGGCACGCCAGACGGAAGGCGCCGTCCGCCCGGCCGAGGTCTTCGAGGAAGTCCGTCTCCTCGGGGTCGGCCTCGCCGAGCGCGTCGGCGCCGTCGAGGACCTCGACGACGCACGCGCCGCAGGCTCCCGAGCGGCAGCCGAAGGGAATCACCGGTTCGGAGGTCTCGTACTCGATGTCCGTCAGCGGCGATCCCTGCGGCAGGTGTATCTGCACGCCTTCCGGCATGAGTGTGAGCGTGTTGCGGAGCATCGCTTCCCAAGTCCCCTCTGGGCATGTCGCATGTCGGCATGGTGTGCGCGGGCACCGGGCGGATCCGGTACCGGTGTCCGGTCGGCCGGAGCGGAGCGGCCCGCCTACGCGGGTACCGCCGCCGCACCGGCCGGTGCGGGGCGGACGGCGGGCGCGGTGGGCGCCGTGTCCCCCGGGGAGGTGTCGGAGGAGTGCTCGGGGGCCAGTCGCTCCCCGGGCCGCAGCGACACGGCGGCGTGGTTGACCGCGGTGCCCGCCTCCCCGAAGCCGACCGATATCAGCGGCACCCGGCCGGGGTAGGTGCAGCCGTCGCCGACGGCGTACACCCGGGGCAGGTTGGTCCGCATGGACCGGTCGACGCGGATCCTGCGGTGTTCGAGCTCCAACCCCCAGTCCGCGACGGGCCCCGGGCCGGAGGAGAAGCCCAGCGCCGCCACGAGCGACTGCGCCGGCAGGATCAGGGTGTCCTCGGCGGCCCGGACCTCGACCCGTTCGAGCCGGTCCGCTCCGTGGCAGGCGACCACCTGGGCGTCGGTGAGGACGCGGACACCGGAGGCGTACACCAGGCGGACGCTGTGCTCGTGGGCCCGGAACGTGCCCCGGCGGTGGACCAGGGTCACGCTCCGCGCGAGCGGAGCCAGGGCCAGCGCCCAGTCCACGGCACTGTCCCCGCCGCCGACGACCACCACGTCCCGCCCGGCATGTGCGTCGAGCCGAGGTACGTGGTAGGCCACGCCCCGGCCCTCGTACGGAACGGAGCAGGGCAGTGTGCGCGGTACGAACCTGCCGAGCCCGGCCGCTATCACGACCGCGCCCGCGTGCACCCGGCTGCCGTCGTCGGTGCCGAGCGTCCAGCCGGGCCCGGCCGCGGGCCCCTGCCCGCCTCCGCTCCCGTGCGCCGCGCCGGCCTCCCGGGGGTCCAGGCTGACGGCCGTTCGGCCCAGCAGATGCGCGGTGCGAAACGGCTCCGCCTGGCGCAGCAGGTTGTCGATCAGCCCGCGGCCCGTGATGCCGGGGTGCCCGGCGACGTCGTACAGCAGCTTCTCCGGGTACATCGCCGACACCTGGCCGCCCGGCTCGTCGAGCCCCTCGACGACGGCCGCGGACAGACCGCGGAACCCGGCGCAGTACGCGGCGTAGAGCCCCGCGGGGCCGGCGCCGACGATCGCGATGTCCACCGTCGTCTCGATGGCGCCGCCGATGCCGCCGGCCCCCGTCACCGTCACGTTCACGGACTCCCCCGTTCCTCCTCGGTGCGCCCTGCCGGGCAGCGGCTCGGAGGCCTGTTTCCCCCGAGCGACTCTCAGACCATACAGAACGTTCGCTATGTTTTTCTAGGTCTTTTGAGCCTCTGGAGGGAGCGACCCACCCCGCACCGCCCCGCCCGCACCCTTCAGGAGGGTTCGGCCGCGACCCCGGACAGCACCAGCCGCCAGATGCGTTCGAGCTGGTCAGAGGTGCTGTGACGAGCCCCGGCCGCCAGCTCCGCGCCCACCCGGGCCTGCAGTTCGGCGCCCGCCAGCAAGTACACGACCATGTCCGCCAGAGTCTGCGACGAGGCCGCACTCTGCCGCAATTGCCCCGTTTCGTAGGCCCGGTGCAGCAGGTCGCGCACCGCGGGCAGCCATACGTCCACCCAGCACGCCCCTCCCCCGGGCCGCTCGCGGGCCAGGCGCACCGAGGACCGCACGACCGGGTCCTCGTCCAGGAGGCCGGCGAGGCCGACCGTCAGGCCGATCACCGCGTCGAGCTCGGGGCGCCGGACGAGCAGCCGCTCCACCAGGGCCCTGGTGATCGCCCCGCCCTCCTGCTCCACCGCGTCGGCCAAAGCCGCCTTCACGGGAAAATGAAAGGTCAGAGCCCCCATCGACACCGCGGCCGACGCACAGATGCGCGACAGCCGGGCGCCCCCGTACCCCACCTCGCCGAACTCCGCCGCCGCCGCCCTGACCAGCACGCTGCGGGTACGCACGGCCCTCTCCTGGAACACCACGCGCCTACTCCTCTCCCCTTGTCGCCGACGCCTCCCCGGTGCGGCGGGGGCGCGGGCGGGCCGCTCGCTCGCCGAGCGGCAGACAGCGCCGACGGGGAGACGATGCTTCTCGTTCCCAAAAAAAATAGCAATCGTTCTGTATGTTTTGGTTGCCGGATGCCGCATCCTCCACGGGACCGGCGGGCGGGCAACGCCTTCAGGGGCGGTCCGTGGTGTCCGGACCGCCCCTGAAGCACCACGGCCGCCGCCGCGCCCGGCGCGCCCTACAGGGCCGTCGCCCCGCCGTCGACGGCCATCGCCGCGCCCGTGACGAACGACGAGCGGTCGCTGCACAGCCAGGCCGCCGCCTGGGCGACCTCGTCCGGACCCGACATGCGGCGCTGCACCGAGTGCGCGAGGAAGACCTCCTCCAGGTCCGGGTCGACCCCGAGGACCTCCTCCATCATCTCGGTCCTGGTGCTGCCCACGACGAGCGCGTTGACCCGGACGCCCCGGCGCCCGTAGTCCAGGGCCGCGGCGCGGGTCAGCCCGATCACCGCGTGCTTCGCGGCGACGTACGCGGCCGACGCGCCGGTCGCCCGGAGCCCGGCCACGCTGGAGGTGTTGACCACCGACCCGCCGGCCCCGGATCCGAGCATCACCGGGACCTGGTGGCGCAGGCAGTTCCACACCCCGCGCAGGTTGACGTCGAGGGTGCGTTCGTAGACCTCGTCGTCGATCTCGTGGAGCGGGGTACCCGCCGTGGCGTAACCGGCGTTGTTGAAGGCGGCGTCGAGCGTGCCGAACGTCTCCACGGCGGTCGCCACCGCCCGTTCGACGTCGTCCGAGGAGGCGACGTCGCCCCGCACCGCCACCGCACGGCCGCCGTCCGCGCGGATCTCCTCCACCAGCAGGTCCAGCCGCTCCTTGCGGCGGGCCACGAGCACCACCGCGGCCCCCTCGGCGGCGAACAGCCGGGCGGCGGCCGCCCCGATGCCGCTGGAGGCCCCCGTGATCATGGCCACCTTGCCGTTCAACAACAGCCGTTCGTCGCCCATGCGCTCGTTCCCGTCTCCGTACGAAGGTGCCCGTTCCGTGCCGACCCCGCTCCGCGCCGCCCCCGAGCGGCGCCCCGGCGCTCCGCTCACCAGGTGCGCCCGGCGCTCTGGCGGGGGATGAACAACCCCGCCGTACGGCCGGCCGCGGCCGGAAGGGACACCGGCGCCGTGGTGACGAGCGCGGTGAAGGCCGGGACCCCGTTCTGGACGGCGCGCACCCGCACCCGTCCGGCGCCGGACCCGGCGCGCTCCCCGGACCCGGCGCCGGCCCCGTCGTCGGCCCCGTCCGCGAGGGCCTCGGCCTGGATCCAGCAGGGCGCGTCGAATTCGACGTACTGCGCGAAGAGCACGTCCATCCCGGTGGGTATCACGGCCCGGGGGTGCGCCACGGCGTGCGTGGCCTGCCTGGCCGCCTCCAGCAGGAGCATGCCCGGCGCGTGGTCGACCGGGTGGTCGAAGAGGGCCGGGTGCGCGCGGTCGACGCGCAGCTGGGTGCGGTGCGGGTCGTTGGTCGGCGAGAGCACCACATCGGCGAAGTCCGTACGGGCCACCTGGCGCGGCGGCACCGGCGGCGCCAGCGGCACGGCCCTGCGGACGGCCTCGTCGATGTCGGCGTACGGGCCGCGCAGCCGCCGGTAGACGGCGGGCGCCAGGTTGGCGAAACCGGTCTCCACCGTGCCCAGCCGCGCGCCGTCCGCGGACAGCTCGACGTGCAGGTGCACGGAGACGAGCCTGCCGCCGCGGCGGACCACGTCGGAGCAGGTGATGTCCATCTCCACCTCGGCCGGGGCCCCGGTGGCGGCCAGCGCGGCGGGGTCGGCGGCGTAGCGGAAGGTGTGCCACGTCTGGCGGTGCCCGAAGGGCACGTCGTAGGCGGCGTGGCTGAGCAGGGGGACGGCCTGCCGCACGGTCTCGGCGATGAGCAGCGGGTCGTGGTGGCCGTACACGGGCCCGTAGAAGGAGTGGCCGGCCGGCCAGCGGGCGGTGACCCGGAAGCGGTCGGGGCCGAGCGGGAACCAGCCCGTCAGCAGGACTTCGGACTGGGCCGTTTTATGGACGTACTGCCGCGGAATGGACGTGGCGAGCAAGGAGCGCAGGGCGTGCGGCGCGCAGAGGCCGCCGGGGCGTTGACTGGTGGCGATGGTGGCTGACATGTGGATTCCCCCTGAGAACACTGGAATTGAGCGTGCGCCGCGGCAGGACCGCGGCACGTGTGGCCGATGCTGTTCCAGCCACGAAAATAGAGAATGCTCGTTTTGTTTTGAGTCACCAAACAGTAAAAGCGAGGCCATCGATTGGTCAAGGGGTGAAGAAAGAAGCCGAAAAATCCCCAGATGAACGGAAGGTGATCCCTTTATCTCCGGGCGGTTGGGGGTACGAGGGCAAACGATCGGTAACATAGGGAGCGCTCTGTTTGCTCTAGGAGGTACCGTGGCCCAGCAGCCGAAGCAGGAAAGAGCCATCCAGACCCGCAAGGAGATCCTCCGCGCCGCGGCCGTGGTCTTCGACGCGTCGGGATTCGCCGGTGCGAGCATCAACCGCATCCTGGCGGAGGCGGGGGTCACCGCCGGCGCCCTGTACTTCCACTTCAAGTCGAAGGAAGACCTCGCCCGCGCGGTGATGACCGCACAGCCGGATTCGATCCTGCCGTGGCTCACCTCCGACGGCCTCCAGCGCCTGGTCGACATCACCCTGGTCTGGGCACACCAGCTGCAGACCGATGTCGTGCTGCGCGCCGGGGTCCGACTGACCAGCGAGCAGGGCTCGTTCGGCGTCCGGGACGTCACCCCGTACCAGGACTGGAGCCGGCTCATGGCCGACTGCCTGCGGGCCGCCTCCGAGAAGGGCGAGCTCCAGGCCGGCATCGAGCCGACCGAGCTCGCCGAGTTCGTGGTCGAGGCGTGTACGGGCATGCAGACCTACTCCGCCGTGGCCAGCGAGGCGCGGGCGGACCTCGTCGACCGGGTGGTGCGGATGTGGCGGCTGCTGATGCCGGGCATCGCCGTGCCGACCGTCATCGCCCGCACCGAGGTGAACCCCGCCCGCGCGCAGACCGCCGTCCTGGTCGCCGCGTCCTCGGCGGCCTCCTCCGCCGCGGCGGTCGCCTGACCGGTGCCCGCGCGGGGCCCCGGGCCGGTCCGGGGCCCGTTGTCAGACCCCTCGGCGAAGATCGCCGCATGACGACGACCACCGCCGAAACCCTGGCCACCCGCGACGAGTACGCCGGCGCCATCGCCGCCGCCCTGCGGGCCTCCGCCGCCTACTACGGCACCGGCGGATCGGCCCTGGACGACGCCTCGTTCGACCTGCTCATGGGGCTGATACAGGCCTACGAGGAGCGGTACCCCGAGCACACGGACCCGGCCTCCCCCACCGGCAAGGTGGCCGGCGGCGCCGTGCCGGCCGGGGAGGTCGCGCACACGACGGCGCTGCTCTCGCTCTCCAACGCCTTCGGCCCCGAGGACCTCCTCGGCTGGGAGGCCTCGCTGGTGCGCCGGCTCGGGGCGCCCGTGAGCGGCGGGTTCGTCGTCGAGCCCAAGCTGGACGGCGCTTCGCTGGCAGCGCGGTACCGGCGCGGCAGGCTGGTCCGGCTCGTCACCCGCGGCAACGGCGCCGGCGGCGAGGACGTGTCGCACGCCATCGGCACCCTCGTGGGCCTGCCTCCGGAGCTGGCCGTGGACGCCACCTTCGAGGTGCGCGGCGAAGTCCTGCTGACGGCCGAGCAGTTCGCCCGGGCGAACGCGACGCGCGCCGAACACGGGGCCGGCCCGTTCTCCAACGCGCGCAACGGCGCGGCGGGCACCCTGCGGGCCAAGGGCCGCCCGTACACGGTGGAGATGTCCTTCTGGGCGTTCGGCGCGGTGGCGCTCGACGGCGGCGCGCCCCTGCCCGGCGCCACCCACGCGGAGGTGATGGCGTACGTGGCCGGCACGGGTGTGCGCACGGCGGCCGACACCCCGGCCGGGCTGTCGGTGACCGCCACCGTCGCCGGGGCGCAGGAGCACGTGGAGCGGATCGCGGCGCTGCGCGGCGCTCTGCCGTTCGGGATCGACGGGGTCGTGGTGAAACTGAACGGCCTGGCCGAACAGGAGGCGGCCGGCTCCGGCTCCCGCCACCCGCACTGGGCGACCGCGTACAAGCTGCCGGCGGTGGAGCGGCGGACCCGGCTGCTGGACGTGACCTGGTCGGTGGGGCGCACGGGCGTGCTCGCGCCCACCGCCGTGCTGGAGCCGGTGGAGGTGGACGGCTCCGTGGTGCGGCACGCGACGCTGCACAACCCGGCGGACATCGGGCGCCGCGACCTGCGCATCGGCGACACGGTGACCGTCTACAAGGCGGGGGACGTCATCCCGCGCGTCGAGGCCCCCGTGGTCGAGCTGCGCACCGGCGAGGAGCGGCCGGTCGAGCCGCCGCGGGTGTGCCCGGGATGCCAGGGGGAGGTGGACCGCTCCCAGGAGCGGTGGCGCTGCGCCCGGCCCGCCGACTGCGGCCGCATCGCGGCGATCCTGTACGCGGCCGGACGCGACCGGCTCGACATCGACGGGCTGGGCGAGCGGTACGTACGGGCGCTGGTGG
This sequence comes from Streptomyces subrutilus, assembly GCF_008704535.1. Classification (NCBI taxonomy): domain Bacteria; kingdom Bacillati; phylum Actinomycetota; class Actinomycetes; order Kitasatosporales; family Streptomycetaceae; genus Streptomyces; species Streptomyces subrutilus. Next base: position 657,609 of record NZ_CP023701.1, read on the forward strand.
AGGCGGGGGACGTCCGGGACGTGGCGGACCTGTTCGCGCTGGACCACGCGCGACTGGCCGCGGCGGCCGGGAGCGGGAAGCGGGCCGCGAAGCTGCTGGAGCAGATCGGGGCCGCGAGGGCCAGGCCGCTGTCGCGGGTGCTGTGCGCGCTCGGGCTCGTGGGCACGGGGCGGGGGATGTCCCGGCGGATCGCGCGGCACTTCGGGACGATGGACGCAGTCCGGGCCGCCGACGCGGCGGCCATGACGGCGGTGGAACTGGTCGGTGACGTCAAGGCCGCCGGGATCGTCGCCCAGCTCGCGGAGCTCGGAGGGGTGATCGACAAGCTCGCGGCGGCCGGGGTCAACCTCGCGGAACCGCAGTCCGCCGCCGCGCCGGGCGACGGCCCGCTCACCGGCCAGACCGTGGTGGTCACGGGCCGGATGACGGGTGCGCTGGCCGCCTACGACACCCGGGACAAGGTCCGCGCACTGATCGAGCGGGCCGGCGGCACGTCGTCGAGCGCCGTCTCGGGCCGGACCACGCTGCTCGTGGCGGGCGAGAGGGCGGGCGGCAAGGTCGCCAAGGCCGAGGCGGCGGGCATCGGCATCCTCACCGAGGCGGCCTTCGCCGACCGCATCGCGGGCGTCCTGAGCCGGACCGGGGAGAGCGTTTAGGCACCGCCCGCGCGGTGCGCCGCCGGGGGTGGGGTGACCGTCAGGACGGGGGCGGTCGACGAGGTCCATCGGTGGTCGCAGGGCTCGAAGACCAGGACCACGGGCAGGCCGGGGCGCTGGCGCCAGGAGATGCGTTCCGGTCTCTCGTCGCATACCGGACAGCACGGCAGCGGACTCGGCTCCGGCGGGACCGCGGGGGCGGCCACCAGCGGCGTGCGGTGCGGATCGCGCATGGGGGCTCCCTGGTCGTGCGGTTGGACTGATCGCACTGTGCCATGGACAAGGCCCGGTCCGCACGGGCGAATCGTCCAGGGTTCCGGCTGGTCAGGGGTTCGGGCGGCCGGAGTGTTCCGGTGCTTTCACGGACACTCGGCGATCAACCGCTCCCCGCCGCGCCCCTCACCTGGCCCGATGCGTACGCCGCCGCGGCGGCCGGACCTCGGCGGTCCGCCGCGCGGCGCCCGCACGCGCGAGGGCGCCGGCGCGCGCAGGACCGTGCGTACGGCGTCCTGCGCCCGCCGGCGCCCTCGGGGTCCGGCCGGCGGCCCGGTCTCACCCTGGACTTCAGGGTGAGGGTCGGGCGCGGTGCGGTGGATCAGGCCAGTTTGTCGACCTCGGGGTGGTCGGCCAGCCAGCCGCGCACGGCCTGCTGCTCCTTGCCCTTGCCGGTGTCCTGGATCTTGGCCTCCAGGCTGGTCAGCTGCTCCTCGGTGAGCTTGAAGGAGCGCAGCCACTCGGCGACCTTCGGCTCGTCGGAGGCGAAGCCCTTGCGGGCCAGGGTGTGGATGCCGTCGCCCTTGCCCCAGGCGCCCTTGGGGTCCTCCAGCTTGGTGAGCTCGTACGAGGAGTAGGCCCAGTGCGGGGACCAGAGGACGACCGCGACGGGCTCCTTCTTCTCGTAGGCGCGCTTCAGCTCGGCGAGCATGCCCGGGGTGGAGCCGTCGACGACCTTGTACTCCCCGTCGAGCCCGTACTCCCCCAGCACCTTGTCCTTGAGGATGGACATCTCGCCGGCGCTCGGCTCGATGCCGATGATCCGGCCCTTGAACCGGCCGGACTTGCCCTTGAGGTCGGCCAGCGAGCGGACGTCCTTCAGGTACGAGGGGACGGCCAGCTCCAGCGAGGTCGGCCCGTACCAGGAGCCGAGGTCCTCCAGCTTGTCGCCGTACTTCTCCCAGTACTGCGCGTGCGTCACGGGCAGCCAGGCGTCGGTCTGGAAGTCGAGCTGGCCGCCGGCCAGGCCGGTGTACAGGGCGCCGGCCTCCAGCTGCCGGGCGTCGACCTTGAAGCCGCGGCGCTCCAGGAGCTCCTTCCAGAGGAAGGTGGAGGCGATGCCCTCGTCCCAGGGGATGTAGCCGATCGAGACGGTGCGGCCCTTCCCGATGTCGTCGGCGCCGGCCGGGCCGGACTCGTCGCTGCCGCCGAAGGTGCTCATGCCGCCGGCCACGAGGGCCAGGACGACGGCGCCGGTGACGGCGTACGCGGGCTGGGGGCGGTGGTTCCACACCTTGGCGGCGCCGGTCGCGGCGGACCGGGCCTTGGCGAGGGCACGGCGGCCCAGCGGGGAGACCTGGCGGCCGAGGGCGCCGGTCATCCGGTCCAGGTACATGGCGAGGATGACGATGGAGATGCCGGCCTCGAAGCCGAGGCCGATGTCGACGTTGCCGATGGCGCGGTAGACGGCGCCGCCGAGCCCGCCGCCGCCGACCATGCCGGCGATGACGACCATGGACAGGCCCAGCATGATGACCTGGTTGATGCCGGCCATGATCGTCGGCAGGGCCAGCGGGAGCTGGACGCGCACGAGCGTGTCGCGCGGGGTGGTGCCGAAGGCGTCGGCGGCCTCGACGAGGTCGGCGTCGACCTGGCGGATGCCGAGCTCGGTCATCCGGACGCCGGGCGGCAGCGAGAAGATGATGGTCGCGATGATGCCGGGGACGACGCCCACACCGAAGAAGATGATGCCGGGGATCAGGTAGACCATGGCGGGCATGGTCTGCATGAAGTCCAGGACGGGTCGCAGCACGGCGCTGACCCGGTCTGAGCGCGAGGCCCAGATGCCGAGCGGGATCGCGAAGACCAGGGTGACCAGGGTGGCGACCAGGACCAGGGAGAGCGTGGACATCGCGTCGGACCACAGGTCGACCGAGTCGACGAGCGCGAAGCCCGCGAAGGCGAGGAGGCCGGCGAGGAGGCCGCGCAGCCACCAGGCCCCGACGGCCAGGATGCCGGCGAACAGCAGCGGGGCGGGGGCGGAGAGCACCGCGTCGATGCCGTCGTAGAGGCCGGTGACGAGGGTGCTGATCGCGTCGAACAGCCAGGAGAGATGGCGCTGGAGGAAGTCGACACCGCTGTCGACCCAGTCGCCGAGGTGCAGGCGGGGCATCAGGCGGCCACCTCCGTGCAGGCCACCGGCGGGCGTTGCTCGTCGCCTATGAAGGCGATGAGCCGGTCCTGCGGGACGGAGCCGACGACGGCCCCGTCCTCGCCGGTGACGGCCACCGGGTGCGGGACGCGGGCGCTGACGGCGCACAGGTCGGCGAGCGGGGTGTCGGCGCTGACGGTGGGGCAGTCGCAGGAGTCGGCGTCGGCGGGCGCGTCGTCCATGACGGCGTCGGCGGTCAGCACGCGCGAGCGGTCGACGTCCTGGATGAAGGAGGCGACGTAGTCGTCGGCCGGGCGGACCAGGATGTCCTCGGCGGTGCCGAGCTGCACGATGCGGCCGTCGCGCATGACGGCGATGCCGTCGCCCAGGCGCATGGCCTCGTTCAGGTCGTGGGTGATGAAGACGATGGTCTTCTTCAGGCGCCGCTGGAGTTCGAGGAGCTGGTCCTGCATGTCGCGGCGGATCAGCGGGTCGAGCGCGCTGAAGGACTCGTCCATGAGCAGCAGGTCGGCGTCGGTGGCCAGGGCGCGGGCCAGGCCCACGCGCTGCTGCATGCCGCCGGACAGCTCGTCGGGCCAGGAGTGCTCCCAGCCTTCGAGGCCGCACAGGGCCAGTGCCTCGGCGGCGCGGCGCTCGCGCTCGGGGCGGGCGACGCCCTGCACCTCCAGGCCGTAGGCGGCGTTCTCCAGGACGCTGCGGTGCGGGAAGAGCGCGAAGTGCTGGAAGACCATGGAGATCTTCTCGGACCGGACCCGGCGCAGCTCGCGCGGGCTGAGCCCGGTGAGGTCCTCGCCGTCGAAGAGGATGCGCCCCGCCGTGGGTTCGAGCAGTCCGTTGAGCATGCGCAGCAGCGTGGACTTGCCGGACCCCGACAGACCCATGACGACGAAGATCTGGCCGGGCTCGACGCTGAAGGACGCGTCGATGACCGCGGCCGTGGTCCCGTCGGCGCGCAGCTCGTCGCGGCTTGCGCCGCCTTCGAGCGCGCTGACGGCGTCGGCGGGTCGTCTTCCGAACACCTTGTAGACGTGTTCGGCCTGGAGCGTGGACACATACACCTCGCGGGTCGTACCGGTGACGGCCGCCGGGTGGGCCGGCGGGCCGTGGAGCGGGACGGGATCGGCCCGCGTGCGCCGTGCCCCCCGCGCGATGCGCCGGAAGACATGGTTCCGCTCCGGCGGCCTACCTGCCCGGCATTCGCACCGGCAAACGGGGAGGTGATCCACCTCACGTACGGGGGCCTTCCGGGCCGCGCCGTTCGGTCGCGGCGGGCATCGGACGGCGTTCCGGGGGTAAGCGGGGCCCATGAAACCGTTCATGAGGGCGAAATCGGGGCCGAGTTGGGCCGGTCGGCTGCGGATGGGCCGGGGCGGCGGGGCGGGAGCGGCCGCGCCGGGGTCGCTCGTGGCGGCCGGGCCGGGTGTGGCGCAGCCGACAGTGAAGGAGCGTGGGGCGGGTCCGCTGCGGGGCGACGGCCGTGCGGCGCGTCCGGAGGACCGGGACGCGGCGCGCCCTGGCGACGGCGGGCCGGCGCGTACGGACGGCAGGGGGGCACCCGGGTTCGACCCGGACGGGCCGGTGCACGGGGAGCCGAAGGCGCCTGCGCATCCGGCGGTGCGGGCGGCTGCGATGCTGGCGGCGCTGGCCGGGACCGTGGCGTTCAGCGTGGTGCTGGCACGGCTCACGCTGGAGCCGTCACCAGCCTCGGTGGCCCTCACGTACAGCAACGTGCACCCGGGGCAGTCGATCCGCGCCTACCTGGACCACGGCACGGTACGGGAGGCGGCGCGGCAGCTCGGCGGGAACCTGCTGCTGGGGGTGCCGTTCGGGGTGCTGCTGCCGGTGCTGGTGCCGCAGGCACGCGGGCTGGCCCGGGTGGCGGTGTGCACGACGGTGGTGATGACGCTGGTCGAGCTGGTGCAGGGGGCCCTGGTCACCGGACGGGCCTTCGACATCGACGACGTGATCCTGAACACGGCGGGGGCCCTGCTGGGCTACCTGCTGCTGGGACGGCGGCTGGGCCGCGCCGTGCATCCGCGGCGGCGGCACTGGTGGCACCGCTTCACCCGGCGGTCGCCCGCCGGGTGAAGGCGCCCGGGCGCATCAGGACCGGTGTGCGGAGGAGACGGCGCCCTGCGCGGACTCCTCGCCCCGGTCCTCCAGCATGGAGGCGCGCAGGTGGGCCAGGAGCCGGGTCAGCAGGCGGGAGACCTGCATCTGGGAGATGCCGAGCTCGGCGCCGATCTGGGCCTGGGTCAGCTCCTCGCCGAAGCGCATCTGGAGCATGCGGCGCTCGCGGCCGGTGAGCCGCTCCAGCAGCGGGGCCAGGGTCTGGATGTCCTCGACCAGTTCCAGGGCCGGCTCCTCCTCGCCCATCACGTCCGCCAGGCTGTGGCCTTCGGTGGGACCGTCGCCGTGCTCGGTGTGGGGGGCGTCGAGCGAGCCGCTGGTGTGGCCGTTCGCGGCGACGAGCCCCTCGATGACCTCCTCGTCCGAAAGCCCGAGGTGGCCGGCGAGATCGGCGACGGTGGGCGAGCGGTCGAGCGTCGTGGTCAGCTCTTCCTTGGCCTTGGCGATGTCGATGCGCAGTTCCTGGAGGCGGCGCGGGACGCGCACGGCCCAGGAGGTGTCGCGGAAGTGCCGCTTGATCTCGCCGGTGATGTAGGGCATCGCGAGAGTGGAGAACTCGTTCTCGCGGGCCGGGTCGAACCGGTCGATGGCCTTGATGAGGCCGATGGTGCCCACCTGGACGATGTCCTCGATCTCCCCGCCGTCGCCCCGGTTGCGGAACCGGCGGACGGCGAACTGGACGAGCGAGGCGTTCATCTCGATGAGGGTGTTGCGGACGTACTGGTACTCCTCGGTGCCCTCCGTGAGCTCGCGCAGCCGCCGGAAGAAGACCTTCGAGAGTTCCCTGGCGTCGGCGGGAGCCACCTCACGGGGCTCCGCGATCCGGGGCAGGCCCGCGATGCGGGCGGCCTCGGCGCTCTGGCGCTGCTGGGGAACGGCCGCGGTGGGGCCGGCGGTACGGACGGGGGCGGTATCGGAGGACGGGGCAGGGACCGGCATGGGGTTCGCTCCTTGGGCTGGTCGGCTTGCGGCGCGGGACCTTGACTGCCGTAGATGGTGTCCCCCTTCGGCTCGTACGTCAAGAATTGCCGGAAAAGCATTTCGCGTCTTGCGTCACCGGAAACAAATGACGCATCATGACCCCATGGGGACCGCGTCTCAGCGACAGAATTGGACATTTCTGACCAATCACGCCCGTGTTCTGGTGGCCATCGCCCGGGACCCGGCCGTGAGGCTCAGAGATGTCGCCGGCGTGTGCGGACTCACGGAGCGCACGGTCCAGACGATCGTCACGGACCTGGAGTCGGACGGCTACCTGCGGCGCGTCCGCGACGGCCGGCGCAACCGGTACGAGATCTCCACCGGCGCCGTCTTCCGCCACCCGGCCGAGGCCGGCGTCCAGGTCGCCGGGCTCCTCGCCCTGCTGACCGGCGCGGCCGCCGCCCCCGACGCGCCCTCCGCCGCGGCGGCTGCCGAGGACACGGAGGACACTGCGGACGCCGAGGACACCGAGGACACCGACGCCACGCACCACCACGGCCCCGGGGCCCCCGACCCGCTCGACGCGGAGATCCTCGACCTCGCCCCGCACCGGGAACCGGCCGGCGCGGCGGTCAGCCCCCCGGCCGCCACCGGCGGACCCGGCGCGCCCCGCGCCTGAGGCTCCTCTCCCGCGACCGGCCCCCGGCGGTCCCGCCGGACGCCCCCTCCGGCCCTCCGTTCGGCGCGGCCTCCGGCATCCCCTCCCGTACGCGTCGTCAGGTGACGCGGAAGCCGGTCGACGCGTGGTCGCGGCGGTCGCGGTGGAAGATCAGACGGTCCCAGGTGGGGAAGGACAGGTCGGTGACGGCCAGCAGCCGGCCCGCGGCGTCGTGCAGGGTGCGCCGTACCGTCAGCCCGCAGGAGGGGACCACGGCCGGCGGATGCGTGGTGCGCGTCATGGTGATGGTCTCGGCGACCCGGCCCCGGGCCGCCGCCCGGTCGAGCCACCGGTGCAGGGGAGCGAGGTCCTCGTCCCGGGCGCCCTCCACCCGCTCGCGGTAGCCCGCCAGTTCGGGACTGGCCGCGACCACCGCCGGGCTGAAGTACGTGGCCTCGTGGCGCAGGGCCTCCCCCGCCGGCCCCTGTTCGCGCCGGTGGTGGACCAGGGTGCGGGCGCCGCCGCCCATGCCGAGCAGGCCGGCGAGCGAGGGGGCCACGGTGACCAGGGTCAGCCAGCTCTGTTCGAGCGCGGGCTCGGGCACGGGGCGGGCGGCTTGGGCCCGGCCGTGCGGCGGGCCGTTCACCGCCCCGGCGGCGTGCGCGGACCCGGTCGCCGCCGGCGCCGGGCGGGTGCCCCGGCGGCCGGTGACGACGAGGCCGTCCGCGCGGAGCTCCTGGAGCGCCGCCCTGATGGTCTGGCGGTTGACCTGGTAGCGGTCGGCGAGCCTGCGTTCGGAGGGCAGTCTGCCTCCGGGAGCCTGCGCGGCGTGCTCCAGATCGCGGCGCAGGGCTGCGGCGATCCGCTGGTACTTGGGCATGGCGGCCGGGCCGCCGCCCCGCGAAGGGGAGGGCATGGCTTCTCCTCTGACGGGTGGTCAAGGACTGCGCGGTCTGCCCGACCAACGTAGCATTGGTCTATACCTCTGAGGGAAACGGGAGCGTGAACGGTCACCACCTTGGCCAATTCCGTACCCCGCCCGCCCCCCGGTCCGGACCCCCGCCGCCCTCACTCCCGCAGCGGGTTCGCCAGATCGAGGTACCGGGCGTCCGCGCCGTCCGCACGGGTCCAGCGCAGCAGCAGGTTGGTCTTGGCCGGCAGGGCCGGGGCGGTCAGCAGCTGCGCGATCTCGGGCAGGCCGCGCGCGGCGTCGTAGCGCAGGAACTCCTCGCGCGCGGCCGGCCACACCAGCGGCGCGATGTCCGGATGGTGTGCGGTCAGCGCCCCGGCGATCTCCATGAGGTGGTTGACCACCAGGCAGTACACGAGCCGCTGCCAGGCCGCCGCGCGCTCCGCCCCCGGCAGCAGCCTGACCCCCTCCGCGTCGCGGAAGAGCGCCTGCACCGGCAGGCCCGAGGCGTCCACGGCGACGACGGTGTTCTGCAGGTGCGCCTCCAGCACCACCCCGTGCCGGGCGAACAGTTCCAGCGCCGGCGGCACCACCCGGCTCAGGTACGCCCGCCACCAGGCCGCCGGATCGGGCGCCGCGGCCAGCGGGCTCCCGGGCCAGCCCTCGGCCAGGGCCGCCGCCGCGAGCGGCGTCGCCCCCGGTGCCACGTGCGCGTGCAGGCCGTCGCGGACCAGGACGGCCAGTTCCTCGAAGGCGAAGCCGGCCGTGCGGTACCCCCGGTCGGACAGCCAGGCCGCCGTCGAACCGGACGCGCGCAGCGCCGCGAAGCCGGCCGCCACGGCCGCGTCGGTCCGGCGCAGCCGCAGCAGGTCGTGACGCCACAGCCGGCGCACGTCGTTGGTGATGCGGACGTCGAGGCTGAACTTGACGAACAGGTCCGCGGCCGCGTCCGGTACGTACAGGGTGCGGACGGAAGCGGTCGGCCAGGCGGGCCGGCGGCTCTCGCCGAGCCGCAGCAGCCGCCCGTCGGCGAAGGCCTCGCGGACCGCCCCGCGGCCGCCGACGAGGTCGAGCTGCCAGGGGTGGGCGGGCAGCAGCCGGTAGCCGGCGGGCGGGCGCGGCCCGTCGAGCAGTCCGGCCAGCGCGTCGACGGCGTCCCAGGCGGCCGCGCCGCCCTCCTCCGCCACCTGGTCCTCGCGCAGCCCGAGGAAGACCAGCGGGAAGCGGGCGCGGGCCTCCGGCGCGTAGGGCAGCCAGCTCGCCGCGGGCCCGCCGCCCCGGGCCTTGGGGGCCGGGTGGTGGGGGTGCCCCATGACCAGGTCCTGCTCGGACCGGACGTACGGGTCGGCGGGCGGTGCGGCGGCGGCGCGCGCGGCCAGCAGCGCGGCGACCGCGTCGCGGCTGTCGGCGATCTCGACCGGGAGCTCGTCGTTCGCGACGCCGGTGAACTGCCGCAGCTCGTCGGAGACGAGCTTGACCAGGTCGGGGTGGGCGAGCGGCCGCCAGCCGTCCGCGGTGCGCAGTTCGGGGCGCACCGGACGGCGTCCGCCGTGCACCCGGAGCAACCGCCCGCTGCCGCGCAGTCGGTGGACGGCTGCGCCCGGGCCCGCGACCGGTTCGGCGACCTCGCGGAGCAGGCAGTTCAGGAGCGGGGTGGTGGCGTACGCGTCGGCGGCGGCGTTGAGGTCCACTGATTCCATTCGGTCCATCCGGTGCGCCGGGGTCCGCGGGGGCGCCCTCCGGCCGTGATCTTCAGTATCCGCGATGATGGCGTGATCATCCCGTCCCCCGCCCTCGCGATGCCCGGAGCCGCCTCGTGTACGTCCCCGCCTCCCCTGCCGAAGAGGCCGTCGCCGCCGAGCTGGCCACCGTCCGCCCCGCCCTCGCGGCCGCGTACGCCGACGCGCTGGCCGGCGCCCGCGCGGCCGTGCTGAGCCGGTTGTGGCGGGCGCTCGCCCACGAGCCGCTGCCGTGGGTGACGGCCCGGGAGCGGGGCCCCGGCTCGCTGACGGTGCGGCTGGCCGGGGGCGCGCGGCTGGAGGGGCCCCCGCCGGACCCGTACGCGACCGGGCCGCGCGCGGACGAGCTGCTGCTGGACGGCAAGCCCTATCGGCAGGCCTCCCGGCTCGTGGCCGCCCTGGAGGTGCCGCACGGCGGGGAGTTCGCCGCCGAGCTCGACGGCAGTACGGCCTCGCTCGCGCTCTCGCGCGCGGGCGCGTCGGCGGCCGGAGCGGCGGCCGGCGCCGCCGCCCCGGGATCGGCGTCGGGGCCCGGGCCGGGGCGCACCTGGGAGTGGGAGCAGCGGGTGGTCGACGGGCATCCGTACCACCCGAACTGCCGCTACCGGCCCGGCTTCTCGGTGGCCGAGGAGCTGGCGTACGGACCCGAGCACCGGCCGGTGGTGGAGGTCGGGCTGCTCGCCGTCCCGGCCGCCCGGTGCCTGGTGACCGGGACGTGGCCGGAGCGGTTCCGGGACGGCGAACGGCTGCTGCTGCCGGTCCATCCGTGGCAGGCCGCGCACGTCCTGGGGCCGGAGCGGGTCTCGGGCGGTTTCGCGGCGCATCCGCTGATGGCCCTGCGGACGCTGGCGCCCGAGGCGGGCGGCCCGCACGTCAAGACGGCCCTCAGCACCCGGCTGACCTCCTCCGTGCGGGACATCTCCGGCTATTCCATCGAGACGGCCGCGACCGTGTCCGCCTTCGCGCACGCCCTCACCGAACGGCTCGACGGGCGGCTGCACATCACCCGCACCCTGGGCGCGGCGACCGCGCACAGCCCCGACCTGGCGGCCGTGCTGCGCGAGCCGCCCGAGGCGTACGCGGACGCCGGGGCCGGCGAGCGGGTGGTCCCGGTGGCGGCGCTGGCCTTCCATCCGCCGGCGGCCTCGGCGGCCTGGCGGGCGCGGTTCGCCCGCCTCGCGCTGTCGGTGTGCCTGCGCGTCCTGGACCTCGGGGTGGCGCTGGAGGCGCACGGCCAGAACCTCCTCGTGGTCCTCTCCGCGACCGGTGCCCCGGTCCGCCTGGTCTACCGGGACCTGGCCGACATCCGCGTCAGCCCCGCCCGGCTGCGGCGCAACGGACTGCCGGTGCCGCCGCTGTCCGGCCGGCTGGTCACCGACGACGTGAGCGTGCTGCGGCGCAAGCTGTTCGGTTCCCTGCTGACGGGTGCGCTCGGTGCCACGGCCGGTTCGGCCGGTGCCTTCGCCGAGGCCCTCGCCGAAGCGGAGGGGCTGGAGGCCACCGCCGACACCGGGGCGCTGCTGGCCGGTCCGCTCCCCACGAAGGCGCTCACCCTGATGCGGCTGAGCCCCGGGACGCCGGGCGACCAGTGGGCGGAACTGCCCAATCCGCTGGCGCTCCGCTGAGCGCGGGCCGCAGATCCGCCGATCGGCCCCGGGTCCCGGCCCCGCGCGGGCTACGCTCCGGGGACATGACAGACACCTCGCCCCCGCACGCCGTACGGGCCCCGTCCCGCGCCGTCGCCGTGGACCACGCGCGGCTGGCCGCCGCGGCACTCGCCCGGCGGCCGCTGGACCGCGCCATGCTGGCCGCGTTCGCCGAGTGCGTGCGGGGCGGCGGCGCGGGCGAGGGGCCGGGCGGCGGCGCCCGCGCCGTCGCGGACCTGGGCTGCGGGCCGGGCCGGATCACGGCGCACCTGGACGGGCTCGGCGTACGGGCCTTCGGCGTCGACCTGTCTCCGGCGATGGTGGCGGTGGCCCGGCGCACCTATCCCGGGCTGCGCTTCGAGGTCGGATCGATGGCCGCGCTGGACGTGGCGGACGGCGTGCTGGGCGGGGTGCTGGCCTGGAATTCCACCGTGCACACCCCGCCGCCGCAACTGCCCGCCCTCTTCGCCGAGTTCGCCCGTGTCCTGGCGCCGGGCGGACACGCCCTCATCGCGTTCAGGACGGGTGAGGCGACGGGTGGGGCGACGGGTGAGGCGCGCGTCCTGCCGCGGCGGGCGACCGCATCCCCCGCCGAGCCGGACGTGCACCGGGCGCCGCCCGACCGGATCGCGGGCCTGCTGGCCGCGGCCGGGCTGGCCGAGGTGGCGCGGCTGGTCCGGGAGCCGGACGCCGGCGAGTGCTCCCCGCAGGGCTTCCTGCTGGCCCGCAGGGCGCGCGGGGACGCACCCGCCGGGTAGCCGGGACGCACGGCGCGGACCTCGCGTACGGCGCGTACGGCTGTGGCGGGAGGCGCGGACCGACGGCAGGACGAGCCGAACCGGTGCGGCTGTGGGCCGTACGGGCGGGAACGCGGCGGGCGTGGGCCCGCCTTCGCTCCGTTCGGCCCGCACGGTGGCAGGAAGGAGGCATGAGCCTCCACCGCCGCCGGATCCTGGGAACCGCCGCCGCGGCCGTCCTCGCCTCCGTCGGCGCCGCGGGCCGCGGCCCCGACTACGGCGCCCTCGCCCGCGCCCTCGACGGGCGGCTGGTGCTCCCGGACCATCCGGACTTCGCCGAGGCCCGGCAGCTCTTCCAGCCGCGCCACGACGCCGTCGCACCCGCCGCGGTGGCCTATCCGGCGCACGCCGGCGACGTGGCCGTCTGCCTCGGCTTCGCCCGCCGCTCCGGCGTCCCCGTGGTCCCGCGCGGCGGCGGACACGGCTACGGGGGCTGGTCCACGTGCGGCGGCGGGCTGGTCGTGGACACCGGGGCCATGGGGGCGGTCTCCGTCGAGGGGGGCGCCGTCCGGATCGGTGCGGGGGCCCGGCTCGGCGACGTGAACGCCGCGCTGGCCGGGCGGGGCCTGGGCATCCCCACCGGCCTGTGCCCCTCCGTCGGCATCGCCGGACTCGCCCTCGGCGGCGGCCTGGGCCTGGCCTCCCGGGCGTACGGGACCACCGCCGACCGGCTCACCGGCGCCCGGGTGGTCACGCCGGACGGGACGGTCCGCGACGTGGGGCCCGACCGGGACGCCGAGCTGTACTGGGCGCTGCGCGGCGGCGGGGGCGGCAACTTCGGGGTGGTCACCGAACTCCGTTTCGCCACCCACCCGGTCGCCGACTGCGCCTTCGCCGAGCTCCACTGGCCCGGCGGCGACGGTGCGGCGCTGCTGCGGGGCTGGCAGCGCTGGCTGGACGGGCTGGCGGACCCGTTCTGGAGCCAGGTCGAGTTCACCGTGGGCGCGGGGTCGGCGGGGCCGCCGGCCGTCCGGGTGGTGTGCCTCGACGGGCGGGCGGAGCTGGAGCGGGCGCTGACCCGGCTGGTGGACCTGGTCGGCCGTCCGGTGCGGGACGGGCGGGTCGTCGTACGGGGCTACGGCGACACCGTGCGCACCCTGGCGGGCTGCGCGGACCGCACGCCCGCCCAGTGCCGTCTCCCGGGCACCCTGCCGGGCAGGGACCCCCGGGGACTGCTGGGCCGGGACTCCTACGCGGCCCGCTCCGACTTCTGGCCGGGCGGGGGGCTGCCGGGGCCGGCCGTCGCCGTGGTGCTGGACGCCGTCGACCGCTACGCGGCCGCCGTCCCCCGGGGCGGGACGGGCGTGGTGCAGTTCGACGGGGTCTGCGGCGGCGCGGTGAACCGGGTCCCCGCGACCGCGACCGCCTTCGTGCACCGGGGCAGCGGCTTCCTGGCCCAGTACCTGGCGTACTGGCCCGAGTCCGCTCCCGGCGCGGAGGTCGCCCGGCACCGGGCCTGGCTGGACGGGCTCTGGCAGGACCTGCGCCCCTGGGCGGGCGGCAGCGCGTACCAGAACTACGCCGATCCCCGGCTCACCGGCTGGCGCGAGGCCTACTACGGGCGGAACCTCCCCCGGCTGGAGGCCGCCCGGCGCACCTACGACCCCGACCGCCTCTTCCGTTTCCCGCAGGCCGTCTAGTGCCGCGGCCGGACGGGCCCGCGGGCCCGGGCCCGCGGCCGCTCCCCCACCGCCCCTTCGACACGACACGACCCTAGGAGCTCCGCATGCGACGTACGTTGGTCCTGGCCGCGGCAGCCGCCGCGCTGCTGGTGCCGGGAGGACCGCTGCCGGTGGCCGAGGCCGGTCCCGCGGCCCCGATGGGCGCGGGACGCTGGTCCGCGCGGGAGGCGGAGGCGTTCTGGACGGCCGAGCGGATGGCCTCAGCGGCCCCGCTGCCGGACCCGGAACCCGCCGCGGTGCCCGGCCCCGCCGCGCCCCCGGTCCCGGTGGCGCCCTCCGCGCCCGGCAGGCCCGGCACGGCGGACCCGGGCCCGTCGGCGGACCCGGCTCCCGCCGCGGTGCCCGCGGTGGACCCCGCGGCCGTGCCGGCGCCCGACCCCGTAGCGGACCCGTCCGGCACCGCGGCGCCGCAGCCGTCCGGCGCGAGCACGGCGCCGGCCGCGCCCGTCGAGGTCCCGCCCTCCGACCCCGCGTCGCCGCGCCCCGTCGCACCACTGCTGCCCGCCGCGGCGGACCCGGGCGTCGGACAGGACTTCGACGGGCTGCCGGTCGTCGGCCGGATGTACGTGATGAAGGCGGGCGGAGCGTACTTCTGCACCGCCAGCGTCGTCGCCTCGCCCGGCCGCGACCTGGTGCTCAGCGCGGCCCACTGCCTGCTCGGCCCGGACTCCCGGCAGGTGGCCTTCGTCCCCCGGTACACGCGGGCCAACCCGCGCCCGTACGGCATGTTCCCGGTGCTGCGGGACGGGGACGGCGACCCCAGGATCTGGATCGACCCGCGCTACCGCTCCCAGGGCCCCGACCGCGCCGCCACCCTGGACGTGGCCTTCGCGCAGGTCGGGCCGAACGTGCGGGGCGTGCCGGTGCAGGACGTGGTCGGCGGCAACCGGCTGCTGACCGGCGCCGCGTACGCGCAGCGGGACGTCACGCTGATCGGGCACCCGGCCTCCGCATCCCGGCCGCGCCTGTGCGTGAACCGGACGACGAAGTTCACCAGTTCCGACGCGCGCATCCCCGGATCGTTCCTGCGGATCGACTGCACCGGCTACCCGGGCGGCACCAGCGGCGGCCCGTTCCTGCTGCGGCTGAACTCCCGTACCGGGACCGGTGACGTGGTGGGGGTGATCGGCGGCTGGAAGACGGGTGGCGACACGGCCGACACCTCGTACAGCTCCTACTTCGGTGCGGACGTGCGGAAGTTGTACGACAGGGCGGTGGCCGAGACGAAGACGGGCTGAGGCCCGCACTGGCGCGGGCGCGGGCGCGCAGCCGCCGATCGCGCGCCGGTCGAAGAGGGCCGCGAGGTCGCCGGAGTAGATGGTGCCGAAGAGGTGGCGGGCCACGGCGAAGAGGAAGGCGCAGTCGGAGAAGGCCTTGGACGCCTCGGCCGGGACGCTCTTGCGGCGGGCGAGCAGCACTCCGCCGCCGAAGGCCGGCAGCACGGGCAGCGGTTTCCCCAGCGCGGCGGCTGCGCCCGTGCGTTCCGGCCCTCCCCCGTGATCGACCGCGGGCGGCCTACCGGCCCCCGCAGCGCTCCCCGGTGGCGGGCCGACGGAGCATAGGCTGGGCGGATCATGAGCGAAAAGAACCGCACGCGGTGGCCCGGCCGCATCCGCCCGGGCCGCCGCGCCGCCTCCCCTGCCGGCCCCGGCGCGCCGGGTCGGCCCGGCGACACCTCCCCGGACGGCGCCGCCGGTGCGTCCCCGGCCCCCGGCGGCGCGTCGCGCGCCGCGCGCGGGGCCGGCGCGCTGGCGCAGCTCGCCGTGGTGCTGCGCACGCCGGCCCGGCCGGCCCAGCCGCTGCTCGGTCGGGCGCCCCGGCGGTGGCAGCGGCTGCTGCCGTACGCGGTGGTCGGGGTCTTCGTCGTGTCGCTGCTCCCGACGACCATCACGGTGCTGACCAACGACTACAAGGGCGGCGGCGGCTGGTCGGGCGCGCTGGGGGTGGCGCAGACCGTGCCGCTGCTGCTGGCCGTGACCCGGCCGCTGCCCGCGTGGGGCATGGTCCTGCTCGCGGACGCGCTGGGCGCGGTGCTGCTGATCCAGGCGGACGGCGTGGCGGGGCGCGCCTGGCCGTGGACCCCGATGGCCGTCATCGGCTATCTGGTCCTGATGGCGTGCACGGGGCTGCGCGAGTCCGTCCGCACCCTGGTCGGGGTGTGGCTGGTGACCGGCGCGGTCGGCGCGGTCCTGGGATTCTTCCAGCCCGCGGGCGTGACGAACACGTCGGCGCTGGTGCTGGTGCTCAGCGGGCTGGTGCTGACGCTGACGGGCGCGCTGCGCGGGCTGGGCGACGCCCGGCAGCGGATCGCCGAGCAGGAGAGCATCAGCGAGGCGGAGCGGTCCCGGCGGACGCTGCTGGAGGAACGGGCGCGGATCGCGCGGGAGTTGCACGACGTGGTCGCGCACCACATGTCCGTGATCACCGTCCAGGCCGACTCCGCGCCGTACCGGTTGCCGGGGATGGCGCAGCCGGTGCAGGAGGAGTTCGCGGCCATCGCGGCCAGTGCGCGCGAGTCGCTGGGCGAGATGCGGCGGCTGCTGACGGTGCTGCGCGGGGACGGGGCGAACGGCTCGGACGGCGAGCGCGCCCCGCAGCCGGGGATCGACCGGTTGCAGCAGCTGGTGGAGGCGACCGTACGGGCGGGCCAGCCGGTGGAGCTGTCCCTGTCGGCGGGGGCGGCCGGGGCGGCCGCGTCGGCGCCGCCCGCGGTGGACCTGTCGGCGTACCGGATCGTGCAGGAGGCCCTCGCCAACGTGGTGCGGCACGCGCCGGGTGCGGCGACCCGGGTGTCGGTGACCGTCGACGAGGACGAGGTCCTGGTGCTCGTGGTGAACGGTCCGGCCCGCGACGCCGTGGTGGCGCTGGAGGGTTCGGGGACGGGGCACGGTCTGGTCGGGATGCGGGAGCGCGTACGGTTGACGGGCGGCACGCTGGACACCGGTCCGCTGCCCGACGGCGGCTTCCGGGTCGCCGCCCGTCTGCCGCTGAACGACCCGGCCGAGGAATCCAGTTGACCATCCGCGTGATCATCGTCGACGACCAGGCCATGGTGCGGGCGGGTTTCGCCGCGCTGCTGTCGGCGCAGGCCGACATCGACGTGGTGGGCGAGGCCCCCGACGGGCGGGAAGGGGTGCGGATCTCCCGCACCGCGCACCCCGACGTGGTGCTGATGGACGTGCGGATGCCGGAGATGGACGGGTTGACGGCGGCCCGCGAGCTCCTCGATCCGCCGCCGGGGGTGGTGCACCGCCCGAGGGTGCTCATGCTGACCACCTTCGACATCGACGACTACGTGTACGAGGCGCTCCGCGCCGGGGCCTCGGGGTTCCTCTTGAAGGACGCGCCGCCCGCCGACCTGATCGCGGCGGTCCGGGTCGTGGCGTCGGGCGAGGCCCTGCTGGCGCCGTCGGTGACGCGGCGGCTGATCGCCGACTTCGTGCAGCGGCGGCCGGCTCCGCGCAAGGACCCGGCGCTGCGGCTCAACGGTCTGACCCCGCGCGAGACCGAGGTGCTGGAGCTCATCGCGCGCGGACTGTCGAACCAGGAGATCGCCGGCCACCTGGTGCTGGCGGAGCAGACGGTCAAGACCCACATCGGGCGGGTGCTGGGCAAGCTGGACCTGCGCGACCGGGCCCAGGCGGTGATCTTCGCGTACGAGGCGGGGCTGGTGCGGCCGGGGGACGGCGGCTGACGGCCGAGGCGCGCGACGGACCGGCTTCGGCACGGCGGGGCGCGGCCGTGTCGCGGCCGGGATCGGGGGAAGGGGAGGTTTGCGGCGGAATACCCGGGCCAGATTGATTGCTATATACATCGATCGGCCCGGGTCCCGCCCCGGCCCTCCGCACTCCCGGCACCGGCCCCGCGGCCGGGCCGCCCCCACCGCTTGGAGCACCGCATGTCGGACCACCGTTCGCACACGCCCGCAGACGTCGTCGCGCGGCTGCGCGACACCTTCGCCACCGGCCGTACCAAGTCCCTCAGCTGGCGGACGGCCCAGCTCGACGCCCTGCGGACGCTGCTGACCGAGCGGGGCGACGAGCTCGCCGCCGCGCTCCAGGCCGACCTCGGCAAGGGCCGCGACGAGGCGTACCGGACGGAGATCGACTTCACCCTGCGGGAGATCCAGCACACGCAGGAGCACCTGGCCGAGTGGCTGCGCCCCCGGCCGGTCCCCGTGCCGGACCGGCTGAGCCCGGCGACGGCGCACACCGTGCAGGACCCCCTCGGCGTCGTCCTGGTGATCGCGCCCTGGAACTACCCGGTCCAGCTGCTGCTCGCCCCGGTCGTCGGCGCGCTCGCGGCCGGCAACTGCGTCGTGGCCAAGCCCAGCGAGCTGGCGCCCGCGACCTCGCGCGCGCTGGCCGCCCTCCTGCCGAGCTACCTGGACGAGGACGCGGTCGCCGTGGTGGAGGGCGCCGTACCGGAGACCACCGAGCTGCTCGCGCAGCGCTTCGACCACATCTTCTACACCGGCAACGGCCAGGTCGGCCGGATCGTGATGCGGGCCGCCGCCGAGCACCTGACGCCGGTGACCCTGGAGCTGGGCGGCAAGTCCCCGGCCTTCGTCGACCGCGGCACGGACCTCGGCGTGGTGGCCGCACGGCTGGCCGCCACCAAGTTCATGAACGCCGGCCAGACCTGCGTCGCCCCCGACTACGTGCTGACCGACCCGGAGACCGCCCGCGAGCTGGAGAAGGCCCTCGGCTCCGTCCTGCGCGACCTCTACGGCGACGACCCGGCCGCTTCGCCCGCGTACGGCCGGATCGTCAACGAACGCCACTTCGACCGGCTCACCGGCCTGCTCGACTCGGGCCGTACCGTCACCGGCGGCGACCACGACCGGGCCTCGCGCTACATCGCCCCGACCGTCCTGGCGGAGGTCTCCCCCGACTCCCCCGTCATGGCGGAGGAGATATTCGGCCCCGTGCTCCCCCTGGTCGAGGTGGCCGGTCTGGACGAGGCCGTCGCGTTCATCCGGGACCGCGAGAAGCCCCTCGCCCTGTACGCCTTCACCGACTCCGACACGACCCGCGAACGCCTGGTCCAGGAGACCTCCTCGGGCGCCGTGGCCTTCGGTCTGCCCGTGGCCCACCTGACCGTGTCCGACCTGCCCTTCGGCGGGGTCGGCGAGAGCGGCATGGGCAACTACCACGGCCGCTACTCCCTGGAGACCTTCAGCCACCGCAAGGCCGTCCTGGACAAGCCGCTGCGCTGACCCGGCGGCGCGGCGGCGGCCGTCCGCGTCCCCCGCAGCGCCCGCGACCGGGACGGATGTCCGGCGCGAGGCCGGGCAGGGGTAGGGCATGGCTATCCTCCGAAAACTCGCCCGCCCCCTCCTGGCCTCCCCCTTCGTCACCGGCGGCCTGCGCACCCTGCGCCGTCCCGAGGCGGTCGCCGAACGCGCCCGGCCCGTCGTCGGGCCGATCGCCGAGCGCATCCCGGCGCTGGCCGGGGACCCCGTGACGCTGGTGCGCGCGACCGGCGCCGTGCAGGCCGGTGCGGGCCTGCTGCTCGCCACCGGCCGCGCCCCGCGCCTGGCCGCGCTCACGCTGGCCGCCACGCTGGTGCCGTCCACCGTCGCCGGCCACGCCTTCTGGACGATGGAGGACCCGCAGGAGCGGGCCCGGCACCGGGCCGCCTTCCTCAAGGACCTCGCCCTCGTCGGCGGCCTCCTCATCGCCGCCGCGGACACCCACGGCAAGCCGTCGCTGGCCTACCGTTCCCGGCACGCGCTCGACCACGCCCACCCGCTGCGCGCCGTGAGCGGCCCGGTCGCGGCCGCCGCCACCAGTACGGCCGCCCGCGCCAAGGCCGCGGCCCAGCCCCTCGTCGGAAGGCTCTGACGACCCGGCGCGCCGGGCCCGCAGGGGCCCGCGCGCGCCCGTCTCCTCCACCCCCTACCGGGGTATGACCTCCTCCTTGGCTCCACGGTCCGAC
This sequence comes from Streptomyces subrutilus, assembly GCF_008704535.1. Lineage (NCBI taxonomy): Bacteria > Bacillati > Actinomycetota > Actinomycetes > Kitasatosporales > Streptomycetaceae > Streptomyces > Streptomyces subrutilus. The sequence goes on from NZ_CP023701.1 coordinate 677,074, forward strand.
GCGCCGTTCGGCATCTCCTTCCTACCTTCCTCCTCGTCACGAGGAGAGGAGAAGGTGCATGCGCCGCTTCAGGAGGACGCTGGTCACCGCCGCACTGGCGATGACCGTCGTCGGGGGGACCGCCGGCTGGGCGTCCGGCGACAGTGAGCGGGCCGTCACCGGTCCGCCGCCCGGCGCCGCGGCGTGGCGGGCCGACACGGCGGCCCTCGGACGGCCGCTGCCCGACCCGGCGACCGCACCGCCCGCGGAGGTGGCCCGCTTCTTCGCCGGCCTGGACACCGGCGCCCGGCAGCAGCTCGTACGCTCCCACCCGCTGGTGGTGGGCAATCTGGACGGGGCGCCGCCGGCCCTGCGGTACCAGGCCAACCGGCTCGCGGTCCTCGCCACCGGAGAGGCGCGGTACGCGTCCCTCGGGGCACCGGGCCGGCAGATCCTCGCCTTCGACCCGCGGGGCCGGGGCCAGGTCGCCGAGGCCTTCGGGGACCTGGAGCGCGCCGCGCACGTCTCGGTGATCGTGCCGGGCTCGGACAACGACGCCACCGGCCACGACGCACCGCGCGCCGCGCACTCCGGACCGGCCGGCATGGCCAGGGCCCTGCGCGCGGCGGCCGGCGAGCGCACCGCCGTCATCGCCTGGACCGGCTACACCACCCCCGTCGGGGTGGGCCTGGACGCGGCCGAGGGCCGACTGGCCGTCGCCGGCGCGTCCCGCCTCGCCCGCTTCACCGCGGGGCTCGACGCGGTCGGGGCGCCCGACCCGGTGCTCTTCTGCCACAGCTACGGCTCGGTGGTCTGCGGGCTCGCGGCCCGGCACACGGACGCCACCGACATCGTGGTCTTCGGCTCTCCGGGCATGCGCGCCGACACCGCCGCCGCCCTGGGCACCGGCGCCCGCGTCTGGGCGGGGCGGAGCCCGTCCGACTGGATCGCCGACGTACCGAACGTCGAGTTCGCCGGACTCGGCCACGGCGCCGATCCGACCTCCGCCGCCTTCGGGGCCCGGCGGCTGCCGGCCGCCGACGTCCGGGGCCACACCGGCTACTTCGCCCCGGGCACCCAGTCCCTGGCGGCCTTCTCCGCCCTCGCGAACGGAGAGGCCCGATGAGCGCGCTCACCCTGCTGCGCGGGACGGCGGACCGCATCGATGCCCGGACCCCCGCCCACCGCGACCGGGCGGTCGACGGGCTGCGCGCCCTGGCCCTGCTGGCGGTGCCGACGGGGCACTGGCTGCTCGGCGGCTTCACCCTCGACGCCGACGGAGGCCTGCACAACGCCAGCCCGCTGTCCGCCTTCGGCGGGCTCGCCCCGGCGAGCTGGGTGCTCCAGATGCTCGGCATCTTCTTCCTGGTCGGCGGATACGCCTCCGCGCTGTCCTACCGGCGGCGCGCCGGGTCGGCGGGGGCGTGGCTGCGGGGAAGGATCGTCCGCCTGGGGCGTCCGGTCCTGGGGGTCACCGCCGTATGGGCGGTGGCCGCACCGCTGCTGTACGCGGCGGGGGTGCCGGAGACGACGCTGCGGACCGGGGCGACGCTGGTGGTCCAGCCCCTGTGGTTCGTGGGCGTGTACGTGGTGGTCACCGCGCTCACCCCGTACTGCGTACGGGCCGCCGGCCGGCTCGGCGGGTGGGCCGCGCTGCCGCTGCTCGTCTCGGTCGCGGTGGTGGACGTGCTGCGGTACGGGCCGCTCGCCGAGTCCGTGCCCTCCTGGCTCGCCCTGCTGAACGTCCTGCCGGGCTGGCTGTTCGCATACCAGCTCGGCGTCTCGTGGGGCGAGGGGCGGATCGGGCGGCGCGGTGGCCTGCTGCTGCTGGGGGGCGGGACGGTGCTGTTCGCGGCGCTGCTGCTGGTCTTCGGCTATCCGGCGTCGATGGTGGGCGTGCCGGGCGCCGCGCGGACCAACTCGCACCCGCCGTCGCTGCTGGTCCTGGCCCTGGCGGCGGCCCAGTCGGGGGCGGCGGTCCTGCTCCGGGACCGGCTGGCGAAGGCGCTGGCGCGGCCGGCGCTGTGGGCTCCGGTGGTCGTGGTCAACCTGTGCGCGATGACGATCCTGTGCTGGCACCAGACGGCGATGCTGGCCGCGGCCGTGCCCGGTTCGTTCGCGGGGCCGGTGGCGGGGCTGACGACGGCGCCGGACAGCCTGGGCTGGATCGTGGCGCGGCTGGCGTGGATGCCGGTGTTCGCCGCGCTGCTGGTCGGCATCGCCCGGTACGCGCGCCGCTTCGAGGACCCGGCGCCGGACGGCCGGAAGGCCTCGGCGCTGCGCAGGGCGGTGACCGGTGTACTGGCGGCGGGGTTCGCGGTGTTCGCGCTGGGGCTGGCGTAGGCGTCCCGGCCGCGCGGATCACCGGTGTGCGACGAGAGCACCGCTCCCCGGAAGGAGCGGTGCTCTCGTCGCACACCGGTGATCCGCCGTCAGGCGATGGAGGCCGCGACGATGGCGGCGACCGCGAGGTTGCAGCAGGCGGTGACCCAGACGGCGGGGTGGGGCTCCGGGTCGACGACGATCGCGCCCAGCCTGCCGGGGGTCACCAGGTCGAGCACGAGGAACGCCACGGCCATCAGGACCAGGCCGAGCAGGCCGAACGCCGCGGTGGACAGCAGACCCTTGCCGAAGTCGTCGTAGGTGGTCCAGATCGAGGTGAAGACGATGCCGCCGATCCCCAGCAGCGCGGAGCTGAGGAGCAGCGCGGCGTTGCGGTTGCGCTCTTCCCAGATCTGCTTCGGGAGCTTCCCGGGCGTCAGGACGTCGACGAGGACGATGCCGAGGATGAGCAGCACCAGGCCGAGGGCGCCGAAGGCGCTGGTGCGGCCGAGTCCGTTGATGATGTCGCTCATGGGGAAGCCTTGTCTCCGGGTGGTGGGGAAGGATGTGCCGTGGGAGGCTGGGCGAATCTATCGCACACCCCTGCTCCCGGCCACGGGGAGGTCTGGACATGGCAAAGCTCAGGGCCGCGCGGGGCGACGAGGCGCGGTCCCTGACCGCACTGGTGCTGCGGTCCAAGGCCCACTGGGGGTACGACGCGGCCTTCCTGGCCGCGTGCGCGGAGGAACTGCGCCTGCGGGCTGTCGACATGACGGTCCGTCGGGTGGTCGTGGCCGAGGACGAGGAGGGGGCGGCCCTCGGACTGGCCTCGCTGGAGGGCGACGGGCACCGGGCGGCGCTGGGCCTGCTGTTCGTGGAACCGGCCGCCATCGGCCGGGGGGTGGGGCGGCTCCTCTACCGGGACGTGCTGCGCCGGGCCGCCGGTCTGGGGGTGCGGCGGCTGGTGATCGACGCCGATCCGCACGCGGCGGGGTTCTACCGCGCGATGGGCGCGGTCCCGGTCCCCCGGCCCGCGCCCGCTCCCCTTCCCGTGCCCGCACCGGACGGTGCGGGCGGCGAGGAAGGTGACCACGGTGACGGCCCGGCCCCCCTGGTGCGGTTCGAGGTGGCGCCCCTGCCGCTGGCCGGCTGGGCGCGTGCCTGGACGGGCGGCGGGCGGGCCGTCCACGTCGGCAACGTCGCCGAGTTCAACGGGCAGTTCGCCGAGCCCTCCCTGGACCGCGACCAGTCGGCCGCGCACCACTACGCCTGTCTGGCCGCGTTCTACAGCCCCACCCCGGCCGCCCTGGTCCTGCCGCGGGCGGTGCCCGCGGGCTGGGCCGGGCTCGTCTGCCGCCAGCTGGGCTGGACCGGGGTGGAGGTGTACGACGGGCTCGCCCCGGAGACCGGCCCCGGCGGCCTGTCGGATGCCGTACGGGCCCGCCCGGCGCTCGCCGAACGGCTGACCGGGGCCGGGCTGCCGCTCGTACCGTGGGGGCGGACGCGGGCGTTCGGGCGGCTGGCGGGCCGGCCGTGGCGGCCGGAGGAGCTGCGGTACGAGTCGAAGTCCGCCGCGCACGGCCTGTTCGCCCGGATCCTGGCGGACGGCGGCCACCCGTCGGTGCTGCTCCCGGCGCAGTGGCGGGCGGGCACCCGGCGGGCCGCGGTCCGGCTGCTCGCGGGCCGGGCCCGGGCGGGCGAGAGCACCGTTCTGAAATCGGAGCACGGCGTCGGGGGTTCGGGTACGACCGTGGTCACGCCGGAGGACGTGCGGGCGGCGGGCGGCGCCCGCGCGGTCCTCCGCCGGCTGCCGCGCGGGCCGGTGCTGCTGGAGGAGTACGTCCGCGGCCCGGCGCCCGGGGCGGCTCCGCGGGACCTGACCTACGACGGCTTCGTGGACGACGCGGGCCGGGCGCACGAGGTGGGCGGCGCGGTGATGGACGTCGCGGACGGCGGCTACCGGGGGGCCACGGTCGGCCCGGGGGTCGTGCCGGAGTGGGCGCGCGGGCCGCTGTGCGCCTTCGGCCGGGCGGTGGGCCGTGCGCTGGCGGAGTCGGGCTACCGGGGCTGGTTCGACGTGGACTTCGTCGCGGACGGCGCGGGCCGGCTCGCACCGACCGAGGCCA